>JAYTOX010000113.1:0-40677 GCA_043747595.1 Bacteroidota bacterium | reverse complement strand
TTTGATTGTTGGGATTTACTTTGATTTTTAAACACAATCAGAATATCACTATAATCATTTAATCACATAAATCATAGTTCAGACACCTTCCACAATTTTAATTTCCTCTTCGGTTAGGTCGTAAAGTTTGTAAACCAGTTGGTCGATTTGGGATTCTAGGTCAGTCGTTCTTGTTTGTAGATTGTTTTTTTTGTTTTTTAAAATTTCATTTACAAGATTCTCGATTTCATTTTCTTGATCTTCTGAAGGCTGTTTTATAGGTAATAATTCAATTTTATATTTCTTCCACCTATTTGTCCCCATTCCTGTTGTTGTGCCAATTAAGTTAAAATACCATTCAGAAACTTTTGAATTTAGAATAGCCAATAGAAATTTTAGCTTTTCTCCTGTCATCAAAAAAGTTGTTGCTTCTGCAAAATATTTTTTATCGTCATAAGCAAATTTTGGTTTATCAGATATTTCGCCCCAAATTATTTTTTCCTTTTCAAAATCTTCTAGATAAGCACAATTTCTAAGATTAGACCAATGGTCACCCATATCAGAACGCATTTCTACTTTGGGCAAAAAACATTTTAAATGTTCATATATTGTTGGGTATTCTATCTCTGAATCAACTCTTTTTAATCCAATTGATTTGATTCCATTGTGGGTGGTTATTAAGTAAATATTCTGAAAAGCATAAGAATATTTCTTTAAATCTCTGCCACGAATGATGGGCTTAATTATTTCAGAATTCTTTTCATCGGCTGCAATGAGTTCATTTTTCTTCTTTTCATCAACAATGAACGCTTCGTTATAACCCGTCTTTAATCCAAAGTTTATTCTAACATTAAAATCTTTTAATAGTATTGTTCCACTTTCAATTTTACTTTTTAATAAACTAACAGATTGATTTCCTATAAACCATTCAGGTGTTTGAGGTGGTGTAAACTGAAATTTATTACTTTCAAAATATTCACTAAGGGAATTCCCAAACGAATACTCTTTTGATAAATTAACTACAGGAAACGAACTCAAGTGAATTGTTTTTTGAAGTGTAACAATATTTGACTCTACTGTAGCTTCTTCGAATATTTGAACATCTTCAATATTTAGAAGTGCAATTGGCTGTAAATTATTGATGAAATAATTTTTCAATAATTCACCATAGATAGCCCTTAACCATGAATTTGAAGTAATATAAGTTAAGAATCCAAATGGTTTCAGAATATTGCCTCCTAATTCATAAAATAAACAATAGATATCTGCTCCTTTAGAATAGGTTTGAAATCCCGCTTCTGAAAAATATTCCGATTGTTCTTTCACTTTCGATAACGAAAAATAAGGCGGATTCCCAATCACTACATCAAAACCCACAAAGTCGCCATCGTCATTCAGCACTTCCGGAAATTCAAAACGCCATTCAAAAGCATTTTCGAAAATTTTGTTGGATTTTATTTCTTCAATTTCTGTTTCTAATTTTTTCGTTTCTTCGGTGAGCTGTGTAACTTTTTTATTCCAGTCAGCTTTTTCTTTTTTGCTCAATTCGAAAATCTGTGTCTGCTGTGTCAGTTGAAATAATTCGCCCGATAGTTTGCGTAGCTTCTTTACTTTCGGGTCGTTCAAAGAAATTTCACTTCTAAAATCTGATTTAATGGCAGCAATCAGTTTTTCCATTTCTCTTTTCTGCTCCTTGCTTTCAGCGTTTCGGTAGGTGTCAACCGCTATGCGGTAACTGTCTATTGACCATTTACTTTTTTTGAGTGCTTGGCTCAAATCTGCATCAATGGCAAAACGGCTAACTAATGAGTTTCCGCATTTTATATTGATGTCAATATTGGGGAGTGTTTCTAATTCTGTGGCGTTTTTGTAATAAGCGTTTTTCAATAACTCAATCCACAAACGCAAACGGCAAATTTTTACAGAGTTTGGATTGATGTCAACTCCGAAAAGACAATTTTCAATAATGGTTTGCTTCTCGTGAAAAAGCGTTTCTTGTATTCGCTGGCTTTCTTTGTTTGTTGGGTTGTAGTCGAATAGTTCGCCTTCTTCGTCTGTTACAATCAATTCATCATTTACCACTTCAACTTCATATCTGTGGAGCGACTTTCCTTCTCTGTCCTCTAATATCTTTAAATCATTCTTTATGGCAATCATTTCATTGAGTGCCGAAACCAAAAAGTGTCCGGAACCAACAGCCGGGTCGCATATTTTTATAGAATTAATAATTTCATTTGCTTTTTTACGAGAAATTTTTTGAGGTATCAACTCATAAATCTCCTCAATCTTGATAATCTTTAAATCAGGAAAATCTTGGTCAAATTTTTGAACTACCGATTTACGAATAGTTTCACGGCACATATACATTGTGATGAAACCCGGAGTAAAGAATGAACCGTCTTTGTAGCCGTTTATTTTCTCGAAGATTAAACCAAGAACAGAAGCGTTAATAAGTGATTTATTATCTTCTTGAATTTCTTCTGAACCTTCACTTGTAAAGTCGTAAGCGTTTAAGAAGTCGAATAAATATTCTAAGGTTGTTAAATTGCCTGTGCGTTTTTTCCCTTGGTCGTTTTTAAGAACTGTTGATGAAATAACAGGAATTGTTTTATCATCTTTTAAGTTGCTGATGAATAATGTTACTTGTTCAATTTCTGTTGGCTCAAATAACGAACTGTTTAAGTAAGGCACTTTTTCAAATGCTTTTTTTACATCTGGGTTTCTATCGTCATACTTACGAGCTAACACTTGAAAAAACAAGCTGTTTAGGTCGTCATAGTTTTTTATTTTGTCTAAACTTAAAAACGAATACGATTTGTCGCCTTTGTGGTAAGTGATAAGTTGAGCCTCTAACAATTTGAGAAACAAAATTCTGTTAATCCAAGTAATACTCAGTTCAAGTCCTACATTGAATAAGCGTTCTTGTTGAGTGCTTCCAAATTGGGTTGGTCGATCTAACCGGTTTATTTTGTCTAAGCTGTCAAGCTGAATAATTGCATCTTCAAGAATGCTTCCCGAATTTCTTTCGCCTTCTTTGTTACGTTCAATTAATTTTTTGCTTCCTTCTTTTGTTTCTGTTAAACCAATGATGTGTAACAACTCGCTGTAAAACCTTTTGTCAAGGCTGTTGCTGTCGTTGGTGAACGGAAGTTTTAAAAGATGCTCCGCTGAAAGCAGTTTAAATAAAGCAATGAGTTTGGTGTCGTCTGCTTTGTTAGAGTTACGAAGTGGTTTTTGATATTCTTGTAAATCGAAGTAAGTAAATTCAATTTCAGTTTTGATGTCGGCAATAAAAGGTTCAGCAATTTGTTTATAGAAAAAATCGGTTTTTGTGTCTGCCAATCGTCCGCCTTCAAAGTCGTTGAATTGTTTTACTAAGTTTTTGTTTTGAGCAAAAAGCCTGTCAAATAGGGTAGCGTCAAAAATGAACCATTCGTTTATGTTGGTCGCAACAAGATATTTTACTTCAAGATTTTTATGTGTTATTCTTTCTCGTAAGTAGTAAAGCACTAATTCCTGAAACGCTTTTGCGTTCAGTTTTTTAGTGGTTATCATTTCCGTTTTGTTGGTCGGCTTTTTTGCTTCAATAATTACACCAACAGAACTACTTGCGTTATTTCCATTATGAATAACAAGATCGTTTCGACCTTTTGTGTTTATAAAATGGTTTGGGTCATAATAGGTTTTCTTTAAAAAGTCAATGACAAGATTTTTATGAAACTCTTCGCTTTCGGTGTCGTTTGTCCTATCGAGTAACTGGATAAGATTTGTCTTGAAACCCTCAATTTCAGTCCTATTCGGTTTTACTTTTAAAAAGGCTTTGTTTAATGCCTTTCTTGGTTTCAATTCTTTTAATTCCATCTATTATTTTAGTTCTTTTTTCAATCGGTTAAGATAAGTTTTTATGTCGAAACGATGTCAGTGAGTTGGCAAAAAAACGGTTCTTTTGGTATTGCGAAAAATCGGTCTTTGAGGCAGGCAAAACCAAACATTATTTATCCCTTGACTAAAAGCAGCGATAGAACTGCTCAAAAATAAAATTAGAATTTTTGTTCGCATGTATGTTCCGTTTTTTTTTATGAGTAACAATAAACTTACCCCTTGTTAATTGAACAGAGTCGCTTTTTCCAAATATTTTAAATGTATAAAATCCATTTGAATAATTCAAAGTTTGAATTGTTGCACCGTTTTGGTTTTCATCAAGAAATTTGCTATATATAATTTGATTGAGTGAATTGATGATTTCAAAAAGCTATTTATCTGTAATTCGTTTGCTTTCATCAAATTTAATTTTTCTTACTTTTTTTAGAAGCAAGTTTTTTTACATCATTTATTTCTTTCAATGCTGATTTTGCATTTATAGCCGATACCACTTTTTTACCTGTTTTAGCTTCCAACTCTTTCATCGCTACTTTGGCTACATTACCACCTTGCTTTGCTACTTTTTTACTATCTTCAAAAGTTTCAGGATTGGTTGCAGCCGAAATATCTTTCGTAGATGCTTCAGCAAGCATATTTAAAATGAGTTCGATGTTGGTCATATTATCTCTCAGGTTTTCCTTTTTCAAACCCTTTAGCATTTTGTATTCTTTGGTGGTTTTCCCAGCCCAACCTTTGGTAATAATATCGGTAAGTGTTGCAAATTGCTGTCCTGGTTTCAATCCTCTTTTTTTCCATTCATCTGTAAGCTCTTTTCTTATTTCAATACTTTTCAGCCGTTGGTTTATCCAGCTTTCTGAATAACCTAACTTCAAATAGTTTTCCAATGCTCTGTCAATACTCAATTCGGGGTCTTGCATTTCATCCAATCTTTCGGCGGCTACTGTGGCCAGCCATAGTTTAAAAGGCTCTGCTTTGGGCGATGGAATCGATTGAATGAGACGAAAAAGTTGTTCGGTATCGGCTACATCGGTTTTATAATATTTTCCATCGGCAGATTGCATTTTCAGTTGGTTACAGTTTGTAACCAACTGGCTACCTTCTTTTTTTAGCCTATTCTTTAGCACTTTCCAATAATTATTTGGATTGGGACTATCGGTTAATATACCAACCACATCTACAATAGATATGTACCATTTTTCTTGGTCTTCGTTCCATAAAGAACGAACTTGTTTTGCTTCGAATAATTTTATTGAGTTGTCTTTAGTCATCGGTTGTTAATTATGCGTTCTCAATAATTTTTATTTCTGAATATTTGTATGAATCATCCTTGGGAACTAAACTCATTTTAAAATCAGTTACAAAATAATTCGTATCAATAGCGGAAATTTTCAAATCGCATTGTTTTAATTCTTCTATTGAATAGATTACATATTTTTTTGGGTCATCTGGTCCAAACTGCCCACAGAAAGCTCCGTTAATTGGAGGTAAAATTGATTTAGTTTGACTGAATGCTGTTAAAATTGCAAGTAGGTTATATAAAATAAAAATTGTTTTTATTTTCATAATGATATGTAACTAAAATAGTATTTACAAAGTTCGATCTTGAAAATTTTCACTTACAACCAATAAACCCACCAATTCATTCAAAGAAATACTTACCCATTTTTCACTACTAATTATTAATCCCCAACGATCTACTATTTCTCTTTCTCAGATTCAAAATTTGAACGAAAAATATAATCCCACAATTTAGAACTTACACCGTAACCTCTGTCCATATCTTTATAATGATGAATCATGTGGTGGTGTTTTATGTTCAACCAAAATTTACTTTTAAAATTATAATGATGGATAGCATAATGAAGCATGTCGTAGAAAAGATAGCCCACTAAGAAACCAACGAAAAACGGTGCTGCTAATGTGGCGCCTATTAGAAATCTGAATAAAAAATAAAACAAAGCTGATAGCGGAATTGAAACTGTAGGAACCATTACCAATCGTTTGCTATCGCTCGGATAATCGTGATGAACGCCATGAAAAATAAAATGTAAACGCGCTCCAATTTTTCCGGGTGGCATCCAATGAAAAACAAATCGATGCAATACATACTCTGTCAATGTCCAAATAAAAAGTCCTAACGCAAAATAACCTGCAATCCACAAAACAGAAAGTTGTGATACAACGAATGCGTCGTAAAAAAAATATCCTATTACCGGAAGGAAAATATAAAGTGGAACAGAATAATGAATATGCGATAATTTTTCAAGAAAATTATTCTTGAACATTCGTACTGTTTCGTCTTTGTTACTGATAAAATTTTTTGCCATTTTTTTTTACTATTCAAAGTGCAAATTTATAGAAAAATATCAATTAAGATGACCAAAAAATGAGTTATCTGATCAATGTAACTCTGCCATTAAGCACTTTTTCGTCCAATATCAAATCTTTTACTTCTAAGCGATAAACATAAACGCCATCAGGCGCCGGTGTAGCACTGTCTCTTACAAATCCCGACCATGGCTTTTTTTCATTTCCGGTAAAAATTAACTCTCCCCAACGATTGTAAATATAAAAAGTATATGCCCCTAAACTTGCTCCAATAGGATGAAATAATTCATTGATATTATCTCCGTTTGGTGTAAACGCTTTTGGAAAAAACACTGCTACCTCCTCTTGAACAACAACGGTGTATTGGACTGAATCAATACATCCATTATTATTCATTGCCAACAAAACTACATCAAAGCTCCCTTGTCCGGGAAATTGATGCACCGGATTTTTGACGAATGCCGTATCAGAATCTGTTACGAAATACCAAACAAAAGAATTTGCTGAAACGGATGTATTTGTAAATGCGATGGTATTCAAAAATGCTCCTACATACGGATTTTCATAGGTAAAATTAGCAACAGGTGTAATTAAATTATTGACGATGAAATTTGAATTAACCTGTGCAATTGTCGCACAAGAAATGCTTGTAGTCATAGTAACTGAAACTGTATCCTTATTTTGTAATACCCCCGGCAAAAAAATTACTCCTGCCCCACTTGAATTACCATTTACTGACCATGTATAAATTGGACTACTTCCACCATTATTCGGTACAGCAGTAAATGTTAAAACTTGCCCTTCACAAACTACCGGCGGACTATGAGAAATAGTAACTGATGGAGTTACTTGCGAAGTTGCATCAACGGTCGTAAAATTTGTTGCCATTCCGGCTGCTAAACATGCCAAACTTGAAGTAAGTCGAACGCTGATTGAATCATGCAAATTCGAAGTGACGAACGTAAAGTTGGAATTAGCTGAAGGAGCAGTTACGCTTACACCATTCACAAACCATTGAAACAGCGGACTGCTTCCACCAAATGTTGGGCTCGCATCAAAATGAATTGTATCGCCTTGACAAATTGTACTACTTGCGTCAGAAGAAATGGAAACTAAAGGCACAACATTCTGAAGCAACGTAACGCGTGAAGTGTCAGTCGTGTTACTGGTTGTTACACATCTCAACGAACTAGTAAGTTGTACACTAATAAGCGAATCGTTAGGTCCAATCGTAGTAGAAAAACTACTGCCGGTAGCTCCAAGAGAAATACTACCATTTACATACCATTGAAACTGCGGATTTGCTCCGCCATTATCAACTGTAGCATTGAAAGTAACAGGAGAATTCGGACAAACGCTGGTATCAGGACTAATAGTAACCGTTGGTACTACAGCAGAATTCAAAGCAATAAAAGTTGCCGACGTATCAGTTGAAGCTGTGATGCAAGAAGAATTGGAATGCAATACCACTTGAACAATTGATCCATTGTGCACTACAGCTGTAGAAAATGTATCGATAATACCACTCTGTAATAACGTACCGTCAACTATCCAATCGTACGTCGGATTTGCTCCTCCATTCGTTGGAGTCGCTGAGAAACGAATGGTATCTCCTTGACAAAATGGTCCGACAGAGTTTGTGATTAAATTAACATTTGGAACCGACAACGATGTAATGGTGATACTCAACGTAGAATCAAAATACGAGCAGTTAGCGTTATAATAACGCAAGGTTATATTATAAGTACCCGGCAACGAATAATTAATTATTGGATTTTGATTGTCGGCAATAACTCCACCTGCAGCATTACTTCCCGGAACGATCCAATCGTAATTGGTAACAAGTCCTGCTCCATTCCCACTAAGATTGATGGCAGAATTAACACAAGCAGTGATGGGGCTTATTGTGAAGCCGGGATTATTATTTGGTTCAACTGTAATTGTATCAGCAGCAGAAACGGTATTCGCACATTGATCCGTTACAATTACACTATAAGGAGTCGTGACTATTGGACTTACAGTTAACGTATCATTATTTACAACTGAAGAATTCCAACTATAAGAATAAGGTGGCACTCCATACTGAGCCGCTGCAACAAGATTCACATTTGCTCCACCACACACTTGCATATTCGGAGTGAAAAAATTTAGCTCCAATGTTCGACCTTCAATTTCGACAATCCAATTTTCTGCAGCACGGATGCAGTTACCCAAACAATTTAAATCGGGATCATGATTACATCTAAAAAAATGTAACATAAAATTTAAATTCTGTGGCGCACAAGAAGGTGCCGGGAAGCATGGAACAAATTCGCTGATAGGATTTGTATCAAGCAAACAAGTAAACATTGGAATTGGAAAATTGCAAGTAAAAACGCCCGGTGCTGCTGAAGGCCAATGACAACCACCCATGTCGATACTATAGCCGCCATCTTGTCCAAAACAAGTTGAGATTGCTTGATACCCGAAACTATTATAAATTGTAGTGATAGTTACATTCGCCGGCGTAGCCACATTTAAAGAATAATCGCAACTGTTTGTCCAGCAAACTGGACTAAATTTAGTTCCCATAATTGCTGCTGCTAATAAACTATCAACAGAATTTACAATTGGGTCAATTACTACCGGATAAATTGTTTGAGAATCATTCAACCAATTTACAGGAGTATAAACCATCAATTGTCCTTGGGAATTCATTGTAGAAGCGATGTGAATTCCGGGCTGGACTCCATCGTTAGTAAATGCAATACATTTGTCAATGGTAAAAATCGAATTCCCTGAATTATCTGTGATGTTTTGGCTTTGACATTTCACTAATTCATTTGAAACAATAGCTCCATTACCAGCTAAATTTATTCCTTGTTTCATCACTAAAACACCATCTGACAGAGCGAGCTTCTTGTTGATTACAAAATTAATTTCAACTTTGCTTTCATCGAGAATAAAAACCAAATCAATATCCTTATAAAAATTATGAAAATAAATTCCATCATCGCCAGCGGTAAAATTGTCCCAATTGCCTTTACCGAAAGATGTTTCTGTGCCATTACTAGCAATGTGAACTAATTGTAAATCGTTTCCGAGCAAAATAGTGTGAGAACCGTTTTCAATTTTGATATTCTTTTGTTCTAAATTAATAGTAACCGGATTTCGTTGCCGTTGAGCTACAAAGACCAATGGAGAACTTGTAGGTTCAAGGTGAAAATTTATTTCTAGCCAATAACCATTCGAATCTTTGTAATTTAAAGGAGTATATGAATGTTGTGATATGAAGTGATTGCCTTTACTATTTTTCTCAACCATAAATCGGCTGTAAGCATCTCTTCTATCAATCAGTTCGATAAAATCATTTTTCCGTTGAGCATTAGCCGGATAATATCCAAGATCAGGATTCGACCAAAACGTAGGGTCAACCATTCTTTTTATTTCCTCCTCGTTTTTCTTTTCTCGAGAAGTAAACGATGAAAAATTCAATTTACTCAAACGAGAAATTTGCGCTTGAGAAATTAAAGTAAAAAAAGTAAAAATGAATAAAAATATTTTTCTCATTATACCAATAAAAAGGCCAATTATAAATTACGTAAAAACTCTTCGCTCGCTTTCATTAAAGGATGCAAATAAGAATCTTCCTCTATGAATTTTACATTTTTGCGATAAGCAGCAATAAACTCCTCCACCATTTTCGAACTTTGAAGCGGCCGTCTGAAATCTAACGCTTGCGCTGCCGTCATCATTTCAATACTTAAAATAGAATACACATTTTGAACAACTCTATGTAATTTTGTTGCTGCATTTGCACCCATGCTTACATGATCTTCCTGTCCGTTGCTAGAAACAATACTATCAACTGAAGCAGGAGTACATAATTGTTTATTCTGACTCACAATAGAAGCCGCTGTATATTGCGGAATCATAAAGCCTGAATTTAGTCCGGGATTAGCTACTAAAAAAGGCGGCAACCCACGTTGACCGGATATTAGCAAATAGGTGCGTCGCTCTGAAATACTTCCTAATTCAGCAAGTGCAATCGCTAAAAAATCCATTGCCAGCGCGAGTGGCTGTCCATGGAAATTACCGGCGGAAATAATTTTATCATCGTCAGGAAAAATTGTAGGGTTATCAGTTACAGAATTTATTTCCGTTGTTACAACCGTAGCCACATAATTGATTGCATCGCGAGACGCTCCATGAACTTGTGGAATGCAACGAAATGAATACGGATCTTGAACATGTTCCTTTTTGCGTTTGATTAGTTGTGAGCCTTTCAAAATATTCCGCATATTCTCAGCAACATCAATTTGTCCTTTGTGTGGGCGAATTTTATGCACCAATTTATCGAATGGTTCCTGACGACCATCAAATGCATCTAATGAAATTGCCGCAATGAAATCAGACAGAGAAGCTATACTATAAGCACTAATGATGCACTGCAATGCATAAGCTGACATGAATTGGGTTCCATTAAGAAGTGCCAAGCCCTCCTTCGATTGAAGTTCGATTGATTTCCAATTCATCTTTTTTAGTAGCACTTTCGATGAAATAATTTTTCCTTCAAATACAACTTCTCCTTCACCAATCAATGGCAAACAAAGATGAGCAAGCGGAGCTAAATCGCCCGATGCACCTAACGACCCTTGTTGATAAACAACAGGGTAAATTTCATTGTTATATAAATCGATAAGTCTTTCAACAGTGATCAATTGAACTCCTGAATTACCATATGACAAGCCTTGAATTTTCAACAGCAACATTAAACGCACAATTTCAACAGGAACCATTTCTCCTGCACCACAAGCATGCGACAACATTAAGTTACGTTGAAGTTTTCCTAGATCATTGTCAGAAATCGTTTTATTATATAACGAACCGAAACCGGTATTTATACCATACGTCGGTTCACTGAATTCTTTTTGTTTTTTATCAAGAAATTTTCTGCATTTAACAATATTCGTTTTCGCAGTTTCAGATAATACCAATTTCCTATTTTCAAAAACAATATTTTCAATATCGTTTATCGTTAATTGTGCAGAACCTATTTTATAAGCTGACATAAATTATTTCTTAATTAGTTTGTAGAAGATTGATTAATTCAATTTTACTAACTTTTACTTGCTCCCCTGTTTTCATATTTTTTATAGTGAGCAATCCACTCGACATCTCATCAGAACCAATTAACGCTACAAAAGGAATCGCTTTTTTATCGGCATACGTCATCTGCTTTTTCATTTTGGCCGCATCTGGAAAAACTTCTGCATTAATATTTTCGCTCCTTATTTCTTTCGCAAGCTTAAGACAATAGTTCGCTTCGTTGTCTCCGAAATTAACGAAAAGTATTTTAGTAAGAGAAACACTTTCACTAGAAAATCCCGAAATTTCTTCAAGTACATCATATATTCTATCAGCACCAAAAGAAATACCCACGCCCGACATATTTGGCAATCCAAAAATTCCCGTCAAGTCATCGTACCTTCCACCTCCGCAGATACTTCCTGTAAATGTAGAACGAGCATCATTTACTTTTACTTCAATAATTGCTCCCGTATAATAATTCAGTCCCCGGGCAAGTGTAATATCTAACTCCAAATTATTTTTTAATCCGAGATTAGATGCAAGAGAAAAGATAGTTGCTATTTCAGCAATTCCCGATTTCCCAATTTGTGAATTAGCAAGCACTTCCGATAAAACACCTAACTTTTGGTCATTCGTTCCTTTTAAATCGATAATAGGTTTGAGTATTGAAAGAGCCTTTTCATCAATTCCTTTACTGCGTAATTCATCAAGCACTTTCTCGATTCCAATTTTATCGATCTTATCGATGGCTACAGTGATATCAATTATTTTTTCCGGCGAACCAATGAGTTCAGCAATTCCAGCTAAAATTTTTCTGTTGTTCAATTTGATTGTCACTCCGAAATTCAATACTTCAAAAACATCTTGAACGATATTGATCAAATCTATTTCACTGAGTAAAGAATCGGATCCAATCACATCAACGTCGCATTGATAAAATTCGCGGTAGCGACCCTTCTGCGGACGATCGGCGCGCCATACGGGTTGAATTTGATATCGTTTAAAAGGAAATGCAATGTCGTTTTGATTCATCACTACATACCTTGCAAAAGGAACAGTAAGATCATAGCGTAAGCCTTTTTCAGTGATGTCAGACAAATTAATATTTCCTGATGCACCTTTAATTTGATCTATTACTTCGCCTGAATTCAAAACACGATACAAAAGTTTATCGCCTTCATCGCCGTACTTTCCTTCCAAAGTTGACAAATTCTCCATCGATGGAGTTTCGATTTGTTCAAAACCATATCGTTGAAAAACAGATCGGATAGTATCAAAAATAAAATTTCGTTTGCGCATTTGCACAGGCGAAAAATCTCTCGTACCCTTAGGAATAGATGGTTTCATTTTTATTTAAAAGGCAATTAATAAGAGTTGCCCGACTAATTAAACGTAAATTAAAAGCAAATTATGTAAGCGTAAATTATTCGCACGAATTTCTCTCTTTCAATTGAATCGAATAAAAGGAACGATGCTATAAAATAAATCGCGAATGAAATTATTTTATCTCACAAGCGAACGATATCTGATTCGATGAGGCTGTACATCACCAAGACGTTGTTTTTTATTTTCTTCATACTCTGAGAAGTTACCGTCAAAGAAATAAACTTGAGAGTCGCCTTCAAAAGCGAGAATATGTGTTGCAATTCTATCTAGGAACCATCGATCGTGAGAAATAACAACAGCACAACCGGCAAAATTTTCCAGTGCTTCTTCTAACGCTCTCAACGTATTAATATCAATATCATTCGTAGGCTCATCGAGTAAAAGAACATTCGAACCTTGCTTCAAAGCAATTGCTAAGTGAACACGATTTCTTTCCCCACCCGATAATACTTCCAGTTTTTTACTCTGATCAGTTCCACTGAAATTAAATTTAGAAACGTAAGCTCTCGAATTCAATTTCTGACTTCCGACAATCATAGAATCTGTACCACCTGAAATTACTTCATAAACAGTTTTTCCCGGTACAAGATCATCATGCGACTGATCAACATAACCAATCTGAACAGTATCACCAACTTTAAATTCACCAGTGTCAGGAGTCTCTTGTCCCATGATCATTTTAAACAACGTCGTTTTACCGGCACCATTCGGTCCAATAACACCAACGATTCCCGCAGGCGGTAAAGAGAAACTAAGATTTTCAAAAAGTATTTTGTCGCCATAAGCTTTTGAAATAGCATTTGCTTCAATTACAACACTACCTAAACGAGGACCGGGAGGAATAAACAATTCCAATTTATCTTCTTTCTCTTTTACATCTTCGTTCAACATTCTGTCGTAAGCTGCAATACGCGCTTTCGATTTTGTATGCCGGCCTTTAGGCGATAAACGAACCCATTCCAACTCTCGCTGCAATGTTTTCTGACGTTTGCTTTCCGTTTTTTCTTCTTGAGAAAGACGATTCGACTTTTGTTCTAACCATGAAGAATAATTTCCTTTCCACGGAATTCCTTCACCTCTGTCAAGTTCCAGTATCCATCCAGCAACATTATCCAAGAAATAACGATCGTGAGTAACAGCGATAACAGTTCCAGCATATTTTTGAAGATGTTGTTCTAACCACAATACCGATTCAGCATCGAGGTGATTGGTTGGCTCATCGAGTAATAATACGTCTGGCTCTTGCAATAACAATCGACAAAGCGCAATTCTTCTTTTCTCACCGCCCGAAAGATTTTCAACAAGTGCTTCCGGATCAGGACAACGCAAAGCATCCATTGCAATCTCAATCTTATTATCAATTTCCCATCCGTTGCAAGCATCAATAGCATCTTGCACTTTTCCTTGACGTTCGATCAGTTTATTCATCTGATCATCGGTCATCTCTTCTGCGAATTTGTTATTGATCTCTTCAAATTCTTTGAGCAAGTCAACAACTTTCTGCGCACCTTCCATCACGATTTCTCGAGCAGTCTTCGTATTATCGAAATTCGGTTCTTGAGAAAGATATCCTACCGTGTAACCAGGGGAAAAAACAACTTCACCGATGAACGATTTCTCGATACCGGCAATGATTTTCATAAGCGTAGACTTACCTGCGCCGTTTAAACCGAGGATACCAATTTTTGCTCCGTAATAAAATGACAAATAAATATCTTTTAGAACCTGTTTTTGAGGGGGGTAGATCTTACTAACCCCAACCATGGAGAATATGATCTTTTTATCGTCTGACATATTGTAGTTTTTCCTTTTGTGAGCGGCAAATGTCGTTAAAAAAAGCCAAATTCAGAAGAAATTTTGAATCTATGCAAACGTAAAATAATTGTTGCAGCTCAAAATTTGCGTAAAAAACAAGAGCTTTTTGTACAAATTATTGGCTTAGAATCCACACATTTGAGAATAGTTAGATTTTAGAGTAAAAAAGCAAATCCTTTTTTCTCTTTTCATAGCCTATAAACCAACTTTTCATTGAATGAAAATTGTGAACATTGTGACAGAAATACCTTGCACTTAAGTAACAAAAGGAGCCAATTTAAGTAATAGAATGCTCTACTAAGTAAGCATGAAAATGAAAAAATCAATATTGATCTTATTGTCGGTAATCGCCTTCACTAACACCGAAGCCCAAATGGCAAAAATGAATTTTGCGTTGAAGCGAAAAATTGAAGAGCCAATTTCATCGACCAGAGAAATATCTGTTCTAGTAAAAGGGAATATAGACATCATTCGAGCGAATACTATTTCACTCGGAGGCGTTTTTAAATACGCAGCAGGAGACATTGCAGCCATTCGAATTCCGCTCGACAAAATAAAAGAACTTGCTAAAGTTGCCGATGTAAAACGGATAGAAAGTAATGACTATCGTTTGCAACCATTAAACGACCAGGTAGTTCGCAACAATCATGTATTAGAAGTACAAAACGGATTTGGCTTACCACAATCGTATGATGGCAGCGGGGTTGTTGTAGGAATTATCGATGAGGGAATTGATTTTACTCATCCCGATTTCAGAGATGATTATGGAAGAACAAGAATAAAATATTTATGGGATCAATCAATTGTGAATACAAATCCTGCAACACAAGCGCAACCTTATGGTTACGGAAAAGAATACATCGGAAATCAGATAGACACAGCTACTCAACACTTCGATAGCCCTTTTGGCCATGGTACACACGTAGCCGGAATAGCTTGTGGAAATGGCTTAGCCGTGAATAACTACAAAGGAATGGCGCCTAAAGCTGATATGATAATTGTCAAATCAAATTTGAATCAGCCCGATAATGATTTTCTCACTTCGTTAGTGGATGCCATTAAATATATTTTCGACAGAGCCGACCAACTTGGAGAACCGGCAGTAATAAATATCAGCTTAGGAACCTATTTTGGTTCGCACGATGGAAAAGATATTCAAGCGCAAAGTATCGACAATCTTATTACCTCTGCACCTGGCCACGTAGTTGTTTGTGCAGCAGGAAATGCAGGAGCAGCACCACTCCACCTCGGCTATACACTTTCGACCGACACAAACTTTACTTGGTTACAATACAGCAGCGGTTCTATTTATATTCAAGCCTTCGGAGATTCGGGGCAATTTAACAATGCAAATTTTTCTGTTGGGTTACAACGAGTGAAACCGAATCTACAAACTGTCGGTTCACTTCCTTTTAAAAACATATTGGCAAATGTTGACAGTGTAATCATTGACACTTTGTGGAGCGGATCAAATCGATTAGGAATTATTTATAGTTATGCTCAAAATTTTGGGAGCTACTATTCTTTTGAGTATATGATTTATCCTGACTCTACACAAAACATCAATGGACAAGACACAAGCAGATACTATTGGAATTTTAATACAGTGGGTGGAGGGAGAATGGATGCTTGGAGTTTAGATATGATCTTTGACAATTTGCCCGACAGTACAACATATCCAAAAATAAATAAATATAAAAAACCGGATACTGATCAAACAATAGTGAGCAGCTTTACGTGTAGCGATAAAGTTATAACCGTTGGAAGTTATACGAATAGAAATTATTATACAAATGCCAACTATGCCATTACAAGAGATACGACATTGCATGTTGGCGAGCTCTCGGTTTTTTCGAGTCATGGTCCAACACGCGATGGCAGAATAAAACCAGACATTACAGCAACCGGCGAATGGGTTTTATCGACCGGCACGCAAGCTGAAATGAGTATTCTCTCAGCAACAGAACCAGAGAAAGTTGCAGCCGGTAAAAAACATAAACGAAGCAGTGGAACATCAATGGCTTCACCGGTTGTTGCAGGAATTGCCGCACTTTACTTGCAGAAAAACCCGACAGCAACATGGTTAGAAGTTAAAAATGCAATCTTAAACTGTGCAGACAAAGATGGATTTACGGGGCTAAGTTTACCCGATAATCGTTGGGGATATGGAAAAGTAAATGCCTACTCTTCCGTTCGCGGTTGTACAATTGGCATTTCAGAAAACCAATTTAGTGCAATCGATTTATCAATTTTTCCTAATCCTACTTCTGGCAATTTCAGTATCCAATATGATCTTTCAACGATTGGAACAGCTAAAAAAGCAACGCTTCAAATCACCAATATGCTAGGCCAAACCATTAAGACGATAGAATTAAAGGAACTAGCAACCAGCATAGATGTTTCTAGAGAAAACATGAATAGCGGCGTCTATTTTGTTTCACTGAAAATAGAAGGTAAAAACAAACGAATAGAAAAAATGATCATTCTTTAATCAACGATAATTTCTTTTACCTTAGCACCGGAGGAAAAACATTTTGTTTATTAAAAAAATCAACAACTATTTATCGCTTGTAAAATTCAGCCACACTATTTTTGCCATGCCTTTTGCATTGATAGGATTTACGCTTGGCGTTACAAGACCTGATTCAAATTTTTCGTTTTTACTACTGTTAAAAGTGATACTTTGTATGATATTCGCAAGAACATCAGCGATGGCATTCAATAGGTACATCGACAGACACATTGACAAGAAAAATCAACGCACCGCAACTAGAGAAATTCCCGGCGGAAAAGTAAAACCTACTTCTGCTCTTTTGCTTGTAATAATATCATCACTCTGTTTTATCGCTACAACATATTTCATCAACAAAATCTGTTTTTATTTATCACCAATTGCACTGCTAGTTGTATTAGGATATTCATTCACAAAAAGATTTACGTGGCTGTGCCATTTGGTTTTAGGAATTGGTTTATCGCTAGCTCCGATTGGGGCATACCTAGCAGTAACGGGAGTTTTCAATTTACTTCCACTTCTATTTAGTTTCACAGTATTAACATGGGTAAGCGGTTTTGATATTATCTATGCATTACAAGATGAAGAGTTTGATCGAAAACTAAATCTACGTTCAATGCCTGCAGCTTTTGGAAAGTCAGGGGCTCTGACTATTTCGGTTATACTACATCTGATTTCAGTTGGCTTTGTATTTCTGGCAGGAATGTATTTACCTTTTGGAAAAATCTATTGGCTGGGAGCAGCTGTGTTTTCAATATTGGTAGTGTATCAACACTTGCTTGTAAAACCAAACGATCTAAGCAAAGTTAATCTCGCCTTTTTTACAACCAATGGTATTGCAAGCGTTGCATTCGCTGCATTTGTTATCAGCGATTTACTTTTAAAATAAAAAACCCTCGCTTACAAATAAATATTTTTTGTAAGCAAGGATATTACCTTAACAATTTAGGAATATAATTTTTTTCCGTTTTCTATGGTTTCAACAATACTAAACCTGCTTGCGAGTTTGTTTCAACCAAAGAGTAGTCTGTCGATTCAATTAGATTATCGCCTGTGATATCAGAAACCAAATAACCCGAACTGAGCGTAAGCACTGCAGCTTGAACCAATGTAAAATCAGCATTATTAATGATACCGTTTTGATCAATATCGCCGGAGCGAATTGCATAACGACCACCACCAACATTGATTAGATTGCTTCCATAAGCTTGCGTAATACCTGATGTAAAATCAAATGTATTTGAAGTTGAAGGAAAAGCAATTGCCCCACCACTCCATGTTTCAATTGAGTTCCTATGCTTTACAACTATGTAATAATTACCTCCCATTACAGCAGCAGGAAAAGAAAACACTCCAACACCACTCGAATTGATAACGGCTTTGTCTGAATATAAAACTGAATGTGGAGCCGATGAACCCGCAAGTTGAACAATAATAGAATCGGTATTTGATCCTGCTAAAGCTGTTCGCATAACTCCGGCACTCGAATAAAATCCTTCTATAAACACTTTTAATGACAAAGTAATATTAGAACTGAATGTTGTACTCGACGTAACTGATCCACATGGTGTTGTTACTACAATATAACCACTAGTTGATCCCGCAGGAACAGTTGCTGTAATCTGAGTATTACTTACAGCCGAAAAAGTTGAACTTATCCCATTAAAAGTTACCGCTGATGCATTCGCAAAATCATTCCCGGTAATAGTAACTACCGTACCCGAGCTTCCAAATGAAGGTGTAAAAGATGTTAGCGTTGGCGGAGATAACGATGAAACATTTATCACATTACTGCTTGTAAAACATGGTCCATTGCTAGATGCCGGAAAAGTGATGGAAAAATTATTAATCGTTCCTACATCGGCTGCAGCATTATCGATAACAATCAACTTCCAAATTCCATTCGGATTAAGTGCGCCTCCGCCAATGGCTGCAAATGAAGTAACAGTACTTGTTGTGCAAGTAGTCATGATACTCGCCCATGGTTTATACGTTCCTGTATAAGGTGAACCGGTAGTTGGTATAGTCGTACTACCTGCATCTGTAAAAATTGTATTTGTAAAATTATCGCCACTCGACCCTACTTGATTCGCTAAACCTAAAATCGAACCATTTGGTGCTTGAAGTAAAAGCATCAAATCACCATCGTATGTATGGGTAATATTTAATGAAATTGAAATTCCCGCAGTAGATACTGTACCTGAATAACCACTCACTGTTATCGTACTATTTGCTCCGGTACAAACATTATCAGGAATCGAAACGACTGTAGAGTTAACGAACGTTTCTGGCGAATAAGCCGCTACATCGTATGCTGCAGTTGTAGTTGCAGAATAAGATGATGCCGTTGCTCCTCCAATTGCAATTCCGTTATTTCTCCACTGATAGGCGTTTCCAACAACAGAGGTAAAAGAAAGATTCACACTTCCGGGCGAACAAAAACTTATTGGCCCTCCGGCTGCAATCGATGGTGTCGCCGCTGTACTTAAAACATTTAATCCTAATGAAGATGCTGTTCCATTTCCACATGCATTAACCCCTGCTACTGTTATAGTACCGAATCCAGCTGTCGAAAATAAAACGGTAACAGAATTTGTTCCTGCACCTGATTGGATGGTAGCGCCTGACGGCATACTCCATGAATATGAATTTGCAGTTGCATTCGTTGATACACTGTATATTCCGGTTTGCCCTTGACAAACAGAAGTTGGTCCGGTAATAACTGATAATGCCGTTGGCAGTGGACTTATTGTAATCGCTAACGAACTTGAGCTTCCACTAAAACAAACATTCGATCCATTAACAGAAAGTGTTCCAGAGACAGCAGCTGATGAATATGTAACCGTTATTGAATTTGTTCCTGTTCCTGCTGTGATAGATGCCCCCGACGGCAAACTCCAATTATATGTTGTAGCATTCGCAATAGCACCAACTGAATAAATAACTCCGGTTTGTCCGGCACAAATAGTTGTAGTTCCCGTTATACTTCCCGAAGCTCCTACGATTTGAAGTATGGTGAGATTTGCACCGTTATCAGTTCCAATAATTGCAGGATTGGATGCAACAACTCGAATGCGATATGACGACCCTGCTGTGGTAAGAGAGGGTATCACACAAGCAATTGTTCCTGTGGACGATGTTGATGTTAATGTTCCAATAACAGTTGGCGATGTAAAAAAGCCGGCAGCATTAGAGAGCTGAGCTGTGTAAATATTCCCGGCATTCGCTGGTCCGTCGCCGCTAAAACTAACACTTTGATTTGCACTTGCACAAATATTCGTGGGTGAAATTGAGTTTGTACTCAAACTTGTTAAGACTACACTTCCGCCTACTATTGTAAAATTAGCATTCGAGATATCGAAAAATATATTTCCTGCTCCTTCTACTTTTACTCTTGCAGTTGTAGTTAAAACTGATGGCGTGGTAATAACAGCACTACCACTGTTCGGAACATTCGTTGCAAGAGTATACGGATATGTATATCCGCCATCAGTTGACAGCAAAATATTTACGTTCGCACAACTAATAGGAGAAGCCGTTGTTGAAGCAACATCCCAAGTAACTGTTTGCGAACTGGTCGTTGTCCAACTTACTGCTGTGTTTGGATATGTTACAGCAAATGGAGTTGTTGTATTGACAACATTAATATTTACAAGTACATCATTATTTGTAATAGCCGCACCGTTCAAACGATTATCACGCACCGACATTCTGAAGTTCATAGTACGTGCATACGTTGGTAGCAATTCACCAAGTGTTTGCGTATTGGTAACGATATCTGACATTCTAGGAAAATATCGTGTGCCCGTAGATACAGGCGTCCACACTCTAAAAATTGGGGAATTTCCTGTTGGACTATTTGGCGCGCTTCCTGTAGCTACTACATCATACTCTT
The DNA here is from genome assembly GCA_043747595.1 of Bacteroidota bacterium. Lineage (GTDB taxonomy): Bacteria > Bacteroidota > Bacteroidia > AKYH767-A > 2013-40CM-41-45 > JADKIH01. Next base: position 19,810 of record JAYTOX010000113.1, on the reverse strand, counting down.
CCCATAAATAAGTCAGCGGATCCCCATTAACATCAGTCGCTGATCCGTTAAGTTGAAAAGGTGTTTTAAATGGTATTGAAAAATTACCCGGCACTGTAATCACTGGTGCTGTATTTCCAGTTGCTGATGAAGTCGGACAAGTGCTTCCTCCACCTGTTGTAATAAATGTCTGGATCTCATCAAAATTTTTCGTGTGAAAAATTGCATCACTGTGTGCTTGAATATTATCAGCACCACAAATTCCTGCATAAGCCATGATTGTGGTTCCACTTCCCGGTTCATATGCTGCAGAAGCTGCACGATTCCCCCCACCACAACTTCCTGTAACACTATTGAAGGTATGATTCCCACCATACTCATGTCCCATTTCATGTGCAACATAATCGATATCGAAATTATCACCAATAGGCGCCGATGAACCTGTTACTCCTCTTGCTTTATTGGTTGAGTTGCATACAACTCCTAATCCTGCTACTCCTCCTCCACCGGTACTAAACACATGCCCAATATCATAATTCGCAGTGCCTATTACAGTTGTCACGTTGGTTTGATTTTCCCCTAACATTGTACTTCCACTCGTGTTAGTGTAAGGATCTGTTGCAGCATTCGTATAAACAAGATTCGTTGTTGAAATTAAAACTAATCGAACACTTAACTCTAATTCATACACTGCTGTTACTCTGTTAACTGAAGTTACCATTCCTGAAAATGCACCGCTTGCTGTTCCTCCATAGTATGCAGCATATTCGCCTGTACAAGCTAGTGCTAAACGATAAGTACGTAATGACGTTCCACTCGACCGTTGAACAGAATAGTTTGGTCTGTTTTGATCGATCGACTTCTTTAAACTTCCTTCTGTTTCACATATAAAATCGCGAGGAACTGTAGTATTTTTACGATCATAACAAATGTAATTATCTGTATTCCCAAGAGTATAAGGATCAATCATCATATACCCTCTACTGGAAATAATAAATCCATGAAATCCCCAAACTGTATAATCTAATGTTGCCATTGCAGTTGGATCGTCGATTCCCTTCGCTTTAAAAGTTCTAATAATCGATTCAAAATTTCCGGCTAGACTATCTGCTATGACTTCACTTCTAAATACTTTAAATCGTTGAATAGATCCATCAGCTAAAGGAAGCGAAATAATTTGTGCAACAGCATTCGGACTAGTTTCATAAACAGCCGTGTTCAACTCCGCTTTCAACATCGAAAAATCAATACTGAATAAACGGTAATCACTCGGCAACGATTTTAAAAAAAACTTCTCTGTAAACGCAGTGCGTGCATGTTCTGTCCAGGTGGACTTGTTTTTTTGAGCAATGGCAGAAATCAAACTGATCAGCACAAACAGTGCAACAAGCAGTGATAACTTGACTGATGACTTCATAAGATGGGCGTTGTAAAAATTTAATGCAGACACCTAAAATACCTGAAAAAAGGAAAAATCGCAAGGAATATTGGCTAAATAGGAATTGCCAACAGAGCAACTGTCAATTAAGAGCTGAAATCTCACTTTTCAACAATTATTTTTTGAAAATAATGCCCTGAACTCGTTGTTATATCTGCTATATAAAGCCCCGATTTTAGATTTTTATCACTGAGGTCAATAATTTTCCTATTGTTTAGATCTACTGAAAACACTTCATTTCCCAACATTGTACACAAACGGAAAGCACTAAAATTAAGTGATGTATTTGTTGATTTCAGTTCCAGATAATCGACAGCCGGGTTAGGGATAATACTGAGTTGATCCGTAATACTTCCAGCAGGTAATTTTCTGATAACTTTATTCGCTCCAGAAATAATTTGAATTTCCGGATCGATGTTTACATACAACGGCACAAAATTCAAACTAATGTGAAACTGCTCTCCTGAGAATTGCGGGTCGACAACTACGATTGTATCATTATTATTATTTTTAAATTCAATTGGCACCTTATTATGAAAAAATAAAACTGAAAGATCAGAAGAACTTTGACTTAATGTTAGGTTAACATTATTTTGATCATTCTCCCACTCTAACGTGTAGCTCGGAAATCCTTCGCCATAAAACCATTCGTTGAAAAAAGCATCTTGATTTTCACCGGTAATATTTTGAAATGAATTTTTTAAGTCGGCAGTACGTGAATAAGAATATGCTAAATGAGGCGTTTGTAAATAGTCTTTAAGCGCATTTTGAAAAGCAGCATTCCCATATTTCCATCTAAGCATGTGCAAAATGAACGAAGCTTTTCTATACGACAAACGGCCACTAAAAATTCTGCTCAAACTATTTGTATCCTCACACAAAACAGATCCATTCGGTTCTGAAATAATATCTTCCAATGCATTAACTTTCCAAGTATACCAATTCTCAGGTTCAAAACGCTCTACACACATGCCTGTCATGTATGTTGCAAATCCTTCATGAAGCCAAATGTCTTCCCAACTTTCACAAGTTGTATAATCGCCAAACCACTGATGCGCCATTTCATGAGCTATCAATTCGAACGAAAATTCACCGACAAACGACATTGTTTGGTGTTCCATTCCGCCTCCCCAACCAAATTGTGCTTGCCCATATTTCTCTTTTGAAAAAGGATAGTTTATTAATAAACTATCGTAAAATTCCAAAAGCTGTTTGGTTGTATAGGTAGAATTCTGCCAGCTCACAGAATTTTCAGGATAAAAATAATTGAGTATGGAAAGTGTATCATTATTTGACAAAATTAAAGTGTCTTTCAATTCATCATAATTAGTAACAGCTATTGCAACCAAATAAGGAGCAATAGGGTAATTTGTTTTCCAGTGATAAATATTTTCACTTCCTATTTGTTCCACTTGTAGAAGTTTCCCATTCGAAGCACACTTATTACCCAACGGAATTCTACAATTAATTTCCATCGAGTCTATTTTATCGGCTGTGTTTTGTCGACAAGGCCACCAATCACGCGCTCCATAGGGCTCAGACAAAGTCCAAATTGTAGGAGAACCGGAATGATCTGCTTGAGTAAAAGATCCATTGCCGGTGGCCTCTGGCATTCCATGATAATAAATAATCAATGAATCAGAACTCATCGACAAAATAGTGGAAGGCAAATTAATTTTTAAAAGATCTGAATCATGTTGATAAACACAATTCGCATTTTGGATAATCACTGAATCAACAATGAGCTTCGTCGATAAATCGAAAGTGATATAATCAAGAGTATCTAACGCAGTAAACAAATACTTAACACTACCTGAAATGCTATCTACAGACGGATCAATATTCCAATTACATTCTGCAAAATAAATATTTACTCTTTCATAGTTCGCTGAGTTTGTTAGGTAATAATTATTTTCTGATTTATGTTGAGCAATTTTATTTTTCAAAAAATGACAATCGGCTGTTTGTCCAAAAGATAAATGGATAAAAACGACACAAAAAAATATGCTCAAAAGCGTAATTCTCATTTTTAATTATTCATTCATCAATGTGTAAATATCATCAATCAACTTATTAACGTCGGTAGAATCTGTACCATCATAAAATCCTCTAATTCGCCTGTCAGCATCTACAAATGTAAAAAACTGTGTGTGAACAAAATCATCCGGACCGCCATTTCCTTGCGTAACGCTCGACAAATACGATTTTCTAGCTAACTCATAAATAACTTTTTTATCACCTGTTACAAAATGCCATTGATTATCATCAGCATGATGTTCAAGAGCATATTGCTTTAAAACAGACACACTATCTTCCTCCGGTTTTACCGTATGCGATAAAAATTGAATCTGGTCGTTTTTTTTAAAAAGCTGTGCAACCCGTTCCAACTGATTAGACATTTTCGGACAAATACCTTGGCAAGTGGTGAAGAAAAAATCAGCTACATAAATTTTATCTTTAAGATCCTTTTGCGAAATAATTTTTCCGTTTTGATCGGTCAATTTCCAATCAGCAATAGTATGATAAGTAGAGTCATCATTTTTTTCTCCGTACACGGGCAGTGTCGGGATATCTTTTTTCTCGGTAGTAATAATCTTATAACCCCAAACCATTGCAGACATCACAATTACAGCAACTACACCCCAACGAAGAATTAATTGTTTTTTCATTTTATTTTTTGTGTATTAAGAAAAGATTTTTTGCATTCGTGGCTGCAAAATCCTAAAACCTTCTCATCAATGGTTAAAGTGTCTATTACATTATTTTCAATGTTCATTCCGCAGATAGTATCGAAGTGAGAAGTTAAAACTCCGGCCGGTAAATAAATTGCTTCTTGATTACCCTTTTTCAACCGATCAGGAACTGGTTGTTGAACAAGTTGATTATTTTTTGTGGAACACCCATTTAATAAAGTAAGAGCAAGCGCAAGTGCAATCATTCGTTGAAAATTCATTTCCCTTTGTTAATGCGCACAAAATTACTGAATAATAAGTTCAAAGTAGGTTCCTATTTGATTAATTTGAAAAAGAATACCAAAGACATTACAACGAGCCAACAATATCCTCGTACTTAAACTCACTCTCTTAACATTAATTTATTCCTCCAATTCTGAAAAGAATACTAGTAATTTATTTTCACTCATCATTCTCAAGAATGATTTAAAAACCATCAAAAATGCTCGTTTTGTTCAAAGAAAATCATTTAAAAACAACAAAATAATTATACATTTGTCACTAAACAATCCCTATTAATTTTGTATGAAAGAGGCGGAAACAAAACCATCGTCTAATGCATTAAGTTTTGAAGATTTCAAAAAAGAAGTATTAAATGATTTTCGAATTGCTACAGAAAGCAGACAAGCAAGTCTATTAGGTCGAAAAGAAGTATTAACGGGCAAAGCAAAATTTGGAATATTTGGTGATGGAAAAGAGATTGCACAAATTGCCATGGCGAAGCAATTTCAACCGGGCGATTTTAGATCTGGTTATTACCGCGATCAAACGTTCATGTTTGCAATTGGCCAATCTAACATAACCGCTTTCTTTGCTCAACTATACGCAAATCCTGATGTAGAAGCAGAACCCAGTTCAGCAGGTCGTTCAATGAATGGCCATTTCTCAACGCGTTTAATTAATGCCGACGGAAGCTGGAAAAATCTTGCAACGTTAAAAAATTCTTCATCAGATATCTCTCCTACCGCGGGCCAAATGCCGCGTCTTCTAGGATTAGCATGGGCTTCAAAATTATTTAGAAATAATAAAGACCTGCATCAATTCACTAATTTTTCTACCGAAGGAAATGAAGTCGCTTTCGGAACTATAGGTGATGCGAGTACTTCCGAAGGTCTCTTTTGGGAAACAATAAATGCCGCCGGAGTTTTACAGGTTCCAATGGCTATTTCGGTTTGGGATGATGGATATGGAATTTCTGTATCAGCTAAATATCAAACTACCAAACAAAATATTTCGGAGATACTAAAAGGGTTCGAACGTAATGATAAAGGCGATGGCTATGTAATCTTACGAGCGAAAGGCTGGGACTATCCTGGCCTTTGCGAGATGTATGCAAAAGGAATAAAAATTTGTCGCGAAGAACAAGTACCGGTTTTGTTTCACATTTCTGAAATGACACAACCTCAAGGTCACAGCACAAGCGGTTCTCACGAACGGTATAAATCGAAAGAACGACTAGATTGGGAACATGAATACGATTGCCTAAAAAAAATGAAAGAGTGGATGATTAGTTCTGCCATTGCAACGGAAGAACAGTGTCATCAAATCGAAGAGGATGCAAAAAAATTCGCTAACGATAGTCGCAAAAAAGCTTGGAACGATTTTGTCACACCGGTGAAAACAGAAATAAAAGAAACGTGTGAAGTGTTTGATTCGATTTCTAAAGTTTCTAAACAGTCGGCCTTTATTGATAAAATAAAAAACGATCTTCAGTCTACAATTGACCCGGCACGAAGAGACATTATTGTTGCCATCCAAAAAACTCTTCGCTTGTTGAGAAATGAATCGACGAAGGAAAAAGAACAACTACTTAAATTGCACAATGAATATTTAAAAGAAAATTACGAAAGATATAACTCAACATTATATAGTCGATCGAATGAATCTATAGAAAAAGCAAAAGCTATTTCTCCAATTTATAAAAGCGATTCGCCATTAGTCGATGGAAGAGAAATTCTTCAAGCCAATTTCGATGCGCTCTTTACAAAAGATCCTCGCCTTGTAGCCTTTGGCGAAGATCTTGGTAGAATTGGAGATGTAAACCAAGGCTTTGCCGGACTTCAAGCTAAGTTTGGAGAAATACGAATTACAGATTCAGGAATACGAGAAGCTACAATAATTGGTCAAGGAATTGGTTTAGCGTTGCGGGGATTAAAACCAATAGCAGAAATACAATACCTCGATTATTTATTGTATGCGCTGAATGTGTTGAGCGATGATCTAGCCTCGTTACAGTACCGAACCAAAGGTGGCCAAAAAGCACCGGTTATCATTCGTACCAGAGGCCATCGTTTAGAAGGTATTTGGCACAGTGGGTCACCAATGGGTATGATCATTAATGCGATTAGAGGAATTCACGTTTTAGTTCCAAGAAATATGGTTCAAGCGGCGGGCTTTTACAATACACTTGTTGATTGTGATGAACCGGCTCTGGTTATCGAATGTCTGAACGGATATAGACTGAAAGAAATGCTACCTTCTAATCTCGGCGAATTTAAACTTGAACTCGGAATTGCTGAAATTATTCATGCTGGAACTGATGTGACAATTGTAACATATGGTAGTTGCGTCAGAATAGCTCAAGAAGCAATACACTTCTTAGAAGAAATGAACATTTCAATTGAATTAATCGATGTCCAAAGCCTTTTACCATTTGATAAAAAAGAGATCATAAAAGAAAGTTTGAAAAAAACCAACAAACTTTTGGTTTTAGATGAAGATGTTCCAGGAGGAGCAAGCGCTTATATCTTGCAACAAATTATTGAAAAACAATCAGCTTTTCAATATCTTGACGCTTCACCAATTACTTTAACTGCCAAAGATCATCGTCCGGCATACGGTTCCGATGGCGACTACTTCTCCAAGCCATCAACAGAAGATGTTATTAACTCTGTGTATAGAATTATGCACGAGTATAATCCAAACCAATTTCCCTTGTACCTTTAACCCATTAAATTTTTTAATTATCTACCGTTAACCCTTTTATAGGTTATGTCAGAAAAAACCACAGAAAAAGAATCACATTACAACTCTTTAGAGTCAATGAATGTGTATGAATTAATATCTGGAATTAATAAAGAAGACAAAACGGTTCCTGAAGCAATTGAGAAAGTATTGCACCGAATTGAAACTGTAATAATATTAATTACAGAAAAATTGCGTTCCGGAGGCCGACTCTTTTATATTGGTGCAGGCACTAGCGGACGATTAGGAATTGTAGATGCTTCTGAGCTTCCGCCTACCTTTGGGCTTGAACATGGCAAAGTAATTGGTTTAATTGCAGGCGGCGATTCTGCAATTAGAAAAGCAGTTGAATTTGCCGAGGATGATGTTGAACAAGGATGGAACGATTTAGTATCAAACAATATCTCAACAGCTGATGTTGTTTTAGGAATTGCTGCAAGTGGAAGTACTCCGTATGTTGTTGGCGCATTAAAAAAGTGCAAAGAAAATGACATCTTATCTATTGGTTTAACATGTAACAAGAATAGCGATCTTGCGCAAAATGTCCATTACCCCATTGAAGTAATAGTCGGCCCTGAATTTGTTACCGGGAGCACAAGAATGAAAGCAGGTACAGCCCAAAAACTTGTCCTCAATATGATTTCCACTGCCGTAATGATCCAGCTAGGACGAATTAAAGGCAATCGGATGGTCGATATGCAATTAACCAATGAAAAATTAATTGTTCGGGGAACTGAAATGATTATGAATGAACTGAACATTTCAGATATAGAGGCAGCCGAACTTTTGCAAAAGCATGGTAATGTTCGAAATGTTTTAGAATACTTCAAGCAACTAAAGAACAAATAGAACTTCTATTCTCACTCTTAGCAGTTTATCTTTTTATTTCATCCCGGTGTTTTTTTATAAAATAATTTTCCTAAATTTGATTTAGAATCGCTCATTTGAGTTGATTTATGAATTAATTAGTACAATCACCACTGCGAAAAAAACTCACTGGAGAGAACCCCTCCAGAATGACAACAATTACTTAGAAATAAGTATTTCGAAAAGCACTAATGTTTACCGAATCGTGTTAAACATCCCCTACAATTAAATCTAATGAAAGATCTCGAACCATTCTACAACTGGCTTGATTTATATAATTCTTCCGAAGATGAACTTTCACCATTTTCAGGGACAGACCATAGTGAATTTGAATATTCAAATACAATTTACAATTTTTATATCCACCCTCAATGGGATCAGTTTGGAAGCAGTACACTCTATTTAAAAGTTATTTTTGTCGACTATGAACATAATTTTGCTGTACTCGAATTTATTGGAGAATGGAATGATGCACTTTATAATGATATCATGTTCTTGAAACGAGAACTAATCGAAACAATGATTCTAAATGGAATAAACAAATTTGCTTTGATTGGAGAAAATGTTCTTAACTTTCATGGGAGTGACGATTGCTATTATGAAGAATGGTTTCAAGAAATAGATGAAGGATGGATTGCGGCAATTAATTTTAGACCACATGTCCTTTCTGAAATGTCAAAACTTAATCTGGACTACTATATCATTACCGGTGGCGAATTAGACGATTTGAATTGGAGAAACTACCAACCATTGGACCTTATGTCTAAAATAGATTCAGTAATTCAACATAGAATTAATTAAAAAAATGCTAGTCCAAATTCTCCAACACAACACAGTTATTAAACGTTTGTCCGTATGAGTTTTCGATTATTTTTCATTTTCATTTTTCTTTTCATTTTTACAAATGGCCAGTCAATTAAAGAAAACGATTCGTTAATTGAATATGGTAAAGCATCATTTTATCACGACAATTTTCAAGGGCAAGAAACAAGTAACGGAGAAAACTACAACAAAAACGATTTTACCGCTGCTCACCGTACACTTCCTTTCAATACTTATCTATTAGTCACTAATAAAACTAACAAACAAGCAGTAGTAGTTCGTGTAAATGATCGAGGTCCTTTCAAGAAAAGCAGAGTCATCGATCTAACTAGATCCGCAGCTATCAAAATTGGCATGGTTCCTTTTGGCGTTGTTCCGGTTCGACTTGAAGTTTTAACGTATCTCGATCGAATAAGTATAAGTGACTCTGTATTTCAAGATGGAGAAATTTGGGATTGTTATGCAAATAAAATTTCTTTAAAAAATCTAAGCGTTAGAATTTGGCAAACAGAATACTGGAAGCATGCTTTCTATATGGCTTCTTTTCTAACTCTTGAAACAAAATACGATAGCATTGTAGTTCAAGTAAAAGCAAATGAAGAGAACAAAATTTACACAGTTATAGCTACAGGAATTAAATCAAAAAAAGAGACAGACAGATGGATTACATTATTTCATAAAATGGGTTTTATATATCCTAAAAAACTATCATCTACTGAATAATTATTCAAATAACCGATAACTATCTTTTAGCATTAGAGCAACTTTCCGATCAATAATTAAAGTTAACGAATTTTCTTCGATTTCTTTTAGTGGAATAAACCGAAATCGTTGAGCTCCATTTATTTTCTTTTCAAACTCAAATGGTGTTCCCGCCAAAGTTACTTGAAGCTCACCTATAGGCTTCATCAAATAATAAATAGATAACACCTGAAAATTTTCATTAAACACTGAGGCCACAAAAAAGTCTGTTGTATAAAAATGTTCCACAACTTCAAATAGCATTCCCATCTCTTCCTTCATCTCTCTAATCAAACATTCCTTCGTCCCTTCACCAAACTCTAATCCACCTCCGGGAAATTTGGTCACGTCTCGATCATAAACATGCTCATCGCTTACCATTACCCCTTTTATCGGATCAACAAAAAGCCCATATACTCTAATAACAAAACTCTTATTTTCTTTCATCGTTATATTGATTCGACCATCTTAAATTCAAGCCAAAGGTATATCTTTAAGCCAAGAAATTAGAACAATAATTTATTGATTCAAATAGAAGTCAAACGCATTCATGAATTGATGACAGATAAAAAAATACTCATAGCAGGTGCAGGTCCTGCAGGAATGGCTTGTTCACTTGAATTAAGTAAACATAAAATAAAACATCTGTTAATTGAAAAAAGCATCTTCCCAAGAGATAAAATCTGTGGCGATGCATTAAGTGGAAAAGTCGTTCACGAACTTAATAAAATCAACCCTTCATTTGTGAATCAAATTGCTGATGATAAGACGAATTTCACCGGAAGTTATGGCGTACGTTTTTTTGCACCGAATGGAAAAATGCTTGACGTACCATTTTCCAACAAGCCCAATAAAATCAAGCACGCGCCTGGCTTCATTTCAACACGACTCAATTTCGATAATTTCCTATTCTCAAAAGCCGATTTAAATTTTGCTGAAATACTGCAAAACACTTCTATCGAAAAGATCTGTAGAAATAAAAATGAATTGATGGTACAATTAAATCGAGATGGAAATTCTTATTCAGAAAATTTCGATATTGTAATTGGTGCAGATGGCGACCGATCAATCGTTGCAAAGGAATTATTACCATACAAAAAAAACAACAATCATTATTGCGCAGGTATCAGAGTATATTACGAAAATGTTCTTGATTGCCATCCAGAAAAATATATCGAATTGCATTTCTTAAAAGAATTGCTTCCCGGATATTTTTGGATTTTCCCTATGAATGACGGTACCGCGAACGTAGGTTTAGGTATGCTGAGTTCTTATGTTTCAAAGAAAAAAATCAATTTAAGAAAAACGATAGAAGAAATTATTTCTTATCACCCAACAATTTCAAAGCGATTTAAAAATGCAAAAGTAGTATCGCCTGTACAAGGATGGGGTTTACCGCTAGGTAGTAGTAGAAGAAATATTTCTACCGACAATGCTTTATTAATAGGCGATGCTGCTTCGCTCATCGATCCTTTTACAGGAGAAGGCATAGGCAATGCTCTTGTAAGTGGACGAATCGCCGGTGAAATAGTTATGAAAGCTGTTAAAAATAATCGATTTGATTCAAACTTCTTCTCCTCATATGATAAACAAGTTTACGATCAATTAGGTAGCGAATTAAATTTAAGTCATAAAATGCAAAAACTTGCACGCTATGAAAGCTTGTTTAATTTGGTAGTAAATAAAGCAAATAAAAATTCCACTCTCAAAGAAACTATTACTTGCATGTTTGAAGACATGGACCTACGTGCACGACTCAAGAATCCTGCTTTTTACTTTAAAATTTTATTCAATAAATAACTATTTTGAACTTTCAGATTTGTATTCCGAATTCAAACCTTCAATAACTTGACGAGTGATATTCAAACTGTCGTTTGCAAATAAAATTCCACCGCCTTTTTGATAACCAAGTACGAATTGAAAATTTTTACCTTTATTAAATTTCTTAAGGTATTCAGACAGTCTCATGTATAACTCTTCCGATGACTTTCCTTGTGCTTCATCCAATTCAGAAACAAGCTGATCTTTTTGTTGCATGAGTAGTTGCTGACGACGGCCTAAATCTTCTTCCTTTTGAGAACGCTCTTGATTCGTCATCCCAATTGCTTGCTGTTGATACGTGGCAGCATCCCGCTGTAATTTATCGCTCGCATCTTTTAATTGAGCCTTCATCTTCATTTGAGCAGCCTCTAATTTGGCATGTTCATCTTTAAAAAACTGATATTCATCAAGCAACGAATCGGAATTTATATAAACAATACCTTGCGAACTAACCGGAATAGCTCTATTAGAACCGGAAGAATCAGAACCGGAGGAACCTCCTTTAAAATGCAAATAATACAGAAATGCTACGGCTACAAGAAGAACAGCATTCAATCCCAATGAGAGGTTTTTCATTTTTCTTTAAATTTGAGCCCAAATATAAAGTATTCACCGGCATTTTCAGAAAAAAGTTCAACCAAAAATATTTTAATAACTACTAGATAATGTTTACTTTTCACCTGTAAACAAATTCTCATGAAAAGCAGCCACTTATTTATTGCCTTCATTCTTCTTCTGGCATCCTGTTCAAAAACTAACCAGGATATTCCAAATCCGGGAAACGCAGCCGGTATCAGTGCGGTTCCATCAAATTTCAAACAAAAAATCCTAGTTGAAAATTATACTCAAACTTTTTGCGGTCAGTGTCCAAAGGCACACTATTATATCGACTCTCTTTTAAAAATGTGGCCAAGTACCGCTTATGCTGTTTCTATTCATGTGAATGATAATTTACAAGCTGGCACAAATATCAATTTATCTTCGGGCACCAATTTACTCGATAGTATTTACAACACTTTCAATATTTACCCAAGCGGCCCAATCAATCGAGACATCAACTCCCCTATCGACCTTTCGCCGGACCTTTGGTTCTCTAAAGCTCAAACCAAACTTGGTCAAATCCCTTCGTGTGGTTTAGCAATTGATGCTTCTGAAATTTCTTCAAGCAATCATTTAAACGTAATAGTTCATACCGGTTTCAGCCAAAATATGTTTGGCGATTACCGTCTGCAAGGTTATATAATTGAAAAAACGATCGCAACATACGATAGCACTTTTGATCAGTTAAACGATTTCAGTTCGCAAGGAATCTCTCCCGATAGTACATTAACCTTCTATAATTTGAACGACACCATAAATCATTATACCTACAAATATGTATTGCGAAAAATAATTGCAAATGCCGGTGTTGAAGGTGATGCAATTCCACAAGCAATTATGACTAAAGGAAATGAATTCATTAAATCGTACAATGTAGACCTCACAGGCATCAACTCATCAAATTGTGTTTTAGTTTTCTTTGTCGATAAGTATGGCGTAAGCGGATCTACACACTTGATTGAAAATGTACAACTAGTGCCTATAGGTTCAATTAAAAATTGGAACTAATCGGATGGATTTTATTGATCATACTATTAATGATTATGCTGAAAAATTCAGCTCTCAAGAATCTCATACATTAAAAAAGCTAAATAGAGAAACACAGGCCAATGTTCTCATGCCTCGTATGCTTTCCGGTCACCTGCAAGGTCGTATATTAAGTATGATCAGTTGCATGATCCGTCCAAAACAAATTCTTGAAATAGGCACCTATACCGGATATTCGGCGCTAAGTTTAGCTGAAGGACTAATAGATGACGGCAAAATTATTACGATAGATATTAATGATGAATTAACTCCAATGGTTCGTAAATACGTTCAAGAATCAGGATTGAATCCAAAATTCGAAATTCTAACTGGTAATGCGCTTTCAATAATTCCAAATTTAAACGGACCATTTGATTTAGTTTTTATAGATGCCGATAAAATAAATTATTCCAATTACTATGATCTTGTATATGAAAAACTAAGACCCGGAGGATTTATAATAGCTGATAATGTATTGTGGAGCGGAAAAGTTATTGAAGAAACTGAAAAAATGGATAAAGACACATTAGCCATTCATTCTTTTAATCAAAAAATTAATTCAGACCCAAGAATTACAAAAGTAATATTACCTGTAAGAGATGGATTAACCCTCATTCAAAAAAACGGATGATTTAATAAAATTTTGCGTCCATGCATTTCAACTTTTTTAATTAATTTTTTTTTGAAAAAATGTTAAACCAACTTAAACCTATAGTTATTATTACCGTCATAAATACATGAAACTAAAAATGAGCTGCATTGCATTGGTGCTACTGATCAACACCACTGTTTATAGCCAACAGAATGATCATAAAAACAGAGACGCAAGTCCTGAACAAATTGCAAAAAACAGAGCTGAAACACTAAGATCGAAACTTTTGCTAACCGACGAACAATACACGAAAGTTTACAATGAATTATTAGTAGCTCAGTCGGAAATGAAAAAAAATATGGCGGCAATGAAAGCATCCAGAGAAACCCACGATTCACAAATGAAGTTGATTCTTACTCCTGAACAATATACAAAACTGAAAAGTATTCAAGAACAAAGAAAACAAATGCGCATGGAACAACGGAAAGATGAAATGGGAGTCCCCGAAAACCCTCCAACATCTAAATGAAACAACTTTACAGGACATTGAGCTTTCAATGTCCTTTTTTTTTGATTTGAAAAACATTCTTTTCTCTTTTAGCCTTTGAGGTTCACAAAAAACTTCTTTTCTTTGAGGATGAGTGAAAACACAATTGACCTTAGAAGCGACACCGTTACCAAACCTACCCAAGGAATGTTCGAGGCAATGATGAATGCACAAGTTGGTGATGATGTATTCGATGAAGATCCTACAGTTAAAGAATTAGAAGCTAAAGCTGCCAATTTGCTAGGTCATGAAGCTGCCCTTTTTTGCCCAAGCGGCACAATGACTAATCAAATTGGTATTAGAATTCTCACTCAGCCTCAACAAGAAATAATATGCGATAAGCTTGCACATATTTACTATTATGAAGGTGGAGGTATAGCAAGCAATTCAGGCTTGTCAATGCGTTTAATTGATGGTAACAGAGGCCGAATTACTGCAAGTCAAATTGCAGATAATATTAATCCCCCGGAAAGTATTCATCAACCTTTAACTACACTAGTTGCATTAGAAAACACAAGTAATAAGGGCGGTGGGAGTTTTTACTTTCTTGAAGAAATAAAATCAATTCACAAAGAAGTCAAGAAAAATAATTTAAAATTCCATTTAGACGGCGCCAGATTGTTTAATGCTTTGATAGAAACTAAAGATTCGGTACTGGAAACCGGAAAATTATTTGACACCATTTCTATTTGCTTGAGTAAAGGTTTAGGTGCACCTATTGGATCTCTACTAATCTCTTCAAAAGAAAATATACAAAAAGCAAAAAGAGTACGAAAAGCATTTGGAGGAGGAATGCGACAATCTGGGTATTTAGCTGCTGCCGGAATTTATGCATTGGATCATCATATTGAACGATTAAAAGATGACCATAAAAACGCAAAGGAAATTGAAAGTATTTTGAAAAAATGTAATTATGTTGAAGAAATATTTCAGGTCGAAACAAACATCATTGTCTTTCGAATTTCAGACAACAAAAGTGTGCCTCATTTTTTAAATTATCTTTCGAACAATAAAATTCATGCATTACAATTCGGAAAACAATTGGTTCGATTTGTAACTCATCTTGACTTTACTGAAGCAATGCTATCCCCTTTAGAGGTAGCCTTACTAAAATATTAACTATATGGCTTATACTTATCATAAGAGTACCGTTTACAAAATAATTCAAGAATCAGAATTGGTAAAACGTTTTTTTTTCAAGGTTCCGGATGAAACAAAATTCTCATTCAAAGCCGGGCAATTCATTATGCTCAACTTGCCTATTGAAGCAAAATTTACCAATAGAAGTTATTCTATCGCTTCTCCTCCAAACAATGAAAACACGTTTGAACTTGCTATTGTTCTAAATCCAAAAGGACTCGGAACTCCTTATCTTTGGGAAAATATAGACGTAGGCTCCAAAATTGACGTTTCAAAACCAATCGGAAAATTCTGCTTAACGGAACCAATCACCAACGACATTGGACTAATCTGTACTGGAACAGGAATTGCTCCTTTGCGTTCTATGTTATTTCATATTTTGAATAACAAAATTCCTCATAAGAATATTTATATGGTTTTTGGAAATCGATTCGAGAAAGATATTATTTATCATCAAGAAATGAAAACTCTTGCTGAAACACATCCCTCTTTTAATTTCATTCCGGTGCTATCGCGATCAAACGAAGGATGGACAGGTAAACAAGGCTACGTGCACCCCATTTACGAAGAAATTTTTTCTGATAAACGACCAGCAACTTTTTACATGTGTGGATGGCGTGATATGTTACATGAGGCTAGACAGCGACTCGAGAAAATGGGGTATGATAAAAAACAAATAAAATTTGAGTCGTATGACTAAAATAATATTTTTAAAATTTTATCAATGGTTAATGAGGACATCCTTTTAGTTATTGCCGGCGGCGGTCTTAGTTCACGAATGGGTATCGACAAACTGAAATTGTTTTATGGTTTACAAGAACAACAACTAAGGCTGGAGGAATTATTCGAAACTAATCTACCACAAATATTTTTCTCAATAAGAAAAGAACAAGACTATTCTTTTTTGACGACTAAAAATGTTTTATTCGACGACGAAGAGTTTAGAGGCAGAGGTCCAATTAGTGGTTTATTAAGTACAAATAAAAAATTTCCTAAAAGTTCAATTATTTACTTAGGATGCGATTACCCCTTTATTTCGAAAGAAGAAATAGACTTGCTTGTTGGCCAAAGGAAAAGTGAGAAAGTTCAATCTTTTTTTATTAACGACTACGAACCTTTACTTTCATTTTACCCAAATTCCTGTTTCGATAAACTAAAAAAGCACTTTAAAGATGGAGACTATTCTTTGAAAAAATTTCTCATTAAAACAAATGCTGAAAAAATATTTTGTGAAAATCCGGAAAAAATAATGAGTATTGATACACAAGAACACTATAATAAAATTAAAGAAAGCTTGGCCAATCTTAATATGAAATGATAGAACAATCTAAGACTGTTAGTGTAACAATAACAAAAGTTGTAAATACATTTGCTTCAATTGAAAATGACATACTTTCTATTGAAGAACCTCTTGAGATAAGTGCACGATTCTTTCATAATGATAGAGCTATTGAGAAAAAAATATCTGTTACAATGCGAACTCCGGGCGAAGACGAAGAATTGGCGATCGGTTTTCTTTTTACAGAAGGTATCATTAAAGGCTTTTCGGATATCCTCCATTCAGAAATAACAGAACAAAATAAAATCAAAGTTTCGTTAGCCCCAAATATTGCAGTGAATCAACTTCAATTAGAAAGAAATTTTTATACTACGTCTAGTTGTGGAGTATGCGGCAAAGCTTCGATAGAAGCTATTCATACAAATCCATTCTTTACTATAAAAAATAGCTTAGAAATAAGCCCTGCTACTCTTTATTCATTGCTTGAAAAATTAAAAGAACATCAAGAATCTTTTAAAAGTACCGGAGGATTACACGCCTCTGCACTTTTTACTATTGATGGAAATTTTATTGACTTAAAGGAAGATGTAGGAAGACATAATGCGCTCGACAAACTGATTGGTTCATCAATGAAAAGAAACATAATACCGTTGAACAATACGATCTTATTATTAAGTGGTCGAGCAAGTTTTGAATTAATTCAAAAAGCAGCTATGGCGGCAATCCCTGTTGTTGTTTCAATTGGAGCACCTTCAAGCTTGGCTGTAGAATTGGCGAAAGCTAAATCGATTCAACTTTTCGGTTTTTTAAAGAAAGATAGATTCAATAAATACAATTAAAAAAGGATTGTACTAATTGAGAACGAAGCTCAATTAGAACAACCCTTAAATTATATTCTTTCCCTAATTTGAAATTAAATAAATTGCTACCAGCGACTTCACTTTTTGTTCAATTTCATTTTCAAAAAATCAAAATAGTATATTGATCGATTAATTTACAACAAACTTTTTCTGAAACGTGTTGGTAGCGTTTTTCAAAATGAGAGTATAAATTCCGCTAGCTAACTTGTTTTCAAACCGAATTATCTTTTCATCTGAAAGTTGACCATTTTGAATCATTCGTCCCGCTATATCTAAAATCTGATATTCACATTCTTGGTCCTTCATTTGAATTATCTTTATTTCATCTAACGCCGGTATTGGGTAAATAGAAAAATTAGATCCTCTAATTACATCTGAAATACCAGTAGAAAATCCAAAAGTAACATCATCTATCAACGTTCGTGAACCCAATGAACACTGAATAGGACCTGATGAATCTGAATGATAATTAAAGAACTGAAGAGAATAGGCATAAACTGAATCAACCGAGGTATATATTACAGGAGTTGAAGCGTAAGTATAAGCTGTCACATTTCCAATCATGTAGGATACAGCTGACCCAACTTCATATCCTGACTGATTATACAATACAAGTCTGGCAATGGCTGTATCATTATTAATTGCAATGTGCTTAAAATAAAAATTTAGTTGAGTCGGTTGGACTTGTTCGAAAATCATTTGCAAAGATGACCATGAGCTAAAAACTGAATCGCTCCCAACCCCTGCTGCTCCTACAATACCAATTCCGGTTGTAAAATTATATGCATTTCTCAGTTCAAGTGCTCCACTCCCACTGTATGCGTCTGTTGAAGGAGCATAAAATGGCCCATCATAAATAAGTGAATCACCATGAAAAACTCCTGTAGAATCGTCGATCCAAACACTCATTAAATATACATTACCCCAATTACTCAATGATCCATCTTGAAGTAATGACTCAAAGTCGCCATTGGGAATTTGAGTTTGCGCTTGTGAAACAAAAAAAGAAAACAAAACTAATATTAGAGTAGATAGTATTTTCATGGAATTTTTGATTTAATGAGGTTAACGGTTAAACTGATTTAAGTGATATACTTCAATTACAATACTGTAAACCTAAACACAAATGTATGAAAGCACAAAAAAAACAAGTAGACATCGTGTAGACACGACCAAAAATTGCAGCTACTTTAAGTGCACAAAATACGTTATTTCAAACTAAGAATGAAATCCGTGAGATTATCCTCCGTATTCAACTGCAATTTTTTCCTTAATCGATACCGTGCAGTTTTTACGCTGTCTGGGGATATATTAAGAATTACGGCCATCTCTTTAATGGATAAATTAAGTTTAATAAGAGCACACAACTTAAGATCGTTCGGACTGATTTCCGGATAAGCTGACTTAAGGCGGGAATAAAAATTCTTATTTAGTGATTCAAAATGGATATTAAAATCCGACCATTCTCGATCTTGATTTTGATCTTTTTGAATAAGCCTATTGATTGGACTTTCTTTAGATATAGTAATTTCTTCGTCCAACTTTGTTTTTAAATCTTGTAGTAATTCATTTTTTTGAATCATTTGAACAGCAATAGCTGTCAGCTGACTTTCTTTAAATTCTATTTCATTTTGAAGTTTTTGTTCTTTCAACTTCTTTTGCTCACCAATAGCAATTACTAATTGTTCTTTTGTCTTCAATAAATTTTTATCCCGTTTGTGATTCCTTCGAATAAAGTAAATTATACTTGAAGCGATAATCAATACAAACCCTATAACAAGCCATAATAAATAGTTGGTTAAATTTGCAATGTCTTTTTCTTTTTCTGCTAGTTTTACTTGACGCTCTTTTTCGGAAATTTCGAATTGAAGTTCAAGGCTCTTTTGGAGCTTCTGTTTTTCGTAATCGAACAGTGAATCATAAATAACGGCTCGTTCAGTTTGTAATTCAGAAACTGATTTAAAATCATTTCGAATGCCTTTCAAATTAATCAAGACATCCAAGCATGCCAAATAAAAAGACCGATCACTCAAATGTGAGGCAATTTGCTTTGCCGCTAAGCTTACCGTCTCTGCATTTCCAATATCCTTTTTGAATTTCAAAATCCATTTTGATTTTCCCAAAAGTGTATTCACTTCTGATTGCCGGTTTCCTGAAAGGCGAGCAATCACCAACGCTTTTTCAAAATATTGCTCACTCAACGATTGATTCCCAAGTCTCATCTCTATTGTAGCAACATTGATAAATGCACCCGGTAAATAAATTTGATTATTTGCACGGAGGCGCGCTTCCAAGGATTTCCTATAATAGTAGTCGGATGAATCCTGCATTCCCAGTTTACTATATCCTAATCCAAGCGAATTATAAATTAATCCCGGATAATCTGAGGAATCCGTTTCAGG
>JAYTOX010000112.1:0-22363 GCA_043747595.1 Bacteroidota bacterium | reverse complement strand
GGCATTCAAGGGCCTTGGATTGATGATATGGTCACTTTCCGCACTGTTAGCCCTGGTCAAAATTTATTTTCACCACAGGGAAACAAGTACGCTTATTACGAAACGTTTGATGATTTAGATATATGGGACTTTGACCGCTGCTCAGGAACGTTCAGTAATCAGATCCATATTGCAATCAATGATTCTGCACAGGCCAGCGGTGCGGCCTTTTCTCCCAGTGGCCGGTATTTGTACTTGTCAAGCAACTCATACATTTATCAATTCGATCTACAGGCGGCCAATGTGGATAGTTCGCGCATTACTGTAGGAGTTTATGATGGCACTACTACCCATGGTTTTCCGGCCAATTTTTATCTCATGGGCCTTGCACCGGATGGAAAGATCTATGTGAATGCGCCTAATAGCTCCACTGTCTTGCATGTAATTAATTATCCTGACAGCGCTGGCATGGCATGTAATTTCTGTCAACATTGTGTACCATTACCCGGTTACAATAATTCAACAATGCCGAACTTCCCCAATTATTTTCTTGGGGCAGAGGGTAGCACAGTGTGTGATAGTTTGCCGACAAATATTTCAACGGTAAACTTTGCAAGTGAAGACTATTTAACCTTTCCAAATCCGGCGTCAACAGATTTATATATGACAATTGGAAAAGACAAAATTAAGTCAGTTGAAGTTTATAATTCCTTTGGTCAATTAGTGCAAGTCGATTTCGATATCATCAAGAATGAATATTTGCATTTCAATGTTTCAGCGTTAGCAAGTGGCGTGTATTATGTTTCAATCACCACAGAAAATAAAAAGATTCAACGGAAGTTTGTGCGAAGGGGGTGATTTTTATAATTTATAATGATTAATGAAAAATAGTTATCAATTAATTGACTGCGATGTTTTAATTTTTTTCATACTTCATACTTCATACTTTCTTGCTCGACTGAATGTTGTGTGTTGGGCTGTGCGAGAGCTCATTCAGGCGCACACAGGAATAATTAATAATTTGTAATGATAAATGAAAAATGATTATTAATTGACTGCGGTATTTTAATTTTTTCATACTTCATACTTCATACTTCAAAAATCACACTCACACTCTTCCAACTCCCGGGCGAAATGACGCCGGAAGAACAGGTTTAGTATTGAAGAAAAATTATTGCTCAGCTTCCGATAGCTATCGGAATCAACATTACGCCTAGCGGTCGCCGGAAGATTTGGTTTAGCAGTGAAGAACAGATATTGCTCAACTTTCGATAGCTATTGGAATAAACATTTCGCCTAGCGGAAAAATGTCTGAACCGGGATTTTTCTGATTTTAGGATTTTCTTGATTCGAAATTTTATAAAAGAATAGCGCCTAATATAGCAGTCAATTAAAAAGAATTATTCTTCATTAATCATTAATAAATTATTAATCCCTCTACTGTGTGCGGCTGAATGATCTCACACACAGCCCATCACACAACATTCTGCCGAGCGCAAGTTTCTAAATTACGAATCAAAAAAATCCTAAAATCAGAAAAATCCTGGTTCAGACTTCATACTTCATCCGCACACAAGGAAAATGATATTTACTTGGCAATTCAAGGGAAATGAAAAGAAAGTTTAAGAATCAAAAAACTTTTAGGTAAATAAAATAAAAGGAAAATATTAATAAGTCAGCGTGGCATTTTTTTACTCACCACTCACCACTCACTAAAAATTAATCGCGTCTAAATATTTTTCGTTCAACGGCTTGTTCACATACTTCACCACATACTGATTGGTAGATGCTCGGTTGATGTCTTCCGGACTAATCGACGACGACAATACAATTACCTTACACGTTTTCAAAATACTCTCAGGAAGTGTTTCGTATTTTTCTAGGAAATCAAAACCATCCATTACTGGCATATTCAAATCAAGAAAAATAATCTGAGGTAACGTGCCGGGTTCGTTGCTGTGCTCTTTTAAATATTCCAAAGCCGACTCGCCACTGTTTTTTACGACTACCAATTTCGAAAACTGATTGGTAGTGATCATTCGCTCATTGATAAAATTATCAATGTCGTTATCGTCAATCAGAAGAACTCGATCAAACTTAATTGCTTTATCAGTGTTTTTCATGATTCAGAATTTTATTTAGTGGTGATGAATGGAATCGAACCATCGACACAAGGATTTTCAGTCCTTTGCTCTACCAACTGAGCTACATCACCGTATTTGGAGTGCGCAAAAGTAGAAAAAAATTAAAAATCCCCAAATTTATTTCCCTTTTCCGTCATTTATTCCTTCTCTATATTTCACTTTACCTAACTTGCACAAAATTATTTCTATGTATCTCACTATCGATCAAGGGAACTCGTTTTGTAAGATTATTATCTTTCAAAACAATATTGCTATTTATCGTGATGTTTGCAAAGTGTTAACTGCTCGGCGTTTACAATCGCTCTGCAAGAAATTTAATATCCAATCGGCTCTTGTTTCTTCGGTTGTAGATTTTAATTCTAGCCTTAAAATAATGCTCAAAAAACTGAGTATTGTTGTATTGGCCGAGTCCACTAAAATTCCAATTAAAAACTTATACACAACTCCGAAAACGCTAGGAAAAGACCGCTTGGCCAATGTAATTGCTGCAACTTTCCTCTTTCCTAAACAAAATGTCCTCATTATCGACGCTGGAACGTGTATCAAATATGACCTGATCGACCATTCAAAAAAATATAAAGGCGGAAATATAAGCCCGGGTTTGAAGATGCGATTTTTAGCACTCAATAAATTTACCGGTAAACTTCCTTTAGCTCCCCTCACTGATCCTCAAAAGTTAATTGGTGATTCCACTGTAACTGCTTTGCAGACAGGTGTTTTTAATGGAATAGTTGCTGAAATGGAAGGGATTGCTGCTCGGTATGCCGAAAAATATACCGACCTAAAAGTTATTCTTACCGGCGGCGACATGAATCGTTTTGTGAGTCAACTAAATTTAAGCATCTTTGCCGCCTCCGATTTGGTTAACATTGGTTTAAATGAAATTATCAAACATAACGTCGAGCACTAAAAAGATTTTTTTCTTTTTTTGCTTTGTATCATCTGCTCTTTTTTCCTCCGCACAGGTTTCTACTAGTTCGCCTTACTCCAGATATGGAATTGGTGATCTTGAATCTACTTCGCTAACTAAAAATTTAGGAATGGGCGGTACTGAAATAGCGATCACTCATCCGCTTTTTATCAACTCTGGAAATCCTGCTTCTTACGCCGATCTCTTCCTTACATCTTTCGATGTAGGCTTAAAGTTTAATCAGTACAAGCTTTCAACGGCTAAGTCTTCGCAAAATACTAATGTGGCTTCTTTGTCGTACTTCCAATTTGCCTTTCCTATTATTCCGTTTAAATGGTCTTTAGGCTTCGGCTTACAGCCTTATTCTAGTGTTGGTTATTCGATTGTGGAAAATACAACCACTCCTTTTGGTGATTCTGAAAAGAGATCATACAAAGGTTCGGGCGGACTAAATAGTTTTCATATCGGGACAGGAAAAAAATTCGGGAAACATCTTTCTCTCGGTGTAAATGTTGAATACATTTTTGGTGTGGTTGATCATAATAAATCGATCGAATTTACTTCGCCATATTATATGAACGCTTTCGATAATAGAAGTACTGCCATAGGTTGGTTTCATTATAATTTCGGCTTGCAATATACGATGGACAGTTTGCGACTATCGAAGTCGGATTCAATCGTTATGTTCGATAAAAAAATTAAAGCTCTTAACGATTCTCTTAGCCGTATTCTTTCCGGTCCCTCGACTCCCGATTACGAATCAAAAAATTTACTTAATCAAGAAATAGCACAAGCGCAAGACCTTCGAAATAAAGTTGTAGGTAAAAAGAAGAAAAGTGATTGGCGATTAACTCTTGGTTTGATAGCCTCTCCTGTTGCTGACTTAAATGCAAGAGAAACTCGAGTGGTAGCCTCATATCGTTTTTATAATTATGCATTGCCCGATCAAATCTTAATGCGCGATACTTCTATCTATTCAACAAGCAATCAGAAAAAAGTAACATTGCCTTTGAGTATTGGTATTGGTGCTGCTCTTAAAAAAGGAACTCGTTGGACATTTGCCGGCGATTACTCTCTTCAAAAATGGTCCGATTTTAAATTCTTAGATGTCAAAGATTCTTTGTTTGATAGTTGGAAAGCCGCAGTTGGTATTCAATATATTCCAAACGATAGAGCACCTCGTGGCTATTCACATTTTATATCTTACCGTTTAGGATTTCATTACCAGCAAACATTTCTTAATGTTGGAACGGAAAAAATTAATGACGTCGGGCTTTCATTCGGCTTAGGATTGCCTATTGGTAAAGCTGCAACTAATATTCATTTTTCTGTAGAACTTGGAAAAAGAGGAAATACTTCTTTTAACCCAATCGAAGAAAAGTATATCAAATTCGGGCTGGGAATCACTATCAACGATCGCTGGTTTGTTAAACCGAAGTACGATTAATAGTTTTTGTTTTTAATCGAAGTTGTTTAAACTAATCTAAGTTTACTTTGTTCTTGAAGAAATGAAATCTGCCAACAGACAAATTGCGATCTGGCTTTTCAGCGGTTGCTTTCTTATTTTCGTAATGGTTGTAGTTGGTGGTATTACGCGTCTTACCGGCTCGGGCTTATCTATTACCGAATGGAAACCAATTATGGGTTCTATTCCTCCTCTCAACGAAACAGAATGGAATATTGCCTTCGAAAAATACAAGCAGATTCCCCAATTTCAAAAAATAAATTATCAATTCAATCTCGCCGATTTTAAATCTATTTTTTGGTGGGAATTTATTCATCGCCTCATTGGCCGTTTAATTGGTGTTGTTTTTATTATTCCATTCTTATATTTTTTCTTCAAAAATAAATTCGAAAAGAAAACGTGTAATAAAATGCTGCTGCTCTTTTTGCTGGGAGGACTGCAAGGGTTTCTCGGCTGGTTTATGGTTAGCAGCGGACTAGCAGAGCGCACAAGTGTTAGTCATATTCGATTGGCAATACATCTAATTACTGCTTTTATCACTTTTGCTTTTACTTTTTATTTTGCACTGGAATTGTGGTACTCAGAAAAAGTCAGAAATGAAATAATCAATTCTAAGTTGAGGTCGATCATTAAAATCATTTTCTCTGTACTTATTCTTCAAATAATTTATGGAGCATTGGTAGCCGGATTACATGCCGGAAAAATGTACAACACATTTCCATTGATGGCAGGACAAATTATTCCCAACGGAATGGGGTTGATGCAACCATTAATCATCAACTTTTTTGATAATCCGATTGCTGTTCAGTTTATCCACCGCTTCTTTGCTTTTACGTTAGTCATTCTATGTACTTGGCTCTTTATTATTTCTAAAAAAGAGAAGCTCGAAAAAATTCAACAAACAGGTATCAATTGGTTAATGATTGCTCTTACAATTCAGTTTTTGTTGGGAGTTTTGACGTTGCTTACACAGGTAAATATTGCGTTAGCTTCCATACATCAAATCGGTGCATTCTTTTTATTCAGCGTAATTATTTATCTGCTGTATAGTTTTAGAAAAAAAGGTGCGAGCGTTTAATGCCATTGAAATGTATTGACAAGATGCTGTACATCTTGCTCAACAAAATCCAATACAGGCGATAAAGAATCAGGATTAGGAATGGCATAAAAATAAAGAGCGCCACGAATAAAATGTTTTGTGCTGTCTGTTAAATAAAACTGTACTGCGGAGGCGCTATTCCCTTTCACAAAAGTGTAAGAGCCATAAACTCTCTTGCTGGGCTCGTCGATTTGCTCATCGCTCATTCCTGATGCTTTTGCTATGTGCTTCATAGATAAAGTGCGGCTATCATCAATAAATTTTTTCAGGTCGTTATTTATTGGCTTATAACTCATATACAGTGTCCCTTTGAATTGAGGCCATTCAACATTGTACCAATAGGGTTCAGCTTTTTCTAAAGTGTCAATTGTTACAGTAGAATAAATTGGTTTCTCAAACGAGTAAGGGCATCCTGCGGGCTCAAAAAGTTCATATTTTTTTTCCGGCATGTGGATTCTGAAATAACCGCGAGGCTTTGGATTGTATTCATGTTCACATCCGGTTAGCATCAATGAAAACAGGAAGCCAAACAGAATAATTATTGTATTCAAATTATTTGAACGATTGCCAGCGCTTTCAAACGATTGCTTTTCCGGCAGTGTAATTTTAACTCGCTTAATTCTTTTTTTATCGGCCGATTCAATTGTGAATTTCAAATCGTTGAATTTAATCACCTCATTTCTCATCGGAATATTTCCCTTGACTTCTAAAATTAATCCTGCCAGTGTATCTATCCCTTCATTCTCATCACCAAAAACTTTTCTTTCGAGTTCCATCACTCGGCAGATATCGTTTAAATTAGTTTTCCCTTCAAAAACATAATTCAAATCGTCAAGTTTGCTGTAGGTTAATTCATCATCATCAAACTCATCGTTAATTTCTCCAACAATTTCTTCCAATACATCTTCTAACGTTACAATACCTGAGCTTCCTCCGTATTCATCTATTACAATGGCAAGATGGTTTTTCTTCTCTTGAAATTCTTGAAGAAGATCGTTTATTTTTTTACTCTCAGGAACAAAATACGCCGGGCGAATTTGCTTTAACCAATCGAAGTTTGCATCGTATTGTAAATCGAGATAGGGGAGAAGATCCTTGATACAAAGTACTCCAATTACAGTATCGAATGAGTTTTCAAAAACCGGTACTCGCGAATATCTATTCTCTACTATCAACGGAAAAAGTTCACTAAATTTTAAATCTTTGTTGAAAGCAATTACATCCATTCTCGATTTCATAATCTGCTTTACATCGATGTTTCCAAAACGTGCTATCCCTTTCAAGATCTTTTTTTCTTCCTCAGGCGTACTTTTGTCGCTCGTAATATCTATTGCTGCTGTTAACTCATCAACTGAAACATCATACCCTTTTTGTCCTATTCGCTGATCAACAATAGATGTTGCCTTCATTAAAATTGTACTAAATGGTTTTAACAGTTTGTCGAGAACGTAAACAAGGAAGGAGCTTTTTATGGCCGACTTTAATGGACTTTGCGTAGCATAAACCTTTGGCATGACCTCACAAAATAGAACGATCACAAATGTCACCAGCACTACTTGGATCATGAAGCCTAAGGTTTCGTGATTTTGAAATTCAAAAACCTCTTCAATTAACATCGACGAAAGAACTACGATGGCAATATTTACAAAGTTAATTGTGATGAGTAAGGTTGCTATTAGCCGCTTTGGTTTTTCAAGAAGATCATACACTAATTTGTTTTTAGTGTTTTGAGAATCTTTTAAGTCGAACAGCTGCCCCGATGTGATAGCAAAGAATGCGGTCTCTGCACCCGAAAAAAATCCGGAAGCAAATAACAGAAGTAGTAAAACGATACCTTCAATAATAAATCCGATAGAAATCGAAAATGCAGGATTCATTATTGAGCTCAGCTCTTGTAAAATAATGGTTAATGTGTGACTACCGGGGTCCAATGATTTTTTGTATTAAAGTCTAAAATAAAAACAGGCACAAAGCTAAACAAATCTTTGTGCCTGTTCAATAAGAATTTTTATTGACTAAAAAGGAAGATCGTCCGATGGAACAGCGTTTGCCTGTTCGGTAACTTCAGTTTTCTCGGAAGAATTGCCTGCAGCAGTTGTATCGGCGCGCGGCCCTCCTAACATGGTAAAGTTTTCAGCTACAATTTCTGTGAAATACTTTTTATTGGTTTCTTCGCCATACGTACGTGTTTGGATCTTTCCTTCCACATACAACAAAGTACCTTTGCGTACATATTTCTCAGCAATTTCTGCCAGCCCTCGCCATGTTACAATATTGTGCCATTCTGTTTGTTCAACTTTCTGACCTTCTTTGTTCTTGTAGGAATCTGTTGTTGCCAACGAAAATTTTGCAACTGCTATTCCCCCTTCAAGGTATTTTACCTCCGGGTCTTTTCCTACGTGTCCTACCAGGATTACTTTATTTACTCCGCTCATTTCTTTAAGTTTTAGATTGTTGTTTTTATTTTACAAAGATAAATTCATCGTATCGACTTTTAAAAACTATATATGACGGTACTTTTATGATGGTTATTTTCTTTTACATCGTTTTAATATATTCTTCGATTAATCGTGGTACTGCATATTCTTTGACACTCTCTTCATCTACTTTTTTCCAGTTCTGTTCGGTTTCTTTGAAGCATTTCAAATTAGTTTTTATGCGATAAAATTTTGCATAAATATGCTGGTGGCTAAGTATGTGTTTGAATTCTTTACTCACACTAATTGATAGTACTTCTTGCTTCTCAAATTGCTTCTTCCATTCAGTTCCGTTTATTACTGCATTCTCTTCTACTTTTTCACTGCTTTCTATCATCGGAAAATCGTGTAAGCCATTCCAAATGTCTTTCTCCTTACGCTTACGAATAAAAAATTCATTCTCATCGCCTATTACAAGATAGTGAAAAAAACGATTCCTGATTTTAGTTTTTTTAGCTTTGATGGGGAGCTGATCAACTTGTTTGTTTTCGAAAGCATAACAACCTAAGTTCAATGGGCACTTAATACAATCGGGTTGGCTTGGCTTACATTGTATCGCACCCATCTCCATAATTGCCTGATTAAAGTCGTGCGGTGAATGATTGCCAAGTAACTCATTTGCCAACTGCGAAAACTGCTTCTTTCCTATGGTAGAATCGATCGGGGTTTGAATTCCTGCATACCTACTCAGCACTCTGTAAACATTTCCGTCAACAACTGCGTGAGGCAAATTGTAAGCGAAACTGGCAATTGCCGCCGCCGTATAGTCGCCCACTCCTTTAAGGCTCTTTATTTCATTGTATGTACGTGGAAAGATACCATCGAAAAGATGAACTACTTCTTTCGCTGCCTTGTGGAGATTACGCGCCCTCGAATAATAACCTAAGCCCTGCCACAATTTTAGTATTTCCTCTTCATCGGCCGATGCCAAGTCTTGAACGGTTGGATAAGCGGCGACGAATTTTAAATAGTAGCTCACGCCCTGATCAACTCTGGTTTGCTGCAAAATGACTTCTGAGAGCCATATTTTGTAGGGATCGCTCGTATTTCGCCAAGGCAAATCTCTTTTGTTGATTATATACCAGTTAATCAGCTTTTCTCCAAAATCATTCATATTCCACCTGCTTTTTTATTCTACGATGAGCTCGACGAAGTTAGCTAAAACAGGAGGTCGATCGATCAAATCTGACGTCTATTTTTCGGGCCTCCCGATAATTTATGTAGAATATTTTAAGAAGTTTTCTCCCAAATGCTATTTAAGTTGCTGAAAAAGAGTATCTTTGTGCCCTATAATTTATTTATCAACGGAGAGCAAAATTTAGCTGAATAGATTTTTGGTTTTAATCTGAAGCGTTATCTTTGCCGCCCAATATTTAATTACCTAATACTCAAAGAAATGACAAAAGCAGAATTAGTAGCCGAAATTTCCACAAAGACCGGGATCGAAAAAACAGTTGCATTACAAGCGGTTGAAGCGGCTATGAAAGTGATAAAAAATACAATGTCGGATGGTGAAAACGTATATTTACGCGGCTTTGGGTCTTTTATCGTAAAAAGAAGAGCTCAAAAACTTGGTCGTATTATTTCTAAAAATACAACTATCATCATCCCCGAACATAATATCCCTGCATTCAAGCCGGCTAAAACTTTCGCTAACAAAGTGAAGAATGCCAAGATTAAAAAGAATCAGACAACTGAAGCAGTAGACTAAGAATGCAGAATAGTCGTACTCGCTTTGTAATTGTTCTTGGTGGGATACTCCTCATTTCCATCCTTTACTTCTTACCTCAAAAAGTTGAAAAGCAAATGGTGGCTGAAAGTCCAACGGGATTTTCGATCGATGAACAGATTACTGCCGGCAAGGCACGATTAAAAAGACAGGAAAAGGACCAGGTTATCGTTATCGAAGATCTGCTGAAAAAAAGTCCCGATTCTAAAGTTTACCTCGATTCGCTTGGAAAACTTTGGGATAGATTTCAGACTCCGCAAATTTCGTCTTATTATTACGAACAAATTGCTCAGTCTGATTCGAACGAACAAAATTGGATCAACGCAGCTTATCGCTATTTTGATGCTTTTAAAATAACAGGCGACTCTCTTAAAAGAGTTTACTTTGTTGGTAAAGCCATCGATGCATATAAAAAAGTGATAGCGATCAATCCGACTAACGACGATGCTAAAACCGACTTAGGCGTTTGCTACGCCGAAGGAAGTACGAGCCCTATGCAAGGGATCATGATGTTGAGAGATGTGGTTCAGCGAAACCCAAAACATCTGATGGCGCAGTATAACCTCGGTGTTCTTTCAGTCAAATCGGGGCAGCTCGATAAAGCGATTGAACGATTTAAAAAAGTGCTGGAGATTGAACCCTCATTTAACGATGCACGTTTCTTACTAGCTAAGACGTATCTGCAAATGGGTAATAAAGTAGAAGCAAAGCAAAATCTTCTCATCCTTCAAAAAGATGCAAAAGATGCTCAGTTAAAACAAGAAGTTGAAAACTTAATAAATAGTATTAATAACCAATAAACACATCAAGGTATGCCAAGCGGGAAAAAAAGAAAAAGACATAAGATGGCAACGCATAAGCGTAAAAAACGTCTTAGGAAAAACAGACATAAAAAGAAATAAATCTTGATTCCTGAAATTCATTTTCAGGAATCATAGATCGATCCTGGTGGCTTAATAAAGTCACCGGGATTGATTATGTTTTAATATTTCTGCAGTTAATTATAATCGAGTATATCCGGCTTTTTAAAAATTCCTTGGTATACGATGAGTCGTATGCCGTTATTTCTCACGGATCGGTTGAATTGCTGTACGTTCTTTTCTATTTACGTTGCATAGTTGGAAGTGTGTTTCTAAAGAATTTTTAGTTGAATAGCGAATTAGTTATTAGCTCCACACCGGAAGAGGTTAATATTGCCCTCCTGGAAGACAAACTTATTGTCGAGCTGAACAGTGAAAAAAAGGATCAACGATTTCAAGTCGGTGATATCTATTTGGGTAGAGTTAAAAAACTTATTCCCGGGTTGAATGCTGCCTTCGTCGACGTAGGTCACGAAAAAGATGCATTTCTTCATTACCTCGATCTTGGTCCTCAAGTTCAATCTCTTCTCAAACTTATTAAGCTAAGTACAGGCGGTAAAAACCCCGATCCTATGCTGGCCGATTTTCAGTTGGAGAAAGACATCGACAAGGGTGGCAAAATTACCAATGTGCTCTCGCCAAATCAATGGGCGCTTGTTCAAGTAGCCAAAGAACCAATCAGCTCTAAAGGTCCGCGCGTTACTTCTGAACTATCGCTCGCCGGTCGTTTTGTAGTACTCGTACCTTTTACCGATACGGTTTCTATTTCTCAGAAAATAAAAAGTGCCGAGGAACGATCGCGTCTTAAACGTCTTGCGCTAAGTATTAAACCGAAAGGTTTTGGTCTTATCGTGCGAACGGTTGCCGATGGGAAAAAAGTTGCTGAACTCGATAAAGATATTCAAGACCTGGTTTCGAAATGGAAGTCGGCTTTTGAAATGCTTCAGACGGCTAAGCCGCCACAAAAAATTCTTGGCGAATTAAATCGTACTTCTACTATTCTTCGCGATCTTCTCAATGCAAACTTTAATGCAATTCATGTAAATGATGCTCAGTTAGCCGATGAAATTAAAACTTACCTTAGTGAGATTGCACCCGAACAAACTGATATCGTAAAACTTTACAAAGGCAAAACTTCGATCTTCGATCATTTTGGAATTGAAAAGCAAATTAAATCGAGTTTCGGGAAAACGGTTACCATGAACAATGGTTCTTATCTAATCGTTGAACATACCGAAGCCATGCACGTAATTGATGTGAATAGCGGAGGCCGCGTGAAAACGGAAAGTGGTTCTACTCAAGAAGCGAATGCTCTTCAAGTAAATCTTGATTCGGCTGTTGAAATTGCTCGCCAGTTGCGTCTTCGTGATATGGGCGGAATTATTGTGATAGATTTTATCGATTTACATAGTCCGCAAAACCGTAAAGAACTGTTCGATAAAATAAAATTGGAAATGAAACGAGATAGAGCGAAGCATACTATTTTGCCTCCCTCTAAATTCGGATTAATTCAGATTACTCGTCAGCGTGTTCGTCCGGTTACTAATATTACTACTGCCGAAAAATGTCCGGCGTGCGATGGAACCGGTGAAATAAAAGCTAGTGTTCTTATCATCGATGAAATTGAAAATAACTTGCGATATTTTGTTCAGGAACAAAACGAAAAACAACTTCATTTAGCTGTGCATCCTTATCTTGAAGCATATCTCAATAAAGGATTACTTTTCAATTCTGTTGCTCACAAATGGAAATCGAAATTTAAAGTGAAATTGAAAGTCACTGCTAATTCGGCTTACCATATGATGGAATATCATTTCTTCAATAAAATGGAAGAAGAAATTAAAATTTAACTTCTCTTAAATGCAATTTTTTATTTGCTTGTTGAAAAGAACTTATTTAATTTCACTCTATAAATAGATACTATGAAAATATTTATGAAAATACTCGGAGCTTTTGCTGCGCTTGTTTTAATTATTTCAGCAATAGGTTTTATTTTTTTTCCATCTCACATTCATGTTGAACGTTCGATAATTATTGATCGCGACAAATCTGTCATTTTTAATTTCTTGAATGAATTAAAAAATCAACCGGCTTGGTCGCCATGGCATGAAAAAGATCCAAATACTAAATATACTTTCTCTAATCCCAGCAGTGGTGTCGGTGCCGAAATGAAATGGGATAGCCCTGTAAAGGATGTTGGCCAAGGAAGTATGAAAAATATAGAACTTATTCCCGATTCTTTAATCAAATTGGAATTACGTTTTATGGATAGCGGTGCCGCCAATGGCTCATACACTTTTTCTACTGAAGGCAAAGGAACGAAAGTTCTGTGGGCGTTAGATGTTGAAGCCGGAGCAAATCCGTTATTCAGAATCATGGGAAAATTTATGGATGGTATGGTGGGTAAAGATTTTGAAAAAGGATTGATCAAATTAAAGGCAGTACAAGAAGCTTTGCCTGTTCATCCTGTTTCTACTTTGGAAGAAACTGTTGTGTCTGAAACAAATTACCTTTCAATACGCGGTAAAGCTGACGTCACTAACATTGCTGCTTTTCTAGGAAAATCGTACGGTCTTATCGGTGATGAAATTGGAAAGCAAAAACTCCAAATGTCCGGTGCGCCATTTGCAATTTATTACACTAACTCCCCAACAGCTTGGGAAATAGAAGCCGCTCTTCCAACGGCAACTCCGGGTAAGTCGAGCGGAAATATCAAAGCCGGAAAAATAAATGCAGGCAATGCTATTTGTGTTCACTATTTTGGAAATTATAATCAAAGTGGCAAAGCACATACTATGGCGCATGAATATATTGCCACTCACAATAAAACCATCACCGGCGCTCCTTGGGAAGTTTATATTACTGATCCCGGTGTAGAAATGGATACTCTGAAATGGCAAACGGATGTTTTTTATCCGATAAAATAATCATGCTTAAGCCTACACCCGAAAAAGCTTTTTCGAAAGCTCAAAAATATTGTGTGTATCAAGAACGTAGTCAGCAAGAAACTCGCGACAAACTCTATTCGTGGGGCATGTATAGAAATGAAGTTGAAAATATTATTTCTCAGCTCATCGATCATGGTTTTATAAAGGAAGAACGTTTTGCTGTTGCATATGCCGGAGGAAAATTTCGCATCAAAAAATGGGGCAAAATTAAAATTGTAAAAGGTCTCAAAGCAAAGAATGTTTCAGAGCCACTTATTAAATTGGCTCTTCGCGAAATCAATGATCATGATTACCGACTTACACTCTCAAAAGTTATTGCTTCTAAAGAAAAGTTGGTTAAAGAAACCGATCCATTCAAACGAAAATATAAAATTGCTTTGTATGCAATTTCAAGAGGATTCGAAGCGGAATTAGTATGGCAAATGCTCAGCGAAGAATAAGTTTTTTCAATAAATTTCATTTCAATTCTACTCTTATTTTGAGCTTTTACTCGTTAACTTATTAGCCTTATTTCACTTTTTTCCTATCTTCGCACCATGACATCTGACCAATTAAAAGAGATTAAAGAGCGGGTTGAAGCTCTGAGGAGGTACCTTTGACGTCGATCGTAAACTTATAGCGATTAAAGAAGAAGAAGCGCTCACGCACGCTGCTGAGTTTTGGAATGAACCTGCAAAAGCACAAATCGTTCTAAAAGGAATTAACCAGAAGAAAAACTGGACTGCTCCGTTTTTAAAAGTGCAAACATCTGCCGACGATCTCGGTGTTTTATACGATTTTTATAAAGAAGATGCCGCTACCGAAAAGGAAGTAAACCAACATTACGATGATACCGTAAAACTCTTGGAAGATATGGAGTTTAAAAGAATGCTTGGTGCCGAAGAAGATCAGCTAAGTGCAATCCTAACTATCAATTCCGGAGCCGGTGGTACTGAGTCGCAAGACTGGGCTGAAATGCTGATGCGCATGTATATTATGTGGGGCGAAAAAAATAATTACAAAGTAACGGAAGTCGATCGTCAGGATGGTGACGGCGCCGGAATAAAATCTGCTACACTAGAATTTGAAGGTGATTTTGCTTATGGTTTCTTGAAAGCTGAAAGTGGTGTTCATCGCCTGGTAAGAATTTCTCCATTCGATTCTAATGCTCGTCGACATACGTCTTTCGCTTCTGTATTTGCTTATCCGATGGTCGACGATACTATCAACATCGAAATAAAAGATGCCGATATCGAAATTCAAACTTCTCGCTCTGGTGGAGCAGGAGGACAGAATGTAAATAAAGTAGAAACTAAAGTTCAGCTTACTCACTTACCAACGGGCATTGTGGTAATTTGTCAGGTAGAACGTTCGCAAGGCGGCAATAAAGAGCGTGCTATGAAAATGCTCCGCTCGCAATTGTATGAATTGGAAATCAGAAAAAGAAATGAAGCAAAAGCAGTGACTGAGGCTTCCAAGAAAAAAATTGAGTGGGGATCACAAATTCGCTCTTATGTTTTTCATCCGTATAAACTTGTAAAAGATAATCGAACTGATTACGAAACATCCGATATTCAAGCTGTGATGGACGGCGACCTGAACGAGTTCATGAAAGCTTTTTTAATGGAAAGTACAAAAGTAGAAAATGCTTAAGATCTATTTTAAATCGACTTGCAGCACTTGCAAAAATGCACTCAATCTCATCAAAGAAAATACCGATGAGGAATATGAGTTGGTTGAATATATGGTCGATTCTCCCTCTCAAAAACAATTGAAGGAGATACTAAAAATGCTTGGAATAAAAGCGATTGATTTGGTACGAAAAAAAGAGTCGCTTTATAAAACAAAGTACGCTGACAAAAAACTTACGAATGCGCAGTGGATAAAAATTCTGGCAGATAATCCAATTCTCATTGAAAGACCAATTGTTGTGAAAGATGGAAAGGCAATTATTGGAAGACCAATTGAACGAATTTTAGAAATATTATAAGTAGAAAATATAATCATACGATAACGATGGATACTCGGAAAGAAAAGGATACGATGGGCATAGTTGAAGTGCCTGCTAATGTTTACTGGGGTGCACAAACTCAACGTTCTATTGAGAATTTTAAAATTGCTCAAGACATCAACAAAATGCCTAAAGAAATTATTCGTGCATTTGCTTATTTGAAAAAAGCGGCTGCTCTTACTAATCTCGATGCCGGTGTTCTTACAAAAGACAAGTCAGACTTAATTGGTAGTGTGTGCGATGAAATTTTAGAAGGAAAACTTGACGATCAATTTCCATTGGTGGTTTGGCAAACAGGTTCAGGTACGCAGTCAAATATGAATGTCAACGAAGTGATTGCTTATCGCGCTCATGTAATTAGCGGAGGAAGTCTGCTTGATGAGAAAAAAATTATTCATCCAAACGACGATGTAAATAAATCGCAATCGTCGAACGATACTTTTCCAACGGCAATGCATATAGCCGCATATTCTGCTTTGATAAATGTTACACTACCCGGATTAAAATCTCTTCGCGATACACTCAAAAAGAAATCGAAAGATTTTATGCATATCGTAAAGATAGGACGTACGCATTTAATGGATGCAACACCTCTAACACTCGGACAAGAAATTAGTGGATATGTTTCACAGTTAGATCATGGTATTCGCGCCATTGAGCATACGCTTGTTCACTTAGCTGAATTAGCATTAGGAGGAACTGCTGTAGGTACCGGAATTAATACTCCAGAAAATTATTCGGTGAATGTTGCAAAGCATATTGCTACACTTACGGGAATTCCATTCATTACAGCTGAAAATAAATTTGAAGCGCTTGCTGCTCACGATGCAATTGTTGAAGCGCATGGTGCTTTGAAAACTGTTGCTTGTTCGCTAATGAAAATTGGAAACGATATTCGTTTGCTTTCTAGCGGACCACGTTGCGGAATTGGCGAATTATTTATTCCCGATAACGAACCCGGATCTTCAATTATGCCGGGTAAAGTAAATCCTACGCAATGCGAAGCAATGACAATGGTTGCCGCACAGGTACTAGGAAACGATGTCGCAATAAATATTGGAGGAGCAACCGGCCATTTTGAACTGAATGTATTCAAGCCAATGATGATCTATAATTTCCTGCACTCTGCACGGTTAATTGGCGATGTGTGTGTGTCTTTTAACGACAAATGCGCTATAGGAATAGAACCTATCGAGGAAAATATAAAAAAGAATTTGGAGAATTCTTTGATGCTTGTTACGGCATTGAATACTAAAATTGGATATTACAAATCGGCAGAGATTGCCCAAACTGCACACAAGCAAGGAAAGACTTTAAAGCAAACAGCTATTGATTTAGGTTATGTAACTTCCGAGCAATTTGATGAATGGGTGAAACCTGAAGAAATGGTTGGACTTTGATTCAAACAAAAACATGTAGTGGGAATTATTCGATTAAAAATTATTTACATAAAATATCACTAACCTTAATTCTCTAGTAAAAAAGGATTCTTGGTAATAGATTTTGATTGAGAATGACTTAAATCGAAATTATTCAATTACATTTAGGATTGGTATTTAATAATTTCTTGAGGCATATCTCAAGTAAAGGTTATTGAAAACAAAATTGAAAATTAAATCAGAAATTAAGAGTAAAAAAATAAAAATATGAGTGTACACATAGGAGCAAAGGCTGGCGAGATCGCAAAAATAGTATTATTGGCAGGTGATCCGTTAAGGGCAAAACACATTGCGGAAACTATGTTGACAGATATTAAATTGGTTAGTACTATTCGAAATGCTTTTTATTTTACCGGAAATTATAATGGTGTAGCAGTAACTGTTGGTGCAAGTGGAATGGGTTGTGCTTCTATCGGAATTTATTCTTACGAATTGTACAATGAATATAATGTTGATTGTATAATCCGAATTGGAACTGCAGGATCTTATACTGAAAGTCTTAAAGTATATGATGTGTTGAATGTTGAACGTGCCTTCAGCGAATCGACATATGCCGCAGCTGCTTTTAATTATGATGGTGATAATTTTATACACCAAGGTGTAGCGTATGATTTAATTAATACAGCTGCAATGAAATTAGAGATGCCGATTATAAAGGCAACAATTCATTCGAGTGATGTTTTTTACCGCGCTCCTGATGCTTCTCCTAAAGTGGCAATTGATAATAATTGTGTAGCTGTTGAAATGGAAGCATTCGCTCTTTTCGCTAATGCAAAATATTTAAATAAAATTGCCGGAACGATTCTCACAATTTCTGATATTATCCCAACTCACGAAGCAATTTCAGCCGAACATCGTCAAAGTTCGCTCAATAAAATGATGAATTTAGCTATGGAATCGGTGGTGTTGATTGATGGATTTTTAAATTCGAAAGCATAATCATTTTATATTAGGATTGTTTTCTACTAATGAATATTGGAAACATTTGTTCTGATAATTGAATATAATATTACTTTAATAAGTAAATAGCTTATGGCACCAAAAAATAAATGGAAAGATTTATTTCTACTTAATCCGGATATAACGTTTCTAAACTTTGGTTCTTTTGGCGCAACACCTAAGCTATTAATTGATGACTTGAAAAAGTGGCAGAATGAAATGGAATTTGAACCGGTTCAGTTTATTGTTTATCGTAGCCTGGATTATTTGCTTGACTCACGGAAATCTTTGGCTCGCTATTTAAATTGCTCTGCAGACGACTTAGTTTTAGTCCCGAATCCATCCTATGCAATGAACATAATAGCAAAAAGCCTTCCTCTCAATGTCGGCGATGAAATTCTTTCTACCGACTTAGAGTACGGTGCTATGGATCGTACATGGAATTATTACTGCAATCAGAAAGGAGCAAAATTCGTACGACAAAAAATATCTTTGCCGTTATTATCTAAGGAACAATTTATCGAAGAGTTTTGGAAAGGCTTTACTGAAAATACGAAGGCAATTTTTATTAGTCATATAACAAGTACTACTGCATTAAAATTGCCTGTTAAAGAATTGTGTGAGCAAGCAAAGGAGAAAGGGCTACTTACTATTGTCGATGGTGCTCATGTTCCTGGTCACATCGCTCTTGATTTGACTGAGCTGAAAGCCGATATTTACACAGGTGCTTGCCATAAATGGATGATGACTCCAAAAGGTTGCTCTTTTCTTTATGTTAAAAGGGATATCCAAAATCAATTTGATCCTTTGGTTATAAGTTGGGGTTATGAAAGCGATGAGCCTTCTTCCTCTCAGTTTATAGATTACCATCAAATGCAAGGCACGCGCGATTTTACGGCGTTCCTGACCATTCCAAAAGCGATAGAATTAATGGACGAATGGAAGTGGCGAGAGGTTGCAGATGAATGTGCAGTGTTGGCTCAAAGCAATTACATACGTTTTTGTGATTTGATGAATACCGCTCCATTATGTCCAATCGAAAACGATTTTCTCGGTCAAATGTGTAGCATTCCAATCTATACGAATAAGCCTGAACAATTAAATTCTATATTATATACCGATTATAAAATCGAAATTCCTGTGATGCAACACAATTCGAAAACATATTTGAGGTATTCTATTCAGGCTTTTAATAATCAATTTGACTTAGATAAACTTTATTCAGCTTTGGAAAATATTAAAAGTACTACAAACATTTTTTTATCTTAACTTTGTACGATGAAATGGAATTATATCACCACGCTTGAGCAATTAGCTAACATCGACGAATTATCTGCTTCTCAGCCTATTTTAATTTTTAAACATAGCACAACGTGCAGCATCAGCGCAATGGCTTTAAATCGTATTGAAAGTAATTGGAAAGATGAGTTTGAATTGAAAGCTAAGCCGTATATTCTTGACTTATTGGCTAACCGATCTATCTCAAATGAAATTGCATCTCGTTATGGTGTTATTCACGAATCGCCTCAAGTTTTAATTATCGAAAATGGTAAAAGTGTTTACGATGAATCGCACAGTGGTATTCGGTTGAATGATGTACTTGAAGCGGTGAAATAATTATTTTTCTAAAAATAAATAGCTAATAAGCTATACAAATTTTTCTCCCTTTTTTAATTTCACATCGTTAACAAGGTTTCGAACTTGTTGTTCATCGTCTTTTGGACAAATCAATAAAACGTTTTCTGTTTCTACAACTATGAAATTTTCTAACCCTTGAATTACAGCTAATTTATTCTTAGGCATATTTATTATACAGTTAGATGTATTGTCGACCATCACATGCGGACCAACAATCGCATTTCCATTTGTATCGTGAGGCAATTCTTCATATAACGATTTCCATGTACCTAAATCGCTCCAGCCAAATTCTGCTGAAAGTACAAATACATTTTTTGCCTTTTCCATTATTCCATAGTCGATGGAAATGTTTTTGCATTGTGTATAGGTGCTCTTAATAAAATCATTTTCTCCTTCTGTATTGTAAAACTCAAATCCATCGTTGAAAAGAGTGAACATGTCGGGCATCGATTCTTCAAATGCTTTCAAAATAGTTTTCGATGTCCATAAAAATATACCGGCATTCCATAAAAACTCTCCGCTTTTTAAAAAGAATTTAGCCATTTCAAGATTTGGTTTTTCAGTGAATGTTTTCACTTTACTTATCTTGAAGTCTTCTTTTCTGTCATCTTCGTTAAATTGGATATAGCCGTACCCGGTATCAGGACGTGAAGGATGTATTCCTATTGTCAATAAAGAAGGATTTTTAGCTGTGAATTCTAGCCCTTTTCTTATTGCTTCATTAAATTTTTTCTCGTCGATTATTACATGATCTGAAGGCGCAATAATGAGATTAGCTTCAGGATTTATTGAATGAATTTTCATTGCTGCATAGGCAATGCAAGGTGCAGTGTTACGTCGTTGTGGCTCGGCTAAAACTTGATTTTTTGTAAGTTCAGGAATTTGGTTGAAAACATGATCGAGATATGCTTCATTCGTAACTATGAAAATATTTTCTTTTGGACACAATTCCGAAAAGCGTTCATAGGTTTGTCTGATGAGCGTTTTTCCATTGCCTAATATATCTATAAATTGTTTCGGGAAATTATTACGACTCATAGGCCAAAAGCGGCTTCCAATTCCGCCGGCCATTATTACACAGTAATTGTTTTTCATTGCTAAATATCTTACTTGTTTTCGTTTTGAAAATTAAATCAAAATAACAACACGTAATCTGTTAAAGATAAATACTAATTAATTTCACTATGATAATTGATTCAATGCCTTTTTTAAATTGCTGAATACTTCAGGAATCTCTTCCATTTTACATGTTCCTACTGATAAACGATACCATGGAGAATTTTCTGTAGATCCAAAAGCAGAGAAAGGTACTACTGCTAATTTTGCTTCGTCGAGAATATACTGTGTAATATCTTTTTGATTTGCAAGAACGCTTCCGTCTGAAGTTTTCTTTCCTTTCAAATTGAAATTTATTGTCAAATATATTGCTGCTTGTGGGGCTATGGCATCAACTGCAAATCCTGCGTTCTTCAATTCAATAAATCCATTGTAAAACCCTTGCAGTCGTTCATTTATTTGATTCATGAATTGGTGCAGAAATTGATCGACCGATTTTTCGTCTTTTAAATATTCTGCTACTGCTATTTGTTCTGCTTTTGGTGCCCATGCGCCAACGTGTGAAAGTATTGCTCGCATCTTATCGATAATCGCTTTTGGTCCAAATGACCATCCAACTCTTACGCCGGTTGCAGCAAGCGACTTAGAAATGCCATCGATGTAAATGGTATACTCTCGCATCGCAGGTCTTAAACTTACAGGATCGTAATGTTTTGTTCCGCCAAAAGTTAATACCCAATAAATTTGATCGTACATTAGGTAGAGCGGTTTTGCATTAGGGCCTCTCCGTTTATTTTCTTCTAAAATCATATCACAGATTTCTGTTAATTGATCTTTGTTGAAAACTGTTCCCGTTGGATTTAAAGGGGAACACAATGCAATCATAGTCGCACCTTGTATGTGAGGACGCAGATCATTTGCTGAAGGCATAAAATTATTTTCAGCTTTTGTTTCTACAAAAATTGGATTCACTCTTGATAAATGACAATAGTGGTTGTTGTTCCAAGATGGAACAGGAAATATAACAGACTCGCCCGGATTCAAAAGCGTGATGTATGTTGCGTAGATAAGTGGACGTGCTCCTCCCGAAATTAAAATTTCGTCGGGACTAAAGTTAAGTCCTTGCTTCGTTTTTAAAAATTCAGCAACTGACAAACGGAGGTCAGCCATTCCATTTGCTGCCGGATAATTAGTATGATGGTTTTCGTAGGCTTTAATGATAGCGACATTCAATTCGTTCGGAATGGGAAAGACCTTTGGATCGAAATCGCCAATTGTATAATTATATATTCGTTCGCCCTGACGAATTTTCTCGTTGATCTCTGCAGCTAATTTTATGATTTCAGAACCAATTAAGTTTTCTGCCATTTCAGAAACAGGATGCTGAACGTTTGGTACAAGGACACTTTCCGACATGGGATTTGTTTTTGTGTATTAGACAAATGTAAGAATTTGTTTGTGACTTCTACGTCAAAAAATGGTGAAATTCGGGTAAAATTGTCGCGTTTCCCTACTTCCTTTGAGTGAGTAGTGAGTCGTGATTTGTGAGGAATTTTTCTCCCGCAGACGCCGCAGATTTTTTTTAAGTAAGTAGTGAGTGGTAATTGGTGAATAAAAAAAACCACCGCAAAGCAGAATGTTTAGTGAGGCGTAGATACTATTTTTGATGAGCAACTTTTAATTCCGAACG
>JAYTOX010000111.1:0-9415 GCA_043747595.1 Bacteroidota bacterium | reverse complement strand
AAGGATTTTGTTGCGTCGAAGTTGTTCCATCGCCAAAACTCCAGTAGTAACTCGTAGCTCCGCTCCCTGTTGGATAAAAATGTACACTATCGGGATTTGATATGGAGTAATGTGAGAAGTCGGCATGACAAGGAGGCGGCGGCGCAATGTGAATGGAGTCGCACCAACTGCAAGTTCCACCTGATGAATCAACAATGGCTAAACATGCATAATAATTTCCGGATTGAGAATAATAATGCCAAGGATTTTGTTGAGTAGAATGAGTGCCATCGCCAAAACTCCAGTAGTAACTTGTTGCTCCGCTACCTGTCGGATAAAAATGAACACTATCAGGATTAGCTATTGAGTAATGTGAGAAGTCGGCATTACAAACATTGTTGATTCCGATTGCTTTTAATTGAATCGAGAAAAAAATTATGAGAGAGAACGCAAATTTTAAAAGTAGCGAGAGAGATTTTGTCTCAGTTGAGGTAGTTATTATTTTCATGTGAAGTCTTTTTACGATTGAAAAAATAAGTATTGAAAAGCATCGGAACACTTGAAACGAAAGGTAGAGAAATTAATTAATGACAAAGTAGAGTTTGGAAAATAAAGTCCGGCTAGTCAAAATTGCGACGAGTTTAATTTGATTCTCAGTATTTGTTGAAAAAAGAGAATTTAAATAGTAGTAAATAGTCTTAGATACCCCTCAAGCCTCCGTATCAAAATAGATCTTGTAAAACTTCCGGCCGTCTTTTTCAACTCCTTTTTCAATCAGATTTTTATCGCCATGTATGTAGATGTGAAAGTTTTTGTCGAGTTTCAAAACGCTCTTAAAGACTTTCGATTGTTTTTTTACCGCCGGTTGTGAGATGTCGAATTGATCGTTGATCTCAATTTCATTATCAACTCTATAATTAGTGTCGTAATTTTGAAACGATTTAATGATCTCTTTATCCTGAAATACTTTTTTCTCAAAATCTTTCTTGTCGAATGTTTCATTGTTTTTAAAATAGTCTACCGAACGATTGAGCAAATCAATTTGATCGGTCTTGCTTACTTCAAAATCTTCTGTCATTTGCTTTACAACAAAATTCTTTGCAATGCCGAGAAATTCTTTCGTTTGATGAAAATCATTGTTCACAGGTTTTACATGGAGAAACTCATCTTTCCAATACTGCGCTTCAGCTGATTTATTCAAATTGTCGATGATAGCAATTTTAAATCCTGTATCGCTATCAGTATTAAAAATCAAGCATCCTTTGTCGAGTTTATTGGTATTAATTCCTATTTCGCTCGATACATTAAAAACTTTATTTTTATGTTTCACTTTCAGGAACGTGTCTTTTGTTTCCGATTTAAAAAGACCGATCGCTTCAAACGATTCGTCGTCGAGAACGAGTCCATCGAAGTAAGCTACATACAATTCTCCGCCATTAATTTTTGGATGATCGGAACAACCGTACAAATGTTTTGCAATATTTTTACTTGCGCTAAAGAAATTTCTTTTCTCTTTAAATATTTTCGTGCAGTAAGAATAAAGTTCGTTCAGTTCTAAGTCGGAGTTGTGGCTAAATTCAAAGATCTCTTCGCCTTTTATAGAGGAGAGAAAATATTTCAGCAATGCTTCCACCGTATCATCGTCCGGCTGATCCATTACAGATTCAGAAAGCTCAATACCTTCGTCGAGCGATTTATTTCCTACAAAATGTACGGCTAGTTGACGGATTTGGGTGTTGGAAGAGTGGATCATTTTGATTGATGGAAATACAGTGGCAAATATAGTCTTTATTGAATTCGATTTGCCGCCCAATTTCTCTTGTCGAAAAAAGATTTCAAGAAAAAATTAGTTGTCGATTGAATATTTTTTCAGTAGCAATATTTAGCCTCTTCAAAATTATTGTAATATTTCTTTCATGGCATTGTAAATATATGACGTCCCAATCCTAATTCCCCGAAAGAAAAAAATGGCAGATCATATAAGTGTTGATTCGTTAGATTTACATTTCAAATATAAGCCGACTTATTTTTCAGCTACTGTTATAAGATATTTTCTTTTGTTCATGTTGTCAATTGCAGAATAAATATTTTGAACATCCATTGCATTTTCCGCTTTAACATTTTCAACAGGCACAACAAAATCGGAATAAATAATAATACTAGTTGGATCTTTTTGCTCAAGATTAACAAGATAATAACCGAGTGAGTTTTTTATCGTATCGGCTAATTGAAACGAAGTGTCAAGTTTAATTGGTTTGTCAAATTTCAAATAGAATTTGTGTGTATCTTGAAACTTGAAATCTGGATAGTATGATAATTGTCGGTTTCTTGCAGTGAAATTATTGTCTGTAATTTCATTAAACCAGCCATCAAGATTAAAGCTGAATGTGTTTTCAGAT
Source organism: Bacteroidota bacterium (assembly GCA_043747595.1). Taxonomy (GTDB): domain Bacteria; phylum Bacteroidota; class Bacteroidia; order AKYH767-A; family 2013-40CM-41-45; genus JADKIH01. Next base: position 7,037 of record JAYTOX010000111.1, on the reverse strand, counting down.
TCTTTAGTCAAAAAATTAGCGTTTGAAAAATTTACATTAAAGCTTGACTCAAACGGGTACTCATTGCTGATAGTATTTTTTGTAAAAGGGTTTTGAGTCGTTAATGATTTTAGGTCATTGAATGACTGATAATATTTTGGATTTACAGTCGTATCTTGTGAGCCATAAAGATAATATCCTCTGATTAAAGTAGAAAATTGTCCTCTCAAAATTGTTTTACCGGAATACTTCATTGCGAGGTTAGAGAAGGAAATAGAGGCCATCCCATTTGTAATTCTGGTATTGTCTTTTACAGAACTTGTAGGTGTTTGAGAAACGGGATAGGCTATATTCGGAACTATATCAAGTTTATTTTCAACCGGTAAATGTTGATTGGCTAATTCAATAATCGTTCCTTCATGATAAAATGGAAACTCGTTTGTTTCATACCCAAAACGACTTCCTTTTGGGTAATAAAAAATATAAGAATTTCCAAAAGGGATAGCAAAGTATTCTGAGCTCAAGCCGATCGGTTCGTATTTGTCTATGTCAAATCTATCGGTACGTTTGTCTCCCACAAAGCCGAGATAATATACCGTGTCAAGTCTTAGCAAAAGTTCACTATAAAAATTAAATCGGCTGATGTATCGTAATTTTTTTTCTTCAATATTATTGCCGAGTTTTTCAAGTTTACCGTCGGTGCCATCTATGTAATTCACATCATTATCGAATAGAAAATTTTCATTTACGTCATGCTGAATAAATGACATCAATAGTGGTGTATTTGAATTTGAATGCAATGCTTTGATGTTATTAAAGTAGTCCGTGATAACAATGTTTTTCTTGTCCTGTTTAAGAATATGAAGTTTTAAATCATCATCTCGATAATTAAGATTTTTTGCTAAAAACATATACCAAGGATATGCAATTGGTATATTAAGAACGCTATTCGTATTCTCTTTTACATAATCCATGTGATGATCATAGAAAGTAATATAAGGTAATTCTTTAACAGGGAAAGCTCCGACTTCATCAATGCCTCCTTTCAAATCTTTGGCAACAAAATTATAGTCTCTCGATTTTACATTTAGATTTTTATTAATAATAGTATCTATTATTTCTGCGCCGTTGTGACATAAAATCATTTTATTGCTTACAAAGGCCTCTCTAAAAGTTAATTTAAAGTTTTCTTTTGGAAAAATTCCGTTAAAATAAATTTTATTTGAAGGTTCAAACGTGTAGCTTCCCTCATACGAATAATCGAGTTGTAACTCATCGCCCGGTTCAATATTTGAAATAGAAAAATTCCATTTGTAAAATGTAGAATGGCTTGTGCTAGTTGACCTATGATAATCTTCTATCGCTTCATCAATGGAAGCAGGGATTATTTTACCGTTAGGTTTTATTATACGAGCTGCGAAATATCTTATACAATTAAATTCGCCAACAGGAAGTTTAATGCGATGAACAGTGTCAAGAGTGGAGGTGAGTAATTTGTCGTGTAGAGGGTCGAAGCTTTCGGGGAGGCTAAATGTGCTACCTTTAGTAATTCCCTCTTTGGTTAGAAATTTAATACGGATAAATCGTTGAACAATTGGTGTAACACCTTCGCTAGAACTTCCGAGAACGGAATAATTCCCTAATTGATAAAATTTATTGTAGAGAGGAACTTTGTTTCCGCTTGCATTGTAAATTAATTCATCGCTAAGAATTACTGCGTCTTGATTTTTATATTTGTCTTCTACTGCAATCGGTTCCGGATTTACAGTGCTCCACTGATAATTATATTTGCGATAGCTAAAACTTTGGCTCAATGCATTGAAGGAAAATAGTAAAAGGGAAAAGAAGAGATAAGGTTTTTTGAAGGGCATACTTGTAAATGCTTTAAAGTTTATGGTTAAAAATTATTGACAGCAGTTGTAATAAGCGATTAAATTGTGGATAGGGTGGTAAATATAGTAAGGGGAATGGAATATAGCAATGGGGGTGAAAATATTATTGGCAATGGTATATTTTAATCATATTCTATACCCAAGAAGATGGTAAAATGTGTTTGATGATATATGATTTATGCTTTAGGATTTCTAGCCTAAAAAAACGTGCATTAAGTAATGAATTAGCCAAATATATTTGTAAGATAGCCAACTGTATTGGCCCTGAGTCTGCCATTGGTGAATCATCGATTTTCCAAAAAGAAATTAAAGGTAAAGGGAAATTGATAATTGAGTAAAGTAATATTCGTTAATGAGCTGAGTTTTAATTTTTATTGAAAGGAATTTCTTGTGGTAATAAGTAATATGACCAGACAGACTAATCCATCGACATTATTTCCACGACCAATTAATAAGATCCATAAAATTTTTCTTATAAGTTTCAGAAATTGGGATTAAGACATCTTTGATCTTGATTCGGTCTCGCTCGACAGACACAATTTTATTAAGGGATACCATGTATGACTTATGGACACGGCAAATAATATTTTCTGGAATTTCCTGCTCAAAATTTTTAAAGGTTTGCAAAGTCATTATTTTTTTATCATGTGTATGTATTCGTCTGTAATCCCTCATTCCTTCTATATAAAGTATTTCGTTTAAAAGAATTTTCTCTAAACGATATTCCGTTTTTACAAAAATGAAATTCTTGTCAGGTATCACAGCTTCTTTTGAAAGATTATCTTGTACCCTTCCAATAGCCTGAACAAAACGTTCAAATGCAAATGGTTTCATTAAATAATCTGTTACATTCAATTCATAACCCTTTAAAGCATATTCTTGATAAGCAGTAATTATAATGACTTGACTTGTTACATTTCCGGCTTCCAATAGTTGTATACCAGACATTTCACCCATATTAATATCTAAGAATATTAAATCTACTTTGTTTGATTTTAAATAAACCAAAGCATCCATTCCGTTATCAAACGTGGAAAGGAGGGTTAGAAAGGGAAACTTTAGCACATAGCTTTTTGTTCGCTGCAGAGCTAAAGGTTCATCTTCAACTATAATACAATTTATAGGCATTATTGTGATATGGTTAGTTTTACTTTATAGATTTTATTTAAAGTTGATACTTCTAATGAGTGTTTTTTAGGATAAAGTAGCATCAAACGTTTTTCAATTAATTCGTTTCCTAAACCACTTTGGTCTGATAGGTTTTGCAAATCTTCGCTAAACTTATTTTCACAATCAAATATAATCTTCTCTTTTGAAATAATAATTTGAATATTTATAGCATTATCCAGCTTCTTGTTCTCGGTATGTTTAAAAGCATTTTCTATAAACGGAATAAACAACATAGGTGCTATCATCAAATTTTTCGAATCTCCTTCAACAACATAATTTACATAGTTGGTGTTTGAAGTTCTTATTTTCTGCAGGTCGATATATTTTTCAATATAACTAAGTTCTTTTACAAGCGAGATTACTTCTGTTTTAGTCTCGTATAACATAAAACGCATTATATCTGATAGCTTATTTAAATAGCTAGAAGCCTTTGTTGCATCTTTAGAAATCATTACATCAATATTATTAATCGTGTTAAACAAAAAATGAGGATTGATTTGATTTTTCACTAATGCTAATTCCATTTCGTAGTTCTTTTTGTTTAGGTTTTCTTTTAAGGATATATCGTTATACGAGGTTATAAAACCTTTTATAAATAATCCTAAAATACCGTTAACTAAACCAATACATCCAGTTAAAAAAATAGCGGCAGAAATTTCGCTAGGCTGGTAGTTAGGGAAAATAATTTCGCCTTTATTGGCACCTACACCACGTAGTAATAGTGATAAGGCAATTTCTCCTAGCACGCCACAAACAAGTGTAACTAAAAAACCATTTAAAAATAGTGCGGCAATTTTCTTCTTACTTAAAAACTTGTCATACAAATTTGAGTAAAACAAATAGAAGCCAGTCAGACCCGGTATTATTGTAAGGCCTAACATCATTTTTATATACAGTACAGGGGTAGGGTTAGGGCCGCTAACACGCATCATAGCATATACAGTAAGTAATAACAAACAGTACCCCACCCAGTATACTAAGTGAACGGCTATAACAACTGATTTTTTCATAATTTTTTAAATTTAAGGTTTATATTGAATCAAAAGTATAGACTTGGCAGCAGGAATAAAATTCTGTTATGCAATTGCGTTTAGTTTGTCTGCAAAATGGACCCTTCTATCTGCAAAATAGATTAAGCAAGCGGACATTTAAACATGGCGTAAGTTAAATGTGGGTACACTTACATATAACTGCAAGCAATATCCAATAGCGGCGAATCGGTAAACGAAAGTTTTGTATCTTTAACTAACCGTTCACATAACAGACAATGTAGTGTTTCAAACCGCTACTGGGTTTGCTTACGGAATGTTAGTTCAAACCATCCTCCAATACCCATCTACCTCTTAACTTAATATGAAAAACTATAAATCTTATTTTACTATTCCTGCCACACCAGAAGAGGTGTATGCAGCAATAACAAATCCGTTAACCATTCAATTATGGACCGGGGCGGCGGTTAAAATGTCGACGGAAGCCGGATCGGAATTTTCAATGTGGGATGAAAGTATTAACGGGAAAAATTTGGAGTTTGAGCAAGACAAAAAAATAGTTCAGCAATGGTATTTTGGCGATCAAGAAGAACCTTCAATAGTAACGATCAAATTGCATCCACACAAACAAGGAACTTCAGCCGAATTAGTACATACTAACATTCCCGATGATGATTATGAAGACATCGTTGAAGGTTGGAAGGATGCTTATTTTGGGGCTATTGTTGATTTTTATTTGGTGGAGTAAAATTTTATTCTAAATAAAAATACCTGATTGGCGGAATGTTAAGCGGATTTCTCACGCACTTCAAATCCATTTGTAGTCAAGCGTCATTCCGCCCGGTGTTCGTAATTAGTAAGCAAAAATAATTTCTGTTTACAGTGCATGAAAATCCTTAACTTTGGTAAATTGATGTTCAGATAATTGCTATGAAAAACTTTTTTGCACTTCTTTTATGTTTAAGCCTGTATGGCGTTTGCGGTGCACAAACCTTTCAAAAAGTATATGGTGATTCGATCAGTGATAACGGAGTTTATTTCTTCCCTTCAGCTGATTCCGGATTTTATTTGCTTACAACGGGGCGACATTATTCCTCCCGGTCTCAATTCAGCATTTTGAAAATAGATCAATCTGGTGATAGTTTAAGTTCTATTAATATTCCGGACTCCATTGCTCAGGGGCAAGGCTACTGTATGAACTGCACTGATCAATTCGTTACATCTTCCGCCAAGGTCACTATGATTGGTACGAATCAATTTCTCGACACACTTTATATCTATAGGACAGATACGTTAGGTAATAGAATTTCAACATGGACATATCCTGATACACTTACTTTGTTTATTACAAAAATTCTTCACACAAGCGATGGTGGTTACCTGATCTCTGCAGGCAACTGGAATTCTCAGTATTCTGCATATATTTTATTTATGAAACTCGATTCAGCTGGTAATGTTCAGTGGAAAGAAAATGTATTGCCCTATTCTATATCCGAAGAATTTCCAATTGATTTATTGGAGACCTCCGACCACTTTTACCTTGCCGAAATAAGTCAGGCAAGCGGCAGTAATTGGACGGGCAATAAGGTGATGATGAAGCTCGACACTTCCGGTAATGTTCTGTGGTCAACTTCGCTCACTTATGGATATGCTGCCGGATACAATCAGCAGATGGTTGCTGTCGATAGTGGATATTTATATATTGATAATACAGGATACAGTAATAGCAGCACCTTTAATTCCCGTATCAGTATGGTTGATACAGGAGGCGTTCTTCGTTGGTCAAAAATCTGTGATGACATGAGTGTGTCTTATTCAAATATTCAGTTAAATCATTCGGGTGGGTTTTATTTATGCGGAAGAAAAGAAACAATCCATGCTTACAATGCGGATATTATTTTTACATCACTTGACAATTCCGCCGACTCAATCACATCCTTTTCTTTCGGATTGGATTCAACATTCATATTTCCATATTTATTCAGACAACTCAATGACGGACGACTTGCTGTGGTTGGTTTGTATAGCTCTCATAGCTACAGGAGTTCGCCGAACAGTGATATTTATTTTGCAGTAAGTGATACTCTCGGAAATATAAGTTCGGTGTTCGGAAATTCTTATGCTCAGAATCGAAAGGAAATAATTATTTATCCAAATCCAACCACAGGACAATTTTCCATTAAAGAATTACCATTTATTGTTAATTTGGTTGAGATATTTAATTCACTTGGTGAGAAAGTTTTCTCGGAACGATTAAATGAAACCCGAAAAACACTAAATGCAAATCTAGAAAGGGGAATATACTTTATATGCGTGAGTGATGGAAAATCAAGGATACTAAAGAAGTTGATCGTTGATTAAAACTAAGTAAACATCAATCAAATGAAACCGAGATCGTTGAAAAACATATTGAATCAACTCTCATGTTCGACGGCATGTTTTCCTAATTTCATCTAAAAATTCTACGAGCGCTGAACAAATAACCGACCATAGTACTATTCTATGTACGATAGCCTTAGTAAAAAAAGTCACCAGCAAGTTCGAGCTCGTCACCTCCCAAACCTGTCGCCGTTTCTTCTGCACCAACCACTTCCTAAACGTCATGCCCGTCACGCTCATCATGGCCATCTCCGGCCACAAAACCGAGCGCGCCTTCATGCGATATTTGAAGATCGATAATGGTAAAAAGAACGATTGAAGAGAAGAGACTGCTATCCCGTTTTGGAGAACGAGTGAAATTTATTTCGATGAGTTCTCCAAAACGGGATAGCAAAGTTCGCGGAAATAATTTACATTTATTACCTCATAAAATAAACTAAAATCTATTCTATCATGAAAAGTGCTTGCTCATTACCCGGTTCAAGTAGAGCGACAGCGTCTGCCATAAAAAGCGACTGCGTCAATCAAACATTAACGCAATCGCTTTTTATTAAAACCGAATTAATTAGAAACTACTTGCTCTAAACCCAGCACAACAACGACTAACAGGCAAATTCATGAAATGCAA
>JAYTOX010000110.1:0-5985 GCA_043747595.1 Bacteroidota bacterium | reverse complement strand
AAGGGATGTTGCAATTCAAAATTTGTTTTTCAAAAAATTAATGATTCACAAAAGACTAGCCAACAACTTAAAATAACTGAACCGAAGGTTTCTGAATTATTATTTTCATTGGCATTATATACTTTTCGACCTATTTATAAAGTTTCAGAGAAAGAATTTATAACATTTAGCATCCCACCTTTACTCCTTCACGAATCGGTTTTTATTGTCAACCGCTCAATCCTTATTTGATTTCTTAGTAAAATTATTTTGACATTGAATTAAATGTAACAAAGTCATGGTTTGTCGCGCTTCAACTTATTGGATTTATAAATTGACAAAGGATTCCATTCAAAATAATATTTGAAAGACAAGACTCTTATTTAACATAAATCAAATTATTAGAAAAGATAAAGAAGGATTATTAAAACTAAGTCACATGTTGGATGAAGAAGAAAATAGCCGCAGATCATTTCTCAAAGCGGGTTTAATAGCCGGAACAGCAGCGTTAGCCACAAGTGTTATCGGATGTAACAGCGATACCAAAACAACAAGTTCTTTAACGGGAAAAAAGGTTCCATTGCTTGATTCTGCCGGAAATTTAATTTATGTAGATGAAGGGCAAATCCCCGTACATACAAATTTTAAAGGCATCACAAACGAAGAGGCTCGAAAGGGAATTGCAGGAAAAAAATTCGTTATGGTGATTGACCTTGCAAAATGCGATGGCTGCGGCAAATGTACAGAGGCTTGTAATAAGATGCACTATTTACCAAAGGAAAAGGAATGGATTCCTGTGCTTGAAATGCAGGATGCACCTAAAGAAGCTCCTTATTTCTTTCCGAAACCATGCCTTCATTGTGATGACCCTCCCTGCACAAAAGTTTGTCCGGTTGATGCAACTTTTAAAAGAGAAGATGGAATTGTGGCAATTGATAATGACCGCTGTATCGGCTGCCGCTTTTGCATGGCAGCCTGTCCGTATTCGGTGAGACTATTCAATTGGGAGGAGCCCATTAAACCAACTATTACTGAGATTAATGCTTCACCTGAAAATGCTTTCCAAAGTAAGAAAGGTTGCGTGGAGAAATGTGACTTCTGTTCACACATGTCGCGCAAAAATGAATTGCCGGGTTGTGTTACAGGTTGTCCGATGGATGCAATTTATTTTGGTGATGAGAACGAAGATGCTGTTACAAATAAATCAGGTCAAACAGAAAAACTTTCGCAAATGCTCGAAGATAGAGCAGCATATCGTTTTATGGAAGAGTTGGGAACAAAACCGCGGGTGTATTATCTACCTCCGACCAATCGCCTTTATCCAAAACCAACTATGCAGGATTCAAAATCTTAACACCATTAAGAATGGATATTAAAACAGAAAATATTACTGCTGAAACAATAAACCTGAAAATGGAAAGCGATGTATTGAAAAGCATCACCTACACAAGCGCAAAGGGTAAATTGTGGATTGTTTTATTGCTGCTCTTTCTTATTGCAGGAGTAATTGCATACAGTATTCAACTAAAAAATGGTTTGATTGTTACCTCCATGCGAAATTATGTTTCGTGGGGGTTATACATAGCGATGTTTATTTTTTTTATCGGCATCAGTCACGTAGGCGCATTGATGTCATCCATTCTCCGGTTAACTGGTGCTGAATGGAGATTTCCGATTACAAGAATGGCGGAAGCAATTACATTTTCATCATTGCTGTTTGCCGGAATTATGCCGATACTTGATATGGGTCGCCCCGATAGAATTTTAAATATTTTTTTTCACGGACGAATTCAATCTCCAATTCTTTGGGATGTAATTGCGATTGCAACCTATTTCGTTGGCAGTACAATTTATCTCTACCTCCCGATGATTCCTGATATAGCCATGCTGCGCGATAAATTAACTCATGCTTCGCGTTGGAGGAAAAAATTTTACCGTGCGCTCGCTGTTGGTTGGAAGGGAAATGATGTACAAAAACAATTACTTGAAAAGTGCATAAAAATTATGACAGCAATTATTCTTCCGGTTGCTATTACTGTTCACACTGTTGTAGCATGGCTGTTTGCTATGACATTGCGCACTGGCTGGAACAGTACTATCCTCGGTCCTTATTTTGTTTCGGCCGCAATCATGAGTGGTGCAGCTGCAATACTTATTGCCATGGCACTATTTCGCAAAGCATATCATCTGGAACAATACATTACCATTGTTCATTTTAAAAATCTTTCATTACTGTTATTTGTGCTTACACTAATCTATGCGTATTTCAACATCAATGAATACGGTGTTCCAGCTTACAAAATGGAAAAAGCAGAGTCAGAATATTTGAACGAACTATTTTATGGAGTACATGCACCATTGTATTGGTCGGTGCAGATTTTTGGCTTGTTAGTTCCACTTATACTTCTTGCGTTAAAACGAATTCGGAATTCAATCAGTTGGATTGTGTTTGCATCTTCACTCATAGTAGTTGGTGCGATGGTGAAAAGATACGTCATTGTTGTTCCAACTATGTTGCATCCGTTTGTGCCAATACAAAATGCTGCGCCAGGTTATGGCTCCTATTTTCCCTCTGTGATTGAGTGGCTTGTTACGATTGGCGCAGTGGCGGGTTTCATGCTTGTTTACACAGTGTTCAGTAAATTATTTCCCATCATCACTTTGTGGGAAACGGCTGATGCTATAAAAAATAAAGGAACAGAAAGTGTTGGTGTTGCTTTACAAATTCCTTCTACAATTTCAAATTAAATAAAATGAAAAACGCGACACTGTTTATTTTATTTCTATTCACCTTTCAAATTCCAGATTTTGTTTTTGCGCAGGCAGAAAAACAAAACGCAATTATTACAATGGCTTATGAAAAAACAGATTCAACCCATGTAATAAATTTTGATGTAACGGACGAAAATAAAATTCCAATAAAAGATGTTACCATAAATGTATTTGTAAAAAGAATGTTCGGCATGATGAAAATAGAAGATGTGTTTACTGACAACATTGGTAAAGCATCTCTGTCATTCAGCAATAAACTACCGGGCAGCGATTCGCTTGCAAACATATTTGTAATTGCAAATATTGCCGACAATGAGTTGCTGAATGATACATCATCACAAATTATTATTAAGTCAACTATACCATATCAACTATCGCAACCACTAGAGCGTTCTACATTTGCGAACCGCGCTCCGATGTGGCTCATCCTTACATTTTCAATTTTGTTTGGAGGAGTTTGGCTTGTCTATTTCAGAGTGATTGCGCTAATTAGAAAAATAAAAAAAGCAGGTAAAATAATGTCTTAAACAAATAAAAGTTAACAATAAGTATAATACAACGAAATGAGAAATCCATTTAAAATCAAAGCATATAAAAGGATGATGTCTTTTATTCTCTTATCCTCTTTCACACTCGCATTTAGCCAAATTGTATTCAGTCAGAAAAAAGAAGAGTGGAAATCGCCGCCTGCCGCAGACAAGAAATTAAATCCTTTAAAACCGGATTTGGCTGGCATTGCAGCGGGTAAGTCACTTTATACAAAAGAATGTTTTTCCTGTCATGGTAAAACGGGAAAAGGTGATGGATCTGCTGCGGTTGCTCTAGGCAAATCGCCCGGTGATTTATCATCGGCAATGACACTGGCCCATACAGATGGCGCATTGTTGTGGAAAATTCAAACGGGTAAACCTCCTATGCCATCATACCAGAAAAAATTATCTGAAGTACAAGTGTGGCAATTAATCAACTATATCAGAACACTGAGTGCAACCACAAAAAAATAATTAATACTATGAAAAAATTTATCTGTACAACAATCATTGCAATTTTATATTTCGCTGTCAACGCTCAGGATTATAACAAGACAGCAATGGACAGCATGTCAACTGAACCGGAGACGAAAGAATATTCCAATACAGGATTTCTTTTGACCGGCTACACCAATGCCTCATTTATTTCAGAGGGAAAAACTAATTCGTTTGGTAATATAGGTTTTAGTCCGATTTTTTTGTGGAGACCGGCAAAACATTTTTTCTTTGAAGGAGAATTGGAAATGGAATTTGAAGACGGGCAACTGCATATCAATCTTGAATACGTAAACATAAATTGTGTGTTAAACAAATATGTAACATTTCGCTTCGGAAGATTTTTAACTCCGTTTGGGAATTTTCAAAATCTGTATCACCCCTCATGGATAAACAAAATCCCTCTTGCGCCATTAGGTTTCGGACATGATGGTGTGGGTCCTTCTTCTGAAATTGGTGCTGCTTTAAGCGGAGGATTTCCTATTGGTTCATCAAAACTGAATTATAATATTTATATATCCAATGGTCCGACTTTAAATCTTGGAGAAGAGGAACCCGGAGAAGAAGGCAACCTGATGTTTGAAAATTATTCTGACAACAATAAAAATAAAGCTATTGGCGGACGATTAGGTTTTCTTCCCTTCTCGAATTCATCGCTCGAATTAGGAGTGTCCATGCAATCAGCAAAACCGGGTGATGCAGGCAGTGAGTACGAAAAGATTAAAGCCCTCATGTATGCCTATGATTTAAATTACATAAAACAAATTTCTTTTTTGAAAGGAACTGTTGATGCAAAAGCGCAATGGAATTTCGCAAATGTAGATAACGCAATTTACCCTGACCCGGATGATACAACAGGTATGGGCACTTATACTTACAATAATAAACGTGATGTGTATTACGCTCAGTTCGCATATCGCCCGACAATGTCACAAAATAATGCACTCAAAAATTTTGAAGCGGTTGTTCGTTATTCTGCATTAAATCTTCCTGAAGAAGCAAAGGAAAATAAAGACATAACGCAGTTTATTTTCGGATTAAACTATTGGGCAAACTGGCGAACAGTTGTAAAAGCCGCTTACCAGCCAGATAAGGATACACCACGATTCTGGTTACAAATAGCAATGGGATTTTAAAAAATTATTCTAAAAATTTAAAACAATGAAAAAGATAACAATCATATTATTAGCAATCTTTTCCAGCATCATTGTTACCGTCATGATGAATGGATGCGCATCAACAAAATTAACCGAAAAAGTAGGCGCTGAATTGTGGGGCGAAAACTGTAGCCGTTGTCACAACACTCCTCCACCAAATGCCTACACAAAAGAACAATGGGAAACCATCACTATGCACATGCGCATTCGCGCATCGCTCACAGAAGATGAAACAAAAAAGATAAAAGAATTTTTACAATCGGCTTCTAATTAACTTAAAAAATAGTACTCATGTCAGAAATACAAACTTCAAGAAGAAATTTCTTAAAAGTTATGGGAGTAACAGCTGGAGTTTCTATGGCAAGCTCAACTGTACTTGCAGGATTACTTGACCACACCGAAATACAAAAACTAAATCCTGAACAGAAAGAATTTATGCTCACCTATGAAAAATGGATGGATGAATTTATTGATGCAATCCGCATAAAAAAAAAGGAGCCTGGCAATCTTGAAAATCATAAAAAGATGGCAGCACTTGCTGAGCGTGCAGCAGCATGGAAACCTAAGTTGACTGAGTATATGAAAGATAAAACATTTGCGCTTATTTATCAAGATGCTATTGCACGCACAACTAAGGAAATTTGAGTATTGAAAAATTGCTTATAACACAAAGATGAAAAATAAAAAAGGAAAAACAAATTTAAAAATACTCCTGGCTACACATGGCTCTACCCATAGCAAAGTTGTGTTGGAAAAAATTTCTAACAGAGCATATCCGCCAAAAACTGAAATGCGAGTTGTTTCTGTTTACGAAAACATTCCGATGATAACGACTTTGGAACCAATGGGAGTGTCACAGGAATATTATATATCAACCGATAAATATGCAATAAAAACGGCAGAAAAAATAACTAAAAATGCAGCGGACATTTTGCATAAGAAAAATCCTGAATTAGCAATAACTACAACTGTGATTAATGGTTCTCCAAAAAGGGTTATCCTCGAAGAAGCTGAAAAATTCGGTGCTGATTTGATTATCGTTGGCTCTCATG
>JAYTOX010000109.1:0-41853 GCA_043747595.1 Bacteroidota bacterium | reverse complement strand
ACGGCTGCATCAATTCTATTAAACGCATCAGAAATGTCTCCTTCATTCCCATTCCCATATTGCCAAACCGAAATCATGTATGAAACTTGAGGGCCAAATTGAATACCAAAGTTTTTGCCAATTCTTTTTTCAATTGGAAGTTGCAACGTAATGCTATTTATATTCCAACGAGTCGGCTCTAAACCATAAGAACTATTATCAAAACGAAGTCCGGTAGTACAATAAGATAAAGTTGGATCAACAAACCATTTTCTATGTAAATCGACTGAAGCAGTAACACCAAATCGGTAACCGAAATGATAAAGCGTAATTTTCCGTAACTCTAATTGGTCAAAATAAATTTTGTCGGCAGTTGCTCCGACAACAATTGAAATGTCAGTTTTGCTGTATGCTTTAACGTTAACCAGTATAAGTATTAGCATAATTAAAAACCAATATCGTTTCATGCTTTATCAATTTATTGTCTACTACCTCTTACTCTGAAATTTTTACGATTTTCTGATTGTAAACTTTACCGCTTTGTGTATTTATTATGCTAACTAAATACATTCCGGTGTTCAAATTTCCAAGCTCAATATTTTCATCCGATGAAATATTTTCTTTATAATAAATAGTTTTTCCAACTACATCGTAAATAACAATACTAACATTTTGAAAATTGTTTTTATTTGAGAAATGTAAATAGTTGGAAGTTGCAGCCGGGTAAACAAACAATTCGCTTTTATCAATTTCAAAAGATGGAGAATTAGTAGTAATGCAAATTAAATTGGGATTAACAGTCACGGCAGTATCGACTATTGTTGAAACACCAATTCCTCCTATAGCGCCTCCATTAATTAAATGGGGACTTGCAACCACAGGAGCAAACGTAGATTGAGCAATAGTAAATGGTAATGTATTACATGTACTCGAACCCATGCTATCGATTTTAGCAAAGAACAAATCGGTGTTCCCTCCAAATAATACACTACCTCCAATTAATATCCCTCCGTCTGAAGTGCCTATGATAGAATGTAGTTGGCAATCAATAGCGCCGGTTGGAGAATATTGATTTACCCATATAATGTTTCCGGTACTGTCTGTTTTAACAACAACAGGATCGTTATAGCCACTACCAAAATTTTCTAAATTTCCTCCTAAATAGTAATTACTTTGGGAGTCTTGAACAATTCCTACTGATAAAAGATTGCTCCCGGTTACTGAATATTTTTTTGTGTAATCTAATAACCCTGTCGTTAAATTTCCTTTACAGAATGCTAAACTGCTTCCTTGTGCGGCACCAATTCCGATAGTTCCGATTATTGCGGGTACACCATCTATTGAATTGATAATAGCTGACGAATAGCCAAAGCCGTAGCTTATATTTTTAATAATATTTCCTAGTGTATCTAATACTGAAATAGCATTTGCTAAATGTGAATAAGCAACCGTGCCATTTCCTAAATATGTTCCTCGGTATTCAGGGCTTGCAAATTGATTTGTATTCAAATATGACTCTCTTATCACATTGCCATTTGAATTCAAAACTATCATGGCTGGTTTTGCACTTCCACCTATTGCAACAGTTCCCGTGAATGTATAATTCCCGGGCAAAGCCTCAAACCCTTCGTTTGCATAATCATTTCCAGCAACAATTCCATACCGTTTGAAAAATTTTACATCAAAAACAGAGTCGACTTTTATCGCTAATGCGTCGTTATCTGATGATGTTGAGCTTGCATAGCCAGTAATGAAAAATCCTCCATCTGAAGTTCTACAAATTGACTTTGCATATTCTGCATCGGCCGTTCCTATTCTCTTCGAATCGAGAACAACTCCCAATGAAGAAAACTTGACTAACGTGATATCATAATTTGAACCAAGAAAGGTTGTGGTTGCGGCAATGAAGTTTCCATTGTCGTCTTCAACAACTCCTGCCACTCTATCAATATTCGAAATATCCATTGTCAACTCAAAACTCCTTTGTTGCGAATGAATGCTGGTTGAAATCAGTATGCAAAATAACACTACGTAAAATGTTTTCATTTATATTGAATTTATAAGTATTACACAAATATGCAAAAATTAAGAGTTGTTTTCAACGATTCAATTATTTTTTTAATAAAATAATTGAATCGTTGTTTTTACTTTCAAAAGTTAAAGAATTCTGTATTCGTAGACCTACACAGTTCTTTTATTTCCTCTAAAATTGTCAGAAATATAATATAAAAAGAAAAATTTATCTTCAATAAATATTTGCACTGAATCGATCTACTTGAATCGAAAAATTAGAGGAAAAATAAATGTGACAACAAGAGTCCAGAGAGCATAAATTGGCAAAAATACAGCTATCGACTTCTCAATAGAATCTTCTCCCGTTTTTTCTTTTACTTTCTTTAAAATATTTTTAGTAATAATACACAAATGAGTAAACATTAAAATATTCCCTCCTAATATTGCCATTCTATTTGGAGTAATTCCCCATTGGTATAATCTAAAAAGTATTGCTGACAAAGCAATGCCATTAACGACAATCGTTACTAAGGAAAGTGCCAACAGTATAATTATTCCATTATTATTTTTAGCCGACCTTGTTGTTTCGGCAATTGAGAAAAATATTAAAGCCATTACTCCTAATAATAAGGCATTAAAAATCATTAAAAATTCTCGATCGTTATATGGGTCTTTCCCTGAAAACACAATCGCAATTAAATAAACAATCAAAGTAATTAATACAAGCGGACTAAATATTTTCGCAATGACTGGTGAAACTTTGTTAACTAACTGTGGATTGGATTGGACGATGTATGATCCAACAATAGGCGAAGCAGCCAATCCAACAATGACAACGTTTCTAAAATAAAATTCGCCAATCTGTAAACCTATCATTGTAAAAAGTCCGATTGTGATTCCAGTCATGATTGCGCCTGAAATTAATAACAGTGCGACCATCACTACAAGGTCGCCATTGAATCGAAGATAATCTAATCTTCTCTCATGATTCCTCAAATTATCTCCTGTAAAAACAAATCCAACAATTACCCACAAGAATAAAGGAAGATGAATACACGACAAAATAAATGTATCGCTCCAATTATTTGAAGGAAATAAATTTATCCAAAACAAAGAAACAATCATCAAGAAAAAGGCAATTACGGTTCTTTTGTTGTTCAACGAAAACTTCCAAGAAAAATATGCAGCTAAAAAAGGGAATACTATAAAACCAATATTACGATTATAAAATAATTCGGAATTAATAGTAAGTATATCTGGGATTTTTGCAATAAGGCCGGCAAGTAAAGAGAGCGCTACTATAAAGGCAAGTTCGTTTTTTGCTCCCCAAGATATTTCTTGCTGCTCGAAATTTAGCCTTTCATTCCAAAAATTTGCACCGGGAAATTTCTTTAATTCATCATAGATAGAATTAAATTCATTTTTAAAGAGAACTTTGTTGCTCCTGTATAATTTCTCAAGCTCCTCCGGATTTTCAATGTTTAAGAGAATAAATTCTTTCATGCTATATGTTCTAATTAAAACTCATCACTCCATAACTACTTTTACCTTCATTTATTTAACTCAATAACACAATTATTTCATACAAAATAAAGGTAAGAACCTGCCTCGAAGGTAATGTCTATCATTAAAAAATTAGCTGCTAACTTATTCTCTTTTTTCACCAAAAAAAACCTTTCGATAATTTGTTGCTAATGGATTATCAGAAAGTATTGGCGGAAAAAGCACATGTCGATCTACGATCGATTCTACAAAACAACTTTGATCAACTTCCGTAATGTCAAATCCCGTCTTTTCCAATAATGCCGAAAAATCATCTCCATAAATTCTTAAGTGATCGAATTGACCAAATACGCGTTCTCTTTCCTGTTTATCTGTTATTGTTAGATCTTCGAATGTAATCTTAAGTCCATCTTTTTGTGGCACGGTAAAAATACAATAGCCTCCTGGTTTCAAAACTCTGTTCACTTCTTTCATAGCTGAAATATGATCTGGCACATGCTCTAAAACATCGCAAGCAATTACGCAATCGAACGATTCATTTTGAATTGATGGCATATCCGAAATGTCTATATTGTAATCTATATGGTCATACGAATAACCCTCAGCAAAAAAGTCTGCGGTTTTATATTTATTCGTTTTCATATTCATTATTTTTCCTATGGCCTTTTCAGGAGCAAAATGAAGAATGCTTTTCGAATTAATAATTTTGTTAAAATTTAATTGCTTTAGATGTGTCAATGATGCTATCAATAATCTTTGTCTGACACTCGAAGAACAATTTTGACATATAGTATATAAATGCCAGCTATCGCTTTCAAACAAATTTGTTTTATAATGACAAATATTACACTCAACCTTGCTTCCGGAAATTGTATAATAAATCTGAGATGGGAATCGAAGCGCCTTCTTAATTTCGTTTTTAAAATATCTAAATGCTCCCATTCTTGATTGCTTAACAATTAATCAATAAAGATAATGACTGAATATGTTTCCGGAAATTTAAGAAATTACCTAGGCTAATTTTAGAAATTGTGAAAAAAATTCTCCACTAATTGCCAACAAAAATTAATCAATTTATTTTTTGATATTTGGCTTTTACTTCAACGCCTCTTGTTAGAGTTTGATACACGACACAATACCGTTCCGTTAGTTTAGCTAACGATTGAATTTGTTCATCGCTTGCATCAGTAACTAATTCAAAAGAAAGCTGAATTGACTTGAAACCAACAGGCGCTTCTTTAGATACACCGAGCGTTCCTCTGAAATCGAGCTCACCTTCTGCACTTACTGTTCCAGATTTTATTTCAATTCCGATAGACGTTGAAACAGCCGATAAAGTAACTCCGGCACAAGCTACCAATGCTTCCAAAAGCAAATCGCCTGAACAAACTAGCATTCCGTTTCCTCCTGTGGCAGGGTGTAATCCGGCATTCACAATTGCTCGGCCGGTTTCAACTTTGCAACTTATTCCTTCACCAATTTTACCTTTGGCTTTTAGAATGAGAGTTGCAGTATCAGGATCTGTTTTATATTTTTCTTTTAATGGCGCTTGTAGAGCTTTTAAATCGGTAGAGTTCATGTTTAATTGCAAAATAAATTTTAGTGCGTTTTATAAATTGTAATTATAAAATTTATCCAATACAATAATAAAAAAAATAAATGACCGGATTGAAACCAATCATTCATTTATTAAATGGAAGCTTATTTCCTAAATCATTATTATCAGGTTTGAGAATAATCAGAAATAAGTTAATCTTTTAATTTTCACTTCTCTCCAGAAATCACCAATGCACTTGCGTCAATGATTACATTTCCATCTGGAAATTTATCTTGGATCAATTGATATACTTCTTTTTTTATTTTAATCTTCACTTCTTCCTCTGCATTACTCAAAGCTGCTACGACCGGTGCAGCAACTTCTGTCATCATTGTCCAAAATATATCGACTGTTCCACTACGCAACTTGCTTGTTACTTCAACTTGTAAAACATTTTTAAATCCAACATCAGTAAATAAATTTGCAAGCATACCGTCTTCTGCACATCTAAAAATACCCGGAGTATTTGGTGCAGGTGCAGGTAAGTTCATATTCTTATTAATTGTACTCATGATTGCTGTTACCCAATAATTCTTTGACGGCACATTCCATACAGCCGTAGCGATTTTTCCGCCCGGTTTTAAAACACGATTCATTTCCTTTGCCGCTAATTTCATGTCAGGAAAAAACATAAATCCAAAGCGACAACTGATTGCATCAAATGTATTGCCGACAAACGGAAGTTCTGAAACATCGCAAGCAATTGTTTCAACATTTTTTATTCCCCTTAGCAAAGCATTCTCTTTTGCTATTTCTAACATTTCGTCGGAGAGATCGGTAATAATTACTTTTCCCCCATCTAACATTGACGCAATTGTTAATCCGGGCTCTCCTGTCCCGGCTGCAATATCCAATACAATGTCGTTTTTCTTTGGATTGAGTAAACGAATTATCTCGTTACCCATTGGCTTTAAAAAATCCATTGTAAGGCTGTCCCATTTTTTCCAGCCGGTAGAAAATTTGTTCCATGATGCTTTTTGCTGATCACGGATCTGTTCGAGTTGCTGTTCCATTTTTAAAAGTTTTTAAGTGCTCTACCAAAGTTAAGTTTTATTCGTGAATATTTTACACGATTAAAATTGTTTGTGCTTTTTATTTTGCCTGTTTTCAAGTAAAAAATAAACCCCCAACATCAAAGATGTTTGTTCTCTATTAATTTTACTGTCTTTTATTCTAAATATCAGATTACAAAATAACGTATCAAACCGAATATAGCACTTATTACAATCCATAATATCATATTAATTTTATATCGATACAGCACAGTTAATGAAATAATAATCCATGCAAAAGAAATAAAATCGATTTCTGACAATGATACAGTTTTCGAAAAAAGAACTGCCTTTGTCAGGTACAATGTAAGATTCAGTATTACACCTACTACAGCAGCTGTAACAATTTCCATTGTCTGTCGGATAGATTTGTTCTCCCGTGACCTTTCAATAAAAGGTGCACCAACGAATATGAAAACAAAACTCGGTAAAAATGTATAGTAGGTAGTCGTTACTAATCCTAATGTACCCATAAAAATCGAATTTTGATAATGCCCTGAACCAGCCATAAAACCTACAAATGCTAAAACCATAATTAATGGCCCCGGCGTAGTTTCTCCTAATGCAAGTCCGTCAACCATTTGTAAGTCGGTTAACCATTTAAGTTTTACTACGCTTACCTGTGCCACGTAAGGCAATACTGCATAAGCTCCTCCGAAAGTAAAAAAAGCCGCTTTTGTAAAAAACAAAACGAGTGTTTTCCAAAATAGAAAATCGTTTACGACAATTCGAAATAATATTAATGGTATCACCCATAAAACAACAGCAAAAAAAATATCTCGAATTATTATTTTATAATTTACCTCGACGAATCTAGATTTAGTGTTTGCATTTATATAGTAATCAACTTCACTATTACTTAATTCCGATGATCCATTTGTGTTTTGATTAAATACTGAATGGAATAACGATTTGCCTATTGCTCCAACTAATATTGCGGAAATTATTATCAATGGAAATGATATATTGAAAAAGAAAATACCAATGAAAGCAGCAATTGCAATAAAGAAATGAAAAATAGTTTTAATTGCTTTTTTTGAAATCTTTATCAACGCAAGTAAAACAATCGCAATTACAGCTGGCTTCAATCCATTAAAGATTGCTAGCACCCAAGGAATTCTTCCAAATGAAAGATAAATTGCCGACAATGCTAAGAGAATAAACATTGAAGGAAGTACAAATAAAATTCCTGCTGCTAATCCGCCCTTCTTCCCATGCAATAACCAACCAATATAAGTTGCCAATTGTTGTGCCTCCGGACCAGGTAAAATCATGCAGAAACTCAAGGCATGTAAAAATTTGCTCTCACTAATCCATTTCTTTTTCTCTACACAATACTCATGCATAATACCAATTTGGCCGGCAGGACCGCCAAAGCTTATAAAGCCAAGCTTCAACCAGAACTCAAGGGCTTCTCTAAATGTTGGCGGCGTTTTCAATAGTGTTGAATTTATCTTGGCAATCTATTAAATAATTACGAATGATAGTTCGAGGCTAGTTATTAATCCTCCACAACATTCCATTTATTTCGTTCTTACATTTTCCGTGATCAAAAGTTTTCTATTTCCCATGGCAGCAAACCATTTCTTGGGGAAATGTTCATGGAATTCCAAATCTATATTTAACATAATGCCTTTTACCTTTTCTTGAATAATTAATGGTAAAGCATAAAATTTTTCCGATATGCTCAGAGATTTTTGTTCATATCCCTTAAAGACGTTTTCGATAGTTATTTCACTTCCTTTATAAAATAAAACCATAGAGGTCTTTGTTTGAGAAGTATATACTACCAAAGGGTCAACTATACTGTCGCCATCTAAATCGTTAAAATAAATATAGTTTTCTAAAAACGAAATGCTCTTCACTCCTATCACAAAATCAGGCAATGCTTCGTCTGAAAATGTTTTTACTTTTTTCAAACCTAGGCCATCTCTTCTATAATTTATAATTTCAATTCTGCTTACTGCTGAATCTTTATCCTCCAGTAAATATGGCCCTTTATTGCTGACAAGCATAAAAAGAAAATTACCATGATTATCAGAATAATTATAGGCTATAATATTTGAAAAATTATTATGAAACTCTTCTCGTGTTAACGAATCTACCTGCGAATTAAGTTCAGCTTGCGAAAGCTTGTCTTGATGAAAAAGTAATTGTTGACCTTGTAAAATAGTAACAGAGAGTGCTGAAAAGGTAAAACTGAAAAAAATAAAAATGTGCAGTTTTTTAGATTTCATCTACAATTATTGATTAAACTATCTATTCAAACCAAAATATTCTTCTCTTTTCCTACTTGAGAATATCCCTAATTATTTTCAAATGATGCTCGGTGTGGATTTCGAGAAACCTAATTGTTGGTTTCAAATTTAAATTTCCAAAATACGGATGAAAAAAGAAATTATTCCTATGAAATGAATTCATTTCCAAAATTTTCGTTTTCGTTTTATCTAAATGCGATTTCAGAGAATCCGTATCAAAATCACTGGGTTGTACTATTTTAGGCGCTCGTCCTCTACCTCTAGGAATCACCCCAATCGTCATTACAATCAATCGCTTGTAATTCAGTTGCCATTTATACTCCTCGCTTTTCGATTTACTCAATGCTGTAATAATAGCATTAATTGTTATCAAGCTGTGTTCAATATGCCATCCTACACTCGATTTAGAAACTGAAGGGTTTAGTACTTCTTGCATTGCAACGTATCGGTCAATTTCATTTAATAGCTCAATAATTTTTTCCATTTAATACCGATTTATATAATTCTTGATTTGTTTTTTATTTCATAAAGTACACATTCTTCCAACTCTTTGTACACTTTTAATTTGGGATGTTTAAAAAATTTCACAAAACTGAGCCCGGATTTTTTCATAATTATTTCTGACTTCCAGTTTGATTTTGGCGCAATCGCCACAATAGTTTGAAGGTTTAAAATATCAAATGCAAATTCAATGCATTTTTTTGCTCCTTCAGTTGCAAACCCTTGATTCCATTCGCTCTTTTTTAGTCTCCACCCTATGTCAATGTTCGAAGTAAAATTATTTTCAAAATTAATAGTAGACAATCCGATGAATCCAATAAATTTGAAGCTGTCTAATCTTTCAACTGCAAAATAACAATAACCAAGTTCCAAAAACAGCTTTTGCATTTTCTTAATAAATTCAATGGTGTCTTCTCGCGATGGAATTATCGGAAAATATTCCATCACCGCCGGGTCGGTATTTATTTCATGCAATTCTGAAAAATCACTTTCCTTCCAATTTCTGAAACCTAATCGATGTGAAGTAAAAATAAATTGATCGTTCCCTTTCATTTTAAAAACTCTATTACGCCGACGAATACAACAAGTTAAAACTCTTTAAATATCGTTAAATATTCTTTTCAAAGCAAACACTAGTAATTACTTTTTCGTATTGGCCATAATTTGGAATGATAGAATACTTGCATTTTTTATATAGTGCTATTGCTTCCGGTTGTTTTATTCCTGTTTCCAAAATACATTTTTCAAATTTCAATTCTTTTGCCCAATTTTCTAACTCAATTAAAATTCTCGATGCAATTCCATGTTTTCTATTCTGTACCGGTACAAACATTCTTTTTATTTCCATTATTCCCGGAACATATTCCTTTATCGCTCCACAACCTACAGGCAAATTATTTTGGTATGCTACTACCACATAATGAATGTTACTAATTTTATTGAACTGCGCAAAAAATGCATGATCAACACCATCGCGAATTCTTAGGTCAGCATCAAGCTCTTCAACTAAAAGTTGGAAGTCGGTATTATCAGAATTTGTTCGAATTAAATTGACCATTTTTTTAACGAATATGAATAATATGCAAACTAAGACTTATTACTTTTAATTGCCATTTTATAAAATGAAGTTAGAGAAAACTGTAAAATTATTTTCTATTTATTTTCATCAAAGGAAGGCTGGTCTGTTCTGCTATTTTTTGAGCACATAAATCTCCCTCTAAACTAAATGACCAAACGAATAACGATTTAATTGGATAATCTTTCTTGATGTTTTTAATTGCATTAATTGCTAGCTTCACAATTATTCCCTTCCTTCTATGTTCGCTCAAAACTAATGCTGAACACAAATAAATAGAATCGTACACAATGCCTGCCTCTGTTAACTCAAACAATTCCCTTTCTGAAATTTCACCTTCAAGAAATTTAATTTTTAATGCATCGGTTGTTGGTATCAAAAGAAGCCAAGCAACCGGTCCGTTTCCATCATCAAATTCGCTTACAGTTGCCGGATGAATATTCTGAAGACGTTCTATTACTGATTGGTCTACATCTAACTGGTTGGGGTCTTGCTTTACTGCAAAAACTTCCTCTGCCAATTGGACTAACCGTTCAAAATTACTTAATGCCATTCGACAAAGTTAATAAAACGACATGTCAATTAAGCTTTATAAAAAAAATGTTCTTTAGATAATTCGGTTTTGAAATTTATTTTTACTAAAAAAATAATCAGTTTTCAAAATTGAGATTGGTTGGTTCTTTCAACGGCATCCAATTTTTCTCGTCTATTGTCAATGGCACAGTACTATCTACTATTTCAAATTTAATATTCGAAAACCATATCTGTCCTGTTCCTACTAAAAGCGCACCATACGCTAAATTAATTGCCTTAAGGGGCACATCCAAAACAATTTCATAACTCTTCCAATCTGTGTTTCCTTTTATTGACCTATCTATTTTCCCTTCATGCATGTTATCAAAAGCCAATGCTTTTTCACTTCCTTGCTGATCTACTCTAAACCAAAAGCCAGACCATTCAACAACATCTTTCGTTTTCATCATCCCAGAAAGCCGTACACGTTTTCCTAAATATTTATCAGGTAAACAACTCTGCATCATCGTTCCAAAGCCGTCTATTTTTTTATCGATCGACTTGATTGTTGCCACACTATTACTTTCGTGTTTCATCTCCTTATCAATTCCCATATCGTAACTCTTCGGTTTATCTCCGGCACGAACCCATCCTGTTGGTATGTCAAATGAACATAAAAAGAATAAAAGACCAATGACCACACTGTTTTTAATTGCTTTCATTTTCTGAATTTTTTAAATACATTAATTGCTTAACCAATTATGTTTGATAAAAACCATGAGAATAATTGAACGTTAGATTCACTAACAAATAACTTAGCGATTAACTGAACTTGATTTTATGATTTTTACAGTTTCAATCTTCGATTCAGAAATAACTTGTAATGTAAAAATACCTGCATCAACAGTCTCTAAATTCAAATCGTAATTACTACCTGAAATCTGTTTTTCTAAAATTAATTCACCATTCATCCTATACAAGAGCAATTTATACATACTGCTTTCGCCCAGATTTATCTTTATATTATCTGCTGTCGGGTTTGGGTAAATAAGGACAGAATTTTTTGATGGCAAATTTGTTATCCCATTATTCAATGACCCAAAGCGAAACAGTTGATCTACCTCGGTCGCTGTTAAAAATCGGTGATAAACATTAATATCGTCTATTTCTCCTTGGTAATCTTTCCCAATCAAAATTGTTGACGCAACACTATCAATACTCGAAGTCGAATTAGTGTAACGCAATGTGTCGTTTACATATAATTGCGATAACCCATTAGCGTAAGTTAAAACCAAATGATACCAATTAACCGGATTAACAGAATAATAATCGTTGTAGTCTGCTTGATATGACGCACCGAAATTGGTAGAAATAATTGCTTGCTGTAATCCCATCTCAATATCCCAATCAGACGCATGGACAGGTTGCCAACTTAATTCTCTTTTAGCAAAAAGATATTGTTGTCGTCCGTTGTGTTCCGGTTGCGCCCACAGACTTACGCTCACTGAATCCGACTGCTGAATATTAAAATCGTAGCTGGAAATATTCGTTGGTATATAGATAAAATCTGTTGCTGTTCCAGGAAAATGATAGGCAGAATATGGATTTCCAAAACGATCGTTTGCGTGCGTTAATGTTCCTTGAATAATTCCATGATTATTATACCCGCTAATATCATTGGTATTGCTGTCTAATGGCATAGTGAGAATCTGCGCATTCGATTCACTTGACAAAAAAATAAATATTAGTAAAACAAGTATTGTTTTAGAGTGCTGTATCATATATTTTATACTTTAGTATTTTCGAAATATTGTTTTTCTGTTTTCAACTATTGATTTTCAAATCAAAGTTGTAATAATTTTATAAATAAAATGGGGCTCTATTGATGGCCCTTCATTAAATTTTTAATCCTGATTGTTCCTATTTCTGTGTGCGATACAATTTTTTACCATCTTAATTAATATCTTCAGGTCTATGTCTTCTAGCTTTTGAATATGTACGCAGCCTCCGCTTAATTTATATTTTCCAAGTTTAGAAAACAACTCGTCACTTTTTTCAAACTTAGCACCTAAATACAATGTGATCGATTTAGCTCTCGATGCAAGGCCTGTCAATGGCGCATCGCCTTCTCTTCCGCTTTCATACTTATAGTGATACTTGCCAAACCCGACGATACTTGTTCCCCACATTTTTGGACTAAGCCCGGTTTCCTTTTTTATTGCCTTAATAAGTACAGAACAATCCTGTCGCTTTTTTTCATCTTTGATTGTCAATAAAAAATCGGCGATGCTTTGCTTTGTTTCTACTGTTTTATTTGTAGTCATATTTCAAATGCTGTAATTCATTTCTAGGGAATTTAAAATCGTTTTAAAATTATCACTCTTTCATTAATTTTATCGTTTGTGTCTCTGCGCCTTTAATTCTCAAGAAATAAATTCCACTTGAAAAATCTCCTAGCTGTATAATGGAGTTTTCGTTTTCTATCTTCCCTTCTTTAATAATTTTTCCTGTGAAATCATAACAACTATATATCGATCCAACAAAACCAGAATTCACTTTCAAATTAAAAACATTTTTAGATGGATTTGGGAAAATTGATATCCCACTTCTATTTTCTCCTTCGCTCATTAGAGTGGGAAGGGTTGAATGATAAACTGCAGTAAAAAAATTTGCAGCTGAAATATTTAATGAATACACCGGAGTTCCCGGATCCATGTCTGTGGTATTTACTATGTTTCCAATAACCACAAACGATTGATTAATTGTTGTGCTGATACCATAAAACTTCCCGTTTCCACCTATAGCAAATGCACTTAGCGCAATACCGCTTGTATCAATATTTAGATAGAACGAATTTGTAATTGTTGGCGAATTAAAAATTTGTCCATTCCCAAAATCGATACTTCCTTTTAAACTGCCAACTGCAACAATTCCGGTATTATTAAAATCAAGACTAGTTGTTCCAAATGAAACTTCTCCGGGATAAGCATTTACCCAAAGAGGATTCATGTCTAAATCGTACTTAGCAATAAATCCATCTTGAAAAAAACCGGAAGAGGATGTATAGCTTATAACTCCAACACCCGGATTAAAATCGACGCTGCCTCCAAAAGTTCCCGCGATGTAGAATTCACTTGTGGCTTTATTCACTAAAATTGTTTGTGGGTCTACTCTTCCATTAGCCGAAAAGTCGCCAATTTTTTTACTCCACAAGTACATTCCGGCATTATCAAATTTGCTTACTGTTAATTCATAATAACCGACCGATAATAAATACGAATTCCCATTGGCATCACAATCGATACTCTTTACTGGAACTCCATAGGTAAATACCGGAGCAATATGATTGTTCCAAACATAATTTCCATTGTTATCATAACAAATAATATTTGCATTACCACCTATACTATTATGGACTGCATTACTTGGATCTACATCTAATACACCATTCGGGTTTGCACAGATAACGATGTTGTCGTTAGTTTGCAAGGCCATCGATTGAATTTGAATATCGTTAGTTGTACTGTCACCAATATTAATTGCCCAAGCAAAATTTCCAAGTGAATCGTACTTCGCAATGTAATAATCTGGATATGTCGCAAAATGGCTGCGCAAAGTATCAACTCCTGAATCAGACAAATCAAAATCGACCATGCCATAAAAATTTCCACTCACAATTATTTCATTCCTCGAATTAATTTCTAACCCTTTAAATTCGAAAAATGCAATCTGAGAATTATTTTGAAAATAGTGTATCCATTCTAAGTTGCCTGCTATACTTGTTTTTGAAATATACCAATTATAGCCTCCACTTGAAAAAGAAGTATCGGCTGGTCCTGTTGCGGGATCCATATCGGCAGAGCCAAGTAATTTTCCAAGTACAATTGTGTTTCCGCTGTGATCGGTTTTCAAATTGTAAATAGTATTATGAGTTAAACCTGCTCCAACCGGAATATATGCCCAATCGCACGATGTCTGTGCATAGGTGTTGCTGATAAAAAGGATAAAAAACAACAATACTATTTTTTTCATGTTAATTAGGATTTAGTACTTATTATTGAAATTGAACGAATAAAAAATGACCTCTAAAATAATGGTGAAATTGAATTTGCATTATTTACTCTACGAAAACGAAGATAGCAAATTTGTTTAGTCACCCAATAACGAGTCAATAATTTTAGCCGGCATGGACACCTTATTTCAAGCGAGAATTCTACTTTCCTCTAGCCGATTTTAATTTTATTTCCGTAAACACAATCATTAAAATAATTGAAAATATAAGCAAAACAGTTAATAACAGGTCTTCTTTATACCCTCGCTTCTCAATAAAAATAGTGACGGCCAAAAGTAACAGCATTGTTGTCAAGAAAATTTTTGAAGAATAATTGTTTGCCAAATTCCAATTCGCTTGACTACTCATTGAGGTGGATGTTCGATAACCATACCAATAATTAATTTTCTTTGGCGGGAATATCTTCCAGATGGCAGCAATGACTGTTAAAAATATAAATAAATATGTCATAGAAAATTATTGATGAATCTTAAAATACATTTTTGAAATTCTAAGCTCATGCTCTTCTTTGAAAACTGTATTCACTTAGGGTTAGTCATTTTAATTAACTGATCATTGGCATATACTTTTCTCTGTTTTCATAGATTACCCAAATATTGATTGCGAAAAGTATAATGGCAATTGGAAAGCCTGATGGAGCATTGAAGATATGCGTCAATAGGACTCCAACCACAACCGGTAAAATAATAAGTGCGCTAAGTGCTCTATATTTTTTTGTAATGAAAAGTATCCCTCCTATTATTTCTATAATTCCAATTAAAGGCATTAACCAACTCACCGACATAAATGCATCCGTAATTTTAACAAGGCCTTCGGGTAAATCTTTAGGCATTGGAATGTAGTGCAAAAATTTGTTTAACCCGGAGTTAATAAACATTAGGCCGAATAAAAGGCTGGCAATAAATAGGATTTTATTTTTCATGTATCTTTGATTTCGAGTTTTATACTTTTCTTGTAAATAATTAGTCTCTTTAGTTCTTCATTCGTTCATCTCAAAGCATTATTTACAATACCGAGATTAGCAAAATAAATTTAGACTTTATCCAGTTGCAATACTACTAATTTAAGGATTACGGCCAAATTTATTTATCGCAATGTTCAACCGCCTTTAATTGAAATCTGTATTTTACAGATCAATGGTTTAAGGTTGAGATTCGACGATAATCATTCGAGGATCCAATTAAAGATCTGTTTCGAATAAATTTGAAGTTCGATTTCCGTCGAATTGTTTTATTAAAACCTAGCCTGTAAATAGTACGGCGGCATATGGATTGATAAACAGTTGAATGACTCATTCCCAACTTATTTATGTGTTGGCTTTGTCTCTTACCAAGAAATATTTATATCCTAAACCTATTTTTTTATTGGCTCATAATAAAGCACTATAGCTCCTGATCCAAATGATTTTGTCGCCAAAAGTTTGAAATCAATTCTTTCATTCATATTTTGAAATAATTTTAATCCATTGCCCAAAATAATAGGCTGGACACAAAGATGGTATTCGTCAATTAGATTGAGTTTCATTAACGCTACTATTAAACTACGACTGCCAACTAAAATATTTTTTCCTTTTTGTTGCTTTAGCTTCATTATTACTTCTTCTAAATTACCTGTTTCTAGCTTGGTGTTATTCCAATCAACAGTTTTCAATGTATTTGAAAAAACAATTTTAGAAATATTTTCAATTATGGTTGCAAATTCATCTGTTGGTTTGTTACCTGTAGGATTTAAAAAAATCGGCGGCCAACTACTTTCCATGAGTTGAAATGTTATTCTTCCAAATAAAATATCACTCGCGTTTTTTAACAGCTCATTGTAATGTTGATGCAATTCATCGTCGGCAATTGCTGCCGTATGATCGCAGAAGCCGTCGATCGTTATGTTGATTGCTGCTATTAATTTTCTCATCTATATGGTTTGCACTATTGAGTTAAAAATATTTAAGATGAAACGTATTCCGACACAATAGTGGAAAAAATAATTTTAATAAAATTGATTCGAAACATACTACTTAAACATTTAATAATTTAATCAAATGAATATGGTTTTCACTATGTGAATCGACAATTTATTTATTCATCTTCTTCTTCAAATCCAACTCAAAATATTTAGCTCCTTTGTGTGTGTTTTCTCTATAAGCTTCAATTTCTACAAAGCCATGATCCGTATACAATTTTATTGCTGAAAGCATAAAGTCGGCAGAGTCGAGTTTAATCATTTCATATTTTAACTTCTTAGCTGTTTCAATGCATGCGGTTATCAATAATTTTCCTATTCCCATTCCTCTAGCCTGTTCTCTTACAAACATTCTTTTAACTTCACATTCCGAAGCATTAAATCTTTTTATTCCAGCTACTCCAACAACATCGTCATTTACCATCACTAAAAACAATGCGCCATCGGGATAACCATAAGTAATTGGTAAGGTTTCCATTTCTTTATCGAAATTTTGAGATGCTAATACGGCTTTTACTTCTGGTCCTCCCGCCTCTCCTAACCAAGCTACATATTCAAGAATCAGAGCCTTTGCAGCTGAAAAATCGTCGGTGCTCTTTGCTTCTTTTGTTTCAATTTTGTTCTGCATTTTTGATAGTATGAAAACGAGGATTTAAAGTCCTGTTTTTTCGAAATTAATTTTGACGTTGATAAATTCTTGCCCTTTCTTATTCTATTCAAGTAATCAGTTCGAAAAGAATAAAACGTGCTGCCATTAATAATAAAGCAATTTTTTTTATCCCTTTCACAACAACAATAAGTTAACCACCTCCGCAATAAAATTTGCAGAAATAATTTGTCCCAAACTATTCACCTACCAATTTATTCGGCAGTTGTCGGATCTATTATTGTCGATACTTTACTCACTACGTTTGCCGGGAATCCTCCTTGCTTTGCATGCTCACGAACCATTTCTTCGTTCGGCGCATTGTAAACACAATAAATTTTGTCGGTTGTTACATAGCTATGAACCCACTGAATTTGCGGACCCATTTTACTTAACACGCCACAAGATGTTTGCGAAATTCCTTTTAATTGTTCGGCAGTCATTTTTCCTGCTCCGGGAATTTCTCTTTCAATTACGTACTTTGGCATAGCTTCAATTTTTAAAAAAAATATTGCTTACTCTTTTCGGTTTTCAGCTTCTCCGGTAATTCTATAATTTCAAAATTAATTTCATTCAGCGAAATGCAAGCTTCATTCTTGATTTGGGCAAATTGGCTCTCAGTTAGCTGCTACCCAAAATTAATATTTAGAAACACTCGATTGTCAATATGCAACAAATTTATTCTTTGCACTTACCTTCTTTATGTTTCTTAACATTACTCTTGGGTAACAGCTTTTAACCGAAAGGCTATTTTTTTCCTTTTTTATTAATTTAAATCGTATCGGTCGGCATTCATTACTTTCACCCAAGCTTTTATAAAATCAGCCATAAACTTTTCTTTGTTATCGTCTTGTGCGTAATATTCAGCATATCCACGCAAAATTGAATTTGAACCAAATACTAAATCTACTCTCGTTGCCGTCCACTTTGTTTGGCCCGTCTTTCTATCAATTACATGATACAAATTTTCTGATACCGGTTTCCAAGAATTATTCATGTCGGTAAGATTTACAAAATAGTCGTTACTTAAAACGCCTTCTCTATTCGTCAACACTCCATGTTTTGTTCCGCCATAATTTGTTCCTAACGCACGCATACCTCCTATCAAAACTGTCATCTCTGGAGCTGTGAGCCCCATTAATTGAGTTCTGTCAAGAAGAAGCTCTTCTGATTTTACTGCATAATCTTTTTTAAGCCAGTTTCTAAATCCATCATGTATCGGCTCTAAAACTTCCAACGAATCAACGTCTGTCATTTCCATACTTGCATCGCCTCGCCCTGCTGTAAACGGTACTTTCATTTTTACTCCTGCCTCTTGAATTGATTTCTCAATAGCGGCACTACCTCCTAAAACTATTAGATCGGCCATACTTATTTTTTTATTCAAGCCCGATTGAATCTCTGTTAATTTATCGAGAACTTTAGCTAAACGTTTTGGCTCATTGCCTTCCCAATCTTTTTGTGGAGCAAGACGAATTCTAGAACCATTAGCACCACCTCTGTAATCTGAATTACGGAATGTTCGTGCGCTATCCCATGCTGTATTTATAAGCTCCGTTTTTGTCAAACCACTATTCAGAATTTTTGTTTTTATCTCTTCAATTTCAGAATCGGTAAGCGAGTAACTAACTGTCGGAATAGGATCTTGCCAAATTAAATCTTCTGAAGGAACATCGGCACCCAGGTAACGACTCTTAGGTCCTAAATCGCGATGTGTTAATTTGAACCATGCTCTTGCAAAAACATCTTCAAAGTATGCCGGGTCTTTATGAAAACGATCAGAAATTTTTCGATATTCCGGATCCATTTTCATGGCCATGTCAGCATCTGTCATAATCGGATTTCTGCGGACGCCCGGAACGTGAGCATCAAACGGCTTGTCTTCTTCTTTGATGTTGATCGGCTCCCATTGCGATGCTCCGGCAGGACTTTTTTTCGTTTCCCATTCATGATTCAATAATAAATGGAAATATGTATGATTCCATTTATTTGGTGTAGTTGTCCAAGCACCTTCTAAGCCGCTCGAAACTGTATCTTCTGCATTGCCTTTTCCTTGATTATTCGCCCATCCAAAACCTTGCATATCCACTTCTGCACCTTCCGGACTTTGACCTAAACGCGAAGCATCTCCATTGCCATGTGATTTGCCAACGGTATGTCCGCCGGCAGTTAATGCTACCGTTTCTTCGTCGTTCATGGCCATGCGTTTGAACGTTGTTCTTACGTCTTTAGCTGTTTTTAACGGGTCAGGTTTTCCATCTACGCCTTCAGGATTTACATAAATTAATCCCATTTGAACAGCCGCCAAAGGATTTTCAAGCGATTCGCTATCTGAACTATCTGAGTAACGCGATTTTCCAAGCCACTCTTTTTCTGCTCCCCAATAGACGTCTTTTTCAGGATGCCAGATGTCTTCTCTTCCTCCTGCAAAACCAAATGTTTTGAATCCCATCGATTCGTAAGCCATATTTCCTGCAAGAATAAATAAATCGGCCCATGAAATTTTATTGCCGTATTTTTTCTTCATTGGCCAAAGTAGTCTGCGTGCTTTATCTAGATTTACATTGTCCGGCCAGCTGTTAAGCGGTGCAAAACGCTGATTCCCGGTGTTACTTCCACCACGACCATCATCTGTTCTGTAGGTTCCGGCACTATGCCAAGCCAAGCGAATCATCAGTCCACCGTAATGACCCCAGTCGGCAGGCCACCAATCTTGGCTGTCGGTCATTAGTTTTTTCAGATCGCTTTTTAATGCTTCGAGGTCTAGCTTTTTGAATTCTTCAGCATAATTAAAATTCTCTCCGAGTGGATTTGTTTTTGTGTCTTGCTGATGCAAAATATCTAGATTAAGAGAATTGGGCCACCAACTTACTACAGAATTATTGGTTTCTGTATTCGCCCCGTGCACTACCGGGCATTTCCCTGCTTTTGAACTATCCATGGTATTTATTTTTTTAGTTTTTAATTGGTGGTGGGTTTTGTTAAAACCTTGGTGATGAAGAAAGTGGTCATAAAAGTTTTTTACTGCAAAACCATTTACTTTCTTTCGCGACAAAGATAAATAGAAATTATTAGTGTTTGATCATGAAAAAGGACTGATAATTTTCACGCAATTTTATTATTTTTTGTGATCCGGGAATTCCTAACTTATTAAACTAAACATTTCTGTTGGATTATTGTTGCAAAATATTTTAATTGGTTGAGAATGCTCATCACGGTTTAGCGCAGCATCAAGAGTTTTGTTGAGTTGCTAGACTTTAAAAATGAAAATGTAATGTTTCGGGTTGGGAAATAGTATTTTAGTGGCTTTGTTGTTTGATGATCATACAATACTTTCTATAATCTTCAACGGCCGAAGCACTTTTTTATACCTTTAAATCTAACTCATCCAACTCTAGCTCTTATTCAACTCCATATTCTTTTTGAAGATCGCCGATAAGCTCGCTTGCCAATTCTTTCGTATGCAACAAACGATCATTATTGAATCTCAAATTTCTTTGTTGCACAATGGTCATATTCAGCAGCTCTCTTATTTCCTTTCTTTTATTTTCCAACGACTCTGTTTTAATAGAAAATAAATTCTCGATGGTTTGATTCGACATTGTATCTAATTCAAGTAACATGTGCTTTGATAATTCATGATGAATATTCGGATCTATAATTTCATTGATCTGATTTAATAGCATATTGCCTCGTGTGCGATGATTATTAAACTCTCCTTCAATTTCATTCACCAGTCCATTGTATTTCATTAGTTTTTCTAACAGCAGATAATTTTTAAAATATCTGAGACCGCCAGAATTTTTTATTTGTTCAAATGTGGCTCGGTTCCAAGACAGAGGAGCTGTCCAATACATAAAACGTGTATAGAAAGAAAATTTGGCAGCGTTGCGCCCTTCTAAAAGTGAATTGCTAATGTTTAATAAACTGTCTGTAATTGAAATATAAATTTCACCTGTTTTTATCTGAATGTTAATTGCTGCCGTATCCTTTTGCAAATCTTGCACCAATGAAACTGCATATTCTTTTGCTCGGTCGTTCTCAACGATATGCTCTCGTATATTTTCTGCCACAAAGCCTAGAAATACAGCTAAGAAAAGCATAAAAAATTCCAACAAATATTCTCCCCATTTTTTCGAGTGTGTTACATGATGTGGGTGCTTTTGAACTTCCATCGTTTCTTTTTCTTGATTTGTGTTGTTAGGATTTGATTCTTTGGCAGGAAAACTTTCGTGGAGAGAGTTCTCCGGCTCTTCGTTTACCTTATCATTTAAAAATTCTTCGTTTGTTTTTTCTGTCATTTTATGATTCGATGTTCCGTCCATAAGCATTTCTTATTCTGATAAAAGAATTGAAATAATTTCCAATTAATATTTGTTTGCCTTTTCTTTAGTCAAAAACAAAAAGTAATTCATACTTAGCACCTGCGTAAATTATAAGCAAGTTACTTATTATGGTTAATACTTTCAGATTTTTTTTGCGTAATATTAATTTTATTAATCAACAAAACAAAAAATATGGAGAATAGTAAATTGGTTAAAATAACAGCCCAACGAGTTTCATAAACATTCACGCCTAATTTTAAGTAGTGAGAAATTCCTGAAGCTATTGCAATGGGTGTTTCAATGAATGCTGTTGTAGCTCGTAATGGCTTTGGTAGATTTTCGTGAACATAGAAAAATAAAGTCAATAAAAAATTAATGAAATAAGTTAATTAGTATTTTATCAATTTTTTTCTTGTTAGTAAAGTTTCATTGTTTAATAGTTCAATGAAATAAATTCCGGCTGAAAGTTTCGAAGTGTTAATTTCGGTTGAATTGGTGAATTTATTTTGCAATACCACTTTTCCATTTGCCTCATAAAGATTATATTTAATATTTCCAGGTACGTTTACACTAATGGACAAAATATTATTAAATAAAGAAGGATAAATTTCCGCTCTATTATTTATACCGAGATCATCTACGCCTATTAGACAATTAGGGAGAGTTGGAGGAAGGTATTCTGCAGGATAGAGCTTAACATTATCAATTATAAGTTCAGTACATTGGTTACACATGTGACCCCAATTGGTGAATTTAATTGTATGGGAAGAGGAATTGGATATGAATTCTATCAGGTATACTGTTCCGGTATCAGACCCAAAAGTTGGCAAACAACTAAGGTATTGTTTTCCATATCCGACATCTACTGCAAATATTCCTGCATTAGTAAATTGATGACTCCAGTGGGTTTCGCCGCCAGCCCAGAATTCAAGAACATAAGTATTACCCGGAACAAGGCCATAGACAGTTTGTTCTAAAGAAACTCCTGTATCGCCTCCGTAATTTAGTTCACTAAATGGATACCCTGGAGCGATTCCACTATATTCACATGAACTTAAAGTTATGCAAGCAGTGTCCCATTGAACGGATGAACATACATAAGCCCATAAGTTTCCGAAATATGCTGCAAAATTACCATCAACAATTGTTGATTCAGAATTATTGACGATTGTGCTGTAGGTAAATAGTCCACCTCCCGTGCATGTCCAGCTATCTACTGAACAAGAATCATAATAGGACGCATGACAAAAACTTTCATTATGACCTGGAACACAAGTAGTATTTTCAAAACTACCATTATGAATAAGATTAAATGTATCTACTTCAATTGAATTGTTCTGAAAGAAACATTTGGTGCATAGTTGTTGTGCCTTAGAATTTGTTATAAAAAATAATAAAATCAGTATAACGAATAGACGCAATGTTAAAAAATGTGTGTTCATTCTATTTCTATTTTTTTTAAAGATAAACAATTTTATCCCTAAATAGTCATCTCCAATCCAATAAAAACTAGAAATATTGCACCTTGTCGTAAATTTTGTCTATTGAAATTGGCGACTTGCAACACAAATGCTAACAATTATTTTTCACTCTGACTTTGTAACATTTGAATCTGATTGATCGGCGTTGCCTGCACCACTTGATCAAGGACAAAATTCTACTAGGCATCTATTCCTAACCTTGGCATTGCTAAAAAGACGTGAATGTTGTCTCGAGAACCAATTTGTCCTTCCTGGTTATATGGCATTTTTAAATCTTTTCGATTATGCTAATTAACAACCAATACAAAATTTCTAATTAGAAATCTCGCAATTTTTGATGTGAGTAGAATTGACATAAAAAGTGTTGCTTGCCTTTTTTATTTGACTCGAAGTTACAATTAAACTATAGGGCTGATGCGTTTAACATTTATATTTCGACTTATCAATAATGCCTAAATTAAAAAAATAAATATCAACAGGCATTCATAAATTGTAAATGAACCTTATTATTAAATGAATACTTCTCATTCGATATTTCAGAATAATTTTTGTAGCCATGGAAAAAATAGAAAAACAAAGTCAATAAAAATGTCAATAAAAAAAATTGAGTCGTCTTTTATTAATATTCATTTCTGGATGTGGATAGTATTTTAAAGGTAGAAAAAAAGTTAGCGCTTATTCCATATTCATTTTGCACTACATTTTTATTCTCCTCAACCGAAGTGCGTTCGTAATTACTGATACTGAACTAAAACTCATAGCAAGTGCTGCAATCATTGGTGAGAGTAAGAGACCGAAAAAAGGATACAATACGCCTGCTGCAATTGGAATTCCCAATACATTATAACCGAGCGCGAAGAACAAATTTTCTTTAATGTTTTTCATCACTTTATGACTCAACCAACGTGCTTTGGCAATACCCATCAAATCACCTTTCACTAAGGTAATCGATGCACTTTCAATGGCTACATCTGTTCCTGTGCCCATTGCAATTCCAATATCTGCTTGCGACAATGCAGGCGCATCGTTTATTCCATCGCCTGCCATAGCCACTTTCTTTCCTTCGGCTTGAAGTCGCTTTATTTCATTCAGCTTATCTTCGGGCAACATCTGCGCTTTGTATCCATCCAACTGCAATGTTTCACTAACCGCCTTCGCAGTGTCTTCATTGTCGCCTGTAAACATAATCACTTTCAATCCTTCATTTTGTAATTTACGAATGGCCTCTTTGCTTGATGCTTTTACTTTATCCGAAATAACAACAAACCCTATAGCTGAATTCCCTTGCGATAAATAAGAAACAGTTTTACCTAATTTTTGTTCGGCTTTAACTTGTAGAGCCAACTCCGGCGCAATTTTCACTTTCACTTGCTCCATTAATTTTTCGTTTCCTAATGCAATCGAAGTGCCGTCAAGATTTCCAATTACTCCTTTTCCTGTTATTGCTTCGAAATTTAAAATAGGCTTAATCGCAATTTTCTTTTCTTCTCCATACCGCATTGTTGCTTGCGCTAATGGATGTTCACTGCTACTGTTTAATGAAATTATTTTTTCAATTATTTGCTCTTCTGAAAAATCAGAACTTGCACTGATTACTTTTTCTACCGATGGTTTTCCCTCTGTGATTGTTCCTGTTTTATCGATAATAACAATATCAATAAGGTTCATTTTTTCTAATGACTCCGCGTTTTTTATTAGCACTCCCATCTGTGCTCCTTTACCTACGCCTACCATTACCGACATTGGTGTTGCTAACCCAAGCGCACAAGGACAAGCAATAATTAAAACAGCTATGGCATTAACAAAGGCATAGACATAAGCCGGTTCCGGACCATAGATTGCCCAAATAATAAAAGTAAGAATTGAAATGCCTACAACAATCGGAACAAAATAACCGGATATTTTATCTGCCAACTTTTGAATAGGAGCTTTTGATCGGCTCGCGGTGTTAACCATTTCAATAATTTTGGCAAGCAATGTTTCTGCACCTACTTTTTCTGCAATCATCACAAACGATTTGTTTCCGTTGATTGTTCCCGAACTTACAGCTTCGCCAATTTTCTTTTCAACGGGAATAGGTTCACCGGAAATCATCGACTCATCAATGATCGCTTCTCCTTCTTTGATACTTCCATCTACCGGAATTTTATCGCCCGGTTTTACTCTTAGCAAATCTCCTTTTTGAATTGAATCAATTGCTACTATCTGTTCTTTGCCATCCACAATTTTGATTGCATTATTCGGAGCAAGTTTTAATAATTCTTTAATGGCGCTGTTTGTTCTACCGTGCGCTTGCGCCTCTAAAAGTTGTCCTAACAATACCAAGGTTAAAATAACTGTAGCGGCTTCAAAATAGACAAACACTGTTCCATGTTCTGTCTTAAATTGATCAGGAAATATTTGAGGAAAGAACATAGCGACCACACTAAATAGCCACGCCACTCCTGAACCAATGCCAATGAGGGTAAACATATTTAGATTCCAACTTACTATAGACCTCCATGCCCGTTGAAAAAACATCCACGTTGCATAAAAGACCACCGGAATACTTAATACAAATTCTACCCAGTTCCAATATTTCAAATTCATTACGTTGAACAACGGATTGCGGGGTATCATCTCCGTAATTTCCAAAATGAAAATAGGCAAGGTAAAAATTACTGCAACTTTAAATTTTTTCAGCAGCTTCTTATACGTCTTGTCTTCTTCATCTACATTCAAATTGATAGGAACAAGATCCATTCCGCAGATTGGACAAGCGCCCGGCTCATCACGAATAATTTCCGGATGCATAGGACAAGTATATTGTTGCGCTTCCTTTTTAAATGAAGGTTGCTCAACTAGGTCCATTCCGCAAACAGGACAATTTCCTGCTTTGTTATATGTTTTGTCGCCTTCGCAATGCATTGGACAATAAAAAATACCCGAACCTTTTGGTTTTTCGTTTGATGTATTTTGAAAATTTGAAGGATGCATCATTTTGTCAGTATGAACATGCATACTTTCTCCTGGAAGTGAAATACTATAATTCCCACCACTACTTTTCAACGCTGCCTGTAATTTCTCTAGAGGAACATGTGATTTCATTTCAATCACAGCTTCAGATTTTTGAAGATCAACTTTAACATTACTTACGCCTTCAACATTTCGAAGCGCTTCGTCAACATGAGTAACACAACCTGCGCAACTCATGCCATGTATTCGATACGTGTGTCTCATTTTTAGCTAATCAATCAGTTTGAAACAAGCTCTTTGATTGTATAAT
Source organism: Bacteroidota bacterium (assembly GCA_043747595.1). Classification (GTDB taxonomy): domain Bacteria; phylum Bacteroidota; class Bacteroidia; order AKYH767-A; family 2013-40CM-41-45; genus JADKIH01. The sequence continues at coordinate 15,617 of JAYTOX010000109.1, read as the reverse complement.
GACCGGCCTTTGTTAGTTGTGCTTGCAACTCCTCCTCACTAATAAATTTGTTCATAGTAATAACTGCACCCGGAGGGTCTAATTGCACATTTGCTTCTGTAACATCAGGCACTTCTAACAATGCTCTCTTAACTTTATTTACACATCCTCCGCAACTCATTCCTTCAACAGCATATTCTTTTTTCATCGTCCATAGTTTTAGGTAATGCTTTAATTATTTAGCACAAATTAACTTATTAATGTAAACTTACTTTTTACGGTTACGTCTTAAAAGAAAGACTATAACAAGTATAATAGCAAGCGGAATAATCCACATGCCCCCTCCTATACCATACATTCCTCCATTCATACCCCAAGAATTATCATGCATCATTTTTATATTATTTTAAAACTCCTTATTAGTGTAAGATCTCGCAATTCGAAGTTACGATTATTGATGGCAATCGCATCTGAATTATTCATTTTAATAACCAAACATGATAAATCTCATATCACTTCCGCTTCAGTGCTAAAAAAAAGTGCAGCAATGGCTTTTAACCATTGCATACACAAACTCAACAATTAAGTCCAATTAACGTTTTGCTTTTATTTTTGTTATTACTTTATAAAATGAAAACTTAAAAATGCTGATAATTATTTTACTTAGTCATTGGAGCGTTTTTCATAGGCATCATTTTCCCTGACATATCCATATGTTGTCCTTCTTTCATCATCATTTTTGAACCATCCTTTTTAATACATCTTCCATCTGTCATGATTCTTGTTCCGTTAGCCATCATTGTGTCACGTTCCATCATTGTCATTTTCCCATTATGTTCCATCATCATTTTCCCATTCATCATCATTACACCATCGCCATGCGATTTGTTCATTGATTGATGATTCATGTCGTGACTCATTTTACCACCATTCATCATTTTGTGAGTTGAATCCGATTGTGCAAAGCCGGCAACCGAAAAAAGTATTGCCGCACTTACTAAAGTTATTTTTTTCATTTGTATTTATTTTTTTGTAATTGAATTATTACACAATAAATGTAGCTAGTTCTAATAGAATTTTTGTTACATGATTTTAGTAAATGGTTACATGATTTTTGAAACGGATTAAATGATTCAAAGCATTGAATTAAGAAGACATGCAATAAATTGTACAGGAAAAGGCTATTTTTCTAACGCTATCGTCTTTAATAATTATCCAATTTCAATTGAACGTTTTTTTGATGATTAGTTACCTGCACCTAGCAAATTGATATCATTTGCTATTATTGGATTAGAAAGGTTCAAAACAGGTCTTTTACGTGAGAGTAAATTTTTCAAAAGTCAATATTTAATCTTCCAATCTCAATTTATTCAATTTTCAATTGTACATAAATTTATAGTCGCATGTCACTGGGCTAATGTAAAACTCACAAGCTCGTATAAATGGTTGATTACACTTTTTACAACGTTTATCATTGCTCCGATTTTCATTCCTATAAACCTGACCAAAATGCTATAGCAAATTAATTTTTTACCCGATTTTATTTTTCCCTCTTTCTGAATTATAAATCCTGTTTATAATTTCTAAATTGCAACATAAATTATTTCTTTACTATGAATGTAATTTCTGTACTCCAATCTTTTCCGTAATATTCATCGAGTCCTTTGGCAAATTGCAAAGTATGTGTGTGCCTAACTGTTGTCTATATTGTGGAATCAGATGTCTGCCAATTACCAAAATGAATATGAGTTGAATCCTTTGGGACCACACTCCCTTCCTCAACAAAATTTCCATCAATATTAAGATGGTGATGGCCCGACTTTCCTATAAACGTAGCTGCCGGTTCAACCTGCATTCCATTCACCCACATTTGAATAATTACAACCGATTTTACACTGTCGCTAACTCTAATGTTTACAAAATAAACATCAAGATTTTATTCTGCTACTGCAACCGATTCATTTGCTTGAACCCAATTTAGAGTGTTATCTGCTAAATAATTTTGACCCCAATTTTTGTGCGATTAGTTACATGCAATTATTATTATTAAAGAAAATAATTTAGGTAAAATTTAAGTCTCATTTTCAAATTATAATTTGCTTAACAATAATCTCAATTTAAACTAAGCTATCGTGTTATTTCAGAAACTATTCAAAATCTCTTTCTGCTGTTTTCGCTTAACCTAAACTGTGGCTTTCTTTGAAAATCAGACGCTTCTTTCTTTTCTTCTGTCCCGTCAACAATATCTTGAGCCTTCTCATCTTCGACACCCAAATTATTTTCAGTTAATGGTTCGCCTGCCTTTTTGTTAAGTGGTTGCTCACTTTTATTGTTTTGATTATTTTTCATTTTGTTATTGCTGATTTATACAATTGTTTAAAAAACATGAAAGACATGTAGCTCTTTCATTAACTAGCTTCTGATGAATCTTTAATAAATTAGGTCTCCTTAGATTATCAATTACATATCAAAGGTTGGCATATTATCAAGATTGGCCCTTATATAATTTTATTAAATGATTACATGATTCATACCTATTTTACAAAAAGAGTGAGAAAAAATACTGGGAAACAGAGAAACAAACAAGCAATGAACATTATGGAAGTAAGTGACGGATATGGACACAAAGCCCCAGTAGAAAAATCTGTAAATGATTCTGTAGAAAAAGTCCTATAACAAATTTAAACCTAAGTAGATTCTGTAATAATATTAACCTCTTTATCTATACCCGTCGAAAATATTTTTGATTCGATTCCTCCATAAGGGTTCAAACCAACTACATTTTTATTTTCCATTAAACACTCTTTTCCGTTTTCTATTACTTTATCCTTCGCTAAAGTAGCTTTAACTGTGTGGTTGAATATGTGAAAAATAATAGTGTTATCCTGTGTCCTAATTTTTGATTGTTTTGATTGTTATAGCAATTGAAAATAAAAAAATAAGTTTACAATGGACACTAACGTAAAAACCATACTATCGAAAATCCTGTACATTTCAACAACCTTGTCTTTGATACGCTGTTCAGGTATTTTAATTTTCCTTTACAAAAAATTAAACTCTTTTTCAACGCTCCGATTTATTCTGATACAGAAAATAAATAAACAATTATCTAATCAAGCAGCCCAGTTTCGAGAATACTGTCAGCTTTTTGTTTGCCTATATTTATGTGTCAGTGTAATCCTGTTCGTGAATGGCTTCTTATCATGTATTATAATTTCTAAAGTGGCAATTTTAATCTTATGGCTTCTATACAATCCTTTTATTACATGTAATTTAGTTCTGATTAAAAATATTTATTTTGACTTGGTTTTAAAGTCCTTTTAAATTCTCTTTTCTGTTTTAATAATTTCTTCCATATTGATCTGATGAACTTAATTAAATTGGGCTAATGATTAAAAAAATTTCATTTTAATCATTACAGATATAAACATCGAATACAAGCCAATGCTAAATACTCCACTAGTTTTATTAAATCCTTTCATAAAATATAAAATGGCAAAGTTTATTATTGTAATTCCGAATAGATTTCACCTTACATATTGAAACGCTTTTTAAATGAATCAAAGCTGTTACCGTCTGTAAAACTGGATAAAGTAATCACTAAAATACATATATAAAATATAATACCTACAGATAATATTATCATTTGTTTCCTTTATCCATCATCAGAATATTTCCTATTAACTATCTCATGAATGAGTAAAATAAAATAAATGTGTTTTGATTCGTTTTAGCTCAAATTTTATAATTCCAAACACAATACTTTCATCGATACTTTTTTTATTACCATAGCAATCATAAGTTATCTCGCTTAATGATTCATGGCTTTTCTGTAGTTACGTCTTGAGCTGCTCTCACTTCACCGGTTGTTTTTCCCATATCTTTGTCAAAAGAATATAAAACATTACTGCTCATTTTTTCTCCTCCGGCTATTTTTATTTTATCCAATAAATTCATCGCAAGCGTTTCTTCTTCCACTTGCTCTTTTACAAACCATTGCATAAAATTCCATGTTGCCCAATCTCCCTCTTCCTCACTCATTTTTACCAGCTTATAAATGGAATTTGTATTGTCTACTTCGTGTTTAAATACCTTTTCAAAACAGTTGTTTACACTTATTGGATCATCTGGTGGAGCAGGAACAGTTATCACATGCACCGCAGCACCTCTTTTCAAAATATATTCTAATAGTTTCATCATGTGATTCCGTTCTTCGTGCGAATGCCTGAAAAGAAAATTGGCTATGCCACTGAACCCTTGCTTGGAAGCCCAAGCTGCATAAGACAAATATATTTGAGAAGCATATGCTTCTTTTGTCATTTGCCCATTTAATGCTGCTGAAATAGTTTTTGAAAGTCTGTTAGTATTCATTTGATCTTTAATTTAATTTGTTGATTTAAAAAGCTTCTTTGATAATTGATTTTTTATCTACATGCAATTCGGCTAACTGATTTTCGATTGCTGCCATCATCGGTGGTGGTCCGCAGAGATAAAATAATTTATTTATTCCTCCAATATTAGCATTTATAAATTCTTTAGTAATTTGTCCGTTTGGATAACCCTCTATTTTTTCATCAGATAAAATATTGATGAAATTTTTACCTAACATTTTTTTAAACTCCTCTTCATTAATAATATCACTCTTTTTTTTATTGGCAAAGATCAGCTTGTTTTCGCCTATCTCTTTTTTCAAATCAAGATCTCGGAAAATGGAGATAAACGGCGTAACTCCTGCACCTCCCGCTATGAACACACCCTCGCCTTGGTAACTAATCGCGCCAAACACTTCATTTAAAATTAACTCATCGTTTGCTTTTAAATTAAGTAATTCGTTTGTCACATTTTTATGCGATTGATATGTTTTTATCGTAAACTCGAGGTAATCATCCTCCGGCAAACATGTAAAAGTGAAGGGTTTTTTCTTTTCCGTCCAACTTAATTTATTTATGGAAACATCTGTCGCCTGACCCGGTTTAAAGTTGTAGTTAGCAGGTTTTTCAGTTACTAGTCGAAGCACATCACGTGTTACTTTTTCTATGGACTTTATTTTTACAATATGTTTCATGATTTTTATATTTGTAACGCTACGTTTTCTTCTTTGATTCTTAAAGTCAAAATTATTGCATTGAGGAGTGAAAATATAACTGCAGTGTAATATAAGTTAAACACTAAAGGAATAGTTACAATTTCAGCAACTACAACTATATAATTGGGGTGCTTTAAATATTTGTATGGTCCATCTTTGATTAATGGAAAATTTTTGATGCGATATATTTTTGTGTTCCAGAATTTACCAAGCGATGAAATAATCCAAACTTTAAATGCAAGTATTACAAAATAAAACAATAGAATTAACAAACTGAATGTGGGGGTTTGTTTCCATGAGTATTCAATAATTATCGAAATAAAAAATAAACTATGCATCACAACAATAAGTGGGTAATGCTTTTTTCCATATTCAACTGCGCCATTTTTCAACAACCATTTTTCATTTTTTTTTGAAAGTAATAATTCACCAATTCGAAGTAGAATGACAAACGAAATAAACAGTATAAAAACCATATCAATTATTTTTCATTTTAAGTAATGCCATCTCGCATGAAAATCCAGGACCCATTGACACCATTAATCCAAATCCATTTTCAAATCCTTCTGTAAAAAATCGTTCAAGTACATACAATACGGTTGGACTACTCATGTTTCCATAATCGTTCATTACCTCTCTTGTATTTTTGAGAAAATCTCCTTCCACCTTCAAAGCCTCATTATAAGCTGTCAATATTTTTTTTCCTCCAGGATGAAAAATAAAATTCTTAATGTCGGATATGCTCAACTGATATTTTTCTAAAAAAGAAAAAACATCTTTGTAAATGTTTTTTTCAATAATCTCCGGAATATTTTTTGAAAATAAAACTTTAAACCCTTTATCTAAAAACTCCCATCCCATCACATCTAACGAATCGTAATACAACTTGCTTTGCGATCCAACAAACGAAATTTTAATTTTAATTTTGTTAGCATGATTATCTCCTTTAATAATCAAAGCTGCAACTCCATCAGCAAATAAACTCGACCCAATGAAATTGCTTTTGCTAAAGTCATTCTTTAAAAAAGTAAGGGAACACAATTCTACAGCCACGAGCAACACAATTGCATCAGGATTTGCCTTTGCGAGTATGCTTGCTTTCGAAAATCCGGCAACTCCGCCTGCACACCCCAAACCAAAAATGGACATTCGACTTATGTTCTCATTCAGTTTCATTTTGTTAATAATCAGTGCATCTAAACTAGGTGTAGCCAGCCCAGTGGTAGACACAAAAATAATATCAGTTATGTCTTCTTTTTTTATTTGCGCATCAGCTATACTTTTTTCAATTGCTTTTATGGAATATTCAAGAGAAATATGAATATAATCTTCATTCTGTTCTTGAAAACTATGAAGTGAAGAGTAATACTCAATTGGCTTACAAAAATTTCTCGTTTTAATTTCTGTATTGTCAAATGCGCTCATCATTTTTTTTACCGCCGGAAATGATGGTTCAAATAATTCTAGTGCGCATTTTTTAACGTGCTCTTGATCTATACGAAATGGAAAATCAATTTTAGATATGGAAGCTAATGATGGCATAGTTTAAATTTAAATTATGATTGAAAATTAGATATTTATTGTAAAATATGGCTTACACAACTACTTAAAAAAGTTACATGATTCTTATGCTTTTCTTTCGTGTTCAAATTATTTTTTATTCTTTCGTTCAAAATGAAACTAAATTTAAATTTATGAATCGTTCCCTTGTTGTTCCTGTTTCCATATTTTTAAATGCTATTTATATTAGATTCCATCAACCTACGATAAATCGTACCTGTTCTTTTAACATTTCAACTTCTAGTGCTGTTGGCTATTTTCTTACTGCTATATTGTATCACGGGTTCGGTTGCTTTCCTCCATTTTTGGAAATCCATTGTATTTAGATACCAATTTAATTTCAGTATTAGTAATCTCTTCTCTAATATGTATTCACTTACTTTTGATACCACCTACTGCGCCAGTTTTCCAATCAACGATTTAAAAAATAGTCTTTCACAAATGCATGCTCTTGATTTTCGGTCATATTATCTGCCTGCATTGTTTCGATTTTAATTTTATCGAACTGCATATTTGATTTTAAAACATTTAACAGCTCTACTTTGGCATTTGTTGGGCCAAACAATAAAACTTCCTCGTACTTTATAATAGACTCTCCTAACTTTTTATAATAAGAATTCTGCAATTGCTGCTCTTTGTTGTGCATTATGCTTTCACCTTTTTGTAGGGTCTTTTCTTTTTCTTCATAAGTAAATTCAGAAACTACAATATCTGTTATCATAGGATTCGTAAACGGCATTAAATGAGCACTTGCATGATCCATCCAAATACCAAGTTTTTTTATTGTTTTCATTTTCATAATTTTTATCGTTGGTTAATATTTTATTTTCGAAATCACTGTGCTTTCACAATCATCTTTCCTGTATTTTCACCTTTAAATAAACCAAGTAACGATTGTGGTAGTTTCTCGAATCCATGCTCTATTGTTTCTATAGATTTTAACTTCCCTTCTTTTACCCATGCTGCCAATTGTTGAATGGCCTCCGGAAATTCAGCTTGAAAATTGCTCACTATAAACCCTTGCATTAATACGCTTCTTGTTAATAATAATGGTTGCAGTCTAGGGCCAATCGGTGTTTCAATGCTGTTGTATAATGAGATCTGTCCGCACAAAACTATCCTTCCGTGAAAATTAATATTGCTAATAATTGCATCTGAAATTTCGCCTCCTACATTATCAAAGTAAACATCCACGCCAGAAGGGCAAACTTCTGCTATAGTCTTTTTCATGTTAGAAGTTGTTTTATAATTGATGGCTTCGTTAAATCCAAACTCTTCTTTTATCAATTTTATTTTATCATCAGAACCTGCAATGCCAACTACATTGCATCCTTGAATAGCTGCAATTTGTCCTACAATCGTACCTACTCCACCTGCGGCGCCTGATACCACAACAGTTTCTCCTTCTTTGGGCTTACCAATATGTACCAATCCAAAAAATGCTGTAAGTCCCGTAAGACCCAAAATACCGAGATAGTAACTTGCAGGAGCTATGGCTGTATCAATTTTTCTAATATATTTTCCCGCTACAACTATTTGTTCTTGCCAAGGCAAATTTCCGGTAACGATATCGCCACATTTAAAAATGCTCGTCTTGCTTTCAATAACTTTGGCAACTACGCCACCATTTAATGGCTGTCCTATTTCAAATGGTGGCACATACGATTTAACATCATTCATCCGCCCACGCATATATGGATCAACTGAATAATACATGCCTTCCAACAATACTTCTCCATCACCTAGAAGCGGTAATTCAATCTCTTCGATTTTAAAATTTTCTAGTGTTGGAGAGCCTTTAGGTCTAGATACCAAAATAATTTGTTTGATTTTCATTTCTTACTTTAAGACTCGATTATTTCTATTCTTTAGGATGCATATTTCTAAATACAATTAGGCTTTACGAGTGAACCTTACCCGGTTTTTGGAAAGTCATCGATTTTATTTTAATTAAATTAAAAACCTAATTTAAAAGAATCAAATTTCATCATCTTCTTATCGAAAATCATTACATGATTTTTGAAATAATTTACATGATTCACACCTTTAATAATTTAAATTTTTAAAATAAAATTGTGAATTAACGTACGATGTTGTAAATAATAAAACATAAGCTCCTTTATACATTTTTTTTGATACAAAAATTCTTTTCCTATTGTTTTACAGAATTTATCTGTAAAACCTTTTTCACTTATTTAATCAAGGATTTTTCGATTAAACGCAAAGGAAAAACATAATAGAAGATGTTGTTTAGGACAACTTTGAAGGAGCGCGACTTTATTTGGTTTCAAAAAAAATAAAGCGCAAAAATACGTTGAGGTAATGCGACGATTTCACTTATTTTCTTCATTATTCATCTTTAATAACTCTTTCTATTCGTGAGTCGGGAATTAACCAAATTAATGCGACCAAAATAAATAAAACTCCGGAAATCCATGCGCTGATCCATGTTACTATTGCTGTTGTAAAAAAAAGTTGATGAAGCAAGAATACTAATGTTATGTAAATATTGCACTATGTCTTGTAGTTGCACAAGTCTCTGGTTTGGTTTCTGAAACCGATTCGTCAATTTTTATTCTTTAGAAATTGTTAATCTTATTGTCAATGTTTTCCATCAAAGCCGGATTGTATTGCAGCTTCCAATATTTCAATGTTAATCTCAGCTAACGATTTAAACTTAATGCAATATCCGGTTACGCTTGCCTTGCCAAGTTTTTTTCCAAACGTTTTGGCTAGGTACGTCTTATCTTTGAGGCCTAGTATATAAACAGAGATTCCCGTTTTGTTTGCGCTTAAACCAATTTGATAAAACTCTCTTGTTGATCCATCGGCATATTTAATAGTTTGTACTCCATATCCTATATTTGGATTAGCAACAATTTTATTTTCGCTGTTCCTGCCATCTAAAAACCATAGTTTTCCTTTCGGTAACATTTGATGTATTAGCTTATGTAACACTTGCATGTCGATACGTTTTTGTTCAGCTTGACTGGCAATGTATTCTTTTATTTGTTCTTTTACGTTCATATAGAATTACTGTTAGTTTGCTTTGGAGTTTTAATAAACATGTCATGTAATGGTTAGCCTCACACAACTTTTGCTTTTATTCTTCTAATGATTGCCTCGCACAACTTCTTTGGTAAAAATTTTCTCTGCAAATTTCTTGGGATTTTTTTCAAGTAATTTTCAAGGTTAAATCTTTCACAGTTGCTTGTTACCGCTCTCACAATATTAGTGAATTTACTTTAAAGTGCAAAACGACTTTGCGAGTTTAATACTTGAATGATTAATCGAAATTCGGCAGATAAAATTTGCTATTGGCATTTCGTTTTGGGAATATTAAAGGTCGAGGGTCGAGAATAAAAATAGAAGTTCGTAATGCAAAAATTAAAACAATTTGCTCAGTAAACCTCAAGTCTCTTAGCTAAATTAAAAACAAATTTATTCGATATAAATAACTGTTCTATGTCTCGCTTGTTAACAATAAACCGGATATGTTATTGTTTTTCTGTCGATGCAAATGTTCGCTTTTAAAAATAGAATGCCGAACTTTTCTTTAAGTAAATTTTTACTTTTCTCTAAAATAATTTTGGGTAATCATTTCACATTTATTCAAAACAATACTGCTCCTCTAAAATTATTCAACTATTTCCCTCAATTCTCATGTTCCCATTTATTTCTACCTAAAAGTATAACCTACGCTTGCATTTTTTAAAAAATATTTATGACTTAATAAACTTCCTGATTTCACTTTGTGCCTTAATCATATAAATTCCACTCGGCAATTCGGAAATATTTATTTTTTGATTCTCTATACAAACAAGTTGTTTCAATACTATTTTCCCAAATGAATTGTAAACTTCTACAATTTTATTTCTTCCATTAAAATCGAAATTAGTTAGAACTATAAATTCGTCCGCCGGATTTGGGTAAACCTCAACGGCATTTTGCTTCGACATCATAGAAGCAGATGTTGGTACACCGAAAATATTTTCAAAATTTTCTGCGTATTGATTTGATGTTGCACAAGTATTGACTGCATCCCAGTTAATCGACCACGTCATCATTCCTCTGAGTGTGGGATATCCACCAAGTTGTGCTAATGTATAAGCACCGGGTTGCACGCCGTTACCTCTTAAATAATCAAGCGCTGCTTTCACTGTAGCCGTATCTGCAAATCCGCCACCGGCCGCATTTGAACAAGCCGGTAATCCAATTGCAACTTTACTTGCTGGTAGCCCTGAAAATATTCCACCTGCCGTAGTGAATCCATGAATCACAGCTTCTGTCATTGCTACAATAAAATCGGCTGACCCTTGTGTGTATACATTTCCATCTATGCCATACATACTTCCACTGTTGTAAAGTTGAACATGCAATAACTCAATGGAATCACGAAAGGCATTTATGATCGGTAAATATGCTCCCCATATTCCTGAATAGGCCGACATGCCCCCTTGAACAAATGCTGTTTCCGGGGCCATCGTAAGCATCAATCGTTTTGAATGAAGCGAATAATAATCGCTCATGATTTGTTTTATTGCATCAATAAGATTGATAATTTTTACATCAGTAGGAGCAGAAATTGTTCCTCCCGAAATTGATACCGACGAGCCTTCAAAATCGATATCTATTCCATCAAAACCGTACGTATTTATAATGCTGTTCATCGTACTTATAAATGTATCGCGTTCAGAAATATTGTCTAATGAAACGGGCGAACTTGCACCGCCCATACTAATAATTATTTTTTTACCCAAACTTTGCATCGTTTGAATCTGATTGATCAGTGTTGAAGGTGTCACTTGATCGGGAATAAATTCCATTTTGTAATCTGTTCCAAACTGGGGTACTGCAAAGGCAACATCTACTATATTGTACCTCGAATCTATCTGGTCAAGTTGAATGTAAGGTGCATTAACATCATTCCAATTATGCCAGTAACCAACTAAAGTGGGATTTGGAATTTGCGCTCGTGTGAATATTGTTGTGAGAAGAATTGAAATAAATAAAATTATCGGTTTTTTCATTTTAGGTTACAAGTTTTTATACAATAATCAATCGATTGCGTTTTAATTTTAAATTCCGAATTATTATCTAAAGCTATCATCCATATTAATTAATATAATTCCGAATAGGCCTTTATATCCATTCCTTCCGAATTCGCTAACTAATATTCCTAGCATTCCCTTCCAGCTTTTCAATTGTTCGCTTAGCCGAATCCAATCGTATGTTTCTATTCTTAGCCGTCATTTTTTCTTTAATCCATTTTTCTATGCGATGATGTAATGGAATCAGAAGCGATGCAAGTGCAACTAGTGCCGCTAACATTAACAATGGAGAATGATTCGTTACGTTTTCTAAAAACGGATGAATAAGTAAATTAATAAATTCAAATACGATCAACAATCCTAGTATTCCAAAAAATGAAATCCATTTTTCTGTGACCACGATGCTGCGACTCAAAAGAAAAAATAATAGCACAAACGTAATTATGCCTAAAGCTATTAATACAAATTGAATGTCTTGTTTTCTCTGATGCTCTGCCTCCGCTTTTTTTGCCGTCTCTTCTATTAAACGCAACTGCTCTTTAAATGCCAACGCCTGAATTGTGTTCTGACTATTCTGATTAAAAATTAAATCTCTAGTAGTCGATTCTATTTTTGAATAATAATACGCGCTGTCGATTTGATTCAACTTATCAAACATTTGTTTCTTAATGCCTGCTGCCAATAATTTAAAATTTAAATTTTGTGTATTTTCTGTGAATTCCCAAAATTTTTCTGTTTCCAATTTCGCTTCTTCCATTCTATTATTCAAAATTAGAAATGGTATATGCCTCTTAAAAAATACGTCCTTTCTCAAACTCATCGAGTCGGCTATGCTTTGCGCTTTATTAAAATAAATATTCGCCAATTCGATTTCATTCATCTTAGCATAAATAATTGCCTCTAAACTTAATGTTTGAAGTTTATAAAGGGGCAACTTTAAGCGTGCTGCTGTTTGTACTGACAATTGTGCATAGAAGAGCGCAGAATCCAATCGGTCTTTTTCAAAAAAAGCATTCCCCATGTTCCTTTGAAATTGCACAAGCATATAATCATATTTGGGAGATGATGTATCTGGAAGATTTTCTCCGCCTAGCCTAGTGAAATTTAAAAACTCATCTATATTTTTTAAGGAAAAATAAACAGTGCTTATATCAAAATACAATGAACTTATTCTTCTCTTGTCATTAAACTTTTCTGCAAGCGGAAGGGCCTTAAAATAATATTCCAATGCTGTTGTATTATCCCCTTTAAATAATGAGAAATAATAACCTATCCAATCGTAACTTATTGCAAGTAACGAATCGTTTTTATATTGCTGTGCTATTTGAAGCAAATCAATTGCAATAGCCGAATCAACATTACTGCTGGCATAAGAGTCTATCGTCTCTAAATATTTTATGGTAGCTGTAAAACGCTGGAGCGAGTTTTTATTATTAGCTAACGTTGATTTTATACTGTCATTATTATTTTGCGCAAATGCCGCTAGAAAAAATGTTAGAAAACAAATTAAAGCTAAAATATTTTTCATGTTCAATTTTTTTTCAAAAAATAATTTCTATAATAAAATAAAACTTGGCAATCACCTCAACATAATTCAACCAAAATTTATTCAAGATGATATTCATTCCGCAACACGTTCAGCAATTCTGCATTTACTTCCATGTATTTCTTAAAATGAACTCTTCGAGTACTAGATAGCCCTGCTCTACCAAAAAATCCCATTAAATTAATTGCTTCTTCTTTATCGAACTTTGCCATGCCATGAAAATGAAAAGGTATCCACTCTGTATTTTTTTCATATTCTGTAATGGCACTAAATATATCTAACTCATTATTATTGGTCAAGCTTGTTTCAAAATCGTAATCGTAATGATTTAAAATAAATGGATTAATGTATTGCGATCTTACTTGCGACTCTAACTGCTGCCTATCGTTAATACTATGAATGGCTATTGAAAGATCGCCGATGAGCTTTTGTAATTTATCATTCTTAAAATAACGCAACGATCCCGAATTTTTTAATTGATCGAGAACTACTGTCCTGGGTTCAAAAAGCGAAGGCGAACGAAAATAAATTCCATACAGAAAATTAATTGAAAAGGCTTTTGATACATTCGTAAGACTGCTGTCTTTAAAATATTCTCCTAAATAAATTAATGCGTTCTCCTCTTTAATCCGATTCGGTATTTTTGAAACTGCTATGGTAGAATCATTTTTTAGTTCTGAATAAAAACTCTTGGCAAGTTCATTTGCGCGATGTGTTTCTACTCTGTCTTCTCTAAAATTTTCTACTAAAAATCCGCAGAACACCGCAAGAAAGAGCATGAAGAACTCAAAGAAATAATGCCAGAAATGTTTTCCCGGTGCCTTATGTAAGTGGTGAGCGTGAGTCTCCATAACTATTTTTTGCCAAAGTTAAATTTTTAACGGAAAGGTACAAGATTGTTGGCCTGCCGTTGAAGATAAAAGTAATACTACACTTTACCTCTAATCCCATTTCAATGACAGTAAAGTTATCGCGGCCTCAAATAACTTTACTCCCAATTATCAAAAAGTGCTTTACAATCTTATTCCTAAAAGTGTCCCGTTTTCAAAAAATTACTATACCATTCCTTCCAGAAAAGCAGAAGATCAATTTCATAAAAAGAAGAGGGCTTTAAATAAACTAGACTAAATTGACGATAAAGACGGCTTCCGAAAAAACGAAATGCCATAGTTCTGTTTAACCCTTGCTATACTATCAAATAATCTTTTTCGCGCCTTATTTTTTACGCCCAACAAATCTGATCACCGATCCGGTCCCGTTATGATAAAGCCCTTCGTTTAATTCAATTTCCTTTTCTGCTAATTCAATAATTTCATAATTCGGAAAGTCCGATTTTATTTCTTCAATTGAAAATAATGTATCAATGTCTTTTGGGCCACCAACTTTTTCGTTGGCGCTTACATAGTCAATGTGCTTTTTGCTGAACGCTTCAAAAATAATCGTTCCATTGCTCTTCAAATATTTGTCGAGCGATTTATGGTAGAGCGATTTAATTTGGGCTGGAAAGTGCGCGTAAATTAATGCAATTCCATCAAATTGCTCCGACGCATAATTTAATGTTTCCAATTCGCCAACCTTGTAGTCTATGGTTACTTTATTTTTTTCTGCTAGTCGTATTGCTTTTCTCTTCCCTTCATTGCTTATGTCAAAAGCTGAAACAGTCCAGCCAACTTTTGCAGCATAAACGGCATTTCGACCTTCTCCTTCGGCCGGAAAAAGGATGGTCCCAGTAGGTAATTTTGACAATTGATCTTTAAAATAATTATTGGGCTCTTCGCCATAAGCAAACTCTTCCTGACTGTATCTGTCATTCCATCTTGCTCTGTTAACGTCATTTAATTTCTTGGCTTCATCCATATTGAAGTTTGTTTTATTTTGCTTTAATTTCTTGCCGCTATCGGGTAGGGCTTAATGCAATGGCGGGGTAGGATCGAAGGTAGTAATTTGCATGGCGTAAAACGTACACATTTATTTTTTGGAGCGCCGGCTTTTTGCGCCAAGTGAATTAGCCGTTGTATTAAGCTGATGTTGAACTAAACCTTCAATAGCCAGTGAAAGTAATATTGCCGTAAATATATCTTTTTCGGTTCACAAACTCAAACCAATTAAATCTTGAGTTATGACCTTTAAGAAAAAAGAGTATTACACCATTGTGCAACAAGCACAGAATGTTGTGCCGGGTTTCAGAGATGCGTATGCAAAGTTCATTGAACGAGTTGTGATCGATCAAAACAGCTCTAGCCTTATCACTAATTACGGTCGCAATCTTGCCCATCTGTCTTTGCATTTCTCGCGCGTACCACATTTGGTAAGCGCCGATGAAATTAATTCGTATCTCTATCAACTAACCACTACGGCATTCTTGCCAGTAGAGTGAAACCAAAACTCAAAATAC
>JAYTOX010000108.1:0-1909 GCA_043747595.1 Bacteroidota bacterium | reverse complement strand
TTCCCCAGTCTATCAAAGATTGAAAAACCTAACCACCACAAATTATAAAAAAACCAAACAAATGATATCGGTGTTTATTCAAATTTCTTGTTAATTTTGCCCCCTTCAAAAATCAACACGTACTATCCTATGAATTCAAAAATTAAAGTAACTCAACCGGTTGTCGAACTCGATGGCGATGAAATGACACGCATCATCTGGAAATTTATTAAAGATAAATTTATTTTTCCTTACCTCGATCTTGATATTAAATACTACGATCTGGGAATGGAAAATCGCGATGCTACGAACGATCAGGTTACGATTGATTCAGCTGAGGCTATTAAAAAATATAATGTTGGTATCAAATGCGCAACCATTACTCCCGATGAAGCGCGTGTAAAAGAATTTTCACTAAAGCAAATGTGGAAATCGCCTAACGGAACCATTCGTAACATACTTGATGGAACTGTATTTCGCGAACCAATTGTAATTAGTAACGTGCCTCGTTTGGTTCCTAATTGGACAGCACCTATTTGCATTGGTCGTCATGCATTCGGTGATCAATACCGTGCTACCGACACTGTGATAAAAGGAAAAGGCAAACTTACAATGACCTTTACTCCTGAAGGTGGCGGAGAAGCGCAGATTTTTGAAGTATATAATTTCAAAGGTGATGGTGTTGCTCTTGCAATGTATAACACAGACGAATCTATTCGCGGCTTTGCTCATGCTTGTTTCAATCAGGCATTGGTAAAAAAATGGCCGTTATACCTTTCTACAAAAAATACAATTCTAAAAAAATACGACGGACGATTTAAAGACATCTTCGAAGAAATTTATGAGAGTGAATATAAATCGAAATTTGAAGCAGCAGGAATTACCTATGAGCACCGTTTGATTGACGACATGGTTGCCTCTGCTTTAAAATGGAATGGAAATTTTGTTTGGGCTTGTAAAAATTATGATGGCGATGTGCAGTCTGATACTGTAGCGCAAGGTTTTGGATCATTAGGACTAATGACTTCTGTACTTGTAACGCCCGATGGTAAAACAATGGAAGCGGAAGCAGCACACGGAACAGTCACTCGTCACTTCCGCGATCATCAAGCTGGCAAACCAACATCTACTAATCCAATTGCATCCATTTTTGCATGGACAAGAGGATTGGAATTTAGGGGTAAGTTAGACAACAATCAGGAGTTGATCCGTTTTTGTAAAACATTGGAAGAAGCTTGTATTGAGACGGTAGAGAAAGGCATTATGACGAAAGATCTTGCGGTAACAATTCATGGAAATAAAGTGGCTCATGGAAAAGATTTTGTTTACACAGAAGAATTCTTAGACGCTATCGATACTACCCTGAAAGCAAAACTTTCGGTAATAGCTTAATAAAATTACATCATTGACATCAGGCGATTTCACTAAAAAGGAAGTCGCCTTTTTTTATTGGCTCACCTGCTATTCAGACATCACTTTTCAACAATCCAACTGAATACTTCGTGGTCGAAAAACACTCAAGCAATCAAAGAAATTGATACTTTGCATCCTTACTTTCTATTTAGCAAATGCCTTTACTCGGAGTACTTATTAAACAAGGATTAAAAATCAGCAGTCGCGTACGACTTCGATTTCAAAGTCTTGCTTTTTATCAGAAACGCGAACTGATAAAATTACTTTCAAAAGCCGAACATACTTCTTTCGGCAAAGAATTTAATTTTACTGAAATACTGCATTCTAAAAATATTATTGAAGAATTTCAGAAGCGAGTGCCACTTTATAATTACAACTCTATTTTCGAGCAATGGTGGAATCGTTGCTTGAAAGAAGAGAAAGATGTGTGCTGGCCGGGTAAAGTAAAATATTTTGCTTTAAGCTCCGGAACCTCTGAAGCAGCCAGTAAATATATTCCTGTTACTCATGAAATGGT
>JAYTOX010000107.1:0-8571 GCA_043747595.1 Bacteroidota bacterium | reverse complement strand
AACGATTTTATTCAGCATCAGCAAAAATTGATTTCTATTATTGATAAGCTATCTCCGGAGCAAATTGAGAAAGGTGTAATAACTAGTCCTGTTGCCGGTTTAATTACCCTGCGAGTTAAAGATGCATTGACACTATTGATAGTACATGAACAAAGGCATTTAGAACAAATGAAAAGAATACTGGCATTAATAAAATAAAAAATCCCGCGTGAACGGGATTTTAATACAAACCTAAATAACTGTCTTTACTTAATTGACAATAATTTTTTGAACTTGCTGCTCTCCGCCACTAACTAATTTTACCGTATAGCTGCCATTTGCTTTTCCTGCCAAATCAAATTTATGTTCAAATTCGCCTTGAAGTCCGTCGAGAATAAGTTTGTAAATTGTTTTCCCTGATTGGTCAAGAACAAACAATTGAACAACGCCTTCCTTTCTGAGCGAAAAGGAAACATTTAACTCACTCTTTGTTGGATTAGGAAAAACTTTAAAGTCTTGGAAGTTTCCATCATCATTTTTAATTGGACGAACAGAAGTAGAACCACTTCTTTTGTAAATAAAAATTTGCTTTCCTGATTTAGATGGTAACGTCTTTTCGAAGGTTGGAACCTTTTCATCTTTTTCCCCTATGATAATAATTCGATCATCGCTCTTTAAACTATCAGGAATTTCATCTTCTTCAGTATCGTTTACAATAATACGTTCTTCTTTAATCACTTTTTTTGATTTCTTATCGTCATTGTTTGAGCCGTCCGACATATTATCGTGATGCGCATCTTCGTTGTTGAATGAAAATTCAAAGTGCAGATTCTTCATCGACTTTTCCAACTCATGCATAGCTTGTTCAAATTTCTCCATCGATTTATCAAAATCAATATCACCTTTCTTAATTATTGTTTTCTGGCTTCCATTGTCGGTGTCCGTTACATTGATCTCATAACTTAGTGTACTTTTCGACTTGCCAATTTTTATATCGTTCATATTGGTCTTTGGCGATTGAATATCCAATTTGTATTTTTCATTGATAGCCTTTATCGCTTTGTCATATTCTGCCGGAGTTTTAGCTATGAAAAGAGTATCTAAAATCAGCTTATTTTTTTTCTTACCATCTGAATATTTCAAAAGCACTTCACCATTGTCTTTTTTCTGGATCCGTAAATCCTGAGCATAACTTACAGAGATCGTCAGAAGGATCATTGCAGCGCCAAGAATGAACCAGGCAAGAATATCGCGAACATTTAGTTTTGTGAACATCATCTGAAGTTTTAGAGTTTCAATAAAGATAATTGGAAAAAGCACTATGATTGGGTTAACTCAAGGTTAATCTCTGTTAAAGATTGGTTAAAATTATAGTTGAATCTTAATGCTTCGTATTTTAGCAGACAATGAATAAGAAGCGAATTAAAGTAATAATTGCCTTGATCAGCACAGCATTGATAGGTGTAATCAGTTTACAGTTGTATTGGATATTTCATGACATCAGGCTTAAAGAGCAACAATTCAATCAATCCGTTAATCAAGCAATGAATGCTGTAGTAGACCGAATAGAACGGACGGAAGCGATGAACATCTTATACGATCGAGTTTTTAATATCGAACCACAAAAGATTTCGCAATTGATGATTCGAGATACGACAAGTTTTGCTCCGGTTACAATCACCGACACTTCCATCGAGATTAGAAATTTACCTGGTAACCCTCCTCCTATTATGGAAGATTTGGACAATGCCGATATCAACATCGAGTTCCAACGACCAGGTAGTAAGCGATCATTCCTCACTTTACAAACCAGAAAATCATTTCACAAAGATTCGGTAGTACAACAAACCATAAGAAGTTCGCGACTCACTCGTTATTTTGGTGATTCAGCAGAAGTAACAATAAGACAAGACGAAGAAAAAATCAAAGCAAGAGTAGAAAAATTTAATGAAGTAATGGAGAAAATGGCGATTGAATTTGCCGGCCCTGATCATGATATACGAGCACGATTAGATTCAAATAGATTAGACTCTATTTTAAAATTAGAACTGAAAAACCGAGGCATTGAAATTCCCGTAAGTTATGGTGTGCTAAACGGAAAAAGTGGCTCGCTCATTATTAATAAGTCACTCATTCCACAGGAAGAATTAATGAAATCAAATTATAAGGTCATACTTTTTCCAAATGATATCGGGTCAAAACCAGATTTTCTGATTTTACATTTCCCAAACACATTTAAATACGTCTTAGCTTCTATGTGGCTGATGCTGGCTGGATCAAGCTTATTCACCTTAACAATTTTATTTGGCTTTGCATACACCATTCAAGTGATATTCAAACAAAAAAAACTGAGTGATATTAAATCAGATTTCATAAATAATATGACTCATGAATTTAAAACACCTATTGCCACGATTTCACTTGCAGTTGATGCTATTAAAAATGATAAAGTGAGAAAAGACCAAGAGAAAATGGACTATTTCACACGTATTATCCGTGAAGAAAACCGGCGAATGAATAGTCAAGTCGAGAATGTTTTACAAATGGCGCAATTGGAAAAAGGAGAACTCACTTTGAGAAAGGTAGATTTGAACTTGCACTCTATAATTCAAAATGCAGTTGATTTGATAGAAATACAAGTAAAAAGTAAAGGCGGAACTATTGAACAGGTTCTTGATGCCACCAATCCATTGATTTTAGGTGACCCTATTCATCTTTCAAACGTCATATTCAACTTACTGGACAATGCGAATAAATACTCCGGAAATGCCCCACAAATCACTATTTCAACTTACAATAATCAGAATGGCATTACCGTTACGGTAAAGGACAATGGAATAGGAATGACAAAAGAGACAATTAAGCATATTTTTGAGAAATTCTATAGAGTCCCAACCGGAAATCTTCACGACATAAAAGGATTTGGACTAGGATTGAGCTATGTAAAAGCAATAATTGAAGAACATAAAGGCAAGATAATTGTTAATAGTGAAATTGACCATGGTACTACTTTCGAAATTTACCTGCCTCATTAAATAAAAGCTAACACAAAATTAATATGAATAATAAAACGAAAATTTTACTTGTTGAAGACGACCCAAATTTCGGTTCAGTTTTGAAAAATTATTTAGAGCTTAATGATTACGATGTGCGGCTTGCTACCGACGGAATTCTAGGTTATGAACAGTTTGTTTCAGGGAAATTTGACATTTGCATATTAGATGTCATGATGCCTAAAAAAGATGGCTTTACTCTAGCAAAAGAAATTCGAGAAAAAGATGAGCACGTCCCTATTATTTTCTTGACAGCAAAAACAATGAAGGAAGATATGCTGTCCGGGTTCCGTGTAGGTGCAGACGATTATATCACCAAACCATTCGATTCGGAAGTTTTACTTTACAAATTAAAAGCAATATTAAAAAGGAGTATCGATAAAAATCATGATCCAACACAAAAAGAATTTGTTGTAGGACACTATCAGTTTAATTTTGATCATCGTACAATTTCAATGGCAGGTGAATCACAAAAACTTTCGCCAAAAGAAGCTGAATTATTGCGAATGTTGTGCATTTATAAAAACGAATTGCTCCCAAGACAAAAAGCATTAAAAGAAATTTGGGGCGACGATAATTATTTCAATGCAAGAAGCATGGACGTGTTCATTACCAAATTACGTAAGTATTTAAAAGAAGACAACACCCTTGACATTATCAATATTCATGGCAAGGGTTTCAGATTAGTAGATAACGCCCAATAATTTCCGGGCTGGAGTGGTTAAAGCGATGCAGTAATAAATCTGCATCGCTTTTTTATTGTTCATCACATTCCGTATCTTGCAGCACTAATTAGAAAATATCATTGGAACGAAGAAAATTTTTTAAAGACTCCTGCTCATTTTGTTTGGCTGCCATTGGTACAGTTTCAATACTTTCTTTTTTGGAAAGTTGTTCAACGATGGATGTTCTTCACACAACTATTACAAACAATACACTTCTCATTCCTTTGTCAGAATTGGAAGGAAAAGAATCGCTGATTGTTAAAAGTAAATCGAGCGAATACGATATTGCTATGATCAAGCAAAAATCGGAAGAATGGAAGGCTTTATTAATGATGTGTACACATCAAAGTAATCCTGTTCATTTTGATGGCGATTCTTTTCGATGCAAAGTGCATTTCAGTGAGTTCAATAAAGATGGCATTCCTTTTTCAGGACCAGCCCGGAAACCTTTAATTGCCCTAGCTATTCAAAAGAGAAAAGATCACTATCAAATAGATATTCCGGTCGATAATTAATAACTCCTTGATTTCAAAACAACATTATCGTAGATAAATTTTGTAAAAACTGTAGGCTCTCAAAAACAAACACTCAAACAAATGTCTTTTTATATTGCTATCATCTCCTTTATTTTGTCCATCATAGCAGGATTGATTGCTATGATTGTTTCAAAAAAAATAACCAAAGAGAAGACATACCTTTTAACTACACTACACGGAATTCTATTTCTGTGTTTTATTGCTTCTTTGATTTTAAAAAAGGACACATCGAATTATAATTACTTTTTCTTAGTTTATATATGCAGTGGAATTTTGCTTTGCGGTTTGATGTGGAAGGCTGAGGCAATTTTACCATTACGAATATATTTTAGTCTCTTTCTTCTCACCATCGGATTGTTCATGGTATCTCCTTCAACTTTAGTAAATTTTTTATTGACAGCAAGTTTCCAAGATAACTCGGGAGAAAAATTTCTTGTACAAGGAAACTATTTTATTGAACAACAAAATACAAGTATGAAAAATGATGGACAAATCCATTATAAATTAATTCAAAAGAAAGGAATTTTCCATGCAACCATCCAGCGCGATTTAGTATTCAATGGAAAATTAGATTCAATTAAAGTGATCGATTTCGACAAAACATCGAAAGGACTAATACGCGGTTATACTAGTGTAAAAACATTTGTGAGTTCACAAATTGATAGTTTAGATTTAGAAATATCACTAACTAAAAAATCGGCCGACGGAGTCGAATATAAATTATGAAAGCAAAATCACTTCTCTCTACGTTATTAATGTTGTTTTTTCTTGCCAATCTGTTTGCGCAACTTCCAGATACCGATATTTATTTATTTAAAGAATTAAAAGGCAAAAAAAATTATTATGGAGCGCCAATAAATATTACCAATAGAAAAGGTTATGACAATCAGCCATGCTTTTCTCCCGATGGAAAAGAAATACTTTTTGTTTCAATTTCAGATTCATTGCAATCAGATATTTGGTTGTACGACATTGAGAATAAAAATAAAAAACAGCTTACTCATTCAAAAGAAAGCGAATATTCTCCTACTTTTTTGCAAAATGGAAAGGCAATATCTACCGTGCGTGTTGATGCTGATTCCGGACAACGATTTTATACGATGCCGCTTCCTTCTCTCGATAAAGCTGAACCAATTAAAAACACGGATAGCATTGGCTATTCTTGCATGGTCGATGAAAATCAACTTATCATGTTTATTGTGGGCAACAAAAACACATTGCAGTCGCTTGATTTGAAAACAGGAAAAAGAACTTTCATTGCCAATGAACCCGGACGATGTATTAAAGTAAATCCAAAAAACAAAATGGTGTATTATGTAGACAAATCGGATTCGCTCAATTGGTATCTTATGAAATTTGATCCTACTACTCTCATCTCTAAAAAAGTTAGTATAACAATTCCAGGTGTAGAAGACTTTGCATTTTTTTCTAATGGTGTTGGAGTTTGTGCCAAAAACGGAACGCTTTATAAATTGAATGAAAGTAAAGGAGCGTGGCTGGCAATTGGAAATAAAATTTTACCAACCGAGCTCGACTATTTTCGAATTGCGATAAGTGCCGATGATAAATATGTTGCAGTAGTTGTAAAAAATGAAAAGCAGCAAAAATAAATATGTCTGCATCTGATACTAAAGATTTTTTAATTGTAGGACAAGGTTTAGCCGGTACAGTTTTGGCTTCTCTGCTAGAAAAAAAAGGTTGCAGTTTTTCTATCATCGATAAACTAAACCCAAATTCCTCATCGCGTGTAGCTGCCGGGCTTGTGAACCCTATTACCGGTAGAAGAATTGTAAAAACGTGGAAGGCCGATGAAATAATTCCTTTTGCACAAAAATATTATTCCGAATATGAATCAACCTTCTCTACAAACTTTTTTCATACGATCGATGCGGTTGAACAAACATCATCGATTCATGAATGGAATGAGTGGAATCGACGAATGGACGAACAAGAAATGTCGCATTACTTTCATCCTGATTCGCCTAATGAAAGTTATAGGGAGAAAATAAAAGACTTTATAAAATTGGTACGAATAACCTCTTCAGGATGGCTCGACCTTTCTACTTTTTTAACATTGTTTCGAAATAAATGGATTAAAGAAAATTTATTACATGAAGAAAATTTTACTTTTTCAGAATTGAAACATACAGATGAAGGGATATCATATAAAGGCGAAGCATTCAAAAAAATAATTTTCTGTGAAGGATATAAATGTGTAGAAAGCATTTATTGGAATTGGATACCAATGATTCCTGCCAAAGGAGAAATAGCCGTGATAGAATGTAAAGAACTTCCTGAAGATTTTATTTTGCTTAGCGGAATGTTTTTTATTCCTTTAGGTAACCATCGCTTCCGATGTGGCGCTACTTACGAATGGAATTTTACCGATGAGCTTCCTAGTGAATTAGGAAAGCAGAAATTGATAAAAATGATTGGCGAGGTAATAAAAATTGACTGGAAATTAATTAGTCATACCGCAGGTATTCGTCCAACGGTGAAAGATCGTCGTCCGATTCTAGGCGCACATTCCGAGCACAAAAACATTTTTATTTTTAACGGAATGGGAACGAAGGGCGTCATGCTCGCACCTTATTTCGCCGATCAACTAGTGAATCATTTGTTGGAAGGAAAATTAATTGACCCAGACGTTGATGTTGCCCGGTTTTACAAGTAAGTTTAAAACAATTTTGCAATCCGATCTTTCGCTTCAAGAAACTCTTTCCATACTTCACTTACAATCTCAGCAGCAGGTTTTATTTCTTTTACAGATGCACAAACTTGACCAATCTCTAGTTCTCCTTCCTCCATATCGCCTTCAAACATTCCTTTTTTCGCTCTTGCTCTGCCTAGAATTTCTTTCAGAACTTCGGTAGTAGCACCTTGAGCTTCTGCAGAAGTTATGACTTCAAAGAAATGATTTCTCATCATTCTAACAGGAGTAAGTTGTTTTAAGACTAACATCGTATCTCCTTCAGAACTATTAATAATTTTATTTTTGAAAGCCGCATGCCCGGAAGATTCCTGAGATGCAACAAAACGAGTTCCCATTTGCACACCTTCAGCACCCAGAGCAAAACACGCCAGCATAGAAGCACCGCTGCTAATTCCTCCAGCAGCAATTAGTGGCAGATTGGTAGCTTCACGAATTAATGGAATTAAAACTAAAGTAGTTGTTTCCTCTCTTCCATTATGGCCACCCGCTTCAAAACCTTCGGCAACAATGGCGTCGACGCCGGCTTCTTCGCATTTCATTGCAAACTTTTTATTGGCAACCACATGAACTACGATAATCCCTTTTTCTTTTAACGTTGATGTCCAAGTTTTCGGATTCCCGGCTGAAGTAAATACGATTGGGACTTTTTCCTCAATAATAATTTGAATGATTTCTGCAATATTTGGATATAGGAGCGGGACATTCACCGCAAATGGTTTATGCGTAGCTGCTTTACATTTCTGAATATGCATTCTTAAAACCTCCGGATACATAGAACCTGCACCTATTATTCCTAACCCACCGCCATTACTCACTGCAGAAGCTAATTCCCATCCGCTGCACCAGATCATACCAGCCTGAATAATAGGCATTTCTATATTGAAAAGTGATGTAATTCTATTGGTCATTGACGGGGATATTTAAACAATAATTTAAGTTAATTATCGCTCAAAAATAATACTTTTACGGTCAGATTCAGCAATCATATTTAAGCCAATGAAAGCAATTATTCCTGTTGCAGGAATCGGAAGTAAATTACGACCGCATACGCACACTCAACCTAAAGCGTTAGTTCCTGTTGCAGGTAAACCGATCCTTTCTCACATCATTGACAAGCTCGTATCTTCCGGAGTAAACGAATTTATTTTTATAATTGGCTATCTCGGACATAAGATTGAAGAATTTGTACGCAACAATTACCCAGACTTAAAAACTCAGTTCGTTTTACAAGATCCTCGTGAGGGAACAGCTCAAGCAGTACTCTTGACTCGAAGCCGTATTTCGGATAACGATAAATTAATAATTGCATTAGGAGATACCATTTTCGATGTAGAATTGGATGAGGTTATTCATTCGAAAATATCTTTGCTTGGAGTAAAGAAAGTAACTGACCCTAGAAATTTCGGCGTGGCAGAACTAGACGACGACAGTTTTATTAGACAAGTAATTGAAAAACCACCAATACCTAAATCCAATTTAGCATTAGTTGGACTTTATAAGATAATCGAAACAAAACAACTTTTTGAATCATTGCAGTTTATTGTTGCAAATGAACTTAGAACGCA
>JAYTOX010000106.1:0-9590 GCA_043747595.1 Bacteroidota bacterium | reverse complement strand
CATTATCCATTATCCATTATCCATTATCCATTATCCATTATCCATTATCCATTATCCATTATCCATTATCCATTATCCATTATCCATTGTCAAATTACTAATCACCACTCACCACTCACCAAATATGGAAAACAAAATAAAGATTCTCGAATCAAAAATCAATGAAGCGCAGAAAGGTGGTGGAGAGAAGCGGATAGAAGCGCAGCACAAAAAAGGGAAACTAACAGCTCGTGAGCGAATCCATTTTTTAATGGATGAAAATTCGTTCGAAGAAATTGGAATGCTAGTAACTCATCGCGCAACTGATTTTGGAATTGATAAAGAAAAATATTTAGGCGATGGAGTAGTAACTGGTTTCGGACAAATTGACGGACGATTAGTTTATGTGTTCGCCCAAGACTTCACTGTATTCGGCGGGTCATTATCAGAAACGCATGCACAAAAAATTTGTCGCATCATGGATTTAGCCATGCAGAATGGAGCTCCGGTTATTGGTTTGAACGATTCGGGTGGAGCGCGAATTCAAGAAGGAGTCGTTTCTCTTGGTGGTTATGCCGACATTTTTTATAGAAACACATTAGCATCAGGAGTGATACCTCAGCTTTCAGCTATTATGGGACCATGTGCCGGTGGAGCAGTTTATTCTCCTGCGATCACCGATTTTATTATGATGGTTGAAAATACTAGTTACATGTTTGTAACAGGACCGAATGTAGTAAAAACAGTAACGCACGAAGAGGTCACGTCGGAGGAATTAGGCGGAGCAATGACGCACGCTACAAAATCGGGCGTAACACATTTTACCTGTCGCAATGAGATTGAATGCATCAAACATTTGAGAAGATTATTTTCTTATGTTCCACAAAATTGCGAAGAAGAGGCGCCACGACTTTCATATACATCGTCCGATGAAAAAAGAGTAAAATTAAATTCAGTAATTCCCGATAATCCTAATCAGCCTTATGATATAAGAGAAGTAATTGCGGAGGTAATAGATCAGGAATCATTTTTAGAAGTACATAAAGATTTTGCAGAAAATATTGTTGTCGGTTTTGCGCGACTTGCCGGAAGAAGTATTGGAGTAGTTGCGAATCAGCCGATGCATTTGGCGGGAGTGCTCGACATTCATTCCTCTACCAAAGCAGCTCGCTTTGTTCGTTTCTGTGATGCCTTCAATATTCCATTATTAGTATTTGAAGATGTGCCGGGATTTTTGCCTGGTACCGATCAAGAATGGAATGCGATTATCACCAATGGAGCAAAATTATTATATGCATTCAGCGAAGCAACAGTCCCGCGTATCACCGTTATTACTCGCAAAGCATACGGAGGTGCTTACGATGTAATGAATTCAAAACACATTGGCGCCGATATGAATTATGCTTGGCCAAGTGCAGAGATAGCAGTGATGGGCGCAAAAGGTGCAGCAGAAATAATTTTCAAAAAAGAAATTGCAGAAGCGAAAGATCCAAACGCTGCATGGAAAGAAAAGGAAAACGAATACAATCAGTTATTTGCTAATCCTTATAAAGCGGCAGAGCATGGTTATATCGACGAAGTAATTCGTCCCGACGATACAAGAATAAAATTGATTAGTGCATTTAGAATGTTAGAGAATAAAGCCGTGAAATTGCCTCGTAAGAAACATGGAAATATTCCTCTGTAAATAAAATTTTATGGCTGAAATTATTCTACTCATTGGTTCAGGAGGAAGAGAACATGCATTTGCCTGGAAGCTCACTCAGAGTAGTAATTGCGAAAAATTATTTATTGCACCCGGCAATGCAGGGACATCGCAACATGGAACCAATGTGAATATAAATACAAGTAATTTTTCAGAGGTAAAAAAATTCGTTTTGGAAAATTCAATTACGATGGTAGTTGTTGGACCTGAAGAAGCATTAGTAAATGGAATAACAGATTTTTTTCTAGCCGACAATCAGCTAAAACACATTCCGGTTATTGGTCCAACGAAAGAAGGAGCAAGGCTAGAAGGCAGTAAAGATTTTGCAAAAGAATTTATGTTTGCCAATAATATTCCGACAGCAGCTTTTAGAACTTTTACAAAAGATAATTTAGAAGAGGGGCTAAGTTTTTTAGAAACGCTCAGCGCACCTTATGTTTTAAAAGCCGATGGTCTTGCAGCAGGGAAAGGCGTATTAATACCAACTACATTACTACAAGCAAAAAAAGAGTTTACTGAAATGCTTACTTCCGGAAAATTTGGAAAAGCTGCCGACAAAGTAGTGATCGAAGAATTTTTAGCTGGTATTGAATGTTCGGTTTTTGTATTGACTGACGGTGAAAATTATAAAATATTACCCGAGGCAAAAGATTACAAACGAATTGGTGATGGCGATGTTGGACTAAACACAGGCGGTATGGGAGCTGTGTCGCCGGTATCGTTTGTGGATGCTGCTTTTATGCAAAAAGTAGAAGAGCGAATTATTAAGCCAACAATTTCCGGATTGAAGAAAGCGAATATTCGTTACGAAGGATTTATTTTTATTGGCTTGATGAATGTAAAAGGCGAGCCATTTGTAATCGAGTATAATGTTAGAATGGGAGATCCGGAAACAGAAGTAGTATTACCTCGAATCAAAAATGATCTAGTAGATCTTTTCAAAGCCGTTGCTTTAAAGAGGCTGAATACTGTGGATTTCGAAATTGATGCTAGATATGCACTCACGGTGATGATGGTAAGCAGAGGATATCCGGAGGCGTATGAAAACGGGAAAACGATAATCAGTGAACCTACGAATGAGAGTATTATTTTTCATGCAGGAACAAAAGAAGTTAAAGGTAAAATTGTTTCAGCAGGAGGAAGAGTAATGAGCATCACTTCTTTTGGAAAATCAATAGCAGAGGCGCGCGAGAAATCGTATCGCCAAATAGATCAGATTGATTTTGATGGAAAGAATTATAGAAGGGATATTGGTTTAGATCTTATGGCCCTTGAAGAAAAAGCATAAAAAAGCCCGGCATCAAAACGACCCGGGTATTTCTTTAAAAGCAAGATTAAATTAATCCCACTTAGTAACTTCTTTGTTTTTGCTCATGTAACGCAACCAAAGTACAAAGGCTACAAAGCCAACAACAATTAATAGCTTATTGATCCACAATCCGAAGAAAGGAACTACCTTAAAGATAGCTTGAAAAAGATCACCAAGAAAATACCAGAATGCGTCCATTTTTTTTTTATTTAATACGGTGGCAAATATAGAAAGGATTCCGAATAATTAACAGTTAAAATTTTCTATTTTTATAGCCGATGATTCGATTTTATAAGTCACCTCAGCCCGTTACGCTCTTCTCAATACCACTTATCATATTGATTCTGTGGGCACAGGCTTTTCCATCGATGGTTCCGGTAGTTTCTCCGTCGTCGATGCTTTTGTGGAAAATGATTGCAGGATGGTTCAGCGGATGGCCAAATTGGCTAAATTTTTTATTGATGGTAAGCCTTGTATCATTTACTGCCGTCTACTTGAATCTCGTTTGCAACAAGCATGAAGTTCTTTACAAAGCCAGCTATCTTCCGGCGTTCGTATTCGCACTTTTTATTTCGTGTAGGCCGGAATTTTTAGTGTTTCACCCAATACACTTAGTCAATTTAATTCTGATTCGTGTATTCGACAAATCATTTTCTTTATTTAAAACCGACAGTTCCATCTCTTCTATTTTCGACAGTTGTTTTTTGGCATCGCTAGCTGCATTAATTTATTTTCCTGCAATTGTTATTCTTCCGGTAATGATTATTTCGATAAGCATTTTGCGATCGATGAATTTTAGAGAATGGATTATTATGCTTATCGGTTTTATTCTTCCATTTTTCTTTGTAAGCGTTTGGTTATTTATGAAAAAATCGGCGCAAGAATTTTGGGCCGACTATATTGATCATTACAAAGCCATTCATCCACAATTCGATTTAGTAATTGGAAAGCCATTATTGCTATTAGCAGTGCTACTTGGGTTTTGGTTATTGATGAGTGTGTTCCGATTACGTGCAAATTATTACAAAAATATTATTCGTACCAGAAGTGTTCAGCAGGTTGTGTTTTTACTTTTGTTGGTTTCTTCCGGGTCGATATTTTTACAACAAAAAATAGCTTTGATTTATTTTGCTTTCCTGGCAATTCCAATTTCCATCCTTTGTGCTTACTATTTACTCTCAGAGAAAAAACGCATAAAGTTTTTGGAAATTTTTGTTTGGTTAGTGATAGCAACAATTTTCATAAATCATTTCAGCTAATTTTTTGAGTTGAGTTTAGAATGATTAAAATTTCTTCAGCCAAAAATCTTCACGCATTCGCATTTCAGTTTGTAGCTTAGGATTTTTGTCGCTGTATCCAACTAAGTGAAGTAGTCCGTGAATCATTACGCGATGAAGTTCGTTATTAAAATTGGTTTTGTATTCAGTCGCATTCAATCGAACCGTGTCGATCGAAATAAAAATATCGGCAATAATTTTTTTCTTTTCAATGGAATTGTCGAAAGTGATAATATCGGTATAATAATTATGATTTAGAAAATCGACATTCATTTTCTTAAGGTACTTATCGGAGCAAAAGATGTAATTTATTTGTTCAATAGCATAGCCTTCATTTTTAGCAGCCTTTACAATCCATTTTTGTAAATCGGATTGTTGGTTTAAGCGAAAAGTCACGCCTTCTTTAAAAAACAGAACAGTAGAAATTTTCTTCATAGGTGCGAATATAAGAATTCCTTTTTCGTAAGTTGGCTGTCTAATTAGATTGGATGAAGAAGAGGCTGATTTTTATTTTTATGATAAGTACGTTTGCTTGTCATGCACAAATCGATTACTCGTGGTGGAATCAAATTCATCATTGGGATGGTATTACTTCGTGGCAAAATTACATGACCATTTCGTCGGCCTACTTAGGGCCAAATGCATTGCCTGTACCTGAAACTTCGAAAGGCGTTATTGATTCATCGGCACAATTTGAAGTGGGAGGAGATGTTCATTTCAATAGAGGAGATTATACGCAAGATGGATTTGTTCGTGGCTTTCTGCCTTTCCACAATCATCGTTTCGCAATAAGTATAGACGTAATTCCCATCGAATTTTTTCAAACCGATACAATAATTCGTGATATGCGTGCATCACGAGGACGTAGTGGAAAAGGGAAAGCCGGAGGAGATATTTATTTTACAACCTACCTGCAAGTTCTAAGAGATCGTAAAAATTATCCCGATGTTTCTATTCGTGCAGCGCTGCGTACAGCTTCCGGAACCAATCTAGGTGAAGCCAGATATACCGATGGGCCGGGATATTATTTTGATGTGAGTGTTGGAAAAAAAATAAAGTTGAAAACGAATTGGTCGATGCGCTGGTATGGAATGGTTGGCTTTTATGTTTATCAAACATTCGATATTCTGCATTTGCAAGACGACTGTTTACTATACGGTGGTGGGCTAGATCTGAACTACAAAAACTTTTTTCTTTCGGAAGAGTTGGCCGGCTATAGTGGTTATTTGAAGAATGGTGATAAGCCGCAAGTTTTGCGTTCGTCGATTGGCTGGAATGGAAAAAGTGTTTTGGTGAAAGCGTCGTTTCAAAATGCAATTCGCGATTTCCCGAGTGAGCGAGTGCGTATATTGGCTGCAATAAAAATTAAAAAGTGGAAAGAGTAGAAGAAAAGTAGTGAAACGAAAAAAGGAGCTCTCTCAGCTCCTTTTCGAATAACCAAATTCTAAACTATCTATTAAGAAATTTTAAAGTTCATTTCTACCACGCGACCATCTTCAGAAAAGATGAGTTGGTCGGTTAAATGTTTCATCAGAAATATTCCTCGTCCACATTCTTTTTCTAAGTTTTCGGGAGCCGTAGGGTCAGGAAGATTGTAATAATCAAAACCGGGACCTTGATCAGCAATCGTGAAAACGATTGAGTGAGGTGTATGAGTGCAGCTAATGCTGACCATTTTAGCAGGGTCTGATTGGTTTCCGTGATAAATGGCATTGGTCACTGCTTCAGTGATTGCCACAAGCATATTCCCGAACATGTCTTCGCTCACATTATATTTGTTGCGAATATCGTCGATCATACGTTCAACAACCGAAATACTATCGGGATTTGATGCCAGTTCCAGAGTCTGACTTTCGCCTGTAAGTTGCATTAATGAATTATTTATCAATGGATTGAAAGTAATCGTTAACTTTTTGTTTGTAATAAGAATTTAAAGAAGCCGGCACTGTTTTAAGCAATTCCATCTCTTTTAGCTTCATACGTTTATACTCATCAAATTCGCTAGGGTTACGATGAAATGCATTTTTTGCTTCTTCTGATTTTCGCTGTTCATCTTGGTCTCTTTCGCGTTCTGCTTTTTCACTTTCCAACAGTCGTGTGGTGATTTCTTGTTGGCGTTTGAGCGTTTGTTCGCTTATCATTCGGTTTACGATATCTTTTTCAGTCTGTTCCATTTGATTGGAAATATCTTGAAGATTTCCCAAAGTATTTTTCCCGTCTTTATTTTCCGATTGATTTATTTTATTCAATTCATTTCTGATAAATTCCTGTTGTGCTGCCATCTTTGCCAGTTCTTCACTCTGTCCGCCTTCGCCACCTTTACCGGTTTTCCCCGGCTTCGGCATCTGTCCGGCTTTCATCCCTTCTTTCATTTTCTGCATATTTTTATTGAGCTCTTCCTGCATTTTACGCAAGCCTCCAACCGACTGACCTTTTTTCTTGCCGGGCTTTTTGCACGACGATTGCGACATTGCCTGTGCTTGTTGCTGTTGCATTTGTTGCAGCGCTTCGCTCAATAATAATGTCAAATTATTTACGGAAGTCATTACAAGCTGCTGACGATTTCTTGCTTCAGGTACAAATCGCGACTCAAGATTGTCGAGTGCTTGTTCCATATTCAAATTAATCGCAGAAATCTCTTCATTCACTTTAGGGGCTATCTCTACAACGCGTTTACTTAATGCGAACAATGAGTCTTCAATCATTTTTGCATCTTCCTTCAGCTTCTGTTGTGTTTGTCCGTGCTTGAGGTATTGCGGATTGTTGATATCGGTGTTTTGCAATTGTTGCATTACCTGCTCTTGATTAAACGAAAGTCGCAATAGATTTTCAAGTAATGCTCTCAACGCATTCATATCTTCTTCGTCTTCTTCCTTCTCCATCTGATCTTTCATCTTACTCATCTTTTCCGCCATCTGCTGCATTTTCTCAGCCGCGTTTTTCTGCGACTTGGAAGCTTTACTTTTTTTATTCTCACCTAACTGATCAGAACTTTGTTGCATGTCTTGCTCAATGTCCTGCTCTTCTTTGTCGGTATTGTCTAAATCTTTTTTCTCGTCGAGCTCTTCGTTTTTCTTAGCCAAGTCTTTCATATCCTTACGGAATTCATCGAAGTCTTTGTTGAGTTTATCTTGTTCGTCTTTTAAATCTTTTGCGTCTTTGTCTTTACTGTCTTTGTCATTACCATCTTTATCTTTTCCATCCTTATCTTTTCCGTCTTTGTCTTTTCCGTCTTTATCTTTACTGTCTTTGTCTTTACTGTCTTTCGAATCTTTATTGTTTTTATCGTCCGATTTCTTAGCTAGTTCTTCTTGTTTTTTAGAGAGGTCGTTGAGCTTATCAATATTGTCCTGAAGTTTTTGTTCAAATTCCATTTGCTTGAAAAGTTCGACCGAACGTTCCAATTCTTTTTGAAGATCTTTGTTGTCGAGTTTCATTTTCGACAATTGCTCTTGCATCTGATTCTTATCTGCATTCTGCATAAGCTGCTTCAGTTGTTCGAGTAGCTTTTGTAGTTCGGGCGATTTTAGTTTGTCGAGTAAAGATTGCAGTTGCTCTTGTTTTTGAGCAATGTCTTCGTTCACTTTTTTATACTCTTCTTCCTGACGATTTTTGTCTTCGTTTTTCTTTTTAATCTCGTCTAACTTTTTCTCCAGCTCTTGCTGCTTTTTTAATAAGTCGTCGGCTTTCTTTTTTTCATCATAAGAAAGTTCTTTTTTGTCGAGAATTTTTTTACTTAGATCGTTCAGATCTTTTTGTAATTGTTTGGCTTTGGAGATAGACTCTTTTAAGTCGTCTTTAATCGACTGATTATTCTTCTCTGTATTTTCAGCGATTTCTTTCAGTGTTGGAGCTTTAAAAATTTGTGCTTGCGATCGAGTTGACTTGGGACCATTTACTCCATCGTTGTCGGTTATTTCAAAATAATATTCTACTTCATCGCCTGCTGTAATATTAACAGTTGCTAAATCCCACGAATAAAAAAATTGATCTGTATTTGTTGATTTGCTGATAGGTATTATGTCGGAAAATTGTTTGCCTTTATTTACTCCTGTTGTGTCGTTCGATTGAATAAAATGGTAGAAGAAAGTAAGTTTAGAAAAACCGTAATCATCCTTAATCATACCTCTGAAGAAAGTGCGTTTGCCCGATAGCGAATCTTTGCTTTGTTCGATGGAAATAGAAGGATAAATGTCGGGGATAACAGAGATGGTATAATGGATTGAATCTTTGCTATTCATAAAATGATTTGCAGTAGTAATAACATACGAATCATTTTTTAAGAAGCGATGGTTGAAAGAAAAAGTATTGTTGCCCGAAGGAGTAAGTTTGATAAGAGAATCTTGAAACACTAAATTAAGTTGATCGGTATTTTGAGTGTTGAAATTCCATTTAACGCGCGTTCCGGCAGGAATTGTTAGATCGCCGGTGTTAGAGATTTGTTCGTTTTGTTTATTGAGATATGCCGGATATTCAAGATTAACGGTGAAGTTTGTAAGCAGAGGATTCGGCAGCGCTTCGATGGTATATTCGGGCGAATAAAAACCATCGGCCATTAAGCGAAACGACTGTGTGTGTTGGAGGTTTTTGAAAAGGTAATGGAAAGTTGTGAGATTTTCTTTTTCGAGTTTGAACGGAGTACCGTCCAATTCGATAAAAGCTTCGTTCGGTATTTCGTTTCCCTTTAATATAATGTCGACTTGAAAATCTTGTTGTTGAATTCCTTTTAAATTTTTGTTGGTGATTTCGAAGGAAAAAGGAGCCGGCTTTTCGAAATAAGTTTGATGTTCGATTAATCGTTTAGTGCTTTCTTTAACCAATGATGGAGCAGCAAAGAGTAAAACGATGAGAGCGACTAAAGGAATAATTGCAAAACGTAAGTAGCGACGATTTTCATTGATGTTAATGGCAGCAATGAAAGGAACAGGTTTTAATTCGTCGATCTTTTGATTGATACCGGCAAATAAAAGTTCTTCATGATCAGAAAGGTTTTCGTCGGCTTGTTTTTTTAGTTGAAGAACATTGATGAGTTTGTCTTGAACAGAAGCAAAATGTTTACCGATAATATCGGCAGCTTGTTCGTGCGAAATAATTTTTCCCATGCGGTAAAGGTGCATGAGCGGAATTATAATAAAGCGGGCGATAATAAATGCAAAGCCGGCGAAGAAAGAGTAGAATAAAAATGTACGAACGCCGGTATTAAAATGACCGAAATATTCGAGCGTAATAACGAGCAGATAAAACCCGAGAGACAGCGTAAAAGCGTAAATGCCACCTTTTACAAGACGGTTTTTGTAATACTTCCGGATAAAAGCATCCA
>JAYTOX010000105.1:0-36956 GCA_043747595.1 Bacteroidota bacterium | reverse complement strand
TGTCTGTGATCAATTTGCATAGTTTGCAATAGATTTGTCGTACGTATAAGAAAGAAAGGGTGTACGTTGAGATCGGCGGAATCTCGCTACGGCATGCGTGAGGTGATTCACGGAAAAATTGACGCTAAAGATTCCGCCGAGCAGCAATCGTAGAGCAGGATTTGTTATACATATAAGAAAGAAAGTATGTACGTTGAGTTCGGCGGAATCTCGCTACGGCATGCGTGAGGTGAGTCACGGAAAAATTGACGCTAAAGATTCCGAGCAGGATATAAGAAAGAAAGAAAGTATGTACGTTGAGTTCGGCGGAATCTCGCTACGGCATGCGTGAGGTGAGTCACGGAAAAATTTACGCTAAAGATTCCGCCGAGCAGCCAGCAGCATCACCCAAAAAAGAAGGTCGCTTCTCACAAAGCGACCTTCTTACTATTTTAAAAATGAATTTCTACAATTACTTCTTGTCTTCTTTCACTTCTTCGAAATCAACATCTGTAACTTCGCTATCGGCTTTGCCTGCATCACCTGCATTTCCTGCTTCTGCACTTGGCTGACCTTGTGCTCCGCCTTCAGTTGCTTTGTACATGTCTTCTGATGCTGCTTGCCATGCTGTGTTTAATGATTCCAATGAAGTATCAATTGCTGCGATATCGTGGTTCTTGTGTGCTTCTTTCAACTCTGCTAAAGCTTTTTCGATTGGCCCTTTTTTATCTGCCGGCAATTTGTCGCTGTATTCTTTCAACTGTTTTTCAGTTTGGAAAATCATCGAATCGGCTTGATTGATTTTCTCTGACTCTTCTTTCAATTTACGATCTGATTCTGCATTCGCTTCTGCTTCTGCTTTCATCTTCTTGATATCTTCATCGCTCAAACCGGAAGATGCTTCGATACGAATATTCTGTGATTTACCTGTTGCTTTATCTTTTGCTGTTACATGCAAAATACCATTTGCATCGATATCAAAGATAACTTCAATCTGTGGAACGCCACGTGGTGATGGTGGAATTCCATCTAGATGGAAACGACCAATTGTACGATTGTCTTTTGCCATTGGACGCTCACCTTGAATTACGTGAATCTCCACCGATGGTTGATTGTCGGATGCTGTGCTGAATGTTTCGCTTTTCTTTGTTGGTATTGTTGTATTCGATTCAATCAAACGAGTCATTACTCCTCCCATTGTTTCTATACCTAATGAAAGTGGTGTTACGTCAAGTAATAAAACGTCTTTCACTTCTCCTGTCAATACTGCTCCTTGAATTGCTGCACCTATCGCAACTACTTCATCCGGATTCACTCCTTTGTGTGGCGCTTTTCCGAAATATTTTTCTACTAGCTCTTGAATAGCCGGAATACGTGTTGATCCTCCTACTAGAATAACCTCATCAATGTCTGATGGTTTTAATCCTGCATCGTCCATCGCTTTTTTAACAGGAGCCATTGTACGTTGAATAAGATCGTCGGCAAGTTGTTCAAATTTTGCACGTGTCAATGTTTTAACAAGATGTTTTGGTATTCCATCAACGGGCATAATGTATGGCAAGTTGATTTCTGTTTGACCTGAACTCGATAATTCGATCTTTGCTTTTTCTGCAGCTTCTTTCAAACGCTGAAGTGCCATTGGATCTCTACGTAAATCGATGCCTTCATCTTTTTTAAATTCATCGGCTAACCAGTCAATAATTTTTTGATCAAAATCATCACCACCTAAGTGTGTATCGCCGTTTGTCGACTTCACTTCAAATACTCCATCGCCTAATTCAAGAATGGAAATATCGAATGTTCCACCACCTAAATCGAAGACAGCTATTTTCTCTTCTTTATTATCTTTATCTAATCCATAAGCTAACGATGCTGCTGTAGGCTCATTTATAATTCGCAATACTTTTAATCCTGCAATCTCTCCTGCTTCTTTCGTAGCCTGACGTTGAGAATCGTTGAAGTATGCCGGAACTGTAATCACCGCTTCAGAAACTTCAAAGCCAAGATAATCTTCTGCTGTCTTTTTCATTTTCTGAAGAACAAGAGCAGAAATTTCTTGTGGCGTATATAAACGATCACCAATTTTAACTCGTGGTGTATTGTTGTCGCCCTTTACTACTTCATAAGGAACACGATCTTTTTCTTTTGTGATATTCCCAAAAGACTCTCCCATAAATCGCTTGATGGATGAAATCGTATTTTTTGGATTTGTGATTGCCTGACGTTTTGCAGGATCACCTACTTTTCTTTCCCCATTGTCTAGGAAAGCTACGATGGAAGGTGTTGTACGACGACCTTCGCTGTTTGGAATAACTACCGCTTCGTTACCTTCCATTACTGAAACACAACTGTTGGTCGTTCCAAGATCAATTCCAATTACTTTTCTCATGATATTTTTAGTTTATTGTTTTATTTTTTACGAAAACGGTAAGTCAATCTTCTTGCCACCCAATTAAAGGCAGAAATATTGGCAGTTTTGTTAAAATCGGCCATTTTGAACTTATTAATGAGTGACAAAAGGGCACGAATTTGAGTTGTAATTCGAGAATTGTAATTCGTAATTCGATGGTTGTGATTTGAGAATTGAAGGTCGAGAATTGTAATTCGTAAATCGTTGGTTGTGAATTGAGAATTGAAGGTCGAGAATTGAAATTCGTAATTCGATGGTTGTGATTTGAGAAGTGAAGGTCGAGAATTGAAATTCGTAAATCGATGTTCGTGATTAGAGTATTGAAGGTCGAGAATTGTAATTCGAGAGTCGTGGATTAATTCCCTTAGCAAAACTTAAATTCATGATTTTAGCTCTTCGGAAAGCAGCCAACGCTGTTTTTTATGTCGAAAATTTTCGATTTTCATGCATAAATTCGATTAAAATATTTTTAGAAAGAACGACTCAAACACAAACTCAAGCAACTTGAGCTTCGATCATCAACGTATCGGAAACGAATCACATTTCCGTAAAATAAAATTTAAAATCTAAAATCAAGGTTTCGTGTAAACGCACTTGTATCAATTGCATTCTGAGTCTTGGGATCAGGCGAGCGATAAAGTCTGTGTTGTAATCGACTTGTAAAAAGTCCTAGGCCATTTTCCACTGTTGTGAATGTAGGTCGATCGTGCACCAATCCTGAATTAGTCGACTGCAATTTATAATAAGTAGCCAAATCTTCTGAGGCTTCCATAATAA
The DNA here is from genome assembly GCA_043747595.1 of Bacteroidota bacterium. Classification (GTDB taxonomy): domain Bacteria; phylum Bacteroidota; class Bacteroidia; order AKYH767-A; family 2013-40CM-41-45; genus JADKIH01. Next base: position 33,790 of record JAYTOX010000105.1, on the reverse strand, counting down.
TAATCTCAATTGCTGCATGTCCGTAAGCTAAACTATCTATTCGATACGTAACTCCAGCAATCGGTGCAATATTTCTTCCAATGGCTTCATAGAAATCATTTTTTCTAAAAGTAAAACTGCGAGTTGGTTCAACAACTGTTTTATCACTGAAATTCCAATCGAGACTTTTATCTACAGAAATTCCATTTGAATCTAGTTGACGATAATGAAAACGAATAATCATATCATACAATTTTGCATTTGCCGTTGCTTCAAAGTTAATATAGACCGGCGATAAGGGTGCCGATGCCCAATCAACTGTTGGAGTAGCAATCGGACTTGTAACGTTTATGTCTTTAAATATTTTTGTTGTTGAGCGAACAGTGTTTTGTGTTTGATTATTTTTTACTACTATTCTGTAAGTAGCATCAGGAATAAAAGCATGTGTGGTTTTATACAACACTTGAAATGGAAATCCAAAAGTCCCGGAATCTTTTGGTACGTCGGTAGTTCTTTGAAGTGAAAAGGTATCGATTACCGAAGTCCCCAACAACTGCTCCATTCGCACAGATAAAATATCACCATAATTCAACGAGTCGGTTTGCTGAGCCATGGTTAATACATCGCCTTCACCTAAAAACGCTTTACCTACTCTCACATAATGCACTGAATCTAATGCATCAACAAGTCCATTCACCACTATAATTTCCTTATAAGGCGCCACAATATCGAAATCGGTTGAGCAACTATTGAAAATAGCCATAAAGCCGATAATTGTCCCAAGAAATAAGTTCTTTTTCATCGCTGCAAATCTACTTTTTTTATTCATTCCAAAGAAGTATTTGTAGCTTTGGTCTTCGGTTAAGGTTTCGGACTTTCGGGACTTAATTTAAAAATGAACGAACTATGTCAGCAGCTACTGGAGAAGATAAAAAAGTAACAACAAATACCCTTCTTGAAATGAAGAAAAGAGGCGAGAAAATTAGTATGCTCACCGCCTACGATTTTTCTATAGCCCGTATTCTGGACGACGCCGGAATCGACGTTATTTTAGTGGGCGATTCCGCTTCAAATGTGATGGCCGGGCATCAAACTACACTTCCTATTACACTCGACCAAATGATTTATCATGCTTCGTCGGTAGTAAGAGCAGTAAAAAGAGCGCTTGTTGTTGTCGATCTTCCGTTCGGTTCTTACCAAGGCAATTCGAAGGAGGCGTTGAATTCGTCAATCAAAATAATGAAAGAATCAGGCGCACATGCAGTGAAATTGGAAGGCGGTCGTGAAGTGAAAGATTCGGTTGAACGAATTTTATCGGCCGGAGTTCCTGTTATGGGTCATCTCGGACTTACACCGCAATCAATTTATAAATTTGGTACTTATGTTGTGAGAGCTAAGGAAGAAGAAGAAGCTCAACGATTAATCGAAGACGCACACCTTCTTGCTGAGTCAGGTTGCTTTGCGTTAGTACTTGAAAAGATACCTGCGACACTTGCTAAAAAAGTAGCTTTGGAAGTTAAAATCCCTGTAATTGGAATTGGCGCCGGTGGAGCTGTTGATGGACAAGTATTAGTAGTACATGATATGTTGGGAATTACACATGAATTCAACCCTCGTTTTTTAAGACGATACCTCAATCTTTACGATGACATTAAAAAAGCAACAGAAAATTACATCGACGATGTAAAGAAAAAAGATTTTCCGAATGAAAAAGAGCAGTATTAATCGATACTCTCACAATAACTGAAAGAAATTAAGAAGATTAGATCGCTTTCGTTTTTCAAAGATGGTATCTTTATATTCTATGAAAAACGAGAACGGAAGTAAGAAAGCTGAATCGCTAAGCGAAACAATAATTATGAATGCACCTGAAATACTTTACGAAGACAATCACCTTATTGTGGTTAATAAAAATTCAGGCGATTTAGTGCAAGGAGATAAAACAGGCGACCAACCAATGTCTGAAGCGCTGAAAGAATATATCAAAGAAAAATATCAAAAGCCCGGCGCTGTTTTTTTGGGTGTCGTTCATAGAATTGATAGACCTGTATCTGGTGTTGTTATTTTTGCAAGAACAAGTAAATCGCTTGCTCGAATGAATGAATTTTTTAGAGAGAAAAAAGTTCATAAAACATACTGGGCAGTGGTAAAAAATCGCCCGTCGGAAGACAGAGGAACGTTGATTCATTACTTGAAAAAAGATGAAGCAAAGAATAAAAGTAAAGCGTACGATCATGAAGTTGCAGGGTCATCACGTTCATGGCTCGATTATAAAGTAATAGGTAAATCAGACAATTATTTTTTACTTGAAATAACTCCACATACCGGAAGGCATCATCAAATTAGAGTTCAATTAGCTGCGATGGGCTGCCCAATAAAAGGCGATTTAAAATATGGCTTTGATCGTTCGAATGAAAATGGGTCAATTCATTTACATGCGCGTCACATTCGCTTTACTCATCCGGTTAAAAAAGAAGAAATACATATCACAGCACCGGTTCCAAACGATACCATTTGGCAGTTTTTCGAAAAGCAAGTGGATGAAATTTGATTCTGCGGTCTGTGAATAATATTTGTTTTTTCTAAGCACAAAGAACTACAGAGATAAATTCGAAAAAAAAGCACGTTTCTTCCAGCTTATTTGAATTTAAAACTATTTCTTTTTACATTCTGAATGATGAAAAATCAGAATGCGAAATTGGGTTTCTTTATTGTTTGAAGCTTGCTGCCAGGCACGCTGCTCCTTCAATCGAAAATAATACTTTATTTGCCTGGTAGCAAGGCGGTGTTACGTTCGGGCCTACTTAAGCGTCTTAGGATTTTGTCGATTGTCAAAAAGTGTATAAACTCTAATTTCACCTTTGTGAATAGAATAGATTACTGAAATTTGCTTGGCGACAACTGCTTTTCGAAATCCTTTTAATGTTTGTGATTGAGGATAGATTTCTGGAAATCTTGAAACTATTTCTTCAAATCCTTCTAATGCCTCTAAGAAGTTTTTAACTTCTTTTTCCGACCAATTTTCTAGTAAATAATTTATGATTTGATCAGTTCGTAATACAGCCTGATTGGAGTAAATGATATCAAGCTTGTTTGCCATATCTAGCCCAAAACTGTTTACTTGAAACTGTTCTTCCCTTTTGATGATCTTGAATTCCTTTATCCAATGATTTTTTTTGTGCAGTTGTCAGACTGTCATACCAATCACCCGACTCTTCAGAATCTTTTATTGATGTCAAAGCGCCAAGAAGCTTTTTGTCCTTCAGCTTCGTCACCCAGTTAATGAGTTCTAGTTTTACCGTTTGAGAATTCATATATCAAAAATAACAAAATTATTTAAAGTACAGTCATTAAAATTTCGCATCCTTAGCCTCGTAGCTATTTCTTCTGCAAGTACATCCTGTTCACTTCATCAAATGAAGGTAAATCATTATAATGCCACATCGCTTTTACTACACCTTTTTGCAGCAACATTAAGCCGGGATTCGAACGGATCATTGTTTTCAACGTTGTTCCATCTGTGAAATAGTAATTAAACATCGAATTATGCTTATGTCTGAACGCTTCTACTTCTTTGGGAGCAGAAGATGTAAGGCCAATAAAATTAATTCCTGCTTTTTGAGAGAGAGCAACGAAATCATTTACTTTTCCTTGAATCTTTTCATTGGCGTGATTAATATCGTAGGCTACTAACAAAAAGATAAAAGACTGATCAAGCACTTCCTTCGTTGAATCAAATCCGTCGGCTGTAGTAATAGTAAAATCATGAATAGCGGGCTTATCGCCTTCACGAATAACTTTATCCTTACGATCTACGAATTTATACGAATCGTCGATGGTTGACAGCTGATCGACTGTAAGTTCAACTTGCTTCCCATCTTTTTCATAGATAAAAAGCATCACTACACTATCTTTCACTGCGTTTGGCGGCAATTTCATTCCATCAGGAATACTTTTTCCAATTGCATAAGGACGAAAATCAATAACGGGTAAGTGCATATAACAATAAACGGAAAAAGAAAAAGATGCTATGAATCCTAAGTAGGAAAGCACTGTAGAAGCCTTTTCACCGAAGAGTGGTTTTATTTCATTTCGCTTAATAAAAATAAAAATAATAAGCACGAGCAAAATTAAATCTTTCGAAAAAGATTGAAAAGGTGTAAGATGAAGAGCATCACCGAAACATCCACAATCTTTTACAACATCAAACTTCCAGCTATAGAAAGTTAGGAAAGTAAAAAATACAATCATAGTTAGTAACGACCATGCAGTAATTTTCATTTTAGCCCCGAGAAGAAGTGCTACGCCTAATCCAATTTCGAATGCACAAATAATTATCGCCAATGGCAATGAAATATGAGTAAACCAAGGCATGTGAAATACTTGAAAATATTCATCGAGCTTGTAAGAAAAACCTAACGCATCATTGGCTTTAATAAATCCGGAGATAATAAATAATATCCCTACCAACACTCTTGATATCTGCGCAATTATTTTCATAAAGAATTTATTTTAATTTTCTGATTCTAATTTGATCAATGCAAAAACCGAATAATTGATGATGTCATAATAATTAGCATCTATTCCTTCACTAACCAACGTATTTCCTTTATTGTCTTCAATTTGTTTTATCCGCAACAGTTTCATTAATATCAAATCTGTCATAGAACTCGTTCGCATTCCTCTCCATGCTTCGCCGTAATCATGATTTTTATCTTCCATCAACATCTTGGCTTTCTTCACATGCATTTCAAAATGTTTTGTCACTTCTTTTGCCGGCATTTCCAGATTCTCATCACTACCCTTCTCTAATTGGATCAAAGCTATCACACAGTAGTTGATGATTCCTATAAATTCACCGTCAATATTATCATCAATTCGTTGAGTACCCTTTTCTTCAATGCTCCGGATTCTCTGAGCCTTAATATAAATTTGATCGGTAATAGAACTCAATCGGAGTATTCTCCAAGCTGTCCCATAATCTTTCATTTTCTTTATGAAGAGATCTTTACATCTATCGATAATCTCGTTGTAATGAGTCGAAGTACTTTTTGCCATATTTAATTCCGATTTTTTACTTTTGGCCGTTGTTTCTATTTCCATTTAGATGCTTTAATTCCAACCTATAATTACTACTTTGCCACTAAATTTAATGATTGCGAAGATACATTTATTATGATAAAATATAGCCTAAACTGTCACGGAAAGCTGTTGGATTTATCAACACCGATCGTAATGGCCATACTAAATTTAACGCCAGATTCTTTCTATGATGGTGGCGCCAATGCTGACGAAAGATCAATCTTAATTCATGCTGAAATGGCATTACAATCCGGTGCTAAAATCTTGGATATCGGCGGACAATCTACACGGCCGGGAGCCGAAACAATTAGCTCGGACGATGAATGGACACGAGTTAAAAGTGCAATAATTTCTCTCCGAAAAGAATTTCCTGATGCACTTTTATCTATCGACACCTTCTATAGTTCTGTAGCAGAAAAAGCAGTTGACTTAGGTGTAGCCATTGTAAACGACATTTCAGGTGGAAGTATCGATCCAACTATGTTTGAAACTGTTGGAAGATTAAAAGTTCCGTACATACTTATGCATATTAAAGGAACTCCTTCTACCATGCAAAAGGAAGCAGACTATGTAAATGTTATTCGTGATGTATGGAATTACTTCGATGAAAAAATAAATATGCTCAAGTCGTTTGGTGTTGACCAAATAATAGTAGACCCCGGATTTGGATTTGGAAAAAAAGCATCTCATAATTTTTCACTCTTGAAAAACTTAAATGCCTTCTCACATTTCAACTGCCCAATTCTTGTAGGCCTAAGTAGAAAAGCGATGGTTTCAGCTACATTAAAAATCAAATCGGAGGAGGCTCTTAACGGAACGAGTGTTTTGAATACCTTGGCAATTCTAAACGGTGCTTCTATTTTACGTGTTCACGATGTTTTGGAAGCTCAACAGGTGATAACTCTTCTGGATGAATATAAAATAAGTCGATTATAATCAGTTAAATTTGCAATTGTAAAATCAATTAACTTTCTTTAAAACAGAATGGATCTTTTTCACATAGGCTTTCTCACCATCCGATTAATCGACTTAATCGATATTGCGATCGTAACCTTTTTGCTTTACAAACTTTATAACCTACTGAGAGGTGGCGTAGCAATAAATATTTTCATCGGCCTGCTTACTGTCTATGCCTTATATTGGATTTGTGTGAAAGTCTTGAATATGGAATTATTAGGGACGATACTTGGCCAATTTATCAGTCTAGGATTTATTGCACTAATCATCGTCTTTCAACAAGAGGTAAGGAGATTTCTAATAGTTCTTGGAACAACAAATTTTTTATCGAAAAATAATTTTACAAAACAACTACTGCCATGGAATTGGCAAACTCAACATAATCCACCGCTCGATATCTCTGCAATTGTAAAAGCATGTCGACAAATGTCAAAAACTCGTACAGGTGCAATTATTGTTTTAGCAAAATCTTCACAATTGAAATATTATTCTAATACAGGCGATTTGATGGATGCCGACATTTCACAAAGACTTATCGAAAGCATTTTTTTTAAGAATTCTCCGATGCACGATGGTGCAATAATAATTTCCAACAATAAGATTAAAGCTGCCAGATGCGTTTTGCCGGTAACAGAGAATAATGAATTGCCGGCTCATTTGGGAATGCGACATCGTGCAGCAATTGGTGTCACAGAACACAGCGACAGTATTGCCATTGCTGTTTCAGAAGAAACAGGTGATATATCCTTTTCGAAAGAAGGACAGATAAGCATCAATTTGACACTGGAAGAGCTCGAAAGAAAACTTAGACTTGAATTTGAACAGTAATTAATTTTTCTGTCCAACTGTTGAAAGTGAATCGTTTTTGTGCTGAAAACTTTTTACTAATTCTTCATCACTTAATCCTGTCTCTAACTGCAATAATGTTGCAGATGCAGAAGGCACCATTTGGTCGTTCGGATATTTGTTTATGAACAACCGATATTTCTCCATTGCAGAAGCTGTGAGATGTAAATAACTATCGTAAATGAATGCCTGGTAAAAAAGTGCAGAAGCTGATTTCGGATGATCAGGATATTTCAGGATTAACCTATCGAGCAACTGAACTGCTTCATTGGGTTTATTTAAACCAATTGAAATATCGGCAGCACGAAAAAGATACGTTCCTGAGGCAGTATCGGCCACATAATTATCTGCAAAAAGTATATAGTTTTTTCTTAAACTAGATGCGGTTGAAGTATCGTTCAATTCCATTTTCGTATCGTGCAACTTTTTTTCGCCTGACGTGATTTCATTTTTCAATTTATCTTTATCTGAAGAACAAGAAAAAAAGACTGATGACAAATATAGAATCGTAAGTGCTTTGACTATTTTCATGGTAGAAGTTATCGTCCCCGAATAGGGAATTTCATTTTGTAATCTACATCCACATTACCATGTGAAATGTTTAACAACTTATTTTTAAGCAATTTTTTTCGTAGCGGAGAAATACGATCAGTAAAAAGTATGCCTTCAATATGATCGTATTCATGCTGAATAATTCGCGCAGCTAAACCATTGAATGTCTTTTTATGTAGCTTCCAGTTCTCGTCGTAAAATTCAATGTATACTTCTTTCTTACGATGTATGTCTTCACGAACCGAAGGAATTGACAAGCAACCTTCATTAAACTTCCACAAATCTCCCGACTCCTCTTTAATCTCAGCATTAATAAAAACTTGCTTGAAATCTTTTACTTCATCTTCTTCAAATGGCGACCCGTCTATTACAAATAACCGTATGGACAAGCCAATTTGGGGTGCAGCTAATCCTACTCCACTGCTATCGTACATTGTTTCGTACATGTCGGCAATCAACTGATCGAGTTTCGGAAAATCCTTTTCGATCGGTAATGCTTTTTTCTTTAAAACTGGATCTCCATATGCGATTATAGGATAAACCATACTTTTTTTTGTTTTCATAACTGGTTTGCATTCATATATGATTGCAAAATAATAACTGCACTTGTTTGATCTATCAGACTCTTGTTTTGTCTGTCGCTCTTTTTCATTCCATTCATTCTCATAGCTTGTTGTGCAAGCATTGAAGTAAATCGTTCGTCATATCTTTTCAATATTATATCAGGAAATTTTTTCTTGAGACTCCTAACAAACTGATCAACCAAATGACCAATTTCTGATGGAGTATTATCCATTTGACGTGGCTCACCAATTACGATTACCTCTACCGGCTCACGTTCGAAATAGCTTCTCAAATACTCTAAAACATCCTTTGAATGAACGGTATCTAACGCAGTGGCAATAAGCTTATGAGGATCTGTTACTGCAATTCCAACTCGCTTAGTCCCATAATCTATCGCCATTAATCTCCCCATTTTGCAAAGATACTCCAAAATCACCTTTTAAGCGAACAACGAAACAACTTTTTTATTGATTTGCCCGGCATATTTAATTTTTTTGTGTTCTTTTTTTCAAACAAAATTTGGTCAGTAATTAAAGTAAACTTAAGCATTAGCATTGAGAAATAGACCCATAAAAAGAAAAAATTGCGTTTCTTTGCCATCTGAATTAATTTATAGATGAGAGAAATTATTGAAAAAGCTTGGGACGACAGATCTCTTTTAAAAGATACAAAAACCCAAGAAACAATTCGGGCAATTATTGAAGAACTAGATAAAGGCAGAATGCGCGTTGCCGAGCAAAACAGCGGGGGTTGGATTGTAAATGACTGGATCAAGAAGGCCGTTATTCTTTATTTCCCGATTCAGCAAATGGAAACAATCCATTTAGGTCCACTAGAATTTCACGATAAAATGAAACTCAAATCAGACTATGCAGGTCAAGGTGTACGAGTAGTACCACATGCCATTGCACGTTATGGTAGTTTCCTTGCGAAAGGTGTTATTTTAATGCCGTCGTACGTCAACATTGGCGCCTATGTTGATCAAGGAACTATGGTAGATACATGGGCTACTGTAGGTTCGTGTGCACAAATCGGGAAAGATGTTCATTTGAGTGGTGGTGTCGGAATTGGCGGAGTTTTAGAACCTGTGCAAGCAGCACCTGTAATTATAGAAGACAATTGTTTTATTGGCTCTCGATGTATTGTAGTTGAAGGTGTACATATTGAATCTGAAGCTGTGCTAGGCGCAAATGTAGTATTGACTATGTCGACCAAAATAATTGATGTTACCGGCCCTACTCCTATTGAATACAAAGGAAAAGTTCCTGCTAAATCGGTTGTAATTCCAGGCTCGTATACCAAAAAATTTCCGGCAGGCGATTTTCAAGTGCCATGTGCTTTGATTATTGGTAAGCGAAAAGAAAGTACAGATAAAAAAACTTCGCTCAACAGCGCTTTACGTGAATATAATGTTGCAGTGTAATTGCTAAACGATGAAATTTTTAATCATACAAACTGCTTTTACCGGCGATGTCGTATTATCGACTGCATTGTTAGAGAAAATTCATAGCAAATTGCCTCAAGCAGAAATTTCCATTCTTGTACGAAAAGGAAATGAATCATTGCTTAGTCATCACCCTTTCCTAAAAGACATTTTAATTTGGAATAAAAAAGAAAATAAACTTTCGAATTTATTTAAATTAATTTTTGAAATAAGAAAAAACAAATACGATGTAGTTGTCAATCTACAACGATTTGCAGGAACAGGCATATTAACCTCATTATCGGGAGCGAAAGAAAAAATTGGTTTTTCAAAAAATCCAATGAGCATGTTTTATACTAAACGGTTCTCTCATAACATCGGCAACGGAACTCATGAGATAGAAAGAAATCAATTACTCATTGAACATTTAACCGGAAAAGGTTCTTCATTACCGCGCTTGTATCCAAATGAAAATGAACTTAACGCTATTAAAAAATATCAAAATTCTGAATACGTCACTCTCTCCCCCGGCTCCGTTTGGTTTACAAAAACGTTTCCTCCTTATAAATGGCTAGAATTAATTGAAAAATATCGACAAACAAATAGTTCAATTTTCATCTACCTTTTAGGCTCTAAAGCAGAACAAAATTTAGGAAACGAACTTATCAAAAATTCGAAACACAACAACTTAATAAATTTGTGCGGCGAGTTAAGTTTTTTGGAATCCACTGCTTTAATGAAAGGGGCTACAATGAATTATGTTAATGATTCGGCTCCTTTGCACATGGCAGGAGCTATCAATGCAAACGTTACTGCCATCTACTGTTCTACTGTTCCAAAATTTGGCTTCGGTCCGCTGAGTAGTATATCTAAAATTGCTGAAACAAAACTTGAACTTGCTTGCCGACCATGTGGACTCCATGGCTACAAAGAGTGTCCGCAAAAACATTTTAACTGTGCGCACACCATCTCAATTGATGATGTATTTCAACCATGATGAACGAAGAATTAAAACAAGAAATAAAGAACGCTTTAAGCATTTTGAAAAGCGGTGGAATTATTCTTTACCCAACAGATACAGTTTGGGGTATTGGTTGTGATGCGACTAACTCAGAAGCAGTAAAAAAAATCTATGCCTTAAAAAATAGAATTGAATCGAAGAGTATGATTTTATTAGTTGATGTTGAATCTAGAATACTCTCGTATGTAAGAGAAGTTCCTGAACAAGCATGGCAGCTGATAGAATTTTCTGAAAAGCCGATCACTATTATTTATGACGAAGCTAAAAACCTTCCGGAAAATTTAATTGCAGAAGATGGAAGCATTGCAATACGAGTTACAAACGATGAATTTTGTAAAAACCTATTAGGCCTTTTTCGCAAACCAATTGTTTCTACTTCTGCCAACGTAAGCGGGGCTCCTGCAGCAAAAACGTACAGAGAAATTTCTGAAGAAATAAAGAATGGTGCAGACTACATAGTTAAATGGCGACAAAATGATAATAGACCAACAACTCCATCAACCATTGTTCGACTAAGGAAAGGTGGAGTGTTTGAATTTATCAGGAAATAAGATTTATTGTATCTTTAAAAAGTAATTGACCGAAAGAAATTAAGAATGAAAAAACATATTCAACATCCAATTTTTGCCATTATTGCTGAAGAAGCTTCTCAAATGGAGCAAGAAGCTTTCGTGGTGGGTGGATATGTGAGAGATATTTTTCTGAAGCGTGAATCGAAAGATATCGATATCGTTGTGTTAGGAAGTGGAATAGATTTGGCACAAAAAGTAGCCAACCGATTAGGCGATCATGTGAATGTGAATTTTTTCCGAAACTTCGGAACAGCAATGATTAAGTATGAAGGATTGGAAATTGAATTTGTAGGTGCACGGAAGGAATCGTACCGACTCGACTCAAGAAAACCAATTGTAGAAGAAGGCACTTTGGCCGACGATCAAAAGAGGAGAGACTTTACCATCAATGCAATGGCAATTCATCTTACTTCTTCAAATTTCGGCGAGCTGATAGACCCTTTCAATGGGGTTTCGGATATCGAGAAAAAAATAATTCGCACTCCCCTCGATGCTAATATTACATTCAGCGACGATCCACTAAGAATGATGAGAGCAATTCGATTTGCCTCACAGCTAAATTTTCACATAGACGAAAATGTTTTAGAAGCGTTGACTAATAATAAAGAGCGAATAAATATTGTAAGTGGAGAACGAATCGTCGAAGAATTAAATAAAATTATTTTGTCAGATAAGCCTTCCATTGGTTTTGAAATATTATTTAATTCAGGGCTGCTGCACTTAATTTTTCCTCAAATGGTACTGCTTCATGGAGTAGAATATGTGAATGGTCATGGTCACAAAGACAATTTTTACCACACTTTGCAAGTTCTGGATAATGTTTGCAAAGCCTCTAACGACCTTTGGTTGAGATGGGCTGCAATACTTCACGATATTGCAAAACCTGCTACTAAAAGGTACGAACCGGGCACAGGGTGGACCTTTCATGGCCACGAAGACAAAGGCGCAAGAATGGTCAAACACATTTTTAGGCAGTTAAAACTTCCACTTAATGAGAAAATGAAATTTGTCGAAAAAATTGTACAGTTACATTTAAGGCCAATCGTTCTGGCACAGGAACATGTTACTGATTCTGCAATAAGGCGATTATTATTTGATGCCGGCGACGATATAGATTCGTTGATGATATTATGCCATGCTGATGTTACAACAAAGAATGAATACAAGATTAAAAAATACAAAGAGAACTTTAATATTGTAAGCGAAAAGTTGAAGGAAGTAGAAGAAAAAGATCGTATCAGAAACTGGCAACCTCCTATTTCCGGCGAAGATATAATGGCAACATTTGACTTAAAACCGGGTAAAGAAGTAGGAATTATTAAAAATGCTATCCGTGAGGCTATTTTAGAAGGCGAAATTAAAAACGATTACCATGAGGCCTTCGACTTAATGCTTAAGATAAGTAAAGATTTGGGATTGGATAGGAAAAAGTTGAACTCCTAATATTTTTTGCAATTAATTTGAACTTTTCAATTCATAAAAGAAAATTTCTTGTTATTTTTGAGGCTCACACACGATTAAAAGAAAAATGGCAACATATCGTTTTAGAATTACATTTGAAGACCACGATGAAGTCTCGAGAGATATAGAAATTAAATCGACTCAGACTTTCAGTGAACTACATGATGCTATCCATTCGTCAATAGGATTTGATGGCAATAAACCCGCATCATTTTATATGAGTGATGACAATTGGAAAAAAGGTAAAGAGATAACTTCGAAATTGATTGAAGAGGGAAATACAAATCAAACACCTATTTCAACTGCTCGCTTATGTAATTTTATTATTGATCCTCACCAGAAAATCTATTACATTTTTGACTTTAGTTCGCCCTGGACTTTCCTCATAGAGCTTTTTAAAATAAATCGGGATGAAGATCCAAATGCACAATACCCAAGAACTATTCGGTCGGTTGGAGATGCCCCTTTACAGTATTTTAATACCGGTGCTATTGCTATTCCTGATCCTGAAGAACTAGAATTGCTCGACGAAATGGATATTGATGAAGAAGAAGGTGATGAACCGGACACAGAGGAGTTAGCAATAGATGCCGACGAATTACCGGAAGGTGTAGAAAAGGATGAATCATTTGCAGCTAGTGATGAAGGTGATGAAAGTAGTGAAGACGAATTTGGGTCAGAAGATGTAATGGACGACAGTATGCAAGATGAGTAATCTCGATATTAATCTGAGTAAAAAAATAAATTAAAACCAGACCCTCATTACAAGAGGGTCTTTTACTTTTCAGCAGTGAAAAAACTAATTGTCATTGGCGGTCCAACAGCTTCCGGCAAAACTGGTTTGGCAATTTCTTTAGCCAAACATTACAATACAGAAATAATCAATGCCGATAGCCGACAATTCTATCGCAGCATGACTATTGGAACAGCCAAACCAACTGATGAAGAATTAACTGCTGTCAAGCATCATTTTATAGATTCGCTTGAACCAACACAAGACTATAATATCGGAAAATATGAAAACGATGCATTGACTTTAATTGAAAAATTGTTTCAAAAGCATGATCATTTAATTCTTGTAGGAGGCAGTGGTTTATACATTCAAGCTATCTGCGAAGGAATAGACGAGCTGCCGGAAACTGATTCTGCTATTCGTATTAAATGGAAAAGCATTTATGAAGAAAAAGGAATTTCATTTCTTGCCGAGGAGTTAAAATTAAAAGATCCTGAATACTTTCAGTTAGTGGATACTAAAAATAAACATCGACTTATTAGAGCGTTAGAAATAATAGAACAAACAGGAAAAACATTTTCGTCATTTCGCAAAGCCGTTAAAAAGGAAAGGCCATTTCAAAGTATTAAATTTTGTTTGGACATCGAACGCGAATTACTTTACGAGCGGATCAACGAAAGAGTTGATAAAATGATAAATCAAGGTTTAGTTGAAGAAGTTAAGTTGCTCCTACCCTTTCGTAATTTCAATGCTTTACAAACTGTTGGCTACTCAGAAATATTTAGCTTTCTCGATGGAGTTGAAAAATTAGAAGATGCAATTGAACTAATCAAAAAACATTCGAGAAATTACGCAAAGCGTCAAGTCACTTGGTTTCGTCGTGACAAAGAATTCAATTGGATTGAGGCCGACAATTTAAACGAGATAACAAAAATAGTTGATTCTAAATAATATTTAAACGGGAGTTTTGCCGATTACAAAACTCCCGAAATAAATTAGTTCTCAGGATTGAGAATCAACCTTGCATAGTTATCCGTTTTAAAATAACGATCGGCAAAACCAATAAAATCTTTTCCTTGCAATGAATTTACCCATTCATTGTATCCATTAATTTGTTCGATGTTCTCGCCATTCTTATCATACGACATGAGCAAGGTTAACCAAAACGAATTTTCCTTTAAAGCCGTTTCTCTTTCTCTTATAAATGTTTGCTTTATTTTCTCCAAATTCCTTTCATCACATCCGCTCTTTTTTACTTCATCAATTACTTGCCAAACTGCAGCAATAAGTGAATCTACATTTTCCGGTTTACAATTAAAACCAACAGTATTTTCTAATTTCGAAATTGGTAGCCTAGAAGGATTCGATGAAAAACTTACTCCATAAACACCACTTTTATCTTCACGCAACACCTCACGTAATCTGATGTTGATTAATTTATTCAATGCGTACACTTCATTTCTATTTTTCATATTAAAATCAAATGGCATATTCCATCGTAGCGAAACTAGGCTCTTGGGTGCAATGCCCTTTCTCACTTCTTTTTCTACTTTTCCTTTTGGATATCGAATGCCAATATCTTTCCAATTGTTTGTTTTCCCTGTGGCAGGAAGGTTTGCAATATATTTTTTGCAATACATTTTCACTGAATCGACATCGAAATTACCGATAAAATAAAAAGTTGTACCACTTAAATCAGTCATCAGCGACTTATAAACAGTAAGTGCTTTCTGACCATCAATACTATCAATCATTGCACTTGTCATTGGTACGGCCGAATAATTATAACCTGACATAAAATAATTAACAGTATCGGCAAATACAGACTGAGGGTTTGCATTCTTATTCTTCAGTGAATTTCTTTTTCTCTCGAGAATAGCAGCCAAAGCATCTTTATCTAAGCGTGGTACTGTATGGTAGGCATATATTAATTCCATTAATGTGGAAAGATCTTTTGGCGCACAACTCCCATTCAACCCTTGATACATAGAACTAATATATGGTGAACAACCAACAGTTTTCCCTGCCAACATTTTCTCCAATTCCGTTTCATTCATTTCACCAATTCCTGAAGCATCTACAATGTCGTCGGCAGATGTAGCTGAATAGAAAAGATTTCGATCAACGCTTGACCAGCCACCAGGCGAATAACTTGCAAAAATTACTTGATCATTTTTGAAATCGGTAGGTTTTAATACCACTTTAACTCCATTCTTAAATGTCAAAATAGTTAATCCAAATCTTTCGTTCTTTTCTTCTTTTTCAATTTTTCCTATGGTTAATTTTTTATCGACGATTGGTTTATTTGAAACTTGATCAACATAAGCCTTAATATCTGCTGTAAGTGCACTTGCAAATAAATCTTTCACATTACTTTCAGTAGGAATAACAACTCCATCTTTTTGTGGGTAGGTAATTAACAAGAAACAATTTTCACTGCCAGTAATTACTTTTTTACCAACTTCATTCACTTCGTTCAATGTAATTGTGCTGAGATATTTATTATAATATTCATATTCTTTTTCAATACCCGGCATAGGTTCATTTGTTAAAAAATTGCTTACATACTCTCTGGCAAATGAAGCAGAAGGTGTTTTATCTTTTTCATTGTATTGCGATTTCATTCCTTCCATCATTTCTGCCTTCGTACGAACAAACTCAGTCTCTGTAAATCCATATCGACGTATTCTCTCCAATTCAGTGATTAGTGCTTGTAAAGCTACTGTTGCCTTCCCCTCCGAACAACGAGCATTTACGTCAAATGCATTTTCAGTTCTTACCATAGAACCCAATCCGCCACCGGCCGAAAGAAACGGAGCATCTGCCTTCCTGCTGATCTCACTATATCGAGCATTCATCATCGATGAAAAAAGTTCGTTTACCATTTCCTGGCGATAATCTTTGAGAAGTTGATTATTCGCACGAGGCAATTTATAATTCATCTCTATATCTGTCGATGTATTTTCTTTATCCGTAACTGCTGAAAAAACTAATTCTTTTTGTGTAGGAACTTCAAATGATTTCCAAGGAAGTGTACCTGCTTTGGCCGGAACTTTCGAAAACTCACCAATTACTTTTTTCTCCATTTCATTCACATCGAAATCACCCACGACTATTACCGCCATTAAATTCGGACGATACCATTCGTTGTAAAATCTACGAATAGTCGATTGAGGTGTCGTTTCAATTATTTCTTTCTTACCAATTGGAAGTCGAAGCGCATACCGACTATCTTTAAACAGGAGTGGCCAATATTGACGACGCATCCGTTCCCCTGCTCCTTGACCAATTCGCCACTCTTCGATTACAACACCACGTTCCTTATCAACTTCAATACTGTCGAAGGCTAGATTGTGAGACCAGTCTTCCAATATCTGTAATCCCTTATCGACAATGTCTTCCTTGTCGGTTGGAATTTGTATCATATAAACTGTTTCATCGAAACTAGTATATGCATTTAGGTGAGGACCGAATTTTGTTCCTACCGATTCCAAATAATCGATCAACTCATTTTTCTTAAAATTCTTTGTTCCATTAAACGCAAGATGCTCCGTCAAATGAGCAATTCCTTGCTGGTCATCGTCCTCAAAATTAGAACCTGCATTCACAGCTAAACGCAATTCCGCTCGCTTCTCCGGCTTTGAATTTTGTCTGATATAATATCTCATTCCATTGGTTAAAACACCCTGACGAACCTTAGGATCACTAGGGATTACTGAATTGAGGTCTGTTTGAGAAAAGCCAGCTAAGCAGGTTAACGCAAGAGACAGCAGTAAGCTTATTTTTTTCACGTTGAAGGTTTTTAGTGTCGAAATATATCATTTTATTTCCACTCTTGACTTTGATGTTTGCAAATTTTATAATTGAAATTCAGCTCAGGTTTAATGAATGGAAGTTTAAAATTCATAAGTTATTTCTACCTTGCCACAATGAAAAAACTTATTGTCATTTTATTTTTCATTTCCGCGAATCACATCTTCGGTCAAACAATTGATTCACCCAATCAATCGCTCACTTATTTGGAACTTATTAAAGAATACAAAACACTTGATCAACAGTTTGAAAACGCTGCTTTAATTACATACGGAAAAACAGACTGTGGATTAAATCTCCAATTATTTATTATTTCGGGGAATGGAATATTTCAACCCCAACGTTTACATGAGATTGGGAAGGTGATTCTCTTTATCAATAATGGTATACATCCCGGCGAACCTGATGGTATGGATGCAAGTTTAAAATTTGCAAAGAGAATTCTTGCTGACTCTACCTCTAAAACTATTCTCGAAAACGTAGTAATTTGTATCGTTCCTGTATTGAATATTGATGGCGCACTTAATAGAAATAGCACGAGCAGAGTGAATCAAAACGGTCCTGAAGAATATGGATTTCGCGGGAATGCAAAAAATCTAGATTTAAATCGAGACTTTACAAAAACAGATGCCTCGAATACACATTCACTAAAAGCCATTTTACAGCAGTGGGATCCGGATGTTTTTGTAGATACTCATGTGAGCGACGGGGCAGATTATCAATATTCACTTACGCTCATAAGTACACAGCATAACAAAATGAATCCGATACTTGGAAATTATTTGCACGACTCTTTCACTCCCGCTCTTTTCAGTGCTATGAAATTAAAAGATGATGAAATATGCCCATACGTTGCGACTTTGAATGAAGAAAGCTCACCCGATAGTGGAATAGTTGCATTTTTAGAAACTCCAAGATTTCTTTCAGGATACATGGCTGCACACAATTGTTTTTCATTTATCACTGAAACACACATGTTAAAACCATTTCCAAATAGAGTAAAAAGCACCTTGAACTTTCTTACATCTATCTTATCTTTTTCTTCCGAAAATAAAACTGAAATTTTAAATCGAAGAAAAGATGCATTCGAATATGACGAACACTTGAAAATGTATCCTTACAATTACGAAGTGGACATGACAAAAAAAGATACGATTTATTTTAATGGTTATACCGCTAATTACATACCGAGTAAAACAACCGGACAGCAACGATTAAAGTATGATCATGAAAAACCATACAGAAAAAGAATTTTATTCTATAACGATTATTTAGCTGTGGACAGTGTCGAAATACCGTCTAACTTTTTTATTCCCCAAGCCTATGAGAATATAGTTAGAATGTTAGAATCAAATGGCGCTACGATTAACCGCATTAATCAAGATTCATCTGCAAATTGTAAGTCGATTTACATCGACGACTATAGTACCACCTCTACTCCTTACGAAGGTCATTATCTCCATAGCAAGGTTACTTCTCACACGATTGACGAAAAAATATTAATTAAAAGAGGCGATTATTTAGTTTCGACGAAGCAAAAAAACCTCCGCATAATTATGGAAACATTGATGCCTGATGCAATTGATAGTTATTTTTGTTGGGGATTCTTTGACTCAATCTTGCAAGAAAAAGAATGGTTTTCGTCTTATGTTTTTGAAGATCTTGCCGATTCACTTTTAAAAAAAGATGAAGAATTAGCTCTTAAATTTTCGGGTTGGAAAAAAGATCATCCTAAAGCCGATAGTTATTCACAACTTTATTTTATCTATCAAAACTCACCTTATTTCGAAAAAGGATTTAGAAGATATCCAATTAGATTGCTGTATTAATCGAATTACAATCCTGAAAAATAATCATAGCCCCTATCGCCCCAATAGTCGGGTGGCGGTTGTTTACTAAAAAATAAAGTCCCGATTTTTTTCAAATGTTTAATGCCATATTTCACCGGAATGATTAGTCGTAGTGGTGAACCATGTTCCATCTTTAGAGGTTGTCCATTCATTTCATAACACAAAATAGTTTGAGGATGCATCATACTTGGCATATCTACTCCTACATAATATTGGTCATCGATTGTTTTTAATCCGGCATAATTAAGTATATCTTCAGCATGATTGATTGGATCTGGTGCTTGATTATTTATAGTTCCTAAATGATACGCTTTAGCAAAATCTGAAAACCGTACACCACCCCACCAACTAATTTGGCTCCACCCTTCTATGCATTTAAAATTAAAAACTACTTCTGTTTTCGGAAGCTTCCGAAGATCGGCCAACGAGATTAATAGTGTGTCGGAAGGCTGGGGCGACTTTTCAGAGTATCTAACAACACGAAGTACATAATTGGTTGTATCTAATTTATCTCTGAGCCCAACCATTCCATTCACCCGAACTTTTCTTGCGGCAACTGATTTTGGAAACTCCGTTGATAGTGGTGAGCCCACATAATTACGTGCAAACAATTTCGCATTCAGATCCAAAACTGAACGGAATGGAGCAGGAATTTCATTAATTTTGGGAGCATTTGCTAAGTAAGAAAAAAATTGATAGCCAATAAATGCAATAATAAAGAACCAAGAAAAAGCAATAACTGTTTTTCTCAAAATACTTCGATTCATTTTTTGATCGTCAGACTTCGGCTTATTCATCGCTCACAGATTTAGAATTATCCAACTTATCTTCGAATTCTTGCTTGTCAATAGTTGTTTCAATGATTGGAGCTGTTTCTTCTTTTATTATTTCCCAACCGGTAATCATAGCGCGAAAATTATTCCACCCAGCCAATAGCACTTGAATAACATGAACCAAAAAGAACAATACAAATCCAATGGTCAAAATAAAATGATACAACCGCGCTTGTTCATAGCCGCCCAAAAAAGAAAGTAGCATAGGAAATTGTGCAGGCTTGTAAATGGCCAGGCCGGTTAGAAGTGAAAAGAATCCCATGACGATGATGGCTGAATATGCTATCCGCTGAGCAGCGTTATATTTTTTAAACGGAGGCGCTTGTTTGCGAAGATGTAAGTCATGTAACACTACAAAGAAGGCTTCTTTAAACGATTTTTTATTCGGCAAAATCGTTCTCCATTCACCCGAAAAAAATAAATACAAAACATAAACCAATCCATTTAGAAAGAAAATCCACATAAATAAAAAATGAAACGACATTCCTTCTGCTAAACGGTGCGGTATATTCAACGATTTGTAAAGAGCCTCCGGATAAAATTGAAATTTAAAAACTCTTGCATCTAATTTATAGACATCGTTTGCCCAATAAATTAATGTACCACTCCAAATCATAACAAAAAGTATTGGAAAATTTATCCAATGAAACCATCTGATTGCGAGTTTATGTTTTGGAGAAAATTTTTTTATCGGCATTTCACGAAATAGAAAATGAAATCGTTTTATTCAAGGATTTAAAGTTAAAAAAAAATCCGATTTACTTTCGCAAATCGGATTTTTATCAAGTTTCGTTTATTTATTCCAAAACATCTCCACTTCTTAAGTAGAGGTCTTGCAATTTGCATGATAATTCTCGAATCAGCTCCAAATCATTTCCAGATAATTTACTGAAATCTTCATTATCGCAAGTAACTCTCGATGAATTAACATTGTGCAAAGGGTATTCAACGTCTTTAGTTAAAAGATGACTGAGCAGTCCGTTGAAATACTTTTGTCGTTCCTGAGGTCGTAATTTGTTCACCAGCGCCCTAATACTCTTGACGTGATTCTCGATCTCAATTTCTACATGTACACGATTAGATTCAGTTTCTACAATATGTAGTTGTGTTCTGAAATTAGTGTTTTCTGTGCTAGTAATTTTGTTGATTTGTTTTCGCATGGCGTTGTATCTTGTACAGACAATAATACTACACCATTAACAAAGAGTTTGATAAAGAACAGTTGGTTCTTACACTATCATTGCAGCAGCAATGACCATGTTTTTGGAAAGATTTTCCTCTTTAGGCCAGAAAAATTTAAAGTCTGACCCTTTACCAACTTCCGATTCGACCCAAATCTTACCACCGACCTCTTCAATAATTTTCTTTACGATGGCTAAACCTACGCCTGTACTCTCCACATCGTCTCTTCGATTCAACGTTTGAAAAATAACAAAGATCCTTTCGTAATACTGTTCTTCAATACCGGGTCCATTATCCTTAATAGAAAAAGTATACCCTTCGTTTGTTTCTACTGAAGAAATATCAATTTTGATTTCTTTTTTATCGTTGTATTTAATTGCATTCCCAATGAGATTACTGAACACCTGAGATAATCGAGTCGGATCAGATACAATATTTGGCAACTTATTTTTTACGTTCAGTTCAACATTATCCGGTTGTCCAATAAAATCGAGCGTATCTATAACGAGCGAATTTACATCAACAGTAGCATCTTCGGCCTTTCTTCTATCGGCTCGAGAGTAATCGAGGATGGCATTAATCAATCCTTCCATTCTGCTTACTCGTTGTTTGATAGTGCTAAAATTAGCTTTTGATTCTTCTGATAACTCATCGGCAGAATCTTCTTCTATCCATCCTGTTAAACTTCCAATTGCGCGTAATGGCGCCTTTAGATCATGAGATACAATAGAAGCAAACTTATCCAGTTCACGATTCGACTTTTCTAAAGAGGCGGTATATTCTTGAAGTTTTCTGTTATTTTCAATCAACAAATCTTTCTGGGCACTGATCTTTTCGATAATCACATTTTTTCCACTGTTCAAATAGTTACTCTGCGCAGCAACAAGTACAAGCGCAATAATAAATGTGGTTAAGGCATCATGATGGATTAAATGTGCATCGCCTTTTAAAAGTTCGTAGTTAGTAATATTGGTGTATTCTGTCAGATAAAAAAGCAAGCCTACATTCACAACAGCGATAACAGTAAATATCTTTCCTGAACGTGGTCCGAGCAGCATAAAGGCCGTCATGATAAGCACTGTTAAATACATCGTACCCGAATTCATTACTCCTCCGGCAGTATAAGCCTGAGTGTGTACAACGAGGAAACCAATAATTACAGATATTGAGTAAGCCATAGGCAACTTCTCTACCCTCTTGACTGCAAAGAAGTTAATTAGCATTACCGTAGCTAATGCATAAAGTAGTGTTGCGGTAAAACTTGTCACTTCAAATGAAGTAGAAATTTGAACGGCCGTTAAAATGCTGGCCAAGAAGGCTGTATATGAATAAATCCGAAATAAAGTAAACCGCTGTCGAGACATCAAGTCTTCAGAAGGGATACGCTCATACATTTTTAAGCGAAACAATTTATTAAAGAGAGGTTTTAATGGATTCATTGGAGAATTTTTATCTTCTTGCGATACGAAATTCGTTATATTTTAGATACCAAAGTGTAATATTTACAAGTAATTTGATCTATAATGGTTTATTATATCGAAAATCTGTTAAAAAAAATCTCTTTTTTGATGAAAAGATTTTTTTACATTTGACACATCAGAAAATAATTATGATCACTGATTTTTTACTGCATCTCTCAAAATGGATAAATTAGTAAACATACTCCTCGTCGATGACGACGAAGTAGATTGTATGAATGTTAAGAGGGCTTTTAAGAAAAGTAATGTTTTAAATCCTCTTATGATTGCACACAATGGTGTGGAAGCGCTTGATTTTTTGCGTGGAACTAACGGTGTAGAAAAAATTCAACCTTCACCAAGAATTATTCTTCTTGACATTAATATGCCAAAGATGAATGGCTTGGAATTCCTCAAGGAATTACGTGCAGATAAAGACCTACATAATATCAGCGTCTTTATTATGACGACTTCTAACGATGACAAAGATCGTTTTGAGGCTTACAACTACAATGTGGCCGGATATATTATCAAACCGATCTCCTTCGAAAATTTTGTTGCTGCTGTTTCAATTTTAAATAATTTCTGGCAGCTTAGTGAGCTACCTTAAAAAAAAATACGTAAAAAGAAGAGGCCCCTTGATTTCAAGTGGCCTCTTTTTTTTGTAGTGCAAAATTATTATGCGACTAGTCGGAAATGTTTGATAATATCTGACATACTCGAATGAGAATCTTCCAATGCCATCGGTAATTGTACAGAAATCTCTTTCAACAAATTCTCAATGTCTTCAAACGTATGCAATCTGTTAATCGGAATTCTCAATCCTGTATTATTATAGGAGACACTTGGGAATACACTTAAGTTAAAATAATAACCACGGTTCATCATTCGTCGAACCATATTATACCCCACATCCGGCTTCCCTACTCCAATAAATCCAATTGGAGATAGTGTTTCATTAATCAATGGCAACCCTAAATTTTTCGCTGTCAAATTGAAAAACGCCATTTTCTCTGCCAACTCTTTTTGGAATGTATAAATTTCCGGACTCAAATGAATTTTAGCAGCCTCTATTGTTGCTCCCAACACCATCGGCGGCATTTGAATTGAAAATATAAATGCCTTACTGGTATTTTTGATGAGCTGGTACTCTTCTACATTTGGATAAATCAATAGACCACCTGCAGTACCAAACGCTTTTGTTAATCCAGTTGTTAAATATAAACGCGGATGATAATCTCCCTGGCTAGTTACATACCCTGAACCATTTGGTCCTGCCCAACTCATTCCATGAATATCATCAATATATAAATGCAATTGTTCGTACTTATCGGCCAATTGATACAACTCTTTTATAGGAGCTAAATCACCTTGCATAGAGTATACTCCATCGGCCATGTACCATACCTTTTTGTATTCTTTGCTTAATTCCTTTACTCTGTTTTCTAGAATATCAATTCTGTTATGACGAACAATTTCAGTATGAATGTCTCTACTCTTCAAAAACTGAACTCCTGTTTGAACACTATCATGGACTTGAGAATCCATAATTACTGCATCATCATTACCAACTAAAATTGGAATGTTTGACATATGCCCTACTGTGAGTGATTGTAATAAAAGTACGGGCTTATTGAAAAACATTTTACTTAACAATGCTTCTGACTCTGCATAATACGACGATGATACATAAGCACGTGATGAGCTAAATTGCGTTCCATATTTATGGACTGCATCAATGGCTCCATTTTTAATACGTTCATCGTGTTCCAATCCTAAGTAGCCACAACTTCCAAAGTAGAGTAATTTTTCTCCTTTGATTGTGATGTGTCTCCCATCCAAAGAAATATCTTCGGTACTGGTGTGAACGATACCTAACTTGGAAGCGATAGTCGCAACCTGGTTAACGATGTCGATCACCATTTCATGTTTGTTTTTAAGCTCAGCCATACGGTTTTTTTGGTGCAGTTAAATGAGTGAAACCCTTTTTATTATTGCACTTTGTTACGATGGGTAGTTAAAAATGATTCTCTTTTGAAAACAAAAAGTTTTCAACATGAAAAAAGCCGGGAATATAACCCGGCTTTCAATTGTTCATAACCTTATTTTATCGAACGAGACTCACATGGCCTATCCGTACTTCTCTATTCTCATTTACATCAACTGTAGAAACACGATAAACATATACATCCGATTGTGCGGGCCGGCCGTTTACTCGTCCATCCCAGCCTCCTTTTATGTCGTTCCATTCCCAAATCTTTAATCCCCAACGATCATAAATCTGAACTGAAAGATCTTTTACGTTGTGTGTGTACACTTGAAAGACGTCATTTTTAGTATCTCCATTTGGAGTAAATGCATTGGGAATATAAATTTCTGATATCGGCTTAATCTCAATTAAGCGTGCTATAGAATCGATACAACCATTATTGTCGATAGTAATCATATTAACCAAATATTGACCAACATTTGGGTAAATGTGTGTTGGAGAATATTGCATGGAAGTGTCGCCATCTCCAAAACTCCAATAGAAAAATCCCGGGTTAATCGATTCGTTTGTAAAATTGACCAATGGAACAAAATCATTGGCCATATTTTCATTCGATGAAAATGCAGCTACAGGTGATGGAAAAATATTCACCGCATTTGGACGAACCAACGTTGATGAACATCCACTATCGTTGCTTGCAGTTAAACTTACAGAATACCATCCCGGAGCATTGTAAGTATGAATTGGATTTTGCATTTGCGTTATTTGCCCATCACCAAAATTCCATTGGTAAAACGACATTGCTCCAATTACCGGATTAGATAAATCAGAAAAATTTACCGGAAAACCTTGACATACATTTTGTGCAGTGAAATCAATTTGTGGCTTGGGTTTCACGTGAAGCGTACCAACCGTACTGTCAAGACATCCATGATCGGAGCTGATTATTAGTGAAATCGGAAAATCGCCAGGCGTGGAATATGTATGTGTTGGGTTCGATAAAGAAGAGATTCCATTATCGCCGAAAGTCCAGTAATTTGTACTGATCGTTCCTGTCGAAACAGTCGACGAATTTACAAACTGTGCATTATCATCTTGACAAATTGAAGCTACCATAAAATTAGCAGATGGCAGTGGAAAAACATTTGCCAGTCCATTGAATTGTGCAGAACAACCATTCTGAGAAGAAACTGTCAACAGAATTGGATAGCCGCCTTCAATTAAATAAACATGCTGCGCAGAAGAAGCAGCCGACACTCCCCCATCTCCAAATGTCCATGAGTAATTCAATGGACTCGCATCGCTGATGCTGGAATGGTCGGTGAAATCGACCGGAAATCCTAGACAAACACTCGAATTGGTAAACTGTGCAATTGGTGTAGCCCAAATAACTTGCTGCTGTGTAATTGTGTCTTTACATCCTTTATCAGAATTGATAATGAGGCTTACTGAATATGAACCTGGTCCTGAATATGGAATACTCGGGTTTTGATTTGAACTGGAAATATTGTTGCCAAAATTCCAATTCCAATTGGTTATTGTTCCTGTAGCAACGTTCGATTGATCTGAAAAAGCAACAGAATTACCTTCACACACAGCACCACTGGAAGCAAAAGCAGCAACAGGTATTGGATTCACTTGAACAGTTACTTGATCGGTAGAAATACAACCAAATTGATTTCCTACAGTTACTGTATACGTTCCGGTACTATTAGGGGTTAAATTATTATTGGCCGTATTTACATTCCCCGGATTCCAACTATATGTTGTTCCGCCGGACGCAAAAAGTGTCGTCGATTCTCCAAAACAAATTGATTGATCAATGCCCGCATCTGCAATTGGTACAGGGTTTACAACAACATTCACCACGTCAGAGTTTGTACAACCGTTTGCATCTGTAACTACAAGAGAATAACTCGTGGTTGATGCAGGACTAACAGTAATTGCAGCAGTATTAAAAGTTCCATTGTTCCAATCGTATAAATTTCCTCCTGCTCCTGTAAGGTTAGCATTGAAGCCCGGACAAATACTTTGATCTAAACCGGCATTTGCTATAGGTAAAGCATTTACAATTACCGGAAGTGTAGTTGTATCTTTACATCCTTTGTCAGAAGAAATTATCAGCTCTACATTGAAATTGCCACTGTTCGAATAAAGGCTTGAAGGATTCTGAATACTTGAAGTTCCACCGTTACCAAAATTCCAATTCCACGAAGCAATAGTTCCTGTAGCAACATTGGACAGATCGGTGTAAGCAATAGAATTGTTGATACAAACAGGGCCACTACTAGAAAAAGAGGCGTTCGGTAGTGGATTAACTACCACAGTAACTGATGCTGATCCGCTGCAACCAATTGCATCACTTACCACCACAGTGTATACCGTTGTAATAGGCGGAGTAACTGTGATTGAAGCAGTATTCATTCCACCCGGCGTCCAAGAATATGCCCCGACTCCATTTACCACCGATACAGTAGCCGATTCTCCTTTACAAACTCCTTGATCACTGGACGCTGCAACAATTGGCATTGCATTTACACTTACTCTTACTTGATCAGAGGATGTGCAATTTGCAGCATTGGTAACTGTAACAATATAATCTGTAGTTGTAGCAGGTGCAACAACTACATTCTGACCAATAAGTGCCCCCGGCTGCCATGAATAACTTGCGCCTCCTGCTCCTGTTAATGTGGTGTTTGTTCCTTCACAAATTGTTCTGTCTAATCCGGCATCTGCAACCGGCAAAGCATTTACCGTTACAGTAACCACATCCGAACCCGTACAACCATTACCATCTGTTACTACAATATTATAATTCGTTGTAACGGCCGGTGTTACTGAAATAGCTTGAGTGAAAAACGTATTGTCCCAATTGTAATTAGCATAACCTCCCGGTGCAACAACGTTTGCTCCTGTTCCTGCACAAATTGACGGATCTAAAATCGCTAATGTTGGGTTTGCATTTACTACTACATTTTGTTGGGAGACCGATTGACAACCAGCAGCATTGGTAACTGTAAGTGTGATTGTATAATTACCCCCAGTCGCAAATGAGTGTGCCGGATTTTGAGATGTGCTTGAATTGGAAACCGATCCAGCATCACCAAAATCCCACGCCCAAACTGTTGGAGTACCGGTTGATTGATCGGTAAAGTTCATGGCTCCTCCGGCGCAAATTGCCGGTGCATTGAATTGAGCAAATGGAATATTTGTGTTAATGGTAACTTGTCGGGTAATTGTATCTGTACATCCTGCAGCTGTAGCTACAATAAGTGTAACACCATAAGTTCCATTACCTGCAAATTGATGTGAAGGGTTTTGACTTGCTGATGTAAATCCATCGCCAAAATCCCAACTCCATGATGTAATAGGACTACCATTTATCGTGCTTACGTCTGAAAAACTAATGGGAGTTCCACTGCAATTATTAGTAAATGAAAAATTCGCTACCGGTTGTCCAATCCCCGGAAGCACATTCACTGTATCTAAATCATGACATGTTCCGGAAGTAACATCTACAATGTACGTACCCAATCCTGTACCGGGATGAGATGGACCTGTGGTTCCATCTGTCCAATTAAAAACATACCCTCCATTTCCTAATGTTGCTGATGCCATTAAATTGGCTGTTGCTCCACATGAAATAGTTTGATCTATACCTGCATCTGCAATTACACCATTCACCGTTAAACAAAAAGTACGAATCTGCACTCCTTGATAGGGGCAATTATCATCCTTTACAGTTACGGTAAAACAGATTGGCGAAGTACTTATATCGGCAGTAGTAGGTGTCCAACAGAAATAAGCAGAATCACGATAAGCTCCACTTGTTACCAATGTTGCTCCAGCTATTGAATTGTCCCAAGTGATGGTTGTTGTATTCAGAACATCAGGGTCAACTGATCGAATATAAAAACAGAAAGGTGCGTTGGCACAAATGGTTCTGTTGAACGAAGGAGCACCGTTGATACCAGTAATGTCAGGTAAAATGTTTACACAGTTTCGAACTGTCAATTGAATATCTCTTTCTACTTGACCAATTAAAACGCCGTTACGATATTCATTTACAAGAACTGCAAAAACAGAAACGTCTGATACTGTTGGTCGCATACAAATATCACCTGAAACAGGATCTAAATAAAATGCCGGGGAGGATGAAATAATTGGCGACGAAGTTGAATAGCCAGCAAGATAAGTAACCGTTCCACCCGATGAATTGGTAAGTGGTGTTATTAATTGAAAACTTAGTGAATCTCCATCTGCATCATACGCACCATGGTTAAAACAAAAACGTTGTTGTTCGCAAGCAAACGGAACAGGTGGATTTGAAAAGGTTGGTGAGTTATTACACAACCCGTTTGTATTGTTGATCATTGAATAAACATACAAGTTATCTGAGCCATTGCCGGTAATCGTAGTGATTGCAGAGTTACGTGCGTTCTCAGCATGACCTACAGTCCAGTTAGCACATGGCCCGGGTAAAGTTATAATACCCGAATAAGTATAATGCTGTATTCCTGTGTAAATTCCACCATGACATGTAGTCAAAGCGGTCGGACACGTAGTTGGTACATCTACAGGTAGTCCAACTTGATTAATGTTAACCGTTGTAGTAGGGAATCCACAACCATTATTAATTTCCATGGGCATACTCGCAGATGGAGTAATTCCTGAACAATCTCGGTAAAACGAAAAAGTCAATTGATACTGATTGTTACCTAAACATGTATAGGTAATGTCTGCACCCATAGCATGACTCGCCAAAATTTTCTGAGATGGAAGAATAAAAAATAGTGCTACAAAAAACAGGCGCACAAACTTTTTAATGTATTTTTGGTTCATAGTAATCAAATTGGGTGAGCAATCAATTTCTTATCCTTGTAAAAATAGGAAAATACTCCAACAAAATAAATTTTTTTCCGCCAATGAAAACTGTTTTTTCAACAGTAAAAATGAACCTTTTCAATGGCCTTGACTAGTAAAAAGCCTTTCTATCCCAAAAAACGAATCATTAGGCTATTTAAGCACCTCCTGCAACGGTTTCCCTGTTGTACCTGAGGGAAATTCGATGTTCAAAAATGTGCAAATTGTTGGTGCAATATCGCTAATACTAACAGCTTCATTCGATTTACCTTCATTCACATTTTTCCCATAAAATATAAGTGGAACATGTGTATCATATCTATACGCAGAACCATGGGTAGTACCCGTTTTTGTTGACCAATTAATCCATCCCGGCAACAACTGAATTAATACATCTGCCGATCGTTTTTGATTGTAACCGTTTTGAATAAACGATGCAATGCCTGTTCTGTTACTCCCGTTTTGTAATTCCGAAGCTGTCATTGCATATCCAACACCCTCAAATCCTAAAACAAAACGTTGACACTTTTCTTGTATCTCACGAAGGTTAATGTTTTTCTGTTCTAATAATTCTCTATTCAAATAAATATTTGCCGCTGTTGCATTCGACACATAATCGCCAACACCATAAATATTATTTAAATATTTCTTTAACGAATCTCCCATCGGCCTTGCTTCAAAAAAATCACCTTTCAAATTATGATCTTCACTGTACTTAGGATTATTTACAGCCGCATGATCGCCGGTAAGAAAAATCTGATAATCGCCTTTTCCAATATTTGCGTCTAGAAATTGTAATAGGTCGGCAATATCTTTATCTAATCTTAAATAAGTATCTTCTAATTCAATTGCATTAATGCCAAACATATGCCCTACATAATCTGTCGAAGTAAAACTAATAGCTAACAAATCTGTTTCTTTGCCCTTACCCATTTTCTCTTTTGTAATTAGATCTTCAACAAATAATTCTGTCAATGTATTTCCCATTGGAATCTTTCTGACCAGCTCTATATCGCTGTCTTTTATCATAGGTAAATTATGAGGAAAGACCGGACTTTTTTCACCGTAAAATAATCCTTCGTATGGTGTATTGTCTGCAGAACTCTCAGTATATTCGTTTAGAGGCAAAAGTGTTATCCATGGTTTTGAAAGTAAGCTATCGGGTAGCTTGCGTTTATTAAATTCTGTTACCCATGAAGGCAAACTTTTCATATAGTATGTGCTGGTAATAAAATTATTAGTGTATGGATCATGCCAATACGCAGCATCGGCCGAATGTCCTGCAGGCAGAATACTCCCTCTGTCTTTCAATGCAACTCCAATTACTTTACTTTTAAAATTGGAAGCTAACTTTAACTCATCGCCAATTGTAGAAGTAATCAAATTCTTAGGCGACATTTTTCCACTGATGGAAGTAGTTCCTAAAGGCATCATTGTAGTATCGTTTACACAATATATACTCTGCTTCGATTTTCTATCGTACCAATCGTTCCCAATTATTCCATTAACTGCCGGACCTGTTCCCGTGTAAACACACGAATGTCCACACGCTGTATATGTTGGTATGTAATCGTAGTTTGCGTTTGTATAATTGAATCCTCCTGACATAAGTCGCTTAAATCCATTGTTCGAATATTTATCATAAAAGCGAACCAAATAATCGTAGCGCATTTGGTCCACAATTATTCCTACCACTAATTTCGGTTTCTTGTACAAAATATTCTTAACCGTTTCTTGCTTTACTTTCTGGCCATAACTAACGGCCAAAATAAAATTGAAACTGAAAAGAACGATAATAAACTTCCGATGAAACTTTGAATTGATCATAAAACAATGTTCTTAGATTTCGATAATTATATTTTTACTTTTCTTAAGTGAATCCACTTAAACAATTTATGACTGGCTACTCCTAACACAATTCCGATTATCGAACCTGCCAATACATCAGATGGATAATGAACACCCAAATAGATCCGTGAATATGAAACTATACTCGCCCAAAGAATCAAGGCAACCATGATATTTGGGTATCTATTTCTCAGTAATAGTCCTGCAAAAACGGCAATCGCAAAACTGTTTGCAGCATGCGATGACACAAAACCATACAATCCGCCACATTCTCCATTGACTAAATGTAGTTGAGGCCCGATGAAGAGATGATGACAAGGCCTTACTCGCATCACTAAATTTTTTATTAATCCTGATGAAAGTTGATCGCTAACTACCACTAATAGTGCAGCTATTATTAAAATAATCCACGTTCTTCTTTCGTAAGTCTTGATTAATAGCAAAAGCAGAAATGCATACATCGGTATCCAAATCCATCGGTTACTAGTCAAATAAAAAAATGAATCGAAAAATGAATTGTTGTGTCTATTGATGAATAACAACAATTCACCATCCAATTTCTTCAAACTCTCAAACATCTTTTTCAGGTTGATTCAATTGTTGCCACAACAAATCTTTCAGCTGATCAATTCCATATCCGGTAATAGATGATATAAAAACGGTTGGAATTCCAATCGGCAACTCTTTCTTTAGCGCATCCATCAATTCATCGTCGAGCATATCGGACTTGGTGATTGCAAGTACCGCAGACTTATCTAGCAATTCAGGATTGTATTCCTTTAATTCATTCCTAAGAATTTCATATTCCGCTCTGATATCTTTACTATCACAAGCTACCATAAAAAGCAATATCGAATTCCTTTCAATATGCCGTAGAAAACGAATACCCAATCCTTTTCCTAAATGTGCTCCTTCAATAATTCCGGGAATATCGGCCATCACAAAGGAACGATTGCTCCGATAACCAACAATACCAAGATTTGGTGTTAAAGTGGTAAATGCATAGTCGGCAATCTCAGGTTTGGCAGCACTCACAACTGAGAGCAAAGTCGACTTTCCAGCGTTCGGGAAACCAACCAATCCTACATCTGCAAGTATTTTCAACTCGAGTATCTTCCACTCTTCTTTTCCTGGTTCTCCTGGCTGAGCGAAACGTGGAGTTTGCATCGTAGCCGATTTGAAATGATGATTCCCTTTTCCTCCTCTTCCACCCGGTGCAATAATAATCTCCTGTCCGTCGTCGTTTATTTCAAAAAGCACTTCATTTGTTTCTGCATCTTTTGCAATGGTGCCAAGAGGTACTTCCAAAATTTCATCCTTACCTTCAGCTCCTGTTTTTAAAGCGCTAGCCCCTCTTTCACCGTCGGGCGCAAGTACATGTTTCCGGTATTTCAAATGCAATAATGTCCATAGCTGCTTATTACCTTTTACGATAATATGGCCACCTCTTCCACCATCTCCTCCATCCGGTCCACCTTTAGCAGTATTTTTATCTCTATGAAAATGCACAGAACCTGGTCCGCCATCACCACTCTTACAACAAATTTTTACGTAATCTACAAAGTTCGATGCCATATTTTTTTTATTTCACCTTCGCGGTGATCACTTCAGATAGACTGTTAAAGATTTCATTAACACTGCCTATTCCATTCACACTATAAAATTTTCCTTGCTCCTGATAAAACTTCTTTAACGGCGCTGTTTTATTATTGTATTCGTTTATTCTTTTTGAAATTACTACTTCATTTTGATCATCTGCTCGTCCTGATTCTATTCCACGATTTAATAATCTTTTGATGAGTTCTGAATCTTCTACTTCCAGTGCTAACATCAATGAAATAGACGTTCCTTTTTTCACCAACATTTTATCGAGCGACTCTGCCTGTGCTGTTGTTCGAGGGAAACCATCGAAAATAAATCCATTGGCATTTCTATTTGCATCAATCTTCGCTTCAATCATCCCTATCACAACTTCGTCAGGAACTAAAAGTCCTTGATCCATTAATTTTTTTGCTTCTATGCCTAACTGACTTTGAGAGGCTACTTCTGCTCTCAAAATATCGCCGGTCGACAAATGAATTAATTTAAACTCACTAATTAATTTTTCTGATTGTGTTCCTTTTCCGGCTCCCGGAGGACCAAATAAAACTATGTTCAACATTGCTGATGTATTTCCTTAGTGAGTTGATGCTAATGTGTAAATGTCTTTCAGATTCCGCCCTAGTCCGTCATAGTCTAAACCAAAACCAACTAAGAAATCATTGGGCACTTCAAATCCTACATAATCTAACTTTACTTTTTGTCGAAGTGCTGCAGGTTTAAATAAAAGTGTTGCAAACAAAACTTCCTCAGGATTCTGCTTTTTAATCTCATCGATTAAATGAACCGCTGTGTCGCCTGTATCTACTATGTCTTCAACGATCACCACTGTTCTTCCTTGTAATTTATCATTTATACCTACAATACTTTTTATACTTCCTGTCGATTCGGTTCCTGAATAAGACGACACTCTGACAAAAGTTACTTCTGCTTCAAGGTTTATTTCTCTTATTAAATCTGCGGCAAAGATAAACGAGCCATTTAACACACAAACAAAAAAAGGACGCTTACCCTTTAAATCGCTGGTTATTTGTTTGCCCAATTCCTCAATACGCTGTTTTATGGTTGATGCTTGAATTGAAACAACAAACCTTTTATCTTTGACCGTAATGCTTTCCATAAATTTCAATGTTTTGCAAAATTAAAATTAAAGTTGGTGAGTACC
>JAYTOX010000104.1:0-102117 GCA_043747595.1 Bacteroidota bacterium | reverse complement strand
ACATTTTGCGCAAGCAATAAATTATTTAGAAGCCTACAATTTAGAGATCGGACTTCTTTTGAATTTCGGTTCTGCGAGTTTAGAAATAAAGAGGTTGCTCAATAAAAAGATGGCAAAACCGGAATTTTACAAACAGTAATTTGAATTAAACTGTTTTGAATCAAAAGAGATTCATGCTGTAAAAAAAGTCTGAACTCTGTTTGCCGAAATCAGTTAAATCCCAAAATCAGCGCAATCAAAGTTCAGACATTTTTGAGGTCCCGAGCGGATTCGAACCGCTGTACGAGCTTTTGCAGAGCTCTGCCTAGCCACTCGGCCACAGGACCTTTTTTTGAGGTGTGCAATGATAGTAAAAAAAGTCGTTCATTCTCCCAATTTTTAGCGCCTTTTCTGCTTTTTTTAGTGGATTAGCCACTATTTCAACGTATTGAATTTACCTCCCCTGCCAATTGCTTGCCTTGTCTCTCTTTTCTTCGCTCTATTTTCCTTCATATTCTACTCGTTCACTTTCTTCGCTCCTTCTATTGCTTGCTTTTCTCTTCTCCATTCTTTGCGTTTTAATCCCCGATCTCTATTCCTCCCCAAGCATTTCGTTCCACTTACCACTTAATATTGAATTTGCCCCGCGCCGGTGATACATTGATCGGATGTTACGCTTGTCTTTTCTTTCTTCGAAAATAATTTTTGTCGCTGTTATTTTATTCATAACGCACAACTCGCTTGCGCAAAATAATTTCGTTCGCCAATGGGATCATCGGTACGGAGGAACGGCAAACGATAAACTCCAAGTTTTTTTTCCTACGTCCGATCATGGATTTTTTATTGGCGGATCTTCTTTGTCGTCTAACGATGGAAATAAATCGCAACCTTCTCGCGGAGGTCTCGACTACTATGTAATCAAAACGGATTCGCTCGGATTAAAAATGTGGGATGCACGCTTCGGTGGTTCGCTCGACGATGAACTTACTTCTGCGCATCAAACTTCCGATGGCGGATTTATTCTCGGTGGCTCTTCTCGCTCTAACAATAACGGCGATAAGTCGCAGTCGAATTGGGATAATACTACTCATAATTACAACGACTACTGGATTGTAAAAATTGATGCTGCAGGAAATAAACAGTGGGACAAACGTTTCGGTGGTATTTACGACGACAAAATGAATGCAGTTATTCAAACCAATGATGGCGGTTTTCTTCTTGGCGGCTATTCTGAATCGACGGCCTCCGGCGATCGCACTGAAACAACTCGAGGTGGTCCCGATTATTGGATCGTGAAAACGGATGCTAGCGGAAATAAACAATGGGACAAACGCTTCGGTGGAAATCGTAACGAACAACTAACTTCACTCATCCAAACGTTCGACGGAAATTTTGTTCTCGGTGGTTTCACTTGGTCTGATCCCGTAGGCGACAATACTCAAAGTTGTCGAGGCCCTGTCACTACGTGCGATTATTGGATTGTAAAAGTAAATGCATCAGGAAATAAAATTTGGGATAAACGTTATGGCGGTGCTGCTAACGACAATCTTATTTCACTTTCAGAATGCAACGATCACGGATTAATTATTGGTGGTTATTCGTATTCTTCTTCCGGAAATGAAAAAACAGCTCCGAACAATGGTGCAGTAAACACTGCCGATTTTTGGATTATCAAAACTGATGTTGATGGAAATAAAAAATGGGATAAAACAATTGGTGGAAATATGAATGAAGATGAGTTTGGGAAAATTTATCAGGCGAACGATGGTGGTTATTTTCTTTCCGGCGCTTCTTATTCCGGCACTAATGGCGACAAAACAGAAATCAATTTAGGTGCAGAACAAAGCTGGGTGGTTAAACTCGATGAGTCGGGAAATGTAAAATGGGACAAAACAATTTTTAATCCGGGCCACGATGAAAAAGGGTTTGGCTATCTTTTGAATGACGGAAGTATTGTTCTTGCAAATTATTCTAACGGCACTCTTGGCGGTTATAAAACCGAAGACAATTTCGATGCAAGTCATATTACTTACGATTTATGGATCGTAAAACTTAAAAATGCTGTTCCGCCAGTTGCCGATTTTATTGCATCGAGCCAAACTGTTTGTTGCAACACGTGCATTAATTTTATTGATCGCTCGGAACATGCAGCTTCTTATCAATGGATTTTTCAAGGCGCATCGGTGGTAAATAATTTTTCATCGGCGCCAACAAACGTTTGTTATTATGTTCCGGGATATTATGATGTAACAATGATTGTGTCGAATAATTTTGGAAGCGATACCGTAGTAATGAGAAATTATATTCATGTTTTAAATAGGCCGCCTACAATTCAGATTCATCAGGTAGGAGATACATTGTTTGCACCGCAAGGATTTGCATCGTACCAATGGTATTTTCAAAATTCGCAAATTGTTTTTGCGAACCGATATTATTATGTATTCCAGCAAGACGGGAATTATAGTGTTTCTGCATTCGACGTAAATGATTGTGTGAGTTCTGCAGAAATAAAATTTGTGACAACAGATATTTCGAAGCTCGATCTTTCAAAAGCTGCGATGCAAGTTTTTCCAAATCCGGCGCACGATAATTTTGTGGTGAGTTTTCATTTTCCGGATCGAAGAAAAGAAGTATCGGTAAATATTTACAACGAAATTGCTTCACTTGTTATGCACGATGTTGTTAATTTATCTGACAATGATCTTGAATATATTATTAATTGTTCTTCTTGGAAAAATGGAATTTATTTGATCACGCTCGATAATAGTTTCGAAATTATTACCAAGAAAATAATTGTTGATCGCGAAAGATAATATGTAAAGAATCTTTTAGCATATTAAATTATTATCGAATTTAATAAGCAGGATCAATTGCCGTCTATTTTTATTTTATCTCAGTCTAAATTAACACTTACATTTTTTTTTCTGCGGATATCTGCGGATTCTTCGGGAGAAAAAATTGAAAAAGTAATTTCCAACAAATCAAACTATGTAAAATTATTTACAGAGAGCTGTCAGTTAATTTACCTGAAACATGCCGAGTATATAACTAAACTACTATCTTCGCTCCAAATTTTAAAAAAAGTATTTAATGAATAAGTTGAGTTATATTTTTCTCGTCGTAATCGGAATTACATTGAGCTCATGTTTCAAACCTTTTCATCAATTCTCACATTACGCACCGCCATCAATACCTGATTATGCACTTGAAAAAAATTGGGCCGCATTGCCAAATAAAAAGGATAGTGCAGATACTGTTCCCGTAAATAGCTCTGAAATTGATAATCAAAATGTGGCACAAGCAGACGTGTTTTATATATATCCCACACTCAATTTCAGCCAAACTGGATGGAATGCAAATGTTGATAATGAGCGCTTGAACAAGCGAGTAGACAAATATCCAATTCGAATGCAGGCCAGTGTGTTTAATGGAAGTTGCAAAGTCTATTCGCCTCGTTATCGCCAAGCAACATTTGCTTCGTTCTTAGTGAAGAAGGGAGATGACGGAAAACTCGCTTTAGATCTCGCTTATCAAGATGTAAAAGCAGCGTTTGATTATTATTTAAATAATTACAATCATGGACGTCCATTTATTATTGCCGGACATTCGCAAGGCAGCCGCCATGCATATCGATTGCTCAATGAATTTATCAATAAAAATGATACGTTGAGAAAAAAAATGATTGCGGCGTATGCAATTGGTTTTAATACGGACGAAAAATTTTCGACCATTCCTTCGTGCGATTCTGCAAGTCAAAATGGATGTTTAATAAGTTGGAATACGTATAAGTGGGGTGCAACAACAGACAATAAATATTTAGGAGAAAATATTTATTGTACAAATCCATTGTCGTGGAAGTGCGACACTACTTATATTTCAGCAGCAAAAAATTTAGGAGGAGTCGATAGAAATTTTAAATTAATTCCGAATGCTTGCGATGCTCAAGTTGTAAATGGGATTGTATGGGTGCACAGACCTAAACAAGGTCGTTTTGTAAAGTTTATGAAAAATTATCATGTAAGTGACTACAGTTTGTTTTATATGAACATTCGCGAAAATGTAGCAACACGTGTTAAGGAGTATTTAAAAATTAATTCCGGTGATCAAGTTCAAAGCAGAAATTAAAAAATTTGCAAAGAAAGGAGAGAAGTCCGGTTGGTCGTATGTGGAAATTTCTTCTTCTAAAGCCAACAAAATTAAATCCGACACTAAAAAATCGTTTCGTGTAAAAGGAATGATCGATCACCAAGCAATTTCTTCTTTGGCATTATTTCCGATGGGTAATGGAGCATTCATTTTGCCATTGAAAACTGAACTTCGAAAAAAGCTAAAGAAAGAAACAGGCGATAAGGTCGAACTGCAATTGGAGGTCGATACAAAAGTTTATCAAATGAATAAGGAGCTCATGCTTTGTTTAAAAGAAGAGCCGGAAGCCAATAGTAAATTTATTAAACAGCCATTATCCTATAGAAAATATTATTCTAAATGGGTCGACACTGCAAAGACTACAGAAACCAAAGCTCGGAGAATTGCTGCTATCATGAATGGGATGATTGGTGGTTTAACTTTTCCGGAGATAATGAAGTTGTCGAGTAGTTTAAAAAAGTAATTTGTTTTCAATCAATTCGATTTTATTTGTTGAAAAAAGTATGACGTGTTCATTTTTTCTGGTATTGTTTTATTTATTATTGCTCTTGGAAATTATTCCGCAACCATTTTTCTAATGCAGCAATATAATTGAAGAAGCATTTATTTTTCGTTTTTTTATTAGTGGTAATTTCGGCCACTGTAAATGCACAGTTCGATAGTTTATATGCAGTCCGATATCCTGAAAAGCTTGGAATTAGTATTTTTCAAAGTAAGCCATCGTATAATGTCAATATTTATCAAAAGTTAACGAAAGATTCGTTGGGGTTGTCTAATATGAATTATTCTACACTTGCCAAAAATGTTTCGGGCTTCGGGCTTTTCTATGATAAAATTTCGCTTTTCTTTGGTTTCAAAACTCCAATTGATCGTAGCGAGCGAATTCGAAAAGGAAGAACGAATTACACACAGTTAGCGTTGGCTATCACCGGAGTAAAAATGAGAATTGAAGCTAGCTATAGAAACTACAAAGGGTTTTATGATAATAATTCAGTAAACTATATTCCTGACTTTTCTGATACGACCAACTATTTTCAGAATTCTGATATGAAAAATCATTCGCTTCGACTTAAAGCATTTTATTTTTTAAGCAAAAAGAAAAGATTTAGTTATGGCGCTGCGTATGTAAATAACGTAAGACAATTAAAATCGGCCGGATCGTTCGTTGCAGTGAGTAATTTGTATTTGTACGCGATAAATTCTCCTACCATTGTTCCAGAACTGATTTCGAAATATTATGTGCCTTGGAATAAATGGAATGCGTTTAGTGTTACTGCTTTGACAGCCGGACTAGGTTATACCCATACCTTTACAATTTTTAAAAGAGCATTTATAAATGTATTATTTTCGCTTGGTGTTGAAGAGCAGTACGTCTTTGCAAAATCTATTGAGACCGGACAGGTTTACAATGTTTATCGAATGCAATTGAGTGCTTATGATCTGCGTTCGTCGCTCGGATTTAATTCTTCTTCTTTTTACATTTCATTGCAAAATATTATTGATGGAAATAATTATCGCTTACCACAATTTGATGTAGGAAATGTTTACATCTCAACTTTTTTAAATATTGGTTATCGATTCAAAGTAAAGACGCCATCATTTTATAAAAAAATACAAACAACAAAATTTTATCGTTCAATTTAAGACCCATAGAAATAAAAAAAACGGTTCACTTTTTTTTGCAAACCGTTTAGTTAGTCTTATTTTTTATTCTTGCTGCCGGCAGGTCTTCCTCTTCCTTTTTTCTTTTTCACCGATCCGGCCGGTCTTCCTGCTTTATTTTTTTTAGTCCCTGCTGGTCTTCCTGGTTTCCGCTTTGCATTACTCGGCGGTCTGCCTGGTCCTCGTTTATCCGATTTTGCAATAGATTTTTTTGCAATGCTTCCGGGAGGTCTTCCTGGACCCTTGCGTGGATTCGGATGACTTTTAGTATTGATTAATATATTTAGTTTCGACTCAATACTCCGAAGCGACTCTACAAGTTCAAGTATCCCTACGACTAATGAACTTTTGGTTTTTGGTCGTGCCATGCAATATGAATTTAATGAATAAGTATTTAGAGTTTCAAAAGTAGAAACTATTGCCGTAATATCAGCAAAAATTATGTTAAATTATTTTGAAAGTAAAAATTGAAATTTTAGATTTTTCTAATTAGAATAAATAATAGAATGTTTTTTAAAGGAATATTAAATCAAATGTATTTTCGGTAATTGAAAAATGAAACAAAAGAATTCATTCGGAAACGTAAATGTTATTTATCTTTTTATCTACGTAGTAAATTATTTTTTCACAAACCAAGATTTAGACGATGAATCCTGATTTGAAACCATCAAATAATAAACACCATCGGGAATCTCTTTCATTTCAAGCGATGAATTTGTGATGCCCGGTTTTAATTGAATATTGTCTTCGTAAATTATTCTTCCGGTAATATCCATTATCTTAAGAGAAATTTCTCCTCCGCTAGTTTCAAGTTGATAATTTAATTTATCCTGAACCGGATTTGGATAAATAGTAAGCCCATAAACTTTTTCGCTGATTTTAACAGCAACAGGTTCTGAATAAGAAAAACGTCCGTCGTAATCAGTTTGTTTTAATCGATAGTAGACAATTCCTTTTCCGGGATTTTTATCGAGAAATGAATAACGATTTTCAACAGTCGAATTTCCTGCACCGTTTATTGTACCAACCGATTTAAAAATGTTTGCATCGTAACTTCTTTCAATATTGAAATAGTTATTATTTGTTTCGGATGACGTGATCCAAAAAGTTAATACACCTTCAGTTTTTGTTTTAGCTTCAAAGCTCAACAATTCTATTGGTAATGGAGACGTAGATTGTGCAGTTGCAAAATCGGCATCGAAGCCAATCATTCCTGATCGTTGTGTTGTAGTGACAGTGCTTGTCATAATGCAGTTTCCGTCGAGTGCCCACGGACCGCTTGAAATAGGAGTTCTCTTCATGACTGACCAGCCGCCGGGTGATGCTGCGTTTGTGTAATTGGTATTGTATAATGTTATGTCGAAAACACCTGTAGAGTTATTCGATAAAGAGTTGAATGTCCAGAATCCATTATTCAAAGCCGGGTTTAATGAATAGTTTGCAAACACACATTCGCTGCTTACAGGACCAGCAGGTACTGCGGCCCACGAAGAAAAGAATGCGAGCAATTCCGGAATTTGAGTAGGCGCTGTGAAGTTCACCAATGCTCGTTGATATCCTTTTGCAGCATTACCAACCGGAAAATCATATCCACCCATTGCGTTTGTATTTAATACTCGGCGTAAATTTCCTTGCACATAACTTGTCGTATTGCCTGGTGTTACTGCTGCATTTGCCGGATTTAAAACATATACTTGTTTAGCATTGGTAATTATTTTTCCGTTGGTGAGTGTTAATACTCCTCCAACTCTCAGATCGTTATAAAGTCCAATCCCAAGGATTAATGCATTGCTAGTACTTTGAATCATGTCTATATCGAAAAATGTAACGTAATCAGTTCCGAGGTTTGTGTAGGTTTGATTTATACTTCCATAAAATGAATATTTTCCTGCAAGCATGGGTGACAAATGATTTGATGGTCCATCTTGAATGAAAAAGTTTTTTCCGATTTGAATGTTATTATTATTAGGATCAAAGAATCCTGATATCAAAGAATCATTTTCTTTGATATCAACATCATTATTGATTAATAAGATGCCGGAGGTTTTTTGCATCGTAAAGTTTGCAAAAGAATTTATTCCGGTTAATGAGCCGGTAATCTGTTGAAGTCCGGTACCGACAAACTTAACGGTAGATCCCGGCAGTGTAATTAAGCGTCCGTTGTTTGTAAAATTTCCGCAAACAGAGAGTGTCACGTTTGAATTGATTGTTAAAGTTGACCCTGGATTGATCGTAATATTTTTTACAGTTTGATTTGAAGATATTATTGGTTGATTAATTGAAGCATTTGTGATTGTTGCGTCAACCGAACAATCAGGAATTGCACATGAACCCCAATTGGCCGAAACGCCCCAGCTACTGTTTGTATTTCCAATCCATGAAAGAGGAGAAACAGGAACAGCATAGTTTATCGGGTCTGGCACTCCTGTAAAATTCATTGTAAAACCAGAAGTGCTGTTTGTGTAATTTGAAACGAATAATAAATATACTTGTCCAACAGTAGCTGCTATTGCAGGTTCATAAGAAGCATTATAACCTGGATAAGCCCCGGGAGAATTTCCTGTACCACTTATGCCTGTAACACCAAGTGCGCTATAGTTGCAACGTACAGGTGCGTTTGAGCCAAGTTGCGAACATTGAATTCCGCTCATGCCAATTTCCCAAATTGCAAAGTCATAATCTGTACTTATTGTACTTGGCGCACCTAACCAATCATTTGGAACAATATCAAATTCTAAATTACCATTCGTGCCAATAGGGATTATGTACCACGATCCGGAACGCTCACCGGAAAGCAAGCAATTTAAACTGCTTCCAAAATCACATGCATTACCGAAAGCGGTAAAGCCCGGATTTGCGACGTTGATGGTATTTGAACAAACAGGTAGCGGCTGTGTGCAGTCTTGTCCATAAACAGGAGGCAATCCAATAACACCATCAACCGCCATTATTCCAAACGTCCCTGTTCTGTCGATGGCGCCGTCTACTCTTATATAATATGTTTGTCCGGGTGTTAATCCGCTTACTGTAATTTGTGAATTTAAAGTAGTGTTAACTCCGCAGGTAATATCTTGATTGCAAGAAGAACTAGTTGGCGCTACTTGGACTAATGCATTACAAGATCCAGAGTACAATGCAATTTGTGTATTGGAAAGTGTGCCTAGAAATGTTTTTATAATTAAACTAGTTCCAGTTGGTACTACCGTATACCAAACTGTATTTAACGCACCTGTTGTCCAGCATGAAGGAGCGCCGGGTTCAAGGGCACTTCCGGTGCAACTGTTATCACCGTTCACGTTTGTATTGAGGGGTAAATTAATTGCATTGCAAGGAAGATCATTGGTAATTGTTCCTGCAACGGATGTAATGCCTATAGAATAAGTTAGAACTGTTGGTGGAGCCCAGCTGTCAACAATAATATAATATGTTCCGGCATTCGGTAATGAAAAATTTCCGGTAACGTTACCACCACCAACAAATCCTAAACAATTTGCTCCGGCAGATCCGGGACAATTTTCATACACTTGAAATCCTGCTTGCGACGAAGATGTATTAGAGAGAGTAACAGAAATACATTGTGCGCTTGGAATAGTTAAAGCATAAACCATGTCTTCGCCACTTTCATAAAGCGAAGCACATGATCCGGATGTAGAATTATTATAGTCGTCGCCTTTACAAAGTGTCGATTGATTAATTGCGGTAAATGGAAGTGTAACAGCTACTGCATTTGCGCAAGTCGATCCGGGAGGTGAAGATGCCGAAGGAGTAGAGATAGAAATAGCATAGCTGCTTATTGCTGTAGTAGAGTTCCTATCTACTACTAAATAATATGTAGATCCTGCTAAAACATTCACACAAAGAAATTGATTTCCTGAAGTGCTTTGAGAGTTAGCTACACACGATCCGCCTTGTCCGAGAAACGGACAACCTTTGTATAGCATTATTCCAACATTACTACTTCCGCTTGTAAGGGAAATAGAAATGTTGCCTGTAGTAGAAGGAGTAAAAATAAAAACCTCGTCATTCCCTTGATAATAATTTGAGTTGCCACAAATGATAGAGTTAGTAGCA
Source organism: Bacteroidota bacterium (assembly GCA_043747595.1). GTDB lineage: Bacteria > Bacteroidota > Bacteroidia > AKYH767-A > 2013-40CM-41-45 > JADKIH01. Next base: position 92,259 of record JAYTOX010000104.1, on the reverse strand, counting down.
GTGATTTCATTTCCTGCACCTGTAGTAGTTCTTCCTGCTGAATTGTATGGCAAGCTACCAATATTTACAACGCCAGCTCCCAATGAACCTGGGCATGTTGGAAGTATAGGTGTAGTAACACAGATACTAAAACCTGTTGTTGAAGGTGCTCCTGAGGCATAGTCGTACACTCTAATGAAATACGTATTTCCGGGAATGAGATTTCCATAGGTAAGAGTTTCTGTTCCTCCCGAATTAGTTAAGTCGGCACAAGCTAAGTTTGTTAAAGACCCACAACTGCCAGATAATAATTCAACGACTGCATTATAGGAAGAAGAGCCGGAAACTGTAATGGTATGAGAAATCTGAGTTGCGATAAACGAATACCAAACATCATCGTTGGCTGTTCCTGAACATCCTGTACTTGGCGAAGAAGCAGTAGCCCCAAATGAAGTTCCGCAAGTTGGTACACAAGCGCCACCGGGTGCAGAAGGTGTAAGAGAGATCGTTGTATTGCAATTGTCATTCGTTGCAGGTGAGTTTACTATTATAGTACCATCAGTTGAGTTATTTGTGCTTCCGGAATTATAACGAATAATTCGAATGTAATAAGTTGTTCCCGGTGTACTGGCAAAGGTCAAACTTTCATTTGCGCCATTACCACCGGCATTTGCACACCCTAATTCAACCATGGAACCGCATAGGCCACTATAAACTGCTAAGGCAATATTTTTATTATTTGCACTAACGGTAGCAAGAATATTTGTCGTCGAACTCGTTGCTGTGAAACTATACCAGCCATCACGTTTATTATTTCCCGAACTAACACAAGAGGTATTATTCGAAACGTTTGAATTGTTGTCTACAGTAAAACTTTGTGACAAAGTATAATTAGTTCCTGAATTGCACGGGTTGACTGTTAAAATAGGAACAGAACTAGTTGGACAAAGATTATCTGATTGACCGAAGCTCGAATTATACGAGATGAATGCCAATAGAAAAAGAAAGCAGAATTTTGTAAAATTTAGTTTCATCGGAAAATGTATTTAATATTTTTTTTATCTAATTATCGTTATTGCATAAGAAGCTCTTATCTTGTTAATATCTGAATGATACATTAATTCGATGGATGAATTAATTTCTAATGACTTCATTGTCTGAAAAATTTTCACTTCGTCCACTAATTTTGGATTGTATGAAATAATCATCACTTTTAATTCGTAACAACTTTGTATTCCAATAATACCAACAGTCGATTTTAACCCTCTGTCGATAATAGCAGCATTTTTGTCTGATAGATATGGTAATGAAACCAACATTTCTTTTTTATCAGCATCGAATGTTGATTGCAAAGGAGGCGTAGCAAAAGTGAAAATTGCAAACACCATAAAGAATGAAAGAAGATACTTCATGATCGAATATTTTTAAATTTATATAACGAAAAAAATAAAATCAAGATTACTCAAACAGTCTACAAACATTACAAAACAAGGCCATTCAAGCGAATTGACATCTTATCAAATTTAACTTGGAATGGCCATACTAAAAATCGATTTTTAAAATTTGTGAGCGTCTGACGGCCTTATTTATGTAAAAGTTCTTTTTTGCTTGGTAAAAAATCAAGAAATCTTACAATTGAATATTGATAGAATAACTGCCAATTTCTGAATAATTCAAAAGGTCAAATAGGTTTTCGTGCAGAAAATGGATTGGTAGCAGAAATAAAAGTCTCTATAAAAACGAAAATGAGAAGAACATAAGATCCGAATAAATAGATTGGGACGGGCGCCAGATATAAATTGAAAGTAAGTGATGCAGCCGTGATCATTAAAATAAAATTAAACTTTTTCCTTAAAAAAAGTAGACTAAAAAATAGAAGTCCTAATGCAGCAGAAAAATAACTGAGTAAAATTGAAGCAGTAAAATAACCAAAGCCGAATGATTCGAAAAAATTGTACGTCGCATTTCGCAATAAGATAAAAGGATGCTGCTTACCGAAATTGATAAATTTTCCCATTCCCCATTTTGCCTCACCCATAATTACTTCTTTGTCATACATCGATGGAATAGTCGAGTAATTTATTTTTTGTCCAATATCTTTTGCATAGTTTTCAAATGAAATGTTGTCGGAAAAACCTTTTACAGGAGAATTTGGATAAGCCCCGAACGAACTATACATAACATGTCCGGGGTGTTTCGATAAATAACTTGGATTTAATAAATAGATGGTAAGCATCATTAATGCAAATGCAACAATTCGTTTGAATAAACTGATCGAATAAAACGAAAAAAGTAGTGTGAATGTACTAAGCAGTATAGTAGAAACTCTCACGTGATAAATTAAAGCAAACACGATTGCTGTAAAATATAAAATGGCTGGACGATGAAATTTTTTATTGAGTAAAAGAACAATTAGCGCGAAAGAAGGAATCGCTTGCCAAAAGTAATAGAAGGGGAATAAAGTCAGATAAATTATAAATGGGTTTGTTATATAGCCAAAGAAGAAAACGGTTTTTTTATTTTTCCCATTCAGTAATTGCAAAATAGAAAACGAAAATAAAAGATGAACGATTAATTGCAGTAATTTTAAACTTCCGATTTCGCCTAGGAATGGGAATAGAAGTTGAGAGATATAAATAAGATAAACAAGTCCGGGCTGGTTAATTTCATAAAATCTTGAATTGAATGGCAGAGTTGAGAATTTATAATGATCAAGCGCATAAATTCTAGCTTTTGTATTATTTATCGAAGTTATTTTTTTCAATGAGTCAACTTCGCCTAAATTAAATTGCCATTTATTGTCGGAATGCATTAATGCTGCTCCGGAGAAATATGGAGCAGATATTTCAGGCGTCATTATTTTTCCTCTGTCAACAAAATGGGCGATAATGAATACGGAGGCCAAGCAAATTAAGAAAGCAAAAAACGGTTGTCGGCCAAGCATTGTTAAATGGTTTAACTTTTAGTATAATGAAAGATGGGAATAGCGAAAAAAGTAAACATACAATTAGACTGATGAATTTTCAAACGATGTTTTACAAACGGATACCTGCCACTAATATATCATCAATCTGTGGTAATGTGCCTATCCATTTGTTCAAATAGTCTGAAAGGAATTGTTCTTGCTCCTGCATGGTTAGTTGTTGGATTTCATTGAGCACTTTTTTAAATTGTTTACTCATTATTTTTTTGCCTTGGGAGCCGCCAAATTGATCGGCATATCCATCGGTAAAAAGATAAATAGAGTCGCCTTTGTTTAATTGTAAAGAATGTTCGTTAAATAAAGTAGTTGATTTGTTTTGCGACCCTCCAATAGCCGCTTTTGTTGGTTTAACAACCACTAAGTCTTTATTTACAAATAACCATAGTGGCCGATTAGCACCGGCATAAACAATAGAATTATTGACTAAATCTATTGAGCAAATAGCAATATCCATTCCATCGCTTACATTACTTTCACTTTGGTTCAATGCTTCAAATACGCCATGACTCAACTCTTGCAGTATTTTTCCCGGCTCTAAAATTCCATTTTCATTAATAATCTGATTAAGCAAGGAAGTGCCAATCATACTCATGAAGGCTCCTGTTACTCCATGCCCGGTGCAATCTGCTACGGCTATAATTACTTTGTTTTTATTTCTTGAGAAAAAATAAAAATCTCCGCTTACAATATCTTTTGGTTTATAGATAATAAAAAAGTCTTCTAACGATTGCTTGATAAAATTCAAGTCAGGCAAAATAGCTTCTTGAATTCTACGTGCATAATTTAAATTATCGTTTAAGTCACGATTTTTATTTTCAATTTCTGTTTTTTGTAATAACACCTCGTTAGTTCTTATGGAAACCATTCTCTCTAGATTTTCATTCTGTTTCTCGAGAATTGTTTTTCGTTCTGCATCTTGTTCAACTGTTCTATGGAAAAGCGATTTTATTTCTTTCAATTGTTCTTGAAGTTTTTTATTCATTCTAGCAAAATCGCGGGCTAAATAGAATGTCATGGAAATGTTTACTGAAAGAAGAAAAGAGAATCCGACAAATTCGCCTGAATGATTTGAAATAAACAAACTGGCCTTTTGTAAACCGCCTTTAGAAAGTGCAGACGATGCAATTGAAAAAAATATTGCCCCAAGAATAGGTAAGAGTAGTCCGAATAAAAATATTCTTGCGCCATCTCTTTTTTCTTTTAGTGCCTTGTAGAGTATGCGAATAATCTCAATAATGATTGTAGCAGTGATCATGAATTGAAGAAATCCGCCAATAGCTTTTTCATCAAAAACAAAATAACAAATTAGCGAAATAGCTATCAGCCCCGAAAGTATCCAGAAAAACCTTAAAAGTTTTTTATAGAAAATTTCGTATAAAACACCCAATAAGAAAAGAGGGACAAAAAATAAAGAGACTAGTTCGACCTTTAATATTTTCGTCGATAATTTTAGATCAGCGCCATTCATCATAGTGTAAATTCCAAAAAATAATACGAAAAGTAATAGCGTAAAAAGGCTATAGTATAGATTTGCTCTATTCTTCATGTAATAAAGAAAAAGGATAAAGTGAAATATACCTAAAACTAAAAATATTGTAGAGAATGTTAAGAAGATAGAGTTGATTTTAAAATCTGAAACCTCTTCAATAGTTGCTTCTGTTTTTTCTATCTTAATGCTGAAAGGCTGTTTCTCGATATCGGAATTGTAATTGATAAATATACTTTTCTGGTCTTCTGATGTTGCAGTTCGAATGGCTATTACATGTTCACTTGTATTGTTAGTATTGAATGGAAGGTGGTACGGCCGAATAGTGAACCCTGATTTGTACAAGGCTATATTGTCGCTCACATTTCCAATGGTTTGTATTTTATTTCCATCAAGAAAAAACTCCATAGCACCGTAACTATGAATTTCGAAGGTTAATGGAACTGTAAATAAGGATGAGTCAATTTTAAAATGTGCACGAAACCAAATAATCTTATGATGCCTGGTATAAATAGTGTCTTTTAATGTACTATCTGCAACTACCAATCTCCAATGAGCATCATCGAATTGAGGATTTGAAAAATTAGTACTATCACTTGCTGAATAGGTAAAAATTGAATCTAGCTCAACCGATTTTTTAAAATTTGGAATTGTAATTACGCCTGTATTTGTATCGGCTGCAAAAGTAAAAACGATTTGAGCAAAAAATAAAAATGTTAGAGAAATGAAATAGTTGCATTTATTCATGAGTTCCAAGAGTTGTTGCCGAAATAATTATAAAGCTTTTGTCGTCAGCATAAGTAACGCTCAGTCGCTGATCTTTTTTGGTAAAAAGGGTAATCGTTGCTTTCTCCACCCTGTTTTTTGTTTCGCTGAGCAGTTTGTATTTCGATTTTAATATTACCAATTGCAGATTTTCGTATTCTCCTTGTTGAGGTCTAACTAAAAAAATATCTATAGCTTTCAAGATGTTTTTGTCGTTTGTAAAAGCCCTGATATTGATAGGTTGACGTTGGGCTTGAAAAGAATAAGCTTTCAATTGCAAATTATAAATTGCACTTAACGACTGCGCTTTAATGAGCGCTGCTTGGTCTTGTGCTCGAGTTATTTCAAATCCATTATGCGATAACCAAGTTTCGTATTTAGAAATGTTTTTGGACAAAGAACTGTCGATTGCTTGGATATATGACCATTGAGCGGAAGTGTCTTTGGTTACTAGAAAAAGTAGACCAATAAATATTGTTTTCAAGACAGGGCGTGATTTCATTGCTTTTCAATTCCTTTCAACAATTCACCTACTTCTTTCTCTGTATTTTCTAATTTCTCGCGGCAGATTTTTATTAATTCTGCTGCTCGTTTAACTCGTTTGCTTAGTTCGTCGACACTGATGGTGCCATTTTCAATTTCTTTTACAATCAATTGAAGTTCGCTGAATGCTGCTTCGTAATTCATAATTATGTTCTATTTAATTTGTTTTTTCTACTTTACTGAATACTATTCCTTCAGCTAAAGTTGTTTCAATTGTATCACCGATTTCTAATGTGGTGGTAGAGGTAATAGCAATGCCGTTTTTTCTAGTAATGGAATATCCTCTTGCTAATGTATTGGATGGGTCGAGTAATTTTGCCTTTGTCTCTAACAATGCTAGGTCCTTTTTTTTGCGCTCAATTTGAAAATTTGCAACCTTAAGAAATTCTGACTGATTTAATAATTGGTTTCGATTTTTTTCAAGGTGCAAATTAAATAAAGTGCTTAATTGTTTAGCGGTAAAATTTAATTTGTTTTTATTTGATAAAAATAGTTGACGACCGGGAAGAGTTGTTACTGCGTTAATATGATGTTGGAGAAATTGTTTATTATCATCAAGTCCTCGTTTGGTAAAAGTAATAAGGAGATTTAATTCGTTAGCTATTATTGTTCTGTTCTTGACAATAGAATTTTCTGAAGATATCCGAAATCGTTTTAGCGTGTCTTTTAACTGATCTTTATTCTCTTTGATTATGTTGCCGGTTGCAATTAGTAACAATTCTGTTGTATTGTCAAGCAACCGGTCGAGCGATTCAAATTTTTCAAGGAAAAAACTTGCGGCAGCAGTGGGTGTTATGCAATTTTTATAGGCCACCATTTCTGTAACAGTTTCATTTGTTGCATGGCCGATTCCGGTTACAACAGGTAGCGGAAAAATGGCAATTGATTTTGCAAGCGCATATTCATCATAACAAGAAAGCCCTGTATCGCCGGCACCACCACGAATTAGTGTTACTACATCAAAATCTTTCTGCCGAGCTTTAATTTTATCGAGTGCTTTGTTGATGGTTATAATTGCATTTTCTCCTTGAAGAGCTGCTTCATAGAGAAAAAATTCAAAAGCATAGTTTTTTGAATGATTAGTAATTGTGCTTATGAAGTCTTGGTAACCACGGCTGGTTTCAACAGAAATAATCGCAATGCGTTTGGGTAAAGTCGGAAAAGGAGTTTTTTTATTTTGATCGAAAATATTTTCTTGTTTAAGACGCTGAATAGATTCGTTTTTCATGCGGGCCATTTCGCCTAAAGTAAACGCTGGCTCAACATCAATTATGTTTAGGGAAAACCCATGGATTGAATGAAAGACAACTGCACATTGAAAAAGCACTTTCATGCCTGAATCGAGTTCCGAGCCAATATCGGAAACGAATTTTTTTTGAATGAGTTTGTATTGTTCCGACCAGATAATCCCCTTACACTGGGCTACCAGTATGCCATTATTTCGATCGGCTAATTCGATGTAGCAGTGTCCGCTTGCCAAATGAAGGTTAACTTTAACTAATTCACATCGAACCCAAAACGATTTATTCTCGTAGGTTTTTTTGACAATAGAACTTACGCTTGCCAAAATATCGGCTAGTGAATAAGTTTTTAAATTATACTGAGAATCCGTTTCCTGCACTTTTTTTGAATCTGCCCCGACAATATGCAAAAAAAGGAATGAAAAGGCACTGTTAATGCATTTAATAAATGCAACTTTTTAATGTAAAGCGAACTAAAAGGTGATTCACCCATCTTGAGTCGCATTTTACAGAATAAAAGTTCAGTTTTATGATAAATTCATCTTTAATTATACCTCATATATGTATATTTACTAGGTTAAAAATAAGGAACTTTATAAATGACGGCAGTTTTTACTTTTATTCGAATTAATTCCAAATTATTTCTGTTTTTTTTAGCAGTTTTTTTTGCCGGCAATTCCTATAGCCAGTCTTTATTACTTGATGATTTTAATAGAGCCAACAATAATGTAGTAGGAGCGCCTTGGATTGAAACGGAAACTGTGGCCGGAACAGGAGCTACTATTTCTGCTAATAATTTGCGACTCGCTTCAGCTACAGCCGGTCGTGATTTTACCAGCTATGATGTATCTACATTATACAATACTGTTTATTCTACAAATACAGGATTGGTTACATGGGAGTTTAATGTTCGCCAATCTCGTCTAGATCCATCAGGATTTGATGCGGGAAATTACGGAGTTGCATTTATTTTAGGCTGTACATCTAGTAATTTTATGACAGGGAGCGGTTATGCAATTGTTCTTGGTAATTCCAATTCGGCCGATAACACGCGTCTTGTTCGCTTTGGTGCCGGAATAACAGCTAGTGCTGCACTTACAGGGATTATAACACCTGCCAATGATTATGGTGCAGAATATTTAACAATCAAAGTAACGTATAATCCAATTGGTAATGTTTGGAATTTATACACTGCGAGTAGTACTACTGCATTTATAGACCCAACAGTTGCTGTTTATACGAATGTAGGTACTGCGTCGGATGCAACATATACCGGAAATGACTTGATGTATCTTGGTTGTTTGTGGAATCATGCATCAAGTGGAACAGATGCTGCTTTGTTCGACAACATAAGAATTCCTTCTGCATGTATCTTAGATACGGAACCGACTACATCATCAAGCGCATTAAATTTTTCTGCTGTTGGTGCAAATTCCATGATTTTAAACTGGACAAGAGGTAATGGTACGGAGTGCATAATAATTGCCAGGAGCGGAAGTGCAGTAACTGCTACTCCAACAGACGGGGGAGTTTATTCAGCAAATACTATTTTCAGTAGTGGCACACAAATATCGGCTGGGCAATATGTTGTTTACAGTGGGTCAGGAACAACGGCAACCATTACAGGTTTAAGCGCAACCACAACATATTATTTTTCGATTTTTGAATTTAACGGAAGTGGGTGTACTGCCAATTTTTTAAATACTACACCGGCAACAGGTGGCACTTCAACAATTGGTTGCGTGCTTGCTTCAGAGCCCACCTTGCCTTCAAGTTCGGTGAGTGTAACCGCCACAAATCCAAATAGCCTAAAATTAAACTGGACAAGAGGCAACGGCGCATATTGTATAGTTGTTTGTCGTGGAGGTGGAATCATAACTTCTTTGCCGGTCGATGGAATTGCTTATGCTGCAAATGCAACGTATGGCTTGGGTAGCACTACAGCACCCGGCGACTATGTTGTTTATTCGGGAACTTCAAATACAGTTACCGTTTTAGGGTTGATGCCCGGAACGTCGTATTTCTTCTCCGTTTTTGAAATGAATGGAACCGGTTGCAATACAAATTATCTTACTAGTCCGGCATCAACCTCAGGAATCACCACTGCCGTTGTTACCTATAGTACATATTTTGGAACTCTTCATACTCACACCGCTTATTCAGATGGTGACCTCGACGGATTATGTCCCGGTGCTGGAAGTCCGACATGTTGTTATACCGTTGGTCGTACAGCCAACAATTATAATTTCATGGGAATTTCTGATCACAATCATAACGAAGGGCCGGTAATGACTCCGGCTAAATATGCAAGTGGACTATCAGAGGCCACAGCATATACCACAGCGAATCCAACATTTGCGGCGCTTTATGGGATGGAATGGGGAACCATTTCAACCGGAGGTCACGTTGCGATTTATGGAGTGAATCAATTGTTGGGATGGAATTCAGGCAACTACGATGTGTACGTTGCAAAGGGCGATTACAATGGTTTGTTTAATATTATTGCAAATACATCCGGTGCTTTTGCAACACTTTGTCACCCGAATACAACCGATTTCAACAATCTCTTAGGTTCAGGTTTTAATCAGACATACGACAATGCAATAGTGGGCGTAGCTCTGAGAAATGGACCTTATAATTCTATGAATACAACCTATTCAGATCCTGCAGCGAGCAATACTATTGCATACTGGCATACACTTTTATCGAAAGGGTATCATCTTGGGCCAACGATAGATCTTGATAATCACAATTCAGTAACGATGGGAAAATCGAGTCAAGGAAGAACAGTAGTTTTAGCGCCTTCTTTGAGTCCTTCGAATGTAATGGACGCAATGAGGAATATGCGTTTTTATGCCTCAGAAGATTTTAATTTAAATGTAAATTACAATATCAACGGAATTTTTCCAATGGGAAGTATCGTTACACAAACGGTGAACCCAACACTTAATGTTAATGCTACAGATGGCGACGGTGAAACGACTACAACAATTAAAATCTATTACGGCGTACCGGGAAGTGGATCATTGCCCACAGTGCTAACTTCGGTGAGTGCTTCTGCTTTAACGTACACACACACTTTTGGCTCAGGTACTTATTACTATTATGCTGAGATCACTCAAGCAGATGGTCAGAAAGCGTATACTTCTCCTATTTGGTACACCAAAATTATTACCCCATTACCTATTGAGTTGTTGTCGTTTGATGGAAGTTATATTTCTTCCGGAAATGAATTGCATTGGATAACAGCCTCAGAAATCAATAACGATTATTTTAATTTGGAAAGAAGTACTGACGGAGAAAATTTTAATACAATTGCTAAAATAAAAGGTGCAGGAAATAGCACTAAAAACAGTGAGTATAGTTTCTTAGATGTATGGGCTCCAAGCGGAGTGAATTATTATCGTTTAAAGCAAACCGACTTTGATAGTAAATTTACGTATTCAAATATTGTTGCTATACGTTCCTTGAATCGCGATGAATTATTTTTAGTTTACCCTAACCCTTCAAACGGAAGTTTTATTGTGACAGTGAGCGATTTTTATAATGAAGGATATGATTTAAAAATCACTAATTCTGTTGGGCAGATTGTTTATTCCCTAACGAATAGTACAGAAGGTCAATTGAAACTTCAACCAAACTTGAAAGACGGACTGTATACATTGAGTTTAATTATTAATAAGCAGGTGTATAACAAAAAGCTAATTATTAACTCTAAATAATTTTTTATTTTCCTCGCCAATTCTTTTCATCTTTTTTGTTTGTTAACACAATTATTCGTTTAAAAAATTAATCGTGTTAATTGGAAACAAAAAACAATTAGATGAGTAAAGAGAGTATTAACTTTGGTTGGTTTTTAAAACTTACCTTTCACAGATATTCACACACCAATGAACAAACATTTCCTTTCTCTTCTTTCATTTTTAGGTTTAGTCCTTCTCAATTACGAAAATGTTTCAGCTTTGGCCAATGAGCCTACGATGCCAACATTCTCGTTAACTGCGAACGCAGGAGCATGCAATGAAATTAATTTATCGATGATTCCGGGCGATGGTGCAAGGCGATTGGTAATTGTAAGGGCAGGAGCTCCTGTAAATGTTGTGCCGGTAGATGGTACTGGCTACCTCGGCGGTTCAATTTATGGCACTGGTACCAATATGGGGAATGGTAATTATGTTGTATTCAATGGAAGTGGAACTTCATCAACTATCAATGGTTTTAATGGCGGCACTCAATATTTTTTCGCATCATTTGAGTACAATGGAGTAGGGTCTAATTCGAATTATTTAACGAGTGGGGCTCCAATTGACAGTGCCATAGCTCCTGGAATTTCAATGACTGTATTATCTTCTTCAGGAGATATATGCCAAGGTGATAGCGTTCAACTTCAAGCTGCCGGTGCTGTTACATATGAATGGTCTCCCACTTCAACTTTGTCAGGCTCTACAGGGCCTATCGTTACTGCAACACCTCTTTCGAATACAACTTACACCGTTTTAGGAACCGATGCCAATGGATGTCAGGATACAAAATCGCTAACCATAATTGTGAATTCTCCGCCGGCTGTTTCCTTAAGTTCATTTCAAAGTATCTGCATCAATGAAGGTGTTGTGCTTTTGTCGGGTGGGGCTCCGGTTGGTGGAACATATTCTGGTACGGGAATTTCGAACGGTCAATTAAACCCTGTAATTGCAGGTCCGGGAACACTTCCTATCAATTATACTTACACCAATATTCATGGTTGTTCAGCAACAGCCACAAGTAGCATACAAATTAAAAATGCGCCGGTTGTAACGCTTGGAAGTTTAAATGCAATGTGTATCGACGCATCACCTATCGCTATAAGTGGAGGCTCTCCAATGGGAGGAACATATTCAGGAACGGGTGTAAATGGACAAGGCGTTTTTAGTCCTGCGAATGCAGGTGTAGGCGCTCATCCTATTCTATACATTGTGTCAGCACAAGGTTGTAGTGATACTGCTCATTCCTCAATAACTGTAAATCCTTTGCCCGTCGTTTCGTTTTCAACATTAGCATCTACGTGCTTAAATACAACACCTTTTAATTTATCCGGAGGCACGCCTGCCAATGGAAATTATTCTGGTGTTGGAGTCGTAAGCAATCAATTTCGCCCCTCAGTTGCCGGTGTAGGAACAGTTATGTTAACCTACACTTTTACAAATGCCAATGGTTGTTCTGCTTCCGACACGTCTGCAATTCGCGTTAATGGGTTGCCTGTTGTTTCATTTGCAACGTTGAATTCTTTATGTGCTAATACGGGTCCCGTGAGCCTAACACAAGGTTCGCCTGCGGGAGGAGTTTATTCCGGAATCGGTATTTCAGGCAGCACTTTTTATACAGGAATCGCCGGGCCTGGAACTCATCCGTTAGTTTATACTTATCGCGACAATAACAATTGTTCAAATACTGCTTCACAAAATATTACTGTGAATCCAATTCCTGCCGTTAATCTTGGCCGTGATACAATCATCTGCGCAGAAGCTTCAATTACACTCAGCGGAGGAAGCTGGTCGACGTATAATTGGTCGACAGGTGCTACAACTCCTACTTTACATATTGATAGCACAGGACGAGGTGTAGGAACGTTTCGTTTTATTTTGTTGGCAACAAATCAATTTACGTGTGCCAATAGAGACACCATCTTTGTTACATTCGATGTGTGCAGTGGAATTGACGATAATAATCTTACTTCTGTTAATATTTTCCCGAATCCATTTTATGAGTCAATTCAGTTTTCCTACGCTGACAAATTTGATGTTTATGTTTTCGATAGTACAGGGAAATTGGTATATGAGAAAAAAGATGTCCATTCAATGCTTTCATTTGGCAGTGAATTAAATGCCGGAGTTTATGTAGTTAAACTAATGACAAGCAAAGGAGAATATAAAAAAATTGTGGTAAAAAAGTAGTTTAACGTTTTCAACCACCACCCAAAAATCAGTTAGTAAATCTTTTTTAGGAGTCGATAAAAACTCTTGCAAAATTGAATTGCTCCTATATCTTTGCGATAAGCAGGGATAATAAAATGGTTAAACTAAATCTCACAGAGCAAGAAACACTTTTGATGAAAAGGGTTTGTGAATTACAACTCGATTCCTTCGATCGAATTCTAAGTGGTCACCGCGAATTTGATATTGAAGAAAAATTAAAAGAACATCAGGTTAGTGAACCAGAATTAAAAGATATGATCACCGAAGTTGTAAAGCAATATATGGTGATACGTCATCAGCCGGAAACGCTCTTTGATCAAAACGCAGACTTGCTAGGGAATTTTAGAGATGCACTCGATTTTAATATCGAAGCACTTCCCGATCATCACAATCATATTCCAACATTGTTGAATAAGATCGATTATGCTATGTTTATTGCTCAACATAAGAATTAGTTTTTAGGCTTTTCTTTATAGGTAAATTGTTTATAATTTAAGAACGCATCACTTTTCGTGGCGGTAAAACAGGTACTTTTACTTAATGAAAAAGTGTACCAGCATAATTATTCTAGTTTTTATTGCCAATTCCGTTTTGGCTCAGTTTTATTTTAATAGAGACGTTTCTATTCCTGTAACCAATGGTGTTCCATTACGAATGCCATGGACCGGCGGGCTCAATTTTCCATTATTTTCTCAAATCGATTTTAATAACGATGGCGCGCAAGATCTTTTTGTTTTCGATAGAAGCGATAATCGAGTAACCACTTATCTTAATAATGGAAATGCGGGTACTGCATGTTGGGTTTATGCTCCGGAATATGAAAATGCTTTTCCGAGAATGAACGGATGGGCATTTTTATACGACTATAACTGCGATGGGAAACCCGATCTTTTTACGGTAGGTTTTCGCAACAATAGTATTTCGCAATATGTTAATGATTCGCCAATTGGTGGATTGCATTTTAGTTTGGTAGACTCTGCTATGTTGATGGATGGTGGCATTGGCGGGCCAACAAATGTTTTTGCAAGCGGATTGCTAATGCCTAATTTCAACGACATCGACAACGATGGAGACATGGATATTATTGGTCAGCAGTTTCAATGTGTTGGATCGTTCGCTTACTACAAGAATTATTCGATGGAAGATTACGGTGTATGCGATTCTCTCAACGACTATCGTCTTGAAACTAATTCGTGGGGAAAATTTGCTTTGAGGTCTGGTGTGTTTAGCGTTGTATCGATTGGATTTTATAATATTAATTGTTTTAGTTCCGGGCAGCCTTCTTATGATATGTCGGCTGCTGCTCCTATGGACGATACGTATGCAAATATTTTCACCATCGACATTGATGGCGATGGTGACAAGGATGCATTGATAGGCGATTCACAAACACACAATAGTTTGTTGGCGATAAATGGAGGAGATCCTAACCAGGCTTTTATGACGAGTCAGGATACGATGTTCCCTAATTATAATATCCCTGTCGATTTGCAATCGTTTACAATGCATTCGTATGTTGATGCCGACAACGATAATATTCGTGACTTAATTGTTTCTAACTATGAATATGAAAACAATCGCGGCTGCTATTTTTATAAAAATGTAGGTACCGATGCTTCACCGATATTCTCTTACATCCAAAATGATTTTTTGCAAGATCAAATGATTGATGTGGGCGACGCAGCTTCGCCGGTTCTATACGATTATAATAATGATGGCTTGCTCGATTTAGTAATTGGAAATAAATCGAAATCGATTACGCCAACTTTATACACATCGGGACTTACACTCTATCAAAATATAGGTACAGTAAATACTCCCGCTTTTGAATTTGTTACCGACGATTTTGTAGGATTGGTTGCTAGCCAATATGTCGGGAAATTATCTCCTGCGTTCGGAGATCTCGACGGAGACGGAGATCAGGACATGTTGCTAGGTTATAACGCAGGAAAAATTATTTACTATAAAAACGATGGTGGAAATTTTGTTTTGAATACAACCAATTACATGAGTATCGATATTGGAAACGCTTCATCGGTACAAATTTTCGATGTGAATAATGATGGATTACTCGATTTGATAGTAGGAGA
This sequence comes from Bacteroidota bacterium, assembly GCA_043747595.1. Classification (GTDB taxonomy): domain Bacteria; phylum Bacteroidota; class Bacteroidia; order AKYH767-A; family 2013-40CM-41-45; genus JADKIH01. Next base: position 77,221 of record JAYTOX010000104.1, on the reverse strand, counting down.
ACAAAATGGTTTGTTGAATTATTTTGAGAATATCGGAACAAGCACTTCTGCGTTTTTTGCAGTAAGCCCAACATCAGCTCCATTTGGAAATATTGTTTTGAATGTAACACCTACTATCGATGGCTTTACTACCTCGCATGTGTTTCGTCAAAATAATGATACGAAAATGTTAGTGTCGAATATGAATGGAGAAGTTATGCTCTATGGAAATATTGATGGAAATGTTACAGGTACATTTACCTTTCTCGACACCATCGCTACAAAATATGCAGGGAATCGATATGGATATTTGACTTCACTTGGCGGAGGCGATTTGAATGGCGATGGAAGAGAAGATATGGTGCTTGGTTTTTATTCCGGCGGCATACAGATTTCTTTTCAGAGTCAGCTAAATGAAATTACTTCGTTAGAAAATAAATCTGAAATAATTGTTTTCCCAAATCCTGCCAATGGAGAGTTTGTTGTGAAATTGATAACAAGAGAAAATAAGGTTCGATTTGATATTCTTGATCTTCAAGGAAAAAAAGTTTTTGATGGCCAGCTGCTTGATGGCTACTCTGTAGTTAAGCTACCAAAAATTTCTCCCGGAATTTATTTTCTCAGAACGTTTTCTTCGACCGATAATAAGGTGGTGAAAATAGTTGTCACCGAAAAAAATTAACGACAGAAGGTTTATGAAAGAGGAAGATTATCTTAAGTTAGCAGAAAATTATTCGGTTCAAATTGGAGAATATGATTTTCAGCTTTTGAGAATTAGAGATATTGATGAATTGTTTTCTCTTTTACTTAAGAAACGTCCAGAAGCTATTGAATTGTCAGACGAACAAATGCCGTATTGGGCAGAACTTTGGCCGTCAGCCATTGGATTATCGATGCATTTATTAAGTAGAAGAAAAGAAATCAACGGAAAGAAAATTATTGAACTTGGTTGTGGACTAGGCTTGCCTGGAATAGTTGCTTCAAAATTGGGTGGCGATGTATTAATGACCGATTACTTAGCAGAAGCCCTTGGTATTGCAAAAGTAAATTGGATAAAAAATATATCGAAGGAATTTTCGGGAATAAAAATTGATTGGAGAAAAGTAAAGGAAGGTGTTAAGTACGATATAATTTTAGCATCTGACGTTGCCTATGAAAGTCGATCGTTTATTCCGTTAATTTCGAGTTTAAAATTATTATTAAAGAAAGACGGAGTAATTTATATTAGCGAGCCGAACCGAAAATTTACTTCTCCATTTATTGAAATGCTATCGAAAGAATTTTCTATTAATAAATGTGATCACAATGTTGTTTTAGATTCAATTTCATACGTGGTGTCTGTTTATGAGTGTAAGTTTATCGGCAAAAAATAATTTCAATTTTCACTCATTTATGAGAGAGGATTCATAGCTTTTTGTTTTCATCTTTATGGCTATGAATTTGAAAAAAATAAAAGGCTATTCCGACGATCTGTTGTGGATTTTCTATCCTAAAATTTGTGCGGCATGCGAACGTCCCTTATTGCAAGGTGAAGACTGTCTGTGTACATTTTGCAAATATTATTTACCTAAAACTAATTTTCATCACGAAAAAATAAATCCGGTTGTAAAACATTTCTGGGGTAAAGTGCCGATAGAGGCAGCAACCAGTTATTATTATTTTACTAAAGGAGAAAAGGTTCAGCGTATGATTCATAATTTAAAATACAAAGACAGAAAAGACGTTGGGCGATTAGTTGGAGAATTGATGGGAGCAGAATTGGTCAATTCGTCCTTTCCTAAAACGGACATGATTGTTTCTGTGCCGCTTCACGAAAAAAAATTAAAAGCACGTGGCTATAATCAAAGCGATTGTATAGCTGAAGGCTTAGCTTCGCAAACCGGATTGCTATTTGAACCCAAGCTGATTTATCGTAATAAGGAAACAACAAGTCAAACTAAAAAGCACCGATATGAACGATATTCAAACGTCGAAAATGTTTTTGAAGTAAACCGAGATTTTTTACCCGACAATAAGCATATTTTATTAGTCGATGATGTAATTACCACCGGAAGCACGCTGATAGCATGTGCAGAATCGTTATTGAAAGTGCCCGGAACAAAGGTTTCGATTGTTGCTATGGCTTGTGCTTAAAGCTTATTTTGCTGCACGATTTGCTTTAATTTGCATTGAAAAATTAGCATCTTTGCACCTGATCATGGTGGAAAGTATTTATACCGATAATAGTTTAAGCAAAGAGGAAAAGTACATAGCTCTGATGCCTCAATTGCTAGCTCTCACAGAATATGAAGAGGATGGCTTGGCAAATATCGCAAATGTGATTGCCGCCTTACGTGAAGTGTTTTCTTTTTTTTGGATCGGTATCTATTTTGTGAAAGAAACTAAAAAAGGGGAAGAGTTGGTACTCGGTCCGTTTCAAGGTCCGGTTGCTTGTACTCGAATTGCCAAAGGTAAAGGCGTCTGCGGAAGTAGTTGGGAGAAGGGCAAAGCAATTGTTGTTCCCGATGTAGATCTTTTTCCCGGACATATTGCTTGTAGCGCCATCTCAAAATCGGAAATTGTTCTGCCAATTATTAAGGATTCCAATGTAATAGCAGTCCTCGACGTAGACAGCGAATTCGTTGCTCATTTCGACGATACAGACGAAAAATATTTAACTAAGATTTGTGATCTATTATTGAAATTTATATGAGGCAATTTTTCGTTATTGTATTTGTATTAATTTTTTCTTCGTGTGCCATTCAGGTACCACCGGCAGGAGGAACAAAAGACTCTACCCCACCGAAAGTTTTGAAAACTACACCTGAAAATTTATCGATAAATGTTTATCCAAAAGATATTGCAATTACGTTTGATGAGTTTATAGCATTGAAAGATGTAAGTACACAGCTTGTTGTTTCGCCGCTTTTAAAGTATCCGCCCACAACTAAAATAAGGAAGAAAACACTTTTCGTGCATATAAGCGATACATTAAAAGATAACACTACTTACACATTGAATTTTGGCAATGCAATTACAGACTTGAACGAAGGAAACATATTGGATAATTATCAATATGTATTTTCAACCGGATCAATTTTAGATTCATTGAAGATAAAAGGAAAGATAGAAACGGCGTTCGATCATAAAAAGGATAAAGGGCTTTTTGCCTTATTGTATATGAGCAATGAAGATTCGTTGCCATATAAAGAGAGGCCAATGTATTTCGGTAAAACAAATGCTGAGGGAGAATTTGCTGTCAATAATATTTCTCCAGGAAAATACAAGGTGATTGCCTTAGACGATAAAGATGGAAATTATTTGTATACGAAAGGAGTAGAGTCAATAGGGTTTTTAGATAGCATGGTTGACGCAGGCGATCAAAAAGTAAGTCTTCAGCTTTTTAAAGAGGCTGAGCCATTACGTCTTGTCAAAACGTATTCAGTAGCCCCGGGACAAACTATACTGGTTTTTTCCGCTCCCGCCGATACTCTTAAAATTAATTGGATTACAGATTTGAATAAGTTGAATGTTTTTGCGCAGGTATTCTCTGAAAAGAAAGACAGTTTGACAATTTGGTATAAAAATATTGAAGCGGACTCGTTATCTTTTTCTATTCTAAAGGAAGGGCGAATAGATACAACTGATATTCGTTTATTCAAAAAAACAAAAGAACAAACAAGCAGGAGTAAGTTTTCATTAGCGGCAACAAGTAATGATCCTACATCTGCTCATAATTATTTCGAGCCCTTTAAAATAAATTTTAACCACCCAATCGTTTCTATAGATAAAAGTAAATTTATTCTAAAGCAAGATTCATCTATAGTTGGCATAACGCAATTTGATTTTTTAGACTCATTGAAAATGCAACTAGGTGTATCGTTTAAGTGGAAGGAAAAGTCGAGTTATGAGTTAACAGTATTGCCAGGTGCAGCAAATGATATTTATGAATTAACGAACGACACGACAGATTTTCAATGGAAAGTTAAATCTGAAACTGATTATGGAACATTAACAGTTAAAATGGTCGGTTCGCTGGAAAATAAAATTTTGCAACTAATAGATGATAAAGAAAATATAATTAGACAAACATTTTTTATATCTGACACTACTATCTCTTATTTAAACCTTGATCCTAGACAATATAAGCTGAAGTTGATTCATGATTCAAATCATAATGGGAAATGGGATACCGGTAATTTAATTTATAAAATTCAGCCCGAACAAACAGAATATCATTCTGAAACATTCAACGTACGAGCTAATTGGGATGTAGAAGTGAAATGGTCAAAATAATTTGTATAAAAATATGAAAGTAAATCGTCGCCTAGTAATTTTACTTAGTTTCCTCGCGCTCTTTTCAAGTTGTAAAATTGGTCGCTATGTTTGGTATAACTTTTCTGACATAACAGATTACAAGATTTTCCCATCAAGGCCTTTGCACAGATCTGATCATCCATTTAAGTTTATAGATGCTCAGGTAAATTCCTCTATTGAAAATAAATTAGAAATTAAAGATTATGCAGGAGTAACTAGAACAATGGCCGCCTTTCTGAAAGAGTCGCCAACAGTTGCATTTTTAATAATACGTAACGACAGTCTTTTGTACGAACGTTATTTCGAAGAATACGACACGTCTTCTATTGTAGCATCATTCTCTATGTCGAAGTCGTTTGTATCTGCATTAGTAGGAATTGCAATAGGCGAAGGAAAAATTAAAAATGAAAATGATCCGGTTGTAAATTACATTCCTGAATTAAAAAATAAATATAATTGGAACAATGTAACGATTCATCACTTACTTCAGATGGCTTCAGGTGTCAAATTTTCTGAAGGATACTCGTCACCATTTAGTGGTGCTGCAGCTTTTTATTATGGACGAACACTTAGAAGAAGTTTAGTAAGGTTGAAAACCGAAAAAGGTCCAATGGAAGAATTCGATTATAAAAGTGTAAATACTGAATTACTCGGACTTATTGTTGAGCGTGCAACAGGACAAACATTAACAGCTTATTTAGATGCAAAAATCTGGAAGCCGTTACAAATGGAATATGATGCTAGTTGGAGTGTCGATAAAAAGAAAGATGGTTTAGAAAAAGCGTTTTGTTGTATCAATGCGCGAGCGCGCGACTTCGCAAAGTTTGGGCGCTTATATTTAGAAGATGGAAGTTGGGAAGGCAAACAAGTAGTTCCTTCGGAATGGGTGAGAAAATCAGTCGCTGCCAATAATGAAAAAGGAGGAGCTGAGTTTTACAATCGACAGTGGTGGATTGGTCCGAAGGAAGGTGATTTTGCTGCGATCGGACATTTAGGTCAGTACATTTATGTTTTGCCTTCAAAAAATTTAATTATAGTTCGTTTAGGTACTTCTCGTGCAAAAGAAGAATGGATCGATATAATTAGACAGGTGGCAAAGCAAATGTGAAAAGTTTTTCGCTGTTGAATTTATTGTAAATTAATTTTCATTATTCTATAAGGCGACCTGGAATCTATTGTTTTCATTTTCTTATTGAATAATAATTTTTTTGTAAAAAACATTATCGCTCGCTTTAAGAGTAATAAAATAAATTCCTGCTTTGAGTTCGGCTGCGTTAAAAAAATAATTCTTACTTCCAAAATTATCTCCGCTGTAAATTATTTTCTCTTCAGTTCCTAATATATTTTTAATTGAAAGAGTGATGTTTCCGTTTTGTGCGGTACTCACAGGTATACAAGTAATAGTGCTAGCAGGATTTGGGAAAGGGTTTTCGAGAATATTTGCATTTGTATTCAAATGCAAAAGTCCTGTATTCAAGAGCACATTAAATTTCCAATATCCAACTGGAGCAGTCATAGGTCGAACTTGAGTTTTGCCACTTACCGATGATGCTTCGATATAATAGTAAACAATAGAACCTGCTGCTTGAGCCGGAATATTCGTTTCGAAATAATCTGGCATGCCTGTGACCGCCGTCATTGAAATTGAATTGTATGGAAGTAAAGTATCGGTGCGATAATACAGAGTTGCCGAGCTAATTCCGCTTTTATGTTTGATAAATGCTTTCGCGTAATACGTTCCTGTAGTTTGGTAAGTATCGTGCAAAGGCTGATGAGAAATCAATAAAGGATTACTTGACGCTACTTCTTTTGTGATGCAATGTATCGCTCCTAAAGACGGTATAATTGCATTGCAATTAATTCCTGTAATAGTATAACCAGGTAAAGCTTCACGATAAATTCTGAAAGCAGTTGTGTCGTACTGTTGTGAATACGTTGGAAGTATTACTGTTTTGTTTACGAATACTGAATTAGTAAAAGTTCGGTAGTCTCCATTGTTATCAGGATATGCTCCACTGGCATCAGCCGGCATAGGAATTCTTATCACTTTGAATGGAGTTCCAAAAACAGAATTAAAATTAGTAAGAATGTATTGAAGGTTAGCTTCAATTTGTGGACCATCTGCAACACCAATAGGATATTGTCCTACGAGTAAAGTTTCTTCATCGATCAGTTTAATGTGCATGTCGATATGGTGTATGGCATCATAAGGAAGAGTCGGAAATTTAATATATCGGTTGATACCCATAAAGTTTTTCATGATAGTATCAATTTCAGCCTCTGTCTTACTTGGATTTTCATTAAGGATTAAATTGGAAGAAAATCCTGTTCCAAAACCATCGCACATAAAATTTCCTCCTGTATGAATCAAATCGTTGGGGCTCGTTACGGTTCCGTACATCGAAAGACCAGTATAGTTTTGTATTACAGTTGGAATTGCATCGTCGCTTGCACGAGGGCGATTATAAATCCAATCGATCAACGCTAATGAATCTACATCGTTAGTATAAATATTCCATTGGCCATAATCTCTACACCAAATAGTGTTGAACGGAGCAATAATATAATGGATGTTTTGCAATGGAATGGAAGAGGAGGTGAGCGTATTTTTTACAGAAACAGAGTCGCTGCAAATAATGAGAACTTGAGTTTCGCTTTGCGCTGCTCTAACTATTTCTTTAAGAATTGCTGTGTAGCTTGTCCATGTGATCATGAGCGCATCAATTTCTTCCCATTCTGCAGAAGCTCTCACCATAGTTGAAGGAGGAAGTGACTGATTATTTTGAGTTCTTACGTTTTGTAAATAAAATGGCATGAGCATTTTTTCCTGAGCGCTCATGCGATGATCGCCTTGCGAAAAAGATTTTAAAATGCAACTTGCAAATAGTATTGTTGTGATAAATAATTTCATGTTTTTATGATTATTTTAATTCAAAAGTATCGGCATCGTTACTGAAAGCAAAGATTTCTCGATGTTTTATTAGTTCGGCTAGATCAAGTTGAACAGTTTCGAATTTATTTTCATTAATTTTTATTGTTGACAATTGATCTCCTTTGAAATCATAGATTACGCTATCGCCTGAATGATGAATTTCGTTGATGTCTTTTCCAATTCTATTTACTCCTGCCACAAACGACTGATTTTCGATAGCGCGAGCAGGTAACAATGTTTTCCATGCTACATTTCTTCGTTCCGGCCAATTCGCTACATAAATTAATAAGTCATAATTTTCTTTTGCAGTTCGTCTACTCCAAACCGGAAAACGAAGATCGTAACAGATTAACGGTAATATCTTCCAGCCGAGATAATGAATAATTGTTTTTGTTGTACCTGCAGTGTAATGATTATTTTCTCCTGCATAAGAAAAGAGATGACGCTTATTATAGGTGAGAAGTTGTTTTTCATCGACCCATACCAAACAATTAAAGTAATCGTTTCCTGATTTGAGAATCAAACTTCCGGTAACGGCGCATTTTTTTTCAAGCACAATCTTTTTCATCCAAGAAACAGTTGTCCCATTAATGTCTTCTGCTAAAATTGTAGCATTCATAGAGAAGCCAGTAGAAAACATCTCTGGCAAGATGATCAAGTCAGTTTCATCGGGAATGGAATTTATAATCTTTTTGTAGTTTTCAAGATTGGCTTCTTTGTTTTCCCAAACAAGATCGGATTGAAGTATAGTAATTTTCATCGATCAGAAATTAATATGAATTTATATCAGCTCTAAGTTTTCCTTGTGGAATAGAACAAAGAATCTCTGCAGCTTTTTCAAGCACGTCATTCGTTTTAGCGAAGCAGAAACGAAGCAGATGGTTGTCTTTTTTGGAATTGTAGAAGGCAGAAACAGGAATAGAAGCAATTTGCTTTTCTTTTGTTAAACGCACGGCAAAATCATAATCAGACTCTCTGGTAATCATGCTAAAATCTAAACATTGAAAGTAAGACCCTGATGCAGGTTTAAATTTAAACTTAGAGCTTGCAATCAGCTTCAAAAAATAATCTCTCCTTTCCTGATAGAATGCTGGCAATATCGAATAGTTTTTATTTTTCATGTAATCGGCAAGGGCATATTGAATAAATGTTGGAGATGAAAAAACGACAAACTGGTGTACTCTTCTAAATTCTGTCATTAAATTTTCGGGTGCTAAACAATAACCCATTTTCCATCCTGTAGTATGATATGTTTTGCCAAAAGAAAAAACGACAAAGCTTCTTTCAGCAAGTTTTGGATATTTGGTTACGCTTTCATGTTGGATGCCATCAAAAATTATGTGTTCATACACTTCATCGCTAATGATTACAATCTCACTATCAGAAGTTATTTTTTCAAGTTCCAACATATCATTCATCGATAAAACAGATCCCGCAGGATTTTGTGGGGAGTTAATAATGATCATCTTTGTTTTATGCGAGATCATTTTTTTAACGATCTCCCAGTCTATAGAAAAATCGGGAGCGTTAAGTTGAATGTAAATAGGTATTCCTCCTGCCAATTCAATAGTTGGTCCATAGCAATCGTAGGCTGGCTCGAAAACAATTACTTCATCATTTTCTTTTATCATTGAAGTAATAGCAACATAAATTGCTTCAGTGCCACCGCTGGTAATATTGATTTCAGTTTCCGGGTTGTAAATTGTGCCGTAGAGTGTTTCTATTTTTTCAGCTATTATTTCTCTTAATGGAAGTATTCCATGCATCGGAGCATATTGGTTCATTCCTTTTCTCATGTACTGTTCAGCTAAGGCAATTAATTCTGAATCCGGTTCAAAATTCGGAAAGCCTTGCGAAAGATTAATTGCATTGTGTTCGCTTGCCAAAGCCGACATAACAGAAAAAATAGTTGTGCCAACTTTAGGAAGTTTGGAATTTATTGTTGCAGAGAAATGAGGCATAGTGGAAACCCTTATCAATGTTGAACTGTGAAGTTACTTTTTTTTATTTGAAAAAATTCCGATGACAAAAAAAAGGAACATCGATATACAATGTTCCTTTTTTTATTTAGACTTTTATTTTTACATCCAACCGGGATGATTAGAGATATAGCCCATTTTGTATAAGATCAAAACGATAATGACCATAATGAGTAATGATAAACCAAAAAGCAAAGTCAGTTTTTTATATAATCGAGCTTCGCCTTGTAGTTTAATACGTTTAATAATATTAAAAATAATATTTTCAGATCGGTGAAAAGCACTTTCGCTTTTAACTATATAATCGAAGGCTCCGTATTTAATTGTATTCACCGCCACTTCAATTTTGTCTTGTCCTGATATCATTACAACTTCAGTCTCGGGCTTAGCTTCTTTAATTTCTTTTAGGATGTCGATGCCATCCATTGCCATTTTTCCAGCCTTGTCGAAATTATAATCAAGAAAAATTATTTCCGGATTTTTATTTAAATTTTTCAAACACTCTTCGCCGCTATTATAAACGGAGATGGAAAATGTTGAGTATTTGCTTAGATAATCGGCGAGCATTGTTGCTTGCATCGGATCATCGTCAACGATAAAGATATTTTTAACCTGTTTCATAATTCAATTATGCTTCAAAAATATAAAAATATTTTGATAGTGAAAGATAAGTTATTGTTTTAGATTGATTCAATTTATCATCTAAACGAGCTTTATTTTGAGGTAAATTGAAGCATTGATAATAATTTTCAAGGAATTCTTCTTAAAATTTCAAATACATTCAATGAAGAAAACCGACGATCTAGATAAACTTAAGCTAACTCATTGTTTAATTCTTCCATTGCTAATTTGCATTGCTTGCTGAACTCATCAAAGAGTGAAGGTAAAAGTTGAAGATTGGTTTTCGCTGCAGAAAACTCTTCAATCTGCATTATAGGCGCTTCACCTGCTTTAATTCCCATATAAGTTATTTGTGGCTTTAAAGCATGAGCTACCGATTTTAACCCGTCATAATTTTCTGCCGCAAGATGTTCTTTCATCTTGAGCAGTTGTTCAGGACAAGATGTAACAAACATTCGAATATACTTCTTCATTTTTTCAGAATTTCCTCCTGTAAATGTGGTCAAAAATGTTAGGTCGGTGATTCTTTCCATTAAGATATTAAGTTAGAGTTGATAAATCTAATATGTTTTAATTAGACAGCCAAATTTTTATGTGATTTTACCCGTAACCAGTCTGTTTAGTTTGTTCAATAGGTCTTGTGTTTCGAAAGGTTTAGAGATATACGCATCCATACCCGATTCAAAACATTTTGTTACTTCTTCAGGGGTTACATTGGCGGTCATCGCCATTATCGGAGTAGTTCGTTTGTTTGAATTCAGTTGTCGAATATATTTAGTCGTCTCAAATCCGTCCATTTCGGGCATTTGAATGTCCATCAATATCACATCATAATCATTGGCTTCAATCTTCTCAATCGCCAATAGTCCATTTTCTGCTGTTTCAATCTTTAAGTCTGGAATAAGATCAACTAATGTATCTATGGCAACCATCTGGTTGAATTCATTATCTTCTACCAGTAAAATCTTTATTCCTTTCAATTCTTTACCAGTAATTTCAATCAGACTATGCTCTATAGTTTGATCATCGATAGACCCAATTGAAAATGGGATTTTGAAAATAAAAGAGGTACCTGTGCCAATTTCCGATTTAACTGTAATAGTTCCTCCTTGTAATTCTATCAGCTGCTTAGAAATTGTAAGCCCCAAACCTGTTCCTCCAAATTTTCGTGTCGTATCGCTCGTGGCTTGTGAAAAGCTATCAAATATTCTAGAGCTATTCTCTTCAGAGATTCCAATTCCTGTGTCAATTACAGAGAACTGTAAAATACTTGTCATGCCTTGTCGGTTAATCTCCGAAATTTCAATTGATACTTTTCCTTTTTGAGTAAATTTAATTGCATTCCCAGCTAGATTATAAAGTATTTGGTTCAAACGTGTAGGATCCCCTACAATAATTGGCGGAACTGATTTGTCAATTACAATTTCAAAATGCAGATTTTTCTCTTCTGCTTTGATAAGCATAGAGTGATAAACCGTGTCGAGCGCTTCATCAAGGGAGAATGAAATTTTTTCAAAATTCATTTTTCCCGCCTCTATTTTCGAAAGGTCGAGTATGTCATTGATAATAACTAAAAGGTTTTCAGATGATTTCCTAATTACATTTAGGTATTTTTTTTGATGATCGTCGAGCGTCGTTTTATGTAATAATTGAGTAAGGCCCACGATAGAATTCATTGGAGTTCTGATCTCATGGCTCATGTTTGCAAGAAATTGTTGTTTGAATTTTTCGCTTTGTTCTGCTTTTTCTTTTTCTTTTATTGTTGAAGATAATTTTTCTTGAGCTTGCTGTCCTAGTTTAATAAAACGAGTTTCCTCTAAGGTTTTATTGATTGTCATATCTAGATCAATAAAATCAATCGGTTTAGTGATGAAATCAAAAGCTCCTTTATTCATAGCTGTTCTGATGTTTTCGAGGTCGCCATAGGCACTTACAACAACAGCTTTAAAATGTCCAAATCGTTCTTTGATAATACTTAGCAAGGTAAGTCCATCCATCACCGGCATGTTGATGTCTGTCAAAAGCATATCATACACGTTTCCGTTTTCTTCCAATTTCTCAATCGCTAATTGACCATTGGCAGCAAAATCGAAAACCAATTCTTTATTTTTGATGCGGTGTCGAAACCGTTGATTGATCAACAACTCTAAATCTGGCTCATCATCCACCACCAAAATCCTTGCTAATTCTACCATAAGTAATTATTTAGTTTTGTTAATTTGATGCGTTCATTATTTTTTCCTTGAGTATAGAAAAATCAACCGGCTTAGTAATGAAATCGTCAGCCCCAAGTTCCATTGCGTTATTGTAATTGTTTTCATCGCCATAAGCCGTAACCATTACCACTTTTAATGTAGCAAATTCCTCTTTAATTTTTTTTAGCAACTGCAATCCAGTCATTCCCGGCATATTGATATCGCTCAAAACAAGAACAATGTCAAACGGATCTAAAGTTCTTAAAAACTTCAAAGCGTCTTCACCACTAAAAGCGTAATGTATTTTTACTCTTTGAGCTTTTATTTCTTGTCGAAACCGTTGGTTAAACAATGATTCAACATCTATTTCGTCGTCGACTACGAGTATTTTTATCATACATTCAGATTGAAAAATTTAAACCGATGTAGGAAGTTTAATAATAAATTCTGTAAACTCTCCTACTTTTGAGTTTACAGATAATGAACCGTTATGTCCTTTAGTAATTATGTCGTAACTTATAGATAGGCCGAGACCTGTACCCTGTCCTGTCGGCTTTGTGGTAAAAAATGGATTGAAGATTTTCTCTCGTATATCCTGAGCTATTCCTTTTCCATTATCTCGTATTTTAATTACGATTTTATGGTCTTCTAAAGAGGTCGCAATCTCAACCTTTGGTTGATATCCGCTTTCGCTTTTTTTACTTCTTTCGTCAACGGCATAAAAAGCATTATTGAATATATTTAATATCACACGACTCACATCTTGTGAAATAATATTAATCATTGGAAGATTTTCCGCTAGATTTTTTTCCATCACACAATTAAACCCCGGATCTTTTGCACGCATACCATGATAAGCAAGAGTGAAAAACTCGGCAACAAGTTTATTAATGTCGGTTTCGTGCTTTTCAGAAGTCGATGAACGGCTGTGTTGCAACATCCCTTTCACAATACTATCAGCGCGCTTTCCATGAAAATGAATCTTTTCAATATTTTGTTTTAAGTCGTGTGTAATTTCTTTTTGCTCTTCAGGCGACACACCCTCTTCCAACTCTGATATCAGGTCGACCGATAATTCAGAAAAATTATTTACGAAATTTAATGGGTTCTGAATTTCATGAGCAATACCTGCTGTTAACTGACCAAGAGAAGCCATTTTTTCAGATTGTACCAATTGATTTTGTGTAGTCTGTAGGTTTTCCATTGTCTTGGTAAGCTGTACATTTTTCTCTTGCAATTCGAATGTTCTTGTATTGACTTTTTCTTCAAGGTCAACATTTTGTTTTACGAGGGAATTTGTTCTAAATCGAATGTATAAAAAAATTAAACTTGTAATGGTAAGAGCAAACAGAGCCATAAACCATTTTGTTTTCCAAATTGGTGGTGCTATCGTTATTTTTATTGCAATACCGGTATCATTCCATACCCCGTCGTTATTACAAGCTTTCACTCTAAAAACATACTCGCCCGGATCAATATTTGTATAAGTTGCATTTCTTCTTGTTCCTGAATATGTCCACTCATCGTACAAATTCTCCATCATGTATGCATATCTATTTTTATCCGGAAACAAATAGTTTAATGCAGCAAATTCAAAAGAGAAAAAATTTTGTTTGTAATTAAGATTAAGCGTATGCTCGCTTGTTATTAATGTATCCATTCTAGCAGGCTTTTCAAAAAGATAGAAACGCGTAATCACAACAGGAGGGATCACAGTATTATCATTGATGCTGTCAGGATGGAAAGCATTTAATCCATTGCTCCCGCCAAAATATAGCCATCCACCGATGCCTTCATAACAAGAATTGACGTTAAATTTATTTTGTAACCCATCTTGTAAATTATATGTTCTGCTATTCGATGTCAAATTGGTTTGGTCTTTCGATAAATTCAGTTTGCATAGGCCGCTATTTGTACTTATCCAAATATTGTTTTTCGAATCAGCTATAATTCCATTAATGATGTTGTTGGGTAAACCATCACGTTCCGTATAATGTAAAAATAATTTTGTACCCGGATCATAAATATTCAAACCCGCACCGTAGGTTCCTATCCATAATTTCCCCTTCGAGTCTTCAAAAATAGAATGAATGAAATTACTGCTGATGCTTTTTGAATCGGACGGATTATTTTTAAATGCTGTAAATTTTCCAGTGGTGCGGTCGAGCAAACACAGTCCGCCACCATAGGTTGCAATCCAAAGCTGTCCTTTTGAGTCCTCGAAAATATTTACGACTACATCGCTGCTTAAAGAGTTATTGTCGCCTGGTTTGTTTTTATAAAAAGTAGATTTTCCTGTAGTGTTATTAAATTCATTTAAGCCACCGCCATGCGTTCCAATCCATAGTTTCCCATTTTTGTCAGAAAAAATACAACGGATATAATTATTGCTAATTGCTCCCGATGTGGCTTTGTATTCATTTACCACACCCGAGTTTTTATTATAGCTCAGCAATCCATCCGTAGTTCCTATCCACAATAGTCCGCTATTGTCTTCTTCAATAGCGAAAATATTACTGAAGCGCAGCGTCGAATTATTTAGTGAAGGAAATTTTTCATTTACAAAACGATTTTCAGTTCTGCTAAAAACATTTAATCCACTCCCCAAAGTACCAGTCCAAACATTTCCTTGTCGATCTTCATGTATTGCATAAACGCCATTGTTAGCTGCAGCATCGCCTACTTCGTTAATTTTGTATGTAGTGAATTTGGAAATCGTTCGATTGTAAAAACAAATGCCATTGGCAGTAGAAATCCATATCGTTCCGGCAATATCTTCAAAAACATGATACACTTTGTTGCTGGCAAGCGATTCCGGATTTTGAACATCATGATGGTAATTGGTAAATTTTCCAGTTAGCAAATTATAATTATCCAGTCCGCCACCAAAGGTTCCAATCCACATCATCCCCTGAACATCTTGATGGATGGAGAAAACACTATTTGAAGAAAGACCTTGTGAATTATTTAAATGAGTTATTTTTCCGGTCGAAGAAATAATATTTACACCGCCATTTACAGTCCCAACCCATACATTATTTTTTTTGTCTCCGCTAATGCAAGTAATTTCGTTCTCGCTTATCGTGTTGCCACCACCACTCATCATCCTTTTTGATGTAAATGATGAAGTGTTAAACAAATTCAATCCATTAGAGACTGTGCCAACCCAAAGTGTGTTTTGATTGTCGACAAAGAGCGAGGCAATAACATTACTGCTCAATGAAGCTACAACATTCGGAATGTTATAATATGCAGTAAAACTACCGGAAGCAATGTTAAGTGAATTTAGTCCATTACTAGTTCCAATCCATAAGAGACCTTGCTTGTCTTCAGTAATTGATGAAATTAAATTATTACTTAGCGAGTTTTTATCGGCCGTATTATTTTGATACCTTGTAAATGAACCATTCGTTGGGTCCAGTTTGTTCAGCCCATTGTCTGTTCCAATCCAAAGATTTTTTTTGGAATCTTCATAGATGCATCGAATAATGTTGTTAGATAATGTTGAAGTATCGGTTGGGTCATACTTATAAATGTCGAATGAATAGCCATCATATTTATTCAACCCGTCTTCGGTACCAATCCAAATATAACCTTGGCTATCTTGATAGGTGCAATAAACAGTAGCTTGCGACAAACCTTTTTCAACCGATAATTTTCCAAACCGTAAATTTTGGGCTAGAGAAAAAGCACTCAAAGAAAAGCTAAAAAAAAAGAAGAGAATTATTTTTTTCATATAGAATGTTGACTGATATTATTGGACGATAATTTTACCTGAACCCTGACAACGACCACAAAGTACATTTCCTGCCAACCGCACGATTTCGTTTATAGAGTAAGTAACAAAATTTCTAGGGCCTAAACCGTTCGAAATGTCTTTTGTTACCATTTTGTTTTTTCTTATTTCTGATTGAAGAATTTTTCCATGCCCTTTACATACAGGGCAAAGAATTGATTCAGGATTGGCAATGGATGGGATAGAATGAGGAACAATGGTCGTAACCGGTGATGATACTGTTTCAGGAGTACTCTCATTTACTGCCAACGGCCCATTTTTTATTTTCTCTTGCAGTTTAGGATTTGAAGTTTCAGTCTTCGGTAAAAGTTTATTTTCTACTGGCAAAGTATCCTCTTTTTCTTTCGGCAGAGTAGTTGAAGGTTTAGGAGAACTTGGAATTGGCTTTTCGGTTTTCGTTGTTTCTGCTATGGCAATTGGAGTTGTTACAGAATTGTTTGATGTGGGTTTACCATCGTAAGAAGTTGTATTGCTAATGAAATTAATTTGGATTCCTTCACCTATAATTTCACCATTTAAATAGTGGTAAGTAGTGCCTTGCCCGTTTGATTCATAATAAGTACCGGTGCCGTGATTCTGATTATTTAGAAAATCGCCTGAGTATCGATCGCCATTAGAATAGTAATACGTTCCACAACCATTATATTTACCATTCACGAAAGTGCCTACATAAACATCGCCGTTGACATAATAAAAGACACCTTCTCCGGCCATATTATCGTTTTTAAAGGATCCTATGTATTCACTGCCATCGTTGAGTTTTAGTTGACCATTTCCTGAAAAAGATCCATTTACGAAATCTCCCATATATTCGTTATTGTCATGGTAGTGGTAAGAGCCATTGCCGGTTTGCTTTCCTTTAAGAAAATCGCCTGTATAAACATCGCCATTCGGATAATAAATGGTTCCTCTACCCTCCATTTTGTCATTCACAAAATCTCCTTCGTATCTGCTGCTATCGGCAAAAAGGTAAACTCCTTTTCCGGATTTCATATTATTAGAAAAGCTGCCTTCAAAATTATTTCCGCTTACGTAAGTCATGCTGCCCTTACCTTCCATTTTCCCGTTAGAGAAATTTCCGACGTAAACAGTGCCGTCATGATAAGTATAGACACCTTGACCATTCATTTTTCCGGCATCAAACTCTCCTATATAAAGATCTCCGTCCTTATATGTTATTTTGCCCTTTCCTTGGTATTTACCTCTGGCAAATAGTCCTTCATATAAATTTCCGTTTGAAGATCTGTATACGCCCTCGCCATTATCACAATTACCGGAGACGCAACCAACGGTATTTCTAGAGGGAAGCGGGCTTGTTTCCTGTGCACTCAATGAAAATGATACAATGATGTAGGTAAAAAGGACGAATAAGAATTTTTTCACGGGCTCTATTTTCTCTTTGTTAACAAGTAGTCTAAAATTATGCAGATGGAAATCATGCTACCAAATACAATATTATCATTATTATTATGAATCGGCAAATGGTTTTTTCAAGTATTGTTTGCAGCTCATTAATAGCATTTCACTTTTCTTGTAAGAGTGAAAAACCCCTCAAAAGGCACTGTTTAAAGGGGTTTCGGCGAGTTTGAATAGAGTTGTAAGTTTTTAATCGTTTTCATAGAGTGTAAAACCAATGAGAAAGTTTTAAATACCGGTAGTACCTAGAGGCGCTACCTGAAGAGAGAGTTTTTTACCTATGAAAAATTGCAAATGGATTGTGGAAAACTTCTTTGGAGGGGTATGCTATCAATCTGAATTACTTCGTTGATTTGTATCAATAGATAACTCTAAACCATTTTAAAAATCATGGCAACTAAAAAAGCAAAGAAAAAAGTAGCTAAAAAAGCTCCGGCAAAAAAGAAAGTAGCCGCTAAGAAAAAAGCTCCTGCTAAGAAAAAAGCAGCTGTTAAGAAAAAAGCTCCTGCTAAAAAAGCACCTGCTAAGAAAAAAGTAGCGAAAGCTAAAGTTAAGCGTAAACCAAATGCAGCTTTTATGAAGCCGATGAACATCTCTGACGTTCTTCAGCCGATTGTAGGTAGCAAGCCGTTACCACGTACAGAAGTTACTAAGCGTCTTTGGGATTACATCAAGAAGAACAATCTTCAAGATCCAAAAGAAAGACGTAACATCAATGCTGACGAGAACTTGAAAAAAGTATTCGGTGGCAAAAAACAAGTTTCTATGTTCGAAATGACAAAACTTGTTAGCAAGCACCTTTCTTAATCTAAACAATTAGGTATTAAAAACAGGCTATCCTATGGGTAGCCTGTTTTTTTTTAAGGTGTTATTTGCCGTTAATTTTAAAAATTCGTCCAGGAAGTACTTTAATAATGCCTGCAAATTCAAGATTCAACAAGAGAGAAGAAGTCTTACTCACAGGGAATAGAGTATGAATGGCCAGTTGATCGACCGAAAGTTGTTGGTGAGCGGTAAGTGTTTCAACGATTGTTTTTTCGTCGGGTGTAAGATTATTGAAAAGTAATAACTGATTACCTGTTTTTTTTACTTCGTCGATTTTCCAGTTCATAGCATCGGCAATATCATCGGCCGATTCAAAAATAGAAGCCTTATTTTTCTTAATCAGCAAATGACATCCTTTCGAATATTGATCTGTTGTTTTTCCCGGCAAAGCAAAAACATCGCGGTTGTAACTATTAGCAAATTCAGCAGTGATCAAAGCTCCCCCTCGTATGGCCGATTCGATGACCAAAACAGCATCACTCATGCCTGCAACGATTCTGTTGCGTGCCGGAAAATTTTCTCTTTCAGGTTTTGTTTTATGAAAGTATTCGGTTAAGATACCTCCTTCAGAAATCATTTTCTCTGCTGTAGAAGCGTTTTCTGCCGGGTAAATTTTGCCGATACCATGAGCCACAACGCCGATTGTTTTCAATCCATATTTCATCGCCATTTTGTGTGCATGAATGTCTACGCCATAGGCAAGTCCACTTATGATAAGAGGGTTGTATGAACTTAAATCATGAACAATTTTTTCTAAGCTTTCTTTCCCATAGCTTGTCATGTGTCTTGTTCCCACAATGGAAATTATTTTTTGCTTATTCAAGTCTTCATTTCCCTTATAGAAAAGTAGAATAGGGGCATCGTCGCAATTTTTCAGACGAGCCGGATACTTTTCATCAAGATAAAATAAACATTGCACGTCATTTTTTTTCAGGTAAGCCAATTCATTTTGCACAGAAGAAAAATCGTTAAACGATAGAATGTCTTTTATTCGTTCTGGTCCAATGCCCGGTATTTTTTCGAGCAAACTTTTCCGTTTAGAAAAAACTTCTTTTACCCCGCCACAATAGCTGATTAGATTTCTTGCCGTTATCGGACCTATTCCGGGAAGAGAATGAACCGCTAATCGATACATTAATTGTTCGTCATCGATCAATTTCATCTTTTTTTAGTAGCTTTTTATTATGTATCATTGTTTCAAAGAAACGTATGTTTAATTGTCGTTATAAAGGGCAATGTTACAAAAGGAATAGCTGGTTTACATTTAATATACTATGAGAAATTACATTATCGTTATACTGTTAATCTGCCTATCGCAATTAGCACAAGCACAAAATGGAAGCATAAGCGGAACCATTACCGATCAAGCTTCGGGAGAAAAACTTTTAGGTGTTTCAATTAGCATCGATTCAGTAAATGTTGGTGTTTCAGATAATGACGGAAATTATTCCATCAATACAACATCAGGGAATCATTCAATTGAATTTCGGTTAATGTCGTTCGATGTTTTTTCAAAATCAGTAAACTTAGTGCCCAATGAAAAAGTAGTTTTGAATGTCAAACTGAAAAGTAATTTGAAAGAGCTGAGTACAATTGTAATCAGCGCCGGAAAATTTGAACAAAAAATTGAAGATGTAACGGTTTCGATGGATGTATTGAAGCCGGCTATGATTGAAAGTAAAAATACAACGACAATGGAAGATGCCATAGAGCAGATACCAGGCGTGAATGTAGTAGACGGACAAGCGAATATTCGCGGGGGAAGTGGTTGGAGTTACGGCGCAGGAAGTCGAGTGCAAGTAATGGTAGACGATCTGCCGCAGCTCACAGCTGATGCAAACGATACCAAATGGAATTTTATACCGGTCGAAAATTTGGAGCAAGTTGAAGTCATAAAAGGAGCTTCGAGTGTGTTGTTTGGCTCTTCGGCATTGAACGGTGTTATTAATTTTAGAACAGCTTTTCCGAAGGATCAGCCAATAACAAAATTCTCACTTTTTGCAGGAATTTATGATCGTCCTGTTTTTGAAATCAACGGAAAAAAATACGATTTAAAATTTTGGGGAAGTAATGTGCTTATGAATTCCGGGTATAGCTTTTTTCATAGTCAAAAAATAAATCAACTCGATTTAGTGGTAGGTGCCAATATTTTCGATGATCAAGGGTACCGTCAAGGAGAAAAAGAACGAAGAGGCAGATTTAATATGAATACTCGCTACCGATTTAAAAAAATAGATGGACTTAGCGTCGGAGTAAATTTTAATACGATGACTTCTCTGGGTACTTTGTTTTTCTTTTCTGAAAACGATACAAGTGGCGCATATACCCCCGCTTCCAATACGCTCAGCGATTATAGAAGCACTCGAACTAATGTAGATCCTTTCGTGACGTATGTCAACATTAAGGTGGGGACATTCAAAATCCGAACTCGACTCTTTGAAACAATCAACATTAATAATACAAACCAAAACTCAAAAGCAGATCTTTATTACTATGAACTGCAATATCAAAAAACAATAAAAGAAAATTTAAACATTACAGCCGGGGCAGTAAAAATAAAATCACTCGTTAAGAGCGAACTTTTTGGAAATCATGATGGCGGACAACTAGCTACTTATTTACAGGGCGATTTGAAGTGGCATAAGTTTACGTTTTCTGCAGGGGGACGTGTAGAGCAAAATAGTGTAGATACTATCACAGATAAAATAATTCCAGTGTTCAGAAGTGGAATAAATTTTCATGCATTTAAAGGAACTTATTTCAGAACATCAATCGGACAAGGATACCGTTTTCCGTCTATTGCAGAAAAATATGTTCGAACCAACGTTGGTAATATTGTGATTTATCCGAATAACGATCTCCGTCCGGAAAAAGGACTGAGTATGGAGATTGGTGCTCGACAGCTAATGAAAATAAAAAACTGGAGCGGATATGTTGACGTGGCTATTTTCAGAAATGAATATAAAAACATGATGGAGTTTTCATTTGCACAATGGGGAAAGTTTACGGACCCTTTCATTGGCAATGGCTTTAAGTCGTTAAATATTGGCGACACACGGATTGATGGAATTGATGCATCCATTGCCATTAACGGAACGATTCATAAAGATTGGAATATTACACTTATGGCAGGGTTTACCTCTATTGATAGTAAACAATTAAACTATGACAGCGCCTATGTAGCGAAGGTTGGAGGATTAATCAATGCCATGGGAAGCGACTCGACAAACACATTAAAGTATCGATCAAAGAATATGTTCAAAGGAGATGTTTCGGTTCAATGGAAAAAGTTTGAAGTGGGTCTCAGTTTCCGTTATTCATCACGAATGGAAAATGTAGATCGAATATTCATCAGCGGCTTGCTTGATGCTGCATTTCCACCTGGATTAGGAATCGGACATTATCGCCAATATCACAGGCAAGGCGACACAATCTATGATTTTAGATCGTCGTGGAGTATTAGTACTAAAGTAAAGCTCTCTTTTATCGTAAAGAATTTGACGAATTACATCTATATGCAGCGTCCGGCAGATATGCAGCCTCCTCGTCAGTTTGTAGGTCAAGTTGTTTTTACTTTCTAGATAAAATGATCTTGCGATTATCTAACTCATGAATTAAAAAATTAGATATTTTTACATCATTCAATTATTCAAGCAATGAAAATTATTGGGATTATACCCGCCAGATATGCCTCGACACGATTTCCGGGAAAGCCCTTGGTCGACATCCACGGAAAAACAATGATACAGCGTGTTTACGAGCAGTGCAAGCTATCGTCGATGCTTACTGAAGTCTTAATTGCTACCGACGATGCACGTATCTACGACCACGTTATTTCTTTTGGAGGCAAAGCCTTTATGACCTCACCCGAACATCAAAGCGGAACCGACAGATGCGCAGAAATTATTCGTGCAAACGAAAGCAGTACTTGGAATGCAGTAGTAAATATTCAAGGCGATGAGCCATACATTCATCCAGAGCAAATCGATTTGCTTTGTGGATTGTTAGTCGATCAAAAAGCATCGATTGCAACATTGATAAAAAAAATTGACGCTTCCGACGAACTGTTCAATCACAATAATGTAAAAGTAGTTGTCAATAATAAATCAGAGGCAATCTACTTTAGTCGATCGCCAATTCCATACAATAGAAATTTTCCGGAGCAAGATTGGCTAAAACATTCGTCCTATTATAAGCACATAGGTATTTATGGATACGCCGTTGAAACTTTATTGGCAATCTCAGATTTGCCAAAAACTAATTTGGAGATAACAGAATCGTTAGAACAATTGCGATGGATAGAAAACGGTTACAAGATCAGCATTGCAATAACCGAATTAGAGAGTATTGCAATAGACACACCTTCTGATCTATTAAAGATCAAATGACATTTTTTTAAAGGTCTTGTGCTATAATAAATAAAATTTGTAAAGAGTAGAGTCCCGGTCTGTAATTTAATCCCGGCGTAATTCTAAGGTCCACTCTAAATTGATAACAACTTGGGTCGGTAGTATAGCTTCCGGGCATATTGGTTCCGGTAGGGTTCACGTCGGTGCAATTTACAGGCGGGTCTGGTGCGCCTTGATGACCTATAATATCTAAGGTTGAAGTGGCAATATCTTGAAGCGGTACAAAATTCGAAATTTGTGAGGTATTCCTGAGATTATGAACGCGTAAAGAAACCATGCTAACATTCGGAGTTCCATTACCACTCGACCCATAATACTGAATATTGTCCCAGATACCTGCCGTAGTAGTACTAGCTCCCATGTATAAATCCCATTGAGTTCCGGTTGCTTCAACATTTATTGTAATGGCATTGGGAATATAAATACCATTCGTAAGTTTTTGAAATGTGTTAAAGTTGAAATCGACATTTGAAGCACTGGCAAGATCAATATTCACCGATTGTCCATTCGATGACATAGAAAAGAAGGTTACGCTTAAAATGATAATTAGATAGCTGTTGGTACGCATCAAAATTAGGAGAATCAGGTGAAACATGATTTACTCAGAAGTTGCTTGAAATGTTACACGGCGTCTAAGAATTCATTCGTATTACACTAAAATAAAAAGAGCCCTCATGTTATTGAGGGTTCTTTTATTTAGTTTAAGTATTTTTTATAGATCTTCTGTAAGAGTATAAACAACCTCTAGATCATAAAAACCAGGTTGAGCATATGGTGTAAAAATGTTGAACGTAGTTGCAGCAACAAACGGATATTGTGCTGTTAAGTCCGGGAAATTTGCCGGTACTCCCGGTTTAATTCGGTAGTGAATCAAGAATTTGTTTGTAAGCGGGCTAGCCGTTGATGTTGCTGGAGCATAGCTGCTAGTAACACCTTGAGCAAATTCTCCTGCTAAAAACTGTGTATCTACAGATGGCGTCAAAGAAGCTGTATTAGCACCACCATTACTCGATAAGCCGATAAAGCTATTGAATGTAAGTGGAGCAGCTACCGAATTCGCCTGAATAGCCTGCATTTCTAAAATTTCTGATGGTAGAGTACCTTGTCCGTTTGTACCTGCACCATAAGCAATTTGCTGGGTGAAATACTGAGTCGATGGCTGAGCATATAAATCCCATGGCACAGTCGATTCAACTTCCAAACGAGTTGCATTATATTTAGTGATACCTACCTGATACTTTTGAATTGTATTAAATACGAAGTCAACTTGTGGCTCTGTAGTCATATTCAATTCTAAGATTCCTTGAAGGTCCATAGTAACAGCTACATATTCTTGTGCCGATAACTGTGCCTTCGTTGTGTTAACTGCCAAAACTCCTGTTAAGGCTGTTAAGATTAATACGCGAGTGATTTTTTTCATTTTTTCTTTTTGTGGGTGTTTAATTTTAATTTATTATTGATTTGGGGTGTGATACAAATATGGTGTGTTAATTTATTTTCTGTTGAATAATTGATTTGCGTTTCTTACAGTTTAATCTCACTTTGTGTTTTTAATTTATATTCCGAACAGAACAACAAACTTTTAGCTTTCTGTTTTTTGTTTAACTTGAATACAAAATATGTTCCTATAGAAAGAATAATCATCAATTTATTTTATTATTACTTATTTAACTTCCATTTCCATTTCGGCTGCTAGTACGTTTTCTCTACTGCCAAAATCTACTACTCCTAATACAGAATACTTGCCTTTTGCCAGATTAGTGCCTATGTTAAATTTTATTTCTCTTGAAGCTCCAGGCAACAAAGTAAATGCGAATGGCTTTTGTCTTTGTTCTGCGCCACTTTGAAGATGTGTAAATTCAAGGTATGATGCACAATCTAAAATTGTCTCGCCATTATTTTTTACTCTCACGGCTAGAACTCTTGTTGTATCGCTTGGTAATGTTGTTTCTTTAAAACTTACCAACTCTGCACTTTTGTTCACTACTGTTGGTGGAGTTTGGAAAATGTGTACGACAAACTGAAATGTTTCTGTAACACCTAAGCCAATCGAGTTTTTATCGCCCGACTCTGCGCCTTTTTTCTCTTTAGCTAATTTGATTTGCATAGCAGCCCATTTCACTTTATTCGCTTCCGGTGTAGCCGGTACACTAATTAAAACCTGTACTTTTTGAGTTTGGCCCGGTTCTAATTCGAAGAATGAAGGCGTAGCGCTCAACCATTGTGAACATGAGTTCTCACTTTCTCCTGCTTTCATAAAACGAGATTTGCCTTCAATGCCAGCTGCTTCAAAATCTCCAAAGGAAACGGTAAAAGCTTGCTTAGCAGTTGAACTGTTTGTGATATTGATTTCTTGCGTTTTATATTCGCCAATAGCCGTTTTATAATATAATCGACTTGGCGAAATACTTACATTCTGTGCATTTATTACACTTGCAGAAAACAATGAAAGGAGAATAATAACCTTGTTTAGACTTTTCATGGTGGGATTTTGATTGATTTTTATTGGTTTAACGATTATTGTTTTAAAGAGTTGTATCATTTTTGTTCTTCACCTTTCAGATTGAACTTTTTTATATTCATTTTTCGTTTTTTCTCAACCGCGTTAAACGTGAGACTGAAATTTTCAGTGAAATAACTTAAATCAACTTCTACTTTGTTTTGTAGCATCTCGTAATTGCTGCCTAATGCTGCTTCGTTAATAGATATAGTATACATTCCGGTAGGGACATACATTAGGAAATTTCCATTTTTATCGGTCAATGCCGAATATGTTTTCCCTGCCGAATCAATTGCAGTAACTCTAATTCGATTAATGTCTAATGATGTTTCTTGATTGGAATATTTATCTGCTTGTACTAAAAGCGAACCTGTTAAACGAACTCCTTTTGTTAAAGCAATATATATTGTTCCTTTTTTATCAATTTGGTATTCTCCGTTATTTGCGTCGAACCATTCTCCTTGATTAACTAAGGCTGTACACTTAATCATATAATTTCCTGCAGGAATATTTTCATAAATGATCGTCCCCTTGTTGTCGGTAATAAAATCTTCGCCATGCGTTCTATTCATATTCAAAGTATCGCTATTGTCGCCGGAAAAACTCATCGGACGAATATTGATTAGCATATCAGTTACGCCTTCTTCGTTTTTATCGAGCTTATGATTTCCATTCAAATCTTTATAGACGACAATTGTAGTGCTGGTGAATTTTTTTCCCGGAACAGGAACACCTATTTGTTTTCTTACACCAAACCCAATACTCAGATCTGTATTTGCAATTGGTTGAAATGCATCTTTCGTAGGGCGATCATCTAATAAAGGATTTGCGCTTTGTTTAGATGTCATAAATGAAACATATGCCGATAAACGAATTCCGCTTTTTGTGTAGTAGTAAATTTCAGGACGTAAACGGAAATTTATTTTTTTGAAATACGACTCATAAATAAAATTTCCTGTGGTGCTCACTAATAATTTTCCTTCTGCAGCCCAGTAGTCGTAGGTTCCAACTACATGCAACGACTGCGGATTTATTTTATCTTTTACGAATCGACTTTGCTCTGTTAATTGATTGGCGCCATAATAGTAGCGTATATTCAACGAGAGTTTTGTCCATCGAGCAAAAAAGCTCATGCGCGCTGTAAAAAATTCCGGAATGTTATAATCTACTGCTTTTACATAGCCAAAAAATCCGCTCATAGTAACACGAACAGCAGTTAAATTTCTAATGTTGTAATCAATTCCTAATCCTGAAGTTTGTGTACGTAAAGATTGGTTTGATTGATATTGGTATGTTGGTTTGAAAGATGTGATGGCAGCTGAAGATTGAATTCCATATCGGAGTTCATAACGATCTGTTCTTACAGGATTGCCATCTCTCGAAAATCCATGAAAGAAATATTCCGGACGTTGGTCGAAATTTTGAAAAGAGAAAGCAATAAATTTTTTCGGATCAAAGGCATAATTGATACGACCTGAAATAACATCTGCTCCTCTTGCCAAGGCGTAATTTCCTGTGCCATGAGAAAAGCCAATTGACCCATTTATCTTATTAAAGTTGCCTGAATAATTTACATCATATCCATATCCTGGCGATGAGTTTTTTACTGTATCTTTTGAATAGTTTTCTAAACTTGCTCCTCCGCCAATCATAAACTGATGATGTACATTCATCTTATAGCTTAGTCCGGTATTTAATAAGCTGGTAGAATTATTTAGCGTCGTACTGCTTTGAGTAGAATAGTAGTTATTCCAACTAAGCTTTTTAGTTCTGTAATTATGATAGAGGCCAAGTCCCTGAGTTGTTGCGCTCTTAAATAGCTCTGGTCCCCTTGTGATCATAGCGCCAAATGTATTTTTACCAAACACTTTTGTCGCTTTTAATCCTTTTCCTGATAATAAACTTCTTCCCCAGCCATTCACTTCGCCTAATTCGATCGATGCTTTGTCAGAGAAATAACCGATGTAGTGGTTGTTGCCTAAAAATGAATTTTGATCGAGGAAATTGGTGATAAATACCGTTTGGAAACGGTAATTGATCATCGAGTTTTCTTTTAACATGGTTGTACCATAAGCATCGAGCGACATCGTCGTTCCATCAGAAAGGATATCGTATACATTTGCATCGAGCACTAAAGGAATAGCCGATCTGCCAAATTCGTTTTGCTTTACAGTATTGCTGAGTTTAAAAAACTGTACACTTCCGCTCCAACTAACTGTAGAAGTAAGTGCCTTTGCCAATATTTGAATTGAATAAGTTTCTTTTGATGGAGCAGCATGAAGGTCTGCATCTTTTTTACCGATACTTTTTAGTTGTTGTTTTTTATAAACCGGAAATGATAACAATGTGTCGGTACCAACCGGAAGATTAATAGTAAACGTTAGTAATGCCGCACCACCATCTATTGCACGAACAATTTCCAAGCGCCGATCAGGAACTAACGTGATACGAATTTGTTCGTCGGTATTCCCGTTGTTTTTCAGTAGAACTTTGAAACCGGAAGAGTCAGTTTCAGAAATAAAATATTGTTGTTTTACAGGCATTGTAGCCTTCCAGTCAGAATGCACAGGAATAGTAACGTACCAATTTTGTGAGGCAAATTGTAATCCCTTTTCTGTCGAAAGCCAAGCCGTTACGATATAGCTCGTCCCACCTTTTGAAGCACGATTTACAATAAGTCGAACCGGTAGAAAAACGGAGTCGCCTGCAGCCAATTCAACATCTTTTTCCGGATTTCCTAAATATTGCCATCCGGCAGGCAATGAAAAATTTACGTGAAATCTTACAACAGCGTTCGAATAGTTGCGAATACGTAGTGTGTTATTGGCGACCTCATTTACATCTTGCTTGGTATTATTTTTCACAAACGACGCCTGAATGCCGAGAGATGCAGCATCGATCTTTCCTGCGACTGATAAGAGCAGCAGAATAGCAACGAAATGAAGGCGGTTTAGACGTATGAACATTGGTACTTATGTGTGTCTTATTTACGTCATTTTATAGTGTAGGTTGGAGCATGTATGTGTCATATATGCAGCAGTTTCTTACAGTTTTTCGAAATGGATTCAAAATGATAATCTTATTTCTTTTGCATTAAATAGCCAATAGAATAGTTTTGCCTTTGCAAAAAAAAGGTTATAATTGGCTTTGAAGGGTGCAGAAAATTCAAAGCGTTGTCAAGAAAAAATTTGAACACAATTAATAATTCTAATTTTTAGTCTAAGTGGGCTAGAAATTGAACAGTGGCTTTAAGACGTAAATTAGAGGACTTTGTAGTTATCATGACCTTCAAGATTTATTTCTTTTATGGTTAGAAATCCGGCTGAGTCAGATTTTCGTAAATTGTACCGAGATTGCGAAAAGTCTGCGTTGAAAACCGGTATATTGCCGCGAGAAAAAAGAGAAATAGTTAAGTTGAAAAGTAGATTTAATAGAGAAAAACAAAAGCAATGAGAAATGTAGAGGAATTTATTAATTCCGGGAAATTGGAGATGTATGTATTTGGAAGTGCCACACAGGAAGAAATAGACGAGGTTGAGAAAATGATCAGTTTATATCCGGAAGTTAAAAGCGAATACAACAAAATTGCAGATGCTGTTGAGCGATATGCAAGGCATCATGCTGTTGAGCCGGAGGTTACAGTGAAGCCTTTCTTGATGGCAACTATTGACTATACAGAGCGATTGATGAAAGGCGAGGAGCCTGAAATTGCACCTTTACTTAGTGAAAAGAGTCTGGTTTCAGATTTCTCAAAATGGCTTAACAGAACAGACATGGCAATTCCGTCTGACTTTTCAGAGTATTATGCCAAGATTATAAGTTTCACTGCAGAAGCTACAACAGCTATTGTTTGGATAAAAGAAAAAGCGCCATTGGAAAAACACGACCATGAATTTGAGCGTTTTCTTATTGTTGAAGGTTCGTGCGACATTATTGTAGATGAACAAATTAATTCATTAACAGCTGGCGATTATTTTGGAGTTCCATTGCATCTCGCCCATTCAATAAAAATTACGTCAACTATTCCTTGCAAAGTAATTCTTCAACGCGTTGCAGCTTGAACTGTTAATTGATAGTTTGCAATTGATAAATAAAATTACCAATTGATTTTTCTATTCACTAATCCCTTAAAAGAAGTCAGAAAAAAATCTGCGTTCTTCTGCGGTTTCTGCGGGAGAAAAATGCCAGCCAATAGCTTGCGAGAGAGGTGGGGTGAAGTACGAAGTATGAAGGAAGAAATAAGAAGTATGAAGTAAGAAGTATGAAATAAGAAGTAAGAAATTTGTAGACCACGATTAAAAGGCAGTGTCAACTATTAAATCGATCTGCCGTTTGCGAATCATTTCCTTCTAATCCCTTAAAAGTAGCAAGAAAAAAATCTGCGTTCTTCTGCGGTTTCTGCGGGAGAAAAATGCTAGACAATAACTTGCAAGAGAGGTGGGGTGAAGTACGAAGTATGAAGGAAGAAATAAGAAGTAAGAAGTAAGAAGTATGAAGTAAGAAATTTGTAGACCACGAATAGCAAGCAAGATCAATTCTTTGTTGAAAGTGCTTTTTTATAAAACTGCAAACATCGTTCTCTTGCAAATTTATAATCGACTATTGGGTTAGGGTAAGTTAGTTCTTGAAACTCTGGAATCCATTTTTTTATATAGATAAAATTTGGATCGAAACGTTTGGTTTGCTCTTCCATGCTGAATATTCGAAAGTAAGGTGCAGCATCAACTCCCGTACCTGCGCTCCATTGCCATCCTCCATTGTTACTTGAAAGTTCAAAGTCTAACAGCTTCTCTGCAAAATATGCTTCACCCCATTTCCAATCAATAAGCAAATATTTGGTGAGAAACATACCAGTAATCATTCGAACACGATTGTGCATGAAGCCGGTCGCATTTAATTCTCGCATTCCAGCATCTACAATTGGAAAACCTGTTTTTCCCTTACACCATTTATTAAATCCTTCTTCATCGTGCAGCCACTGTAAATGATTATAGCTTTCTTTAAATGCGGCATTCACAACTTTTGGAAAGTGCCAAAGAATCATCATATAAAATTCTCTCCAAATCAATTCGTTCATCCACTTCTCGCTTTGAAGTGCAAGACGCATTAGCTTTCTGATAGACACAGTTCCAAAACGAAGATGTATACTGATGCGCGAGGTTCCATTTACAGACGGTATATCTCTGTTAAGTGAATAATTGTTTAATAACTCTGAATCGATTTCTGATTTCGGAAAATCTATTTGAGTTTCAATAAAACCAATCTCGCTTAAAGAAGGAATCTTATAACTGTTACGTTGGTGAAAACGATGGAAGTGGTTTTCTGTTTCATAGCTTTCAAACGAATTATCATCGATAGTCGACCTCCACCTTTTCATGTAGGGCGTAAAAACGGTATAGGGCGTTCCGTCGCTTTTTATTACCTCGTCTTTTTCGAATATTACCTGGTCTTTAAAGGTTTTGAAAGAAACATTTTTCGCATTCAAAATTTCTGAAACTAATTGATCTCGCTGCTTAGCATAAGGCTCGTAATCGTGATTGGTAAAAACCGCATCGACATTATTTTTTTCAATAAGTTCTTTCCAAATTTCAAGAGGCTTACCATATTTTACCAATAAAGAAGCACCGTTTTTTTTTAGTTCCAAATTTATTTTTTCGAGTTGTCGATGAATGAAAATTACTCTGCCGTCTTTTTTATTTCCCAGCTTATCGAGAATATCGGTATCGAAAATAAAAATGCACTGAACAGCATTTTTCGATTTGAGCGCATGGTAAAGTGCTGTGTTGTCGTCGAGACGTAAATCGCGCCTGAACCAAAAAAAATTAATTTTCATAGGTGTAAAGATTATTTCGATAGAAGATTTCGCAGCGCAGTTTCAGGATCGGAGTAGATGAATTTAAATCCCGCCCTTTTAATTTTTTCGACCGAGGTGCGCTGACCGTTCAATATTACAGCAGATTTCTCACCTAAGATTATTCTAAGAAAAAAAGCCGGAACGTTGAATGGCCAAATTGGTCTTTTAAGAATTCGACCTAGTGTTTTCATGAAAAAATTATTTTCAATAGGTGATGGAGCATTTGCATTGAAAGCTCCGTGCAATGTTTTATTTTCTATTAGGAATAAATACATCTGGCAAATATCTTCGATATGAATCCATGGAATGTATTGATGGCCGTTGCCGAGTGGAGCTCCTGCAAATAATTTAACAGTACGAGCCAAAACAGGTAGTGCGCCGCCATCATTAGCAAGTACGACACCAGTTCGAAGTAAGGCAACACGTATTTTCAATGATTCAAACTGAAGCGCCGATTGCTCCCATTGTTTGCAAACGTTTCCCATAAAATCGGCGGCGGCAGGTTGTAACTCATCGACCCAAGCATTTCCTGTGTGACCATAAAAACCAACAGCAGAAGCAGAGAGAAAGGTATGTACGTTATGAGGATTGTTTTTTAATGTTTGAAAAAGCAGATCGGCAGAAGCGGTTCGGCTCGTTAATATTTTCTTTTTGTAAGGTTCAGTCCAGCGATGGTCTGCAATTCCTGCTCCCGCTAAATGAATAATTATTTCTGCATTGGCGACTGCTTCAGGAGGTAGAATTCCTTTCTCTACGTCCCAAATAAAAACAGGAAAAGGAAAAGAAGAATGACGGCTTCGACTAAGTATTGCAACTTCGTGTCCTTTTTTAGTAAGTAGCATTGCTAAACGCATACCGAGAGTTCCGGAGCCGCCGGAGATGAGAATATTCGCCATTTGTAAAATAAGTAGTAAAGCTACGACAAGTTGAGGGCAGATTTGTTTAGTTTTGCATTTCAATTTAATGGGAGGAAAATAAGGAATTTAAATCGAACAAGACTCGAGTAGGAGGTGATAATTGGAGAAGGAAGCGTCTGTAAACATTGAAAAAATGAATATTTCAGCATATTTGCCTTATGTGATAGGGTTTTTAGTAGTGTCGTTAATTATTTTAAGAATAATGCGTTCAAAGCGCAGCGGATCTGCTGCTGTGAAGTTTGAGATTCTTTATTTAATGGTTTACACCTTTATGGCCGGCGTTTTAGTGACTTTTTTTCTTGAACATCCAGAAATTGGATGGATGAGTTTGTTGATATTAGGTACTTTTTTTGCAGGATTTATATTGCGTGCCGTTCCTTTATTCCGATTAATAAGAGAAGTAGAGGAGAAAGCGGCAGGTCGGTTTTAAGTTTTAGTAGTTTAAATTATTGCTTTTTAGTAGTTAAAAGGAGGTTTCTGGTAATTTTTATGATTGCAAAGACTCGAAAAAAGCAATCTGGTCGAAACAGGGTTCGGCACTTCAGAAAAGAAATACAGGTCGGTGCAATAATTAATTACACAAGCATTTGTTAGTAATAAAATTAATCCTACTTTTGCAACCCCTTCGTGGGAAACCGATTTAGTGAAAAACTTATAAATATTATTGAAATTGGACGCATTGAGCTACAAGACTGTTTCTGCAAACGCAAAAACTGTCAACAAAGAATGGGTGCTTGTGGATGCAAGTGATATGATTGTTGGACGACTTTCGTCTGATATTGCTCGTGTTTTACGTGGTAAGCATAAAACAAATTATACTCCACACGTAGATTGCGGAGATAATGTAATCATCATTAATGCCGAGAAAGTTCGTTTCACAGGCAACAAGATGAAAGAGAAAGAATACGTACACCACACGGGTTACCCGGGCGGTCAGCGTTTTGCTACTCCAACAGAATGGATGAGAAAAAATCCGACCTTGATCCTTGAGAACGCCATT
Source organism: Bacteroidota bacterium (assembly GCA_043747595.1). Taxonomy (GTDB): domain Bacteria; phylum Bacteroidota; class Bacteroidia; order AKYH767-A; family 2013-40CM-41-45; genus JADKIH01. The sequence goes on along the minus strand of JAYTOX010000104.1, from coordinate 44,502 downwards.
CGTGGAATGTTACCAAAGACAAAATTAGGTCGTGAATTGTTCCGTAACCTACACGTATTTGTAGGCACAGAGCATCCTCATACAGCTCAAAAACCAAAAGAGATTAAATTTTCATAATTAAAGAACTGATTAAGCATGTCAACTATCCATTCTCTCGGACGTAGAAAAACATCCATTGCACGCGTTTATTTAAACGTAGGTAGTGGAGAGATAAAAGTAAATTCACGTGACTACAAGGAATATTTTCCTACAGGTCCGTTGCAATATATAGTAACGCAAGCGCAAGCGGTGTTGAATGTAAAAGAAACTTATGATATCAAAATTACCGTAGACGGTGGTGGTATCAAAGGTCAGGCAGAAGCATCACGTTTGGGTATTGCACGTGCACTAGTAAAAGTGAGCGAGGAAAACAAACCACCACTTCGTAAAGAAGGTCTTTTAACTCGTGATCCGCGTATGGTGGAGCGTAAGAAGCCCGGACAGAAGAAGGCACGTAAGAAATTCCAGTTCTCTAAACGTTAAAATACCGGTATTTGCAAAGTGTTCGGAAGAATGCTTTGCAAATACTTTTCAATTTATAATTCAATTCATTCGTCAACACAAATTTCAATGTCAAGAGTTTCATATCAAGACTTACTCGATGCAGGTGCACACTTTGGCCACTTAAAAAGCAAGTGGAATCCGAAAATGGCTCCATATATTTTTATGGAAGCACGTGGTATTCATATTATCGATCTTAACAAAACAGTTGCAAAAATAGATGAGGCAGCAGCAGCAATGAAGCAAATAGCAAAATCCGGAAAAAAGATTTTGTTCGTAGCTACAAAGAAGCAAGCTAAAGATATCGTTGCAAATGGTGCAGGTCGTGTTAATATGCCGTTTATCACTGAGCGTTGGCCTGGTGGAATGCTTACCAATTTTGCTACCGTACGTAAGTCGGTAAAGAAAATGGCGGGCTTCGAAAAGATGGCGACCGATGGTACATTTGACAACATCTCTAAGAAAGAGCGTTTGCAAATTTCTCGTCAGAAAGCGAAAATGGAAAAATTCTTAGGGTCAATCTCTGACCTTAGCCGTTTACCAGCTGCGTTGTTTATTGTTGATACAGTAAAAGAACACATAGCAGTTGCTGAGGCGCATAAGTTGAACATACCTACTTTTGCTATCACAGATACAAATACAGATCCAACACAAGTTGATTTTGCAATTCCTGCAAACGACGATGCAACTAAATCAATCGCCATCATTATTGAAACAATGGTTAAAGCAATTGAAGAAGGTTTAGCGGAGCGTAAGACAGATAAAGAAGCAGAGAAAGATAAAGAAGGAGAAGAGTTAACAGATGCAGGAGCAATGGCAATGGAACTTACATTCGACGATGAAGCGAAAGATGAATCAGGCGCTCCATCAAAAGCTACTGCTCCAAAAGGACGTCCACGTCGCACAACAACACCGGGCGGTCCACGTAAAAAATAATTAGTGAACTATAAATAAAAGGAGAAAAGAAATGACTACTGCAACAATTAGCGCAGCAGATGTAAATAAGCTTCGCCAACAAACCGGTTCCGGAATGATGGACTGTAAGAAAGCATTAACAGAAGCAAACGGAGATTTCGAAGCGGCAATTGACATTTTACGTAAAAAAGGTCAAAAGATTGCAGCGAATCGTCAAGACCGTGAAGCAAAAGAAGGATATGTGTTTGGTAAGGTAACTGCCGATGGTACACAAGGATTTGTAGTAGCGGTTTGTTGCGAGACAGATTTCGTAGCCATCAATGTTGATTTCGTGAAATATGCGGAGTCGATTTTAGATCTTGCCATGAGCAAAAAACCATCAACAGTTGATGAGTTAAAGGCATTGACATTAGGCGACCGTACAGTTGGAGAAACATTGATCGACCAAATGGGAAAGATCGGTGAGAAAATCGATGTGGTCGATTTCCAAAATGTAAAGTCTGAAAAAGTAATTATCTACAATCACCCTGGAAATAAATTAACTTCACTGATCGCTTTCAATACAGCGAATCAGGCAGTTGCTGATGCAGGTCGCGATATTGCTATGCAAGTAGCAGCAATGGCACCGGTAGCAATCGATAAAGCAGATGTAGACCCATCACTTTTAGAACGTGAAGTTGAGATTGCTAAAGAGCAAATAAGAGCTGAAGGCAAACCGGAGAATATGATTGAAAAAATATCTGCAGGAAAGATTAACAAGTTTTATTCGGAATATACTTTATTGAACCAACAGTTCATTAAAGACGAAAAGAAAACGGTTCGTCAGTTCCTTGAAGGAATCGATAAAAATGCTCATATCACAGCCATGAAGCGTGTGAAATTGGGTTAAGAAATAGAATTATTTGAAAAAAGAGAACATCAGTTCTCTTTTTTTTTGCCCAAAAATGAACTAGTTGCAATGATTGAGAAATTGACAAACTTGAATACTTTGTTAAAATCTATATCTTAGCAGCGCTAAAACAATTTCGAATGAAATATAAACGCGTTTTATTAAAACTGAGTGGTGAGTCGCTGATGGGTGAAAAGGAATTTGGAATCGACCACGACCGTTTACGTCAGTATTCAGAAGAAATAAAGTCGATCGTTGATGAAGGTGTAGAAGTAGCGGTTGTGATAGGCGGAGGGAATATTTTTCGAGGAGTAGGAAATGACGCCGGCGATGTGATTGATCGCGTTCAAGGAGATTATATGGGAATGCTTGCAACAGTGATCAATAGTATGGCATTGCAATCGGCACTTGAACGAGTAGGAGTAAAGACACGTTTGCAGTCGGCAATAAAGATGGAACAAATATGTGAGCCATACATTAAAAGGAGAGCTGTTCGTCACCTAGAGAAAGGTCGCGTAGTAATATTCGGAGCAGGAACAGGGAATCCATACTTTACCACTGATACTGCTGCTTCACTTCGAGCAATAGAAATAGGTGCCGATGTAATTTTGAAAGGCACGCGCGTTGATGGAATTTACTCATCCGATCCGGAAAAAAATAAAGATGCAGTTCGTTACGAAACAGTAACCTTCGATGAAGTATATGAGAAGGGATTGAAAGTAATGGATCTTACCGCATTTACATTATGCAATGAAAACAAAGTGCCGATCATTGTATTTGATATTAATAAAACCGGTAATCTTCTACGAGTATTAGAAGGAAAATCGGTTGGTACACTGGTAGAATTTTGATTTTAGTAATAAAGTTTAAGACAACAAACTATGTTAGACACAAATAAATTGATTAGTGATTCGAAGGCGCATATGCAAAAAGCCGTTGATCATTTAGAAGTAGAATTAACAAAAATCCGTGCAGGCAGAGCCAATCCGTCGATGTTAGATGTAGTGCATGTAGACTATTACGGAACAAGTACGCCAATTGCGCAGATAGCAAGTATAACGACGCCCGATGCTCGATCGCTTGCAATTCAGCCTTGGGAGAAAACGATGATTGCTCCAATTGAGAAAGCAATCATGGCTGCGAATTTAGGATTTACGCCTCAGAACGATGGAACGATAGTTCGAATTAATATTCCGGCGTTAACAGAAGAGCGTAGAAAAGAATTAGTAAAGAAAACAAAAGCGGAGGTAGAGCATTCTAAAGTGGGAATTCGTACAGCTCGAAGAGAAGCCAATGAATTGCTGAAAAAAGAAGCGAAGTCGGTTCCGGAAGATGTAGCTAAAGGGATAGAAGATCAAATTCAAAAAATTACTGATCAGTTTATTGCAATAGCAGATAAGCATCTCGAGGCAAAAGAAAAAGAGATTATGACAATATGATTTTTAAGCCACCCATTGCGGTGGCTTTTTTTTGTTGAAGACTGAGCGATGTAATTTGTGCTTTGATGGGCGAGAATTGTTTGTAGAAATTTGAAGGTTGAGAATTGTAATATGTAATTTGAAAGTTGAGAATTGTAATTTGTAATTTGAAGATTGATAATTGTAATTTGTAATTTGAAGAGTGATAATTGTAATTGGTAATTTGTAATTTGAAGGTTGGTAATTGTAATTTGAAGGATGAGAAACATGAAATGAGTAGAGCTGAGCTGATTGCCGCGAATCGAAATCATTAGCGTAGCGAAGTTCCACTGTTTAGTAAATTGTAAGGTGCGATAAGAAAGAAATACAATATACCGTTTCAGCTATCTTGCGAAATTAACGCATTACAAAAACGTATAAAAACAAAAAACTCCGCGAATCAACACGGAGTTTTTTGATCAACAATTCAAATTACTTAACTTAAACTTAACATGAAACACGCCTATTATAACGCCGGTCTGTTTCGAAAGTTTCACTTTTAGTATTTTTCTTACAGTTTTCATTTAAACGATAAACTGTAGTTGATTTTATTGTTAAAATCGGGTCTGTTGAGTTTGAAACTGATTTTTTTCTATTTCCTATTGTGTTTACGTTATTATTTCCGCTGGATAAAATCCCAAAGATTGCCGTAAAGATCTTTGAATACAGCTACCGTTCCCCAATCTTCTTCAGTACGTTCTCTCACAAATTGAACGCCTTTGTCTTTCATAAAATTATATTCTTCGGTAAAGTTTTTTGTATACAAAAAAAGAAAAACTCGGCCTCCTGTTTGATTTCCAACTCGTGAAATTTGTTCTTCGCCTACTGCCTTTGCGAGCAACAGCTGACACATAGAGTTTTTTGGAGCAACAACTACCCAGCGCTTTGTTTCGCTCATTTGTTTGTCTTCCAACAAATCGAACCCAAGTTTAGTCGTATAAAATTCAATAGCTTCATCGTAGTCGTTTACTACGATTGCTATTTGTTGAAGTGAGGCTGTACTTTTCATACTATCTTGAATTGAATTATTTTTCTGTCGTCGCCGGCGGTGAGTAATTCGCCCGAGGGTAACCACAATACTTTGTTGACACTATGAGAATGAGCTGCCGAATTTTCTCTGTCTATTCGATGTAAAAATGTAACGTCATCGGCATTCCAAAGTTTGGCTGTTTTATCGCGACTAGCGGTGGCAATTAATTTTTGATCGGGTGAAAATGCGATTGAGTATATCGCATAATTGTGAGCAGGAATTTCTTTTTGAAGCGTGTAGTTTTTTATATCCCACATTCTAAGGTGTGCGTCTCTTCCGCCGCTTAAAAGTACATTTTGAGTTGGATGAAAAGCCAGGGAGTTTGATGAATCGTTGTGTGCTTTGAAATGATGAGTTTGTCTGAGCGTTTTTATATCCCATATTCGAATGCTGCCATCACCACAGGCAATTGCAAGTTCTTGTTGGTTGATAGAAACAGCTAAAGCTCTTATCTTACCAGCAGTGATTGTTTCTTTTTTTAAGAGTTCAAAAGTATCGAGATCCCAGATCGCCAATTCGCCCGAAGTAGAACAGCTGAATATTTTTTTAGTATCAAATGAGTATTGAATATCGAATATGCCAGAAGAGTGAAATTGAATGGAGGTGATGAGTGAATGCGAGTTTAGATCGATAGCATAGAATTCGCCTTTGCCGGTTCCTGCTAGTAATACGTTTTTCTCTTGAATCCAACGTATCGCATAAATCGGGGAATTCATTTTCCCTAGCGCTTGCGCAGCAGTGTGATTATGCAATTCCCATTTAGAAAGAATACCATCGCTGCCACCGGAGAAGAAAGATTTTGCATCTGGGCTGTTCTCTAAAGTGTAAATAGCTCCTTCATGACCGGCATAAACAAACTCATTTTGTACTATCATTAACTATTTTTTGATGATTTAATTTAACATTAGAATATCATTTATTTTAAGCCCAGATTTTCCCGCCTTCTGAACAGTTTTGACAAATGTCGATTTCTTTTCTGCTTTTTAAAACGGATTGTCGGAATTGCATAAATTCTTTTCCCTGCCAGACCTGTTTGAAGGGGGTTTTTTGAAGGTCGCCAATTTGGTGATGCGCATCTTTATCAAAGCAACAAGGCACAACTTTTCCATCCCATGTAATAACAGCCGACTGCCAAATTTTCCAACAGTGGTTAAGTAAACTGTTTTTTAATTGGAAGCCGCCATTGCCTAATTTTTTATACCGAGAATAGGAACTGTTAATTGGAATTAAATCGTTCCCATTTTGATAATCATTTATCTGCGCAGTTTTGAATGCAATATCGTCGACACCAATTTCTTTTGCCAGTTTTTTTACATCTTCAATTTGATGTTCGTTTGGAGCAACAACTAAAAACTGGAAAACAACATAGGGTGTATTGCTCTTAAGATTTTTTTTCCACTTCAAAATATTTTTTGTTCCATCGATTACTTTTTGAAGATCGCCACCAATTCGATATTGCGAATATACATCTTGCGAAGTGCCGTCAATACTGATAATAAGTCGATCGAGCCCGGATTCAACTGTTTTCTTTGCTACTTCATCTGTCAAATAATGTGCATTGGTAGAAGTTGCGGAATATAAATTTTTAGAAGAAGCATATTCAACCATTTTTAAAAAAGAAGGATTTAAATACGGCTCACCTTGGAAATAAAAAATGATATAGGTGGAACGTTTATAAAGTTGGTCGATCACCTTTGTAAAGAAATCGTTTTCTAACATTCCTGTTGCTCTTGAAAAAGATCGCAGACCGCTTGGGCATTCCGGACATCGTAAATTGCAGGAGGTGGTAGGTTCAATCGAAACAGAAAAAGGCATTCCGAATACTTTTGCTTTTCCTGTAAATCGTGACCAATAATATCCTGCTACTACTTTTCCTAAATTAATAATTCTTCCAGGTGTTAACTTGGACAGTAAATTGAAAATATCGGTAACATTTTTATTCATCAGGAAAACAAAGATGCATACAATGTGGGGACTTTTAATCTTTTAAGGCGACTAAATTTTTACTGTTAAAAATGCGATTTAACTTACATTTTATTGTTAATAATTTGCAATAGAAACAAAGTAAAAAATCCATTCTTTATTATATTTTGGTTGCTTATTAAAAATTAATGAAATTATACATCTACTCAATTCTTTTGTTGTTCGTTTGTTCAACTGTGAAAGCGCAAGATAATTGTTCATCTGCCGTAATTCTTTGTGCAAACAGTACGCTAAGCCGCACCACTGTTGGTTCTACTGTATCAGGTACTGATCCGGCACTTAGTTGTGGCGATGGTGTTTTGAATAACAACGTATGGTTTAAAGTATTTAGTCAAAATACAGGTAACTGTACCATAACTGTCACCAACATTGACAATAATCCGGGCCTTTCGATGGAAATTTACACAGGGGCGTGTGGTGCGTTATCAACAACCGGATTTTGTACAACAGGAAGCAGTGCGACAGCAGGGACTATGAGCATTGCTTTTGCTACAGTTGCCGGTACAACCTATTATGTGATGGTTGATGGAGAAAGTGGAAATCAAGAAGCTTTTAATATTGTTGCAAACACACTAAACGATGCAATTGTTGCAAGACCTGATGCGAACTTTAACACCAACCCAACAAATGGTTGTATTCCGTTAAGTGTTGTTCTTCAAAATAGCACCATTCTTCACGGTGGAAGTAATATTACTTACGAATGGAAAATTGATGCTGCGGCATATGTTCCTGCAACCGGAGCTGACACCACACTCAATTTTAATTCCGTTGGTTCGCATACTGCTTTTTTGCGTGTTTGTAATACAGAATGTGGTTGCAAAAGTATTTCTCAAGATATTGTTGTTCAAGATTTATTTCCAACCATTTCATATAACCCAACTGTTTCTTGTCCGGGTACCGAAATATTTTTCGATGGTAATGCTAGCATTTTACCCGATCCTCCAAATGTAGATCCAAACATTACCGATTGGACTTGGGACTTTGGTGATCCTGCTTCTGGAGTAGACAATACAGCATCCGGCCAAAATGTTTCACATACTTTTACGACAACTGGATCTTCATATACTGTTTCACTTATTGTACAAGGAATTTGTGGCCCCGACACAACAACAACAACAATTAATCTTTTACCAAAACCTATTGTTGATGCCGGTTCAGCGATAAATATTTGTGAAGGCGACGACGCACATCTTTCTGCAACTGTAAGTGGCGCTAGTCCTATTGTTTCGGTAGATTGGTTTGGTCCGGGAATTTTCGATTGCACATCTTGCTATACTCCGATTGTGAGTGGGCTTCCTGCCGGTGGACCATATACAATGTTTGTGACTGCAACCGATTCTCTTGGATGTACAGCAGATACAAGTGTAGATGTGTTTGTAAATGATTTGCCTATTGTATTTGCCGGATTTAATCAGCAAGTTTGTTCGTACGATACATTGCAAATTTTTGCATCACCAATGGCTGGCTCTGCACCTTTTTCTTACGTATGGTCGCCTTCAGCAGGATTGAGCGATAGCATTAGTGATAGTCCGATTGCATACAATACCGATCAAACATATTGTGTTGTTATGACCGATGCGAATGCATGTGTATCTGCACCTTCATGTATAACAATTTCACATTATCCGCCACCATCTATATCTTCAGGTAGTGCAAATCTCTGTGCAACAGGAACGAATTTGCAAAACACTTTTACTGTTACAGGGGCAAGTCCCGGTTCAACATATGAGTGGGGATTGTCGGCAGATTATGGTTTGATAAGTGCAGCTGCAGCAGATTCTTCAGACATCACAGCAGATTTTCCATCAGGTATTGTTGCCACCTATAATTTTACTTGTATTATTAATGATGCAGGAACAGGTTGTATAGATACTGTAACGGTTTCTTTCGATGTAATTAATGGTTTGTCGATGTCAGTGACAGGACCAAGTCAAGTTTGTATTGGCGATTCAGTAACGTTAATAGTAAGCGGAGCCGACACATACACATGGAGTGCATCGCCGGCGTATTCATTTGTAGATCCAACGTTAGATACGCAAACAGTTTCACCCGGAGCAACAACAAATTTCACGATCGATGGAGTAAGAGGAACATGTACGCAGTCATTACTTTTTTCATTAACAGTAAATCCATTTCCAACAGTTAGTGTAGCACCCGTAGCACCTGTTTGTGGTTGTTCGTCTATCACCTTAGATGGAGTTGGAAGTTCTGCCGGAATGATTTATACTTGGTCGAATAGCGGATCAAGCACAATTTCAAGTTCAAATAGTTTAGTAGCTTCTGCTAACATTTGTAACACAGACACCTTTACATTACATGTTCAAGATTCTGGTTCGGGATGTTTTGCAGATTCATCGATAGCAGTTGTCGTATTGCCGAAGCCGAATGCGAGGGCTACAGTAATTCCAAACTTAATTTGCTTAGGTGTAAACACTAATATTCTTCTTGATGGAACAGGAAGTGATACCAATGTAGGAACAACTTATAACTGGACGAGCGATAATGGAGGAGTAGTAATTAATAATTCAAATCAGATTAATGCCGATGCAGATGTAAGTTCTCAAACAATATTTTTCTTAACAGTGATAGATGGTTTTGGTTGCGATTCAACAGCGAGCGATACAGTATTTATTCAAACACCACCGGTAATTACTGCAAGCAATCCATTTTTGTGTATGGCAGATCCTGTTCGACAATCTTTGATTACAATCTCAGGTTCGTCATCAGGTTCAACATACAACTGGACAACAGTACCAGCATGTACATCGCCAAATACAGCATCTACAAGTGCGCAGAATTTTGATTTCGCAACGTGTGTTTCCGGTTCATATCCTTTTAGTGTTACCATTACTGATAGTTTGACAGGTTGTATTTATAATCTTGCACAAACTATAACTATAATCGATTCAGTAGTTTTGGCAGTTACACCAGATACTTCATTTTGCGAAGGTGGAATAGCAATGTTATATGCAAGTGGTGCGAATACATATTTGTGGAGTAACGGTGTTACAACAAGTACAAATGATATTGTTGGCCTTGCTGCATCTGTAGTGCCATATAATTATTCTGTAACCGGAACTGTTGGAAGTTGTACTGCAACAAAAAATATTAACGTTACTGTTAATCCAATTCCTGTTACAAGTCCTATTAGTGCGCCTGCACAAATTTGTGTTGACGATACAACGTCTTATTATACTGTGAGTCCAAGCGGAACAGGATATACATGGACAGTAACGGGAGGATCAATACTTTCTGGGCAAGGAACAGACAGTATAAGAATTCAATGGGCCGGTTCAGGAATTGGAAGGATTCGAGTCGTTAATGTAAATTCGTTTGGTTGTGTTGGGAATACTCAAAACATTACACTTATAATTAATCCTTTGCCATTAGCACCAGTTATAACAGGACCAACAAATGTTTGCGAAAATTCGACACGAACATTTTTTGTAACTCCAAATGCAGGTTCAATTTATTATTGGGCAGTAACAAATGGAGTTTATGCACTCGGACAAATTGGTCCGATGAATAGCTTCACTTGGGGAGGTCCGGGGCCCGGAACAGTTACTGCTTATGAAGTAAGTGCGGCAGGATGTGTTGGACCAACAACAACATATAATGTAAACGTAGATCCGAAACCGGCGGCAATGCCAATTACTGGAAACACTGTGATCTGTGATAACACAACAGAAACATTTACTATTGGCAATCCTGCAAATGTTGGGTCAACATATACGTGGACAACCGTTACCGCATCATCGGCAATTCCAAATGCAGTTGGCGACTCACTGTCTGTTGTATGGGGTCCATCTGCAACAGGAACATTATATTTATTTGAAACAAACAGTTATGGATGTAACAGTGATACAACTTTATATTCAATCAATATTAACGAACATCCGATAGGCACAATAATTCCTGACTCCTCATCCATTTGTAACAACACCTCGTTCATGCTTACCGGATCTATTAATGTTGGAACAATCAGATGGACGACAGATGGAACAGGATCATTCGACGATACAACCGCAATGATGCCAAACTATACACCATCAGTAAACGATACAGGTTATATTCATCTTTCGATGATCTTGAGTAACGCCCCATGTCCGGACGATACATCACGAATGGCTTTGTACGTTTCTCCTGCTCCTGTGTTAGTTGCAAATGCAAGTCAAGCCACAATTTGTTATGGATCATCCGACACATTGAATGCTACCGGAGGAACAACGTACGTGTGGGGACCAAATGGAGAAACTGATAGTACTATTTATGTGAGTCCGCTTATCACTACAACATATACCATAGATGCATCGAATGTATATGGATGTACTTCGACCGATTCAGTGACAATCACAGTGATTCCTCCGGGTATTCCTGCAGCGGGAGCCGATCAGGTGTTATGTATTGGTGACACTATTTTACTGAATGGAACGCAGCAAAATGCAGGAGGGGTTATTTGGACAACTGGAGGCGATGGAAGTTTTATACCTGCGATCAACCAACAAAATGTAAGTTATATTGTTGGTGTTGCTGATACAACAAATGGTTTGGTTCCAATTTATCTTACAACTACAGGAGCTTGTTATAATTTACAAGACACGTTATACTTAACAATAAATCACCCCACTCAATTAGAGGCTGGTCGTGATACTTTGATTGCAGGAACTTCAGGAGTAACAATAATTCTTAATCCGATTGTGACTAATGCAAACAATGTAATTTGGACAACTTCAGGTAGCGGTTCGTTTTCTCCGAGCGATACAAGTTTGAATGCAATCTACACTCCTTCAGCATCAGATTTTTTGAAAGATTCAATTGTTTTGTCAATTACTACTGCAGGTGGTTGCGGTCCGGTAATAGATAGAGTTGTAGTTGAATTTTCAAAACTAATTATCCCGAATGTATTTACACCTTATCCAGGAAGTCCCGGCTACAATGATTATTTCGTGCTCCAGAATTTAGTGCCGAATACAAAACTATTTGTTTATGACCGTTGGGGTCTTTTGGTTTACCAAAGCGATTATTATCATAATGAATGGGATGCTTATGGACTAAAAGCTGATGTATATTATTATGTTGTTGAAGCTCCGAATAAATCATATCACGGGTCTGTACAAGTAATAAGAGAGGAAAATTAAAATATTGTTTAGTTATCAAAATGAAGGGCTGTGGAATTTATTCCCGGCCCTTTTTTATTATAGGAATTTTTTTGAAAAATTATTATTTTAGATTTTAAAATTGCTTAAGATCTATAGCCGATAGAAGACTATAGTTTTGATTATTTTTATTTTCTGAAAAACAGATTTTTTATTCTGGAAGCCTATAGTAAGATTGATTAGAAAAAAATGTATAGAATATGATTAAGATTCACGAACCATTAGTTTTTCAGCGAACTCTACTAGCACACGTTTTTTTTCCGTCGGAACAGAAATTTGTTCCAAATGTCCCATTGCGTCAGAAAAATAATCGTTCATTTTTTGCTCGGCTTGAAGTCGGATGTTTAATGAATCAAAAATATCTATAACAGCTTTCACCTTTTCTTCGGAGTTAAATTCTTTCACAGATGTCCAGTGTTTGAATTCTTCTAAAATGCCGGATTGTGCTTGTTCAAGAGTTGAAATAAAGAGAAATGTTTTTTTGTTAGCGATAATATCGCCTCCAATTTGTTTTCCAAACTTGTTGGCATCGGCATATACATCGAGTATGTCGTCGTGCAATTGAAAAGCGATTCCTAATTTTTTCCCAAACTGATAAACATGTTCAATGTCTTCCTTTTTGGCGTTGGCGCAGATGGCTCCAATAGATAACGAGCAACCAAGCAAGACAGCAGTTTTTAAACCAATCATTTCAATATATTCTTCATGAGAAACATTTTCCTGACTTTCAAAATTCATATCGAGTTGCTGGCCTTCACAAACTTCAATAGCAGTTTTAAAAAATAATGAAAGAACAGGAGAAATAAAATCAGAATCGATATTCATCATTAATTGACAAGCTTGAACGAACATAGTATCGCCGGAAAGAATAGCTATATCAGTATTCCATTTCTCGTGCACTGTTGGTTTAGAACGACGAAGTGGAGCTTTGTCCATAATATCGTCGTGGAGCAAAGTGAAATTGTGAAAAATCTCAATTCCAAGAGCAGGTTGAAGAACCTTTTCAGGGTCGCCACCGAATAGCTCATGGCTCATTAGGACTAATGCGGGCCTTAAGCGCTTTCCTCCTAATTGGATCATATAACGAATTGGATCGTACAATTCAGAAGGACGGCCAGAAAGTTCAAGATTGTTCAATCCGGTTTCGATAAGTTTCTGAAGGTCTGTAAGAGAGCGCATGGCGTAAAAATACAATAAAATTTATCTATTCAGATTGACAGGCACAAGAATATTTTGAATTTAAAAAGTAACCTTGTGATAGTTGGAGAACTGATTGTGTATGTTAAACATTCTGTTAATATTTGTACCGAGTCAAAATAAATTGCCTCGATATTATAAAGGTAGAGATGTACGAAAAAGCTGTTTATTATCAATCGCAATTTATGCGAAGAAGTTTTTTATTGTTAATGTTAAGCGTGTTTTTTATCTATAGCAATAGGACTACAGATAGCGACCTGCATATTATAGCAATCATTTTCCCGGTTGCAGCATTAATTTGGTTCGGCATTAGTCGGTGGATTGGAGTAAAATTGAAATCTAAAAAAATAGAAAACGCTATTGACATCAGAAGTGGACAGTTTAATTCTTATAAAACAATAGAATTTATCTTGACATTGGCACTAGGAATTTCATTATATGGAAGTATGAGTGGATGGCATTATGCAAATTTGTTTTTGTATTTGGTTATACTAATATATTTAGCTTGGCTTGTATTTCAGGTTAGGTCGTTGAGAAATTATTTCAATCAAAAGGATGTAGTTGAGTAAAATAATTTTAATTTTCCAACTTAGGTAAATAAGGGATATGATAAAATTGACAATGTCAAGAAAGAGCTTTTTATTTATTATTTTAATTTTATTTTCACAGTATAGTTTAAGGGCTCAGCAAAAAAAAGTAATAAAAATAACGATAGCTCCGTACTTGCATTTAACTTATGATACATTTTTTAAAAAGCTGTCAGTGAGTTCAAGTGTTGGGGGAATTGAAAATATAGAAGGGTTTAATTTTGAATGGTGGAATAGATACAACTTAGTTGTAGAGAAGACAATCTTAAAAAAATCCTCCGGAAGATGGATCAAATGTAGAATTCAGTTTAATTAGATTAATTTCAAAAACAAAAGTAGATAGTAGTTTTCAGTTTTTATTAAAGCTTGAAAATGAATTATACCTTGAGCCCGGTGAACAAGAAAGCACTTTTAGAAAAATCAGCGAATCTACTTATTTCTATTTTCAATCAGTGAAAATACTTTTTACCCCTAAATTTAAAACCTTTGCAGAAAAAGTTATTATGGAGGGTCAAAGTATTCAAGGAGTCTTTCTCTTCGCTCGCGATGGTTCAATTACTATGGTAGGTGTTAAATAAATTGGTACGGGTTTTTGTATTTTTTTTATTTCTTTCAATTAGAATTTTCACGCCTTTTTTAGTTTGCCTCAATAGATAGCTGATTTTTGAATTATTTGAAAATTCTTAAGTCTATTTTCTCGAATTTCTTACAGTTTTGTTTGTTTAGCAATATTTCGTTTAACCTTGATTTACGATTTTCGTATTAATAGTCTAATCCTCTTTGAAACTTAATTTTTTTAATCGATGAAGTCAAAAATTAATAGCAAGCTTTCTAAAGCGCTTTCGCAAAAACAACATTTGTCTTTACGTCTGCTTTTTCTTTATGGCTGTTCGTCTGCCATGTTATTTGTAATAGTGTTTTATTTTTACTTTCAATTTATGCCGCATAATTTATCAGCTGCGGTCACCGGCGATTATAGAACTAAATCATCTGGCACATGGGGATTAGCTTCAACATGGGAAAGGTACAATGGAGTTATGTGGATTGATGCTTTGGCAGCTCCAACTTCTGCCGATGGTGTAATTGAAATTCAAACTGGGCATATTGTTTTTGTGTTGGCAAATGTTACAGTCGATCAGGTTATTGTTGATGCAGGAGGTAAGGTTTCTCTGACAAGTGGAACAATGACAGTTGCAAAAGGAAGCGGTACAGACTTAACAGTGAATGGTGATTTGGATATAATTTCTACACTTGCTTTTAATGGATCGACCATAGCTGCAATCAACGGAACTTCTGTTTTGAAGAATACTGGTACGATAACTCTTGCAGCAGGAAGTAAGATCAACATTAATAATAATGGAACTTTTGTGCGAGAAGGAGGAACAATGCCAACGGGATCCGGTTTTATCACAGTGGCAACAGGAGGAAAGTTCCAACATGCAATGAATGGCGGAACTTTACCTACAGCTACATGGTCAGTAGGAAGCTCGTGCGAGGTTAGCGGTGTTACCAATACAATACCTAGTGGGATAACACAAAATTTTCAAAATTTTATTTGGAATTGTGCTGGGCAAAATACTAGTATTAATTTTGCCGGTGCCTTGCAAAATATAAAAGGTGATTTAACAATGGTGAATTCAGGAACAGGATTGGTCTTTTTCGATTATCAAGGTAATAATACGAACCTAATTGTTGGAGGTAATTTTTTCATTAAGGGTGGCACTACCTACTTGTGTGTTAATGGAAATACAAGTGTTACAGTATCATCCGGCGACATAATAGTGAGTGGTGGAGCATTCAATTTTAACCAGGCCGGAGGAACGGCGTATGGAAATTTATCAGCAACTGTTTACTTAACCGGCAATTTAACAATAACCGGTGGAGTAGTTGATATGAGTATGAGTACTGCAAATAACAGCTCAAAAGGATTAGGGACAATTTACATAAGTGGTAATTTATCCGTTACCGGTTCGGGAGTTCTAACAGAGTCATCTAGTTCTGCAAAAGGAATTATCTATTTTAACGGAACAACAGCAACGCAGAATTTTGTTTCTAATAGAAATATTACAAATATGATCGATTATAATGTAAACACCGGAGCTATCTTAAATATGGATAGTTGCATAGCAACAGGAACGGGTGCGTTTACACTCAATACGGGCGCTGGATTAATTTTAGCTCATTCAGGAGGAATTGCAAAAACAGCTATGGATGGCAATGTTCAAACAACAGGCGTGCGTTCATTTAGTACAGGATCAGATTATACTTACAATGGAAGGTCGGCACAAATCTCCGGAAATGCTTTGCCTTCATTGGTGAGAAGTCTTACTCTAAGCAATTCATACAACTGCACATTAACAGCATCGACTACTATTTCAAGCTCTGCTGATTTTATTGCAGGGATATGGATTGCATTAGACGATACATTAACTCTTGGTACAGCTAGTTCAAATTTAGGAACATTGTCTCGGACAAGCGGCCATGTGTACGGCTACTTTCGAAGATGGATTGCAGCATCAGCAACATCAAATATTCTATTTCCGGTAGGGTCGCTAAATTATTACAATGGAGTAAACGTAAGTTTTACTTCACCACCCACAGCCGGTAGTATAGTAAGTTCGTACATTGTCGCCAACCCTGGTTCAAATGGATTGCCGCTGACTGATGCAGGAGAAGTTTGTAGTAATATTGCATTTGGGTATTGGTCGTTCGGAGCAATGAATGGATTTGCCGGTGGTACGTTTAATGTGAATGCGTTTTGTAATGGCGTTCCGAATGTGAATGATTACACAAAAATACATTTACTTCGAAGAGTAAATGGAGCGTCTCCTTGGACAACCAACGGAGTCTTTGTAGCCGGAACGGGAAGTAATGCATCTTTCTCAGCGAATAGAAACGGAATGACTTTACTTGGACACTATGGAATTACATCTAGTTCGGCGAATCCATTGCCAATACAATTGGTAAGTTTTGATGCTAAGAAAGAAAATAAAATTGTAAGATTGTTTTGGATGACAGCTTCTGAAACGAACAATGATTATTTTAGTGTTGAGCGTTCAACAAATGGCAATGAGTTTAAACAAATTGCTAAGGTAAAAGGAGCGGGAAATAGTACAATAGTTAAAGTGTATGCAGCAGAAGACCTTGACCCAAAAGAAGGATATTCGTATTATAGATTGAAGCAAACTGATTATGACGGTGGTTTCACTTATTCAAAAACGGTAGCTATTAAATTTTCGTTAGTTGATATGGTTCAAGAGAATCAGCCAATCACGATCGATCAAGTATTTCCAATTCCTTTTTCAGATCAGTTTACAGTGAAATATTTCAATAATACGAATACGAAATCGATAACAATTTCACTGATAAATATGGAAGGGAAATTGTTTTATGATCAAACGGTGAATGCAAAAAAAGGTGTTAATTATTTTAGCTTCGATAATGGTTCTGATTTGATGCCGGGAAATTACATCATTTCTATTTCTGATGATTCATATTCAGTTAGTAAAAAAATTATTAAATAGTAATTATCAGAAATCAAAACAAATATAATTTTGTTTGAGTAAAATTATTTTATTATTCGACCTGATAGAATATTCAGGAATATATTTTATGCTCGACAGAAGTTTAGACTACCAACTGATTATAAAATGACAATAAAACCAGCAGGCCTATTTTTTGAATCCATTTTATAGGAGACTTTACTTTTTAGTAAAGTTAATTTAGTTTCAGTTGAACAATCATACCGTTTTATATAGTATTTTCGGCTAGCCATGTAATTGTAATAAATTTTTATTTGGTATGAAAAAACGGAAACGAAAATTATTTCGAGTGAGATTCAAAGATTTCTGGAAGAAATTAGGTCCTGGACTTATTACCGGCGCGAGCGACGATGATCCGTCGGGCATTGCAACATATTCACAAGCAGGCGCAGCCTTCGGATTGAATACTTTATGGACAGCGTTAATTACCTTTCCATTAATGGCAAGCATACAAGAGATGTGTGCAAGAATTGGCATGGTAACTAAGCAAGGTTTAACCGGCACTTTGAAAAAGAATTATCATAAGTCTGTGCTTTATCTAATGTTGTTATTTAGCTTTCCTGCCATTGTGTTAAATATAGGCGCAGACATTGCAGGAGTAGGTGCAGTGATGAATTTAGTAATACCGCAATTTCCTGCTATTTATTTCAGTGTTATTTTCACTGTGATTTTATTAATTGTGATTGTTTATTTCCCTTATCAAAAACTAGCAGCCATACTTAAGTATTTATGTTTGGTGTTATTTGTATATCTGATTGTTCCGTTTTTGTATGAGCAACATTGGGTTCAAATTTTAAGAGCTACAATTATTCCTACTATAAAATTTAATAGAGAGTATGTGAGTATTTTAGTGGCGATATTGGGGACTACAATTTCTCCATATTTATTTTTCTGGCAAGCGAATATGGAAGTAGAGGAAATGAAAAAAAGAAAAAGGCATATTATTGTTGATAAGCGCATATTAGCGGATATGAAAAAAGATGTCGATTTCGGAATGTTGTTTTCAAATATCGTGATGTTCTTTATTATTTTAACGGCGGGAACTGTTTTATTTAATAACAATATTCATGAGGTCAATACTGTTGAACAGGCAGCTGAAGCACTTCGGCCAATTGCCGGTAACGGAGCCTATTTGTTATTTGCGATAGGCGTCTTGGGCACAGGTTTGTTGGCTATTCCGGTCTTGAGTGGAAGCCTATCCTATATAGTAACCGAAACATTTGGCTGGGAAGAAGGCTTAGACAAAAAATTTCATGAAGCAAAAGCGTTTTACATAATAATTGCAATATCGTTAGTGCTTGGCTTGTCTATGACATCACTCGGAATTACTCCAATTAGAGCATTAATTTATTCGGCAATACTTTATGGATTAACTGCGCCGGTACTTATTGCTATTATTTTACACATTTCAAATAATAAAAAGATAATGGGAGAATTTACGAACGGCCCTAAGGCTAATATTTTCGGATTTGTTACTCTTGCATTCATGACCTTTGCTGCTGTAGCTTTAATATATCTTTCAATTTAACGTAACTGAATTAAATTATTTTTAAGGCAATTAAAAAAGAATTCATTTTGATTGTGATTAACTTCCAAGCCAAATATACAGATTAGAATTTAATTATTTTTTTTGAAATACTTGAAGTTTTATCGCTGACCTTTAAAAAATAAATTCCGGATGGAAACAATGGCATTGGCAACTCAAAATTGTTAAAGCCGTTTTCAGAATTCAATACAGATTGGTAAGCAACATGCCCAAACGCATCATAAATAGAGATGAGCGTTTGTGATATCTTTTCATTATTCAATCCGAGTATTAGATTTCCGTTGCTCTGAAATGCTGCATATAAAATTTCAAGTTGCTTGTCTTTTCCGCCGTATCGAACTGAAATTGGGCCGTATGTTTTTTGAGTCCCATCAAAATCAACTTCCTTTAATCGGTAGTATGTGATAGAAGAAAAAGGAGAAGCGTCAGTAACTGAATAGTAAATTGTAGATGTGCTATTATGAGCAGCTCCAATGTTTGCTAACGATTCAAAATGGAGTGCATCGATCGAGCGTTCAAGATTAAAGTAATCGCTATTGATTTCAGAACTTGTAGCCCAAGTAAGTTCATTTTTATTTTCAGCATGTGTTCCCAAAAAGTAAAGCAATTCAATAGGCAAAGGAACAGTGGCGGCTCCGACAAAATATGGCCAGTAAGCAGTATGATAACAGTCGGTTGGAACGCTAAAGCTGTAACAATATGTATATGATGAACCAACAGTTAAATTCGTTAATCGTAGATTTGAAAGATTGCCGGTTTGTATTGCGGCTCCACAAGTAGAAGTTGGATACAAACTCCAAGTAAAGTTACTTACGTTTCCTGATGCGCAAGTTGAATTTACAATCACGTTAAAATCTACTGTATCATTAATTGCAGTAAAAGTATAGCATTGAGTATCTGCTTGTGCGCCTTCAATGTAGGGTGTCTGAGGGTAGCCCGGATAAGCTGTAACTTGTCCAACAGTTGGAGGAGTTGCAAAACCGTATGCAGCTCCACATGTATTCGAACAAGTGTTGCATTGAGGTGTAAAACGGTCGCCTACACGAATACAAAAATTAGGAATTTTATTTACTCCGCCACCAGTACGATATCCAATTTGAACGTAATATGTTTGTCCAACTGTAAGTCCACCCATTATATTTACAATTGCTCCGTCGCCACTTCCTTGAGAGTTTGAGTTCTTACATGAAACTAAACTGCCAACGGCTGGTGGACAACCAGTAGCACGATATACAGCAGAAGCCCATGCAGTAGGCGACCACAACGCGCCATTTCCACCAAATGAAGTCACATTAATATTTACGTACATATTTACGTTTGTAGCTACGAAACTATACCATACAGTTTGGTTGAAAGCGCTCGCGACGCAAGAAGGTGTTGTTACTTCACTGCCTTGCGTTGTTCCGTTTTCTGTTGTGCCATTTACACATGCAGCATTTACTGTAAGAGGAGTAGCACTTCCGCAATTATCGTTTGCCGGAGCTGCTGCAGATAGTTTTTCATTTTGAATTGTGTCAAACAATAATGCAGAGTCGATTGGTTTTCTCAATCGTTCATATATGCAGGTGTCATGATTGCTAAAAATGGTTGAACGTGCTAAGTCAAGGTCGGGATTGACGGTTTGCGAAAAAACTTCAAGCTTCATTCCGAAGAAAATAGTCAAGAGTAGAATATATAATAGTTTGGTCGGTTTCATCTGAATGAAAAGAATTTATCGGTCGGTTACTTAATCACCTCCAAAATAATAAATATTTTCGTGTTTTAACATTTAATTATGTTGTTGGTTGAAAAAAAATTGTGGGTTGAAGTGGAAATATATCAAAAAATTATTTCAAGAGCTCCCTGAAACCTGCTGTTTATGGCCTTTTTGAGACTTAATCTAAAATAATTCGAAATAATAATATAAAATAGAAGGGATAAAAAATTGAATACAAGGGACGGAAATGATATCTCGAAAATGAGTATAAAAAAGAAATATTTATGCTAAACCCACTTTTTTATAGGCGAAAATCATAGCAATATATCTCTGATATGTCAAATAATTTCTTGAAGATTGATTTATTCTCTACTAGCAAAAACATAATCGCCCGTTGAATAATATTTTTTCAACGGGCGATTTTATTTTAATTGAATGATCGTTTGTTTATTATTTAATATTTCTAAAATAATCAAGAAGATAAAACATACTGACTATTATTCAATATAGTTTTTAATCCTTGTTCTAGCGAAGTGAAATCGCGATTAAGAAGTTCTTTCATCTTAGTTACATCCGGACGACGACGTGTCATATCCCCTTCGGCAAGAGAAGGAAGGTGTACAATGTTTGATTTAGAATTCGTAAACTTTATAATAAATTTAGCAAGTTCAAGCATAGTCATTTCATTATCGGAACCAATATTTGCAACGTCATTAATGAGTAGATTATTGTAGAAAGCATTTACTGTAGCGTCTAAATGATCTTCTATAAAACAAAAAGTTCTTGTTTGAGAGCCATCGCCATAAATAGTAATGTCTTTGTCTTTTGTAGCAGCTAATAAGAATTTAGAAATTACAAAGTCAGTACTTTGTTTAGGGCCATAGGTGTTGAACAGTCGGAAAATAGTAAAATCTAAATCGTATTCTCGTTTAAAAGAACGGAGATATGCTTCACCAACATTTTTCACGATTGCATAAGGTAAACGCGAATTCAATGGTGTGGTATATTCGTTTTGTGGAAACTCTACCGGTTCTCCATAAACTTCAGAAGAGGAAGTGTAAAATACTCGTTTTACGCCTGTGTTTTTAGAGAGGTTAAGTACATTATTGATTCCTGTTAAATCATTTAAAACCATTACAGGATTTGCTAATGTTCGTTTAACACCTACAACAGCGGCGTAATGAAAAACATAATCAAATTTATAAGCATGGAAGATGCTCGATAAGTCCATTAAATCATTTGCATTCGCCTTAATGAATTTTACATTTTGGTGAACCGACTTAGGAACTTTAGAAATATTTCCTGTTAAAAGATTATCGACAATAACAACATAGTTGTCCGGGTCGCGAGCCAATCTTTCAGCTAGAGAGCTTCCAATGAATCCTGCCCCACCTGTTACGAGTATTTTTCTTTTCATGGTCTTTGGTTATACAATCAAATGTTAGAAATTATATGATTCCAACATAGTTGTTTTTTACTAACACCCAATGATTGGGGGTGAATTGGTCTTGTTTGTTTACTAAAATTAATTCTCAATCAATGAAAGCAAGTATTTGCCATAGCCGCTCTTCACCAGAGGTTCGGCAATGCTTCTTAATTGCTCTTTACTTATGAATCCTTGACGATATGCGATCTCTTCAATACAACCAATCTTCAAGCCTTGTCGTTCTTCAATAACTTGTACAAATTGCCCGGCTTGCATTAAAGAGGCAAACGTTCCTGTATCAAGCCAAGCAGTGCCCTTGTCGAGAATGCCAACTTTTAAATTTCCATTCTCAAGGTAAACTTTATTTACATCGGTTATCTCATATTCTCCTCTAGCACTCGGTTTTAATTCTTTGGCAATTTTTACGACTGAATTATCGTAAAAATAAAGTCCGGGCACAGCGAAATTCGATTTCGGCTTTGTCGGTTTCTCCTCTATACTTATTGCTTTATTGTTCTTGTCAAATTCAACAACACCATATCTTTCCGGATCACTTACGTGATATGCAAAAACAATTCCTCCATTAGGATCTATGTTGTTTTGTAATAGTTGTTGCAAACCGGTTCCATAAAAAATGTTGTCACCTAAAATCAGTGCTACTTTATCTTTTCCTATGAAATCTTCGCCGATAACAAAAGCTTGAGCGAGACCATTTGGAACAGCTTGTTCGACATAAGAAAAGGAGCAACCAAGATTTTTTCCATCACCCAATAAGCGTTTGAAGTGCGGTAAATCGTGCGGTGTAGAAATAATTAATATTTCATTGATACCTGCAGTCATTAAAATAGAAAGAGGGTAATAAATCATCGGCTTATCATAAACAGGCATAAGCTGCTTGCTCATGGCCAATGTAAGCGGATGAAGTCGGGTACCGGACCCTCCGGCGAGAATAATGCCTTTCACGTTTTTTTGCTAATAATGCTACTTTTTTAATCAATTAATTGGAAGTTGCCCCCTCTTTTCAGTAGCTTTTCTGAAGCACTAAAATACAAAAAAATAGTAGATGTCAATCATCACTCCAGTTTCTATATTGGTAGATTTCGGACTTTAACTTTTATATGATTTTTTATAAAAGACAAAATTGTAGCCTAAACAAAGAAAAGGATTACTCGTTTTTCCTTACTTCAAGATGGTCTAATTCTACATCTTCGTCTTCATCGAAAATTTGAATCATGGGTTCTTTTAAGAAAGCTTTTGTGATAATTCGTTTTTCAAGTGAAAGCAATAAGGTTGGAAGGAAAATTAAGTTGCTGATCATAGCAATCAAGAGCGTGATAGAAATTAATACTCCAAGTGCCGATGTGCCTCCGAAACTTGAAGCGGTGAAAATAAAAAATCCTGAAAAGAGAATGATAGCAGTATAGATCATGCTTGGCCCTGTTTCATAGATAGCATTTGAAGTAGTTTTAGAAATACTTCCACCATGTCTTCTTAATTCTTGACGATACTTTGTTAGGAAATACATTGTTCCATCAGAGGCTATTCCAAAAGCAATTGAGAATATTAAGATGGTTGAAGGTTTTAATGCAATTCCAAAATAGCCCATCATTGCGGCTGTAAGGAGTAATGGAGTCATGCTTGGAATTAATGCAATCAAAACCATTCTAAACGACATAAATAAAAAGAACATTACAGCTCCGATTAACAAAATGGCCATCAGAATACTTTCTTTCAAATTCAACAAAAGGTAATCGTTGTTTTTTAAAAAGATAATCGAGTTACCTGTAAGTTTTACATCGTACGCAGACGATTCAAAAATACTATCAACTCGTGGGCGGATCTCGTCTAAAAGTTTTTTCATTTTTATTGACCCAATATCGGCAACTTGAAAACTTATTCTCGTAATTTGTTTCGAGCTGTCAAGAATTGATTTGAATGATCGAGTACTGCCTTTTGCATCGCTTGCATAGCCGGCCAGTCGACCAAGTTCTTGTACATTTGGAATAATATAAAATTTTGGATTATTGTCATTCAATCCTTGATAAGAAAACTTTATTCCTTCTGCAATAGAAACGGGTTCGCTAAACTCAGGGTAATTTGCAATTACTTTCTGTAAGCGATTTATTTTATAAAGTGTTTTTAGTTCTAACGCGCCGCCTCTTTTTTTCGTGTCTACTGTTACTTCAAAAGGCAAAACACCTCTGAAATTTGATTCGAAAAACTTCAAATCTTTATAAATTATATCTTTTTTAGGAAGGTCGTCAACTACATATCCAACCGTAGTAATTTTCGTTATTCCATAAATGCTGATTAGTACAATTATTATTACGAATGTATAAATGCGAAAGCGATATGCATGCACCCAATGATCGATTTTGTCTAGAATCTTATTTAATGTTTTACTTTCTAAATGACGCACTTGTTTTGCTGAAGGTGGAGGAAGAAAGCTAAACACAATTGGAATAAATACTAAAGAGATAATGTAAGTAATCATTACATTCAGAGATGCAATTATTCCAAATTCTATTAGTACATCACTATGAGTAAAAGCGAAAACTAAAAATCCAATTGCAGTAGTTACATTGGCAAAAAATGTCGATACGCCAATTCTGTAAATAGAACGAGCCAATGCTTTAATCTTATTTCCATGAGTAGAATATTCTTGTTGGTACTTATTTAGTAATAGGATACAATTAGGTAATCCGATGACTATAATCAACGGAGCAATCAAGCTAGTTAGAATAGTTATTTTAAATCCAAAGAGTACCAATGTGCCGAACGACCAAATTACACCGAGTATTACTACGATCATCGGAAATAGTACAGCATAAAAACTTCTGAAGAAAACGAATAAGATAAAAGCGGTAACTAATATAGCCAATACCATAAACATTTTCATTTCAGAAAGTATTTTTTGCGATACTGCTGTTCGAATATAGGGTAGGCCTGAGTAATGCAATTGTATGTTGTGTGCAGTTGCAAATTTCTCACTAAGTTCTTTTACTTGATTAACTGTTGCAATTCGGCTTTTTGTATTCAGTTTATTTTGATCGAGTGTAATGGCCATCAAAGTAACTTTTGTATCAGGATTGTAAAGGAGACCTTGATAAAAAGGAAGTTCAGTTATTTCTTTCTGAAGGCTATCGGTTTCAGCTTGAGTTATTGGTCGATGAGCAAGCAATGGTTTGAAATCGAGCTTGTGTAGACTATCGTTTCGAGTTACTCGAAATGCGCGAGCAATAGAAACAACTTCTTGAATTCCATCAATTGATTTTACGTCGTTTGATAAATCGTACCAATCGGCCATTAATTTTTGTTGCCAGATACTATCGCTTTGAAAGCCGATAACCATTACGGTTCCGTCTTCGCCAAATTTTTGCTTGAACTTTAAATATTCGGCATAAGTTGAGTCGGTAGGAGGTAAAATCTTAGCAGCTTCATAAGAAAGCTTAACAAAAGTGGCCATATAAATCATTCCTCCGGTAAGAGAGAGGAGGACAATAAGAGATATGACTCTGTGTCTAAGGATGATACGTGCAGCAGCAAAAAGCATAATGGCGAATTAGAAAGAGAGCTAAATGTAAAAAAAATGACGCTATAATAAGGGAATATTATGTTAGGAACACATTTTTTTCAATTCCCTTAATATAATGGTTGTAAAGGAAGTGAAGTCCATTTTTCTTTGCTCCTATGAACAAAGAGTATTTAAACAAGTTGTCGTTCGGAATAATAGGGTGTGCTATGCGTGTCCATGATGAACTTGGTCCTGGATTGTTGGAGTCTGTCTATCAGGAGTGTATGATATATGAGCTTTTCAATAAGGGGTATAGGTTTAAGATACAGGAGACGGTTCCATTGAATTATGATAATATCTGTTTAAAAAGCCGGTTGCGATTAGATATTTTGGTGGAGGATAAAATCATTTTGGAGTTGAAGGCTGTCGAAGCAATTCATCCTATACATATTGCACAACTTTTAACATATATGAAATTGAGTAAAAAGCCGAAAGGATTATTAATAAATTTCAATACCAATAGACTGAAAGATTCTATTCGCTCACTTGTAAATGAGTATTATGCCACATTGCCATGATAGAAACAATGGCTAGGAAATTAATCATGGAGAGGCATAGCGAGCACGGAGAAATACACGGAGCAGAGAATGGCTAACTCTGTGGTCCTTCCCCTTTCTCCCCTTTCTCTGTGTCCCAAGAAATGCCGGTTCAATTATGTAAGCGTTCTAATCAAGGGCTAGGAAATTAAACACGGAGAGGCATGGAGAGCACGGAGAAAAACACGGAGAAGCGAATGGCTAACTCTGTGGTCCTTCCCCTTTCACCCCTTTCTCTGTGTCCCAAGAAATGCCGGTTCAATTGTGTACGCGCTCTTTTCAATGACTGGGTAATTAAACACGGAGAGGCATGGCGAGCACGGAGAAATACACAGAGCAGAGAATGGCTAACTCTGTGGTCCTTCCCCTTTCTCCCCTTTCTCTGTGTCCCAAGAAATGCCGGTTCAATTATGTAAGCGTTCCAATCAATGGCTAGGAAATTAAACACGGAGAAGAGAATGGCTAACTCTGTGGTCCTTCCCCTTTCTCCCATTTCTCTGTGTCCCAAGAAATGCCAGTTCAATTATGTAAGCGTTCTAATCAATTGCTAGAAAATTAAACGCGCAGAAACAATCAAATCACTCAATACTTTCAAAAGGATTGTCAGTATATTTACAAAAAAATTAAAGATGTATAAAACACTCCAACCAATATTAAAAGCCGAGTTAGCAGAGATAGAATCGGCAGGTTTGTTTAAACAAGAACGAATAATATCATCACCTCAAGGTGCCGATATAGTCGCAAATGGAAAGCGTGTAATTAATTTTTGTGCTAACAATTATCTTGGACTGAGTTCACATCCGCAAATTATTGAAGCAGCTAAAAGAGCGATTGATACACATGGTTATGGAATGTCGTCTGTGCGTTTTATTTGTGGAACACAAGATATTCATAAAGAATTAGAGAGAAAGATATCTGCTTTTTTAGGAACGGAAGATACAATTCTATATGCAGCGGCCTTCGATGCTAATGGCGGAGTATTTGAACCATTGCTGAACGAACAAGATGCTTTAATTAGCGATGAGTTAAATCACGCTTCGATAATTGATGGCGTACGACTATGCAAAGCTCAACGATATAGGTACAAGCATAACAACATGGAGGAGTTAGAAAAGATCCTTCAAGACACACAACACTTGCGTCATAGAATGATTGTTACAGATGGAGTTTTTAGTATGGATGGAACAATTGCACAATTAGATAAAATAGTTGTTTTAGCAGAGAAGTACAGTGCGGCAATTATGATCGACGAATGTCATAGCAGTGGATTTATGGGAAAGACTGGAAGGGGTACGCACGAGCATCATAATGTTGTTGGGAAAATAGATATTATTACCGGCACACTTGGTAAAGCATTAGGCGGGGCAATGGGAGGATTTACCAGTGGAAGAAAAGAAATTGTTGATATTTTACGTCAGCGATCTAGGCCTTATTTGTTTTCTAACTCGTTAGCGCCAAGCATCGTTGGAGCATCTATTGCGGTACTAGACATGCTTAGTGAAACAACTTCTTTAAGAGATAAGCTATGGGAAAACACAAAGTACTTTCGCGAAAAAATAACGGCCGCAGGATTTGATATTAAAGCAGGAGAACATCCTATTGTTCCAATTATGTTATATGATGCGAAGTTGGCACAAGAATTTGCTTCGAAGTTATTGGATGAAGGAGTTTATGTTGTTGGCTTTTTTTATCCGGTTGTAGCAAAAGGCAATGCAAGAATTAGAGTACAAATTTCGGCAGGCCATAGTAGGGAACATTTGGATAAAGCAGTTGCGGCATTTACAAAAATCGGTCGTGAATTAGGAGTCCTTAAAGCATAACACGGCATGATCTCAATTTACACCGATGGAAGTTCGAAAGGAAATCCGGGTCCAGGGGGTTATGGAGTCGTAATGATATACGGAAATTTGAGAAAAGAAATTTCTGAAGGGTTTCGGTTAACTACTAACAATCGCATGGAGTTGTTAAGTGTGATTGTGGCTTTGGAAACTTTAAAAAACGAGGGCGAAAATGTTACAATCTATAGTGACTCAAAATATGTTGTAGATTCTGTAGAAAAAAAATGGGTCTTTGGTTGGGAGAAGAAATATTTCAACGGTAAGAAGAATGCTGATTTATGGATTCGTTTTTTAAGAATATTCAGAAAGCATAATGTAAAATTTGTTTGGGTAAAAGGGCATGCAAGCAATAAAGAGAATAACAGATGCGATGTGCTTGCTTTAACTGCCGCAAGTGGAATTAATTTAAAAGCCGACACTGAATATGAGAGAATGGATAAATTGAAAGATGGAGGTCTTTTATAAAACAACCTTTTCAAGAGGATAAAATTTTTATTATTTTTTCGATTATCTCAAATAATCAAAGTCCGCTAGTAGTTTTTTTATTATGAAAAAGTCGTTCTGGGTTTTAAAAACAGCCGCCTCTTGGTTACTAGAAAAGATACCAATTACCCCGTTTTTAATACCAACCACTAAATGAGCATGATTGAAAAACCTGGTTAACATTGAAAAAAACGCCTTTTTACAAATAATGATATCCGATTACTCATTCTGAGTTATTCATCGAGTATAAAAATAATATGTTTGTTTTATAGAAAGATTTAATGTTTAATTCAAATTATTTAAAGTTTAATTAATTTAATAATTACCTACTTATTAATCGTTCAATTATTCGCAATTGAAAGTGAAGCTATAAATGTTATTAATTTACAAATTATAGTTCACTTTCTTTTTTAGATTTTTAATTAATCGTCGTTTTTTTCAAATCAAATCGAAAATGGCAGTCGCAAATTATTTTTTAATTACTCCAATTCTTTTCTCTATGGCATTTTGTATCCATTCTTATTTCAAGAACAATCGGCTTTTTCAAAAAACTAAAAGCAAGATTTCCGGAAAATCAAATATTCAAGCTTTCTACTACGGGCAAGAATTTATTACTTCAATGAATACTTCTATACATTTTGCAATTCCTTCGAATGTTGCTTTAGATATTATGGAGTCGAATTTGCTCTTGTTTTATTTTCAAACAGAAAGTGATGTTTGGTATTATGCCGATGGCACCGGAGCAATTGGTAGTTCACAGTCCAGATTTTACATGACTGCTTCAGGAATTAATTTTTACCTGTATGATATTAATGGAGAACCATACAAAGGTCCAAAAGTAACATTTAATAAATTCAAATTATTAATAATCCCTTCTCATGTATTGATGGGTAATGGGGTCGGTAATATTCAAAACTACAATGAAGTGATGCGTAATTTAGGTCTCTTGTTAGCCTTTGTGGTTTTATTTCGTTAGTGTCGTCCACGATAATTTTCCTTGGACGTTACCGACCTTTTTTTAAGCGAATATATTATCTAACAAGTGTTATTTTTCCTGAAATATTTTCTGTTTCAAGAATCCGATTAGCATAGCCGCTATAATTAATCAAGTAGACATAAACAGCCTCTTGAGCAGACTCTCCGTTAACCGTACCGTCCCATGATTTGTTAATAGTATTCGATTCAAAAATTAATACACCCCATCGATTAAAAATTTTCATATTAAATGAAGTCAGATCGCAGACTGTAGAAGCCATGAAGCGATCATTCTTTCCATCGCCATTTGGTGAAAATCCTGAAGGGATAAAGAGTTGGCAATCGCAATCGTAATAATTTACAACTAAGCTATCACTGGCATCTCCACACATATTTCGTACGTGAACCCAGTAAATTCCAGGTAAGGAGATCGTGTAAGCATCGTTCATAGATCCATCTTGCCATTGATAAAAGCCGTAATCTGTTTTTGCATTCAGTATAACTGCTTCACCAAAACAATACCAAGGGTCAATTCCCAAATTAATAGTTGGATAGTTCACCAGTTCTAAATCTATTCCGGCAGCTCCTTTACATTGATGAGAAGATGTAATTGAAACATCGTATCTGCCTGTTTGATTTGGATGAATCATACGTGTTGTTTCTCCGGTCGACCATAAATAGGATGATCCGGGGTTAAGCGCATCTAAGAGTAATGAAGCATCGTTGCAGATTCTTCCTCCCGGACCTAGATTTACAGTTGGGATTTTATAGAGTGGCTGAACCGTAATTGAATCACGCATGTTTCCACAATAATTAGTTGCATCTACCCAATATATTCCGGGCTGACTTACACTTAAGGTTCTATCGTGTAATCCATTTTGCCATGCATAATTATTGTAATTGTCGCCAGCCACAAGTTCAATACTCGACCCTTCGCAAAAAGAAGTGTCATTTCCTAAAGAAACATTAGGTCGGCGAATATTAGTCAATGTTATATCAGCTGAGTTTTTACAACCGTAAGTGTCGCTAATTTTTAAATGATAATTAATAGTTGAAGTTGGATAAGCAAAAGTAATTGGAGAATAGGGCGACGATAAAAATAAATTGGGGAGCCATTCAAAATTACTTCCGGTATTTGTAATTGCAGTGAGTAAAACAGTGTCGCCATCGCATACATTAGTTGAGTTGGTCGTTATAGATGCCGTAGGAATTGGTTGTACAGATACATTAATTCTGTCGCTCGACAAACAGCCGTTCGCATCGGTAATAGTAACGCCATAATTTCCGGAAGTGCTTACGACAATTACTTGCGACTGTTCACCACTAATCCAATTATAGATTATGCCATTGCTTCCGGCATTGATCATTAATTGGTCACCGTCGCAAATTGTTGTATCGTTACCCAAATTCAATATTGGTGGGGCATTCGTTTGAAGTAGAATATTGTTCTGTATAGAACAGTTGAATTGATTGGTAATAATTACGCTTACATTTCCAGTTGTGTTTGTAGTGATTGTTTGAGTTGTTTGTCCGGTCGACCAATTATAAAAACCTCCCGGATTTCCTGCATCTAACGTTGTACTCATGTTGCTGCAGTAAGTTAATGTTGAAGGAATATTTTGTATTGGAACCGGATTGAAAGTGATATTCACAGTGTCAGAGTTCGAGCAATTTGTTACGTCGGTTACTTGCAAAATGTACGTACCGCTTGTTGTAGCAAAAATATTTTTTGTTTGTTCACCGGTGTTCCAGCTATATGTTCCGTTACTAGTGTTAGGATTTAACTCGTAAGATTGGCCGCCACAAAGAGCGGTATCGTTTCCAAGAGAAATGTTTGGAAGTGGTCGAAAGGCTATATTAACGGAATCTTGATTTACACAACCGTGCGCATCTATTATTTTCACCCAGTAATTTCCACTGCTTGTAGTTGAAATTATTTGCGAAGTTGAATTATTCGACCATAAATAAGTTGAAGCTGTAGTGCCGGCATCCAGAAACCATGGAGTGCCAAAGCAAAGTGATTCATCGGTTCCCAAATTTACTGCAGGTAAATCGTAAACAGTTACTTCGGCAGAATCGATAAAGCTTCCACATTGATTTTGGACTTCCAGCCAGTAAATACCGGAAGAGTTTACGGTCATTATTGAATCGGAACTGTTGTCTGACCAATGATAATTTGTAAATCCGCTTCCACCATTGAAAGTTACATTCTGACCTTGGCAAACAAATTGATCCGGGCCTATGGATGTATTTGGCCCCGCTTTGATATTAATGAAGATGGAATCGTTACTGCTGCAGCCAATGGTATCGCTAACCGTAACATAAAATGTTTCACTTTGATTGAGCGTTGCAATCGGATTATAAATTCCAGTATCTGATAAAGCAGTGGAGAATTGCCAATGATAATTTATTCCTCCTGAAGCGACTAATTGCATTGGAGTATTTTGGCAAATTACAGTATCATTTACAAATGAAATAATTGGAGGTGATTGAATATTTACATTGACAGTATCAAAGGCGGCAGTACATCCTACCGAATCTGTTATTTCAACGATAAATTGTTGTGTGCTATCGTTGATAATTGTTGGAGTAGAAGTGTTGCTATTCGATAAAGATGTTGCCGGAGTCCAACTGTAAGAAACGCTTATTGGAGAAATGTGGCTGGCAGATAATTGAACGCCGATTGAAGAACAAACTGTAGTGTCGGGGTTTGCTGTAACACTCATTGTAGTGCTCCCTACATGTATAAGTATGCTATCTGAAAATCGACATCCGGTTGAAGGGTCAATTGCTGTAAGGAAATAATTAGTTGTTACCAACGGAAAGATGGTGGTTGTTGGATCAGTTGCGTTACTCACTCCTAAAGTTGGATGCCAGTTATATGTGAATGAATTTGGAGGTGGAGTAGGACAGGAATAGAATTCCATGTTTGGACGATAGGTAGTACTATTTCCTGCAGAACTATTACATGCTGCAAAATTAGCAACAACATAAATGGAAGAAACAAAACCCGGTACGTGATATTTTATGGGCAATGAAAATCCGGAGAAAGAATTTTCATAGCAGAATTCAATAATGAGATTTGATGTTCCATCCCAATCATAGTTATTATCAAAAGTTAATATGATTCTTCCTTGACTAACAGTAATATTTTTAGGAACGAAAACAACTGCAAGATTTGGTTCAAACGTAGTAGTAAATGATGTTCTCGATGAGCAGCCCATCTTAATTGTAAAATTTGGAAAGGTGACGTTGCCCACAAAATTTCCTACATCTAAACCAATTGAACCAATTGTTCTTCCTCCTAACATACCACTAGCATTTAGTTCTGCTGCGGTGAAAATTATTTGTCGTTTAGAGCTATTATAAAATCCCGGGAATGGCGTTATGGCTTCGTACGATGAAACATTTGTAGCTGTGTTGAATAATGTGCTATCAACCTGTCCACTGCAATTATTTCCGTTGGTTCCGCAATTTCTAATTACTTGCAATTGCATAGATGCTGAATCGCCGGTACACAATGAAGTGTCTGTTGCACTAATTAAAAAGTTAGCGTATGAACGTGCTCTTACCAAAACTGTATCAGATTGAACGCAGCCTTCAGCATTGGAAACATTCACCACATATGTTGTTGTGCCGAGAGGAGAAGCAATGGGAGTTTGGCTTAGATAATTAGATAAGCCAACTGAAGGTGACCAAATGTATTGGTAGTTTCCAGGAATACTAGGATTGGTAAATAATTGAACATTCGGTAAACTACATAAGCTTGTATCGGGGGTAGAATTCAATGTGAAGTTTTGTCCTACTCTCACCACTATCGAATCAGAATAAATACATCCTGTTCCATTGTCGATTGCTTGTCCAATATAAGTTGTAGTTGACATGGGAGTAGCAATAGGACTTAGAACAGAAGCCGAGCTAAGACCTGCAGCCGGTGTCCAATTGTATGTAAAACCAGTTGTTGTATTGGCGCTAATCATAAAATCATCGATACACCAATTGTCTTGATTGAGTCCTGAATGGAATAATTGTCGTATTCGAAAAATGGAAGCGGCAGACCGTGCTGCAATTGGAATTTGTTCTTTGATAAGTGTGAAAGCAGGAAACAATGATTCGTAATAAGTATTGATGGTTGTCCAGCTACCACCACCGTTAATACTATACTCGAGTACCACATCTTCACCCGGATCAGCATCTTCACAAGGAGCGAGAGTTCCATTTGCAATTTTTAAATAAAACTGAATGGAACCGCCGCTTGCAACATTCATTGGCGAAGTTTGTGCAGCTCGTAATCCTGCATTGGTAAAGTATAATGAATTTCCGGAAACAGATCCACATGTACTAGCTGAAATTCCTCCACTTATCGTTGACCATAAAATACCGCTTGGTGAACTATCAAATTTATCTTCGCCGATAATTTTTTGTATATCCATATTTAATGTAAGCTGGTTCCCTACACAAAAAAGAGTATCGTTTGGTGTAACATTGTATGAAGAAATATTTCCATTCCTTACAAAAATAAATACGCTATCATAAACAACTCCACCGCATCCGCTTGCTGTTTGAATTGCGACTACATACCATGTACTGGAAGAAGGAGTAGCAATAGGATTTGATATGTATGGGTTGTTTAATCCTATTATCGGACTCCAAGAATATTGAAATAAGGTAGATGCAGGAATGGTTCCTGCTTGTAATTGCACAGGCTGATGTTGGCAAATAGAATCCCTGCTCGCAGAAATAAATGGTACAGGAGGAGTAGGTGTTTCAATATTGAAATAAAATTCTTTTGAGCAACCCGACATCGATTCATCGCCA
Source organism: Bacteroidota bacterium (assembly GCA_043747595.1). Classification (GTDB taxonomy): domain Bacteria; phylum Bacteroidota; class Bacteroidia; order AKYH767-A; family 2013-40CM-41-45; genus JADKIH01. The sequence continues at coordinate 10,314 of JAYTOX010000104.1, read as the reverse complement.
TGAAGAATGTATAGGTTCGGAGCAATAGGAGGAAACAAAGTCAATACTTGTCCAATAGCTATTGTATCGTTCGGAAGGATAGCGGTTGACCACCATGGAGAAAAAAGATTAGCACTGTTTCCAATGTGCATCGTATCTGAAGAACAAATAACTGAGTCTATTATGATTGGTGGTTTTTTACTAAACGATCCAACACTATAAGCATAACTTTCGGCACTGCCGGTTCCATATACATAAGCTACAAATCCACTGTCAGCTTTAAGCGTATGGCTACCTTGCGTAAGAGGAAGTGAGGCATATGCAAGTCCGGTACAAGAAGGCATCATTGCAAAATTAGTGATGCTTACCGGTGCGCCATCTAGTTTCAACTGACCAATATATGCAGCATCCATAATAATATTTACGTCATGCTGTGTGATAACGGTAGAGGTGACCGTACTGAATGTGACATTGTCAATTTTCTGATCAGTCGGATTCAAATAAAGCATGGAAGGATCGCCTGAACCTGCACACGATACTCCTTCCATGTATTGAGTCGCCATAATAGGAAGATTGGATTGAATACATGCAGGGCCTGCCACCGAATTCATCGTGTAATATTGGCCGGCAGATAGATTGATTGGTGACCCATTATTAATTCGGACAACAGTTCCATTTAGATTAGCAAGTACTCGGAGCGAATAACTGGAGGCAAAGTTAAATGGCACTGCTGCATAATCGGTTCCCCACGCTCTAACCGGAAGATCTTGTTCATAAATATGGTCGCAAGCAGTACAGTTGGAGGGTATTCGTGTACATACAACTCCTGAGAATACTGCGAAAGGTCGACATGAACCACTGGAATCGGTGCCTTCAATTGTAGTACCAGTAAAGTCATCGGCACCTGTCATGGCATGAACCATATAAAGTTGGCCGGCATTCAGATTTATTAAAAATGGGACTAGTGCCGGGCGACCTGTAGATGTAATTGATGTTGGAGTTATCTTTACTTGAGTATTATCTTCCGTTGCGACAATTGCAAATTCTGACGGGTACTCAATAGAACTAAAGCTTAGTCCGGTATAGGAAGAGATTCGATACGAATTCCCGATTGATTGGATTGGAAAAACTTTTGTAGCATCGGCGGTATACGCCTGAAAGTTGATCGCAAAAACACTTACCGTGTCATTAGTTTCAATATGTATTCCTTTGTTGTCAATAATCTCTGGTGTCATTGGTTCACCATTCAAATTCGGAATCGTAACGGTTGTGGTAACATTAGCTGTGACACTAAATGGAGCACTCCATCCTTGTTGTGGAATTGTGATAACACCGTTTGTGTTTCTATCGGAAGTAATAAAAATATTCAGTCTTTCTGAACCAACATCTATGTTTGAGTTTTTCATAAATCCCAACCAAAAATCTTTTCCTTTTGTAGGAACTACTCCTTGAGCTTTAGAAATAGTTGGATTGAAAAAAATGGAAAGTAAAAATAAAATAAAAAGAATTTTACCAACCTTTAGTCTATGTATTTCTTTGAAAGAAAAATTTAAGTACAATATCGTCATCAGAGGAATAAAAATAAAATGTAAATAATGCCCGTCTGTCTTTGCTCAAATTGCCAATTTAAATAGAAAATTGACTAAGCTTTTCTCAGTTAAATTTAAGGCAATATTTAGTTATAAAACAAGTAAAATATAAATGGAGGAACAGATAATTGGCGAATGAGCAAATAACTTAGTTCAAGTCGTATATTATTTATGTGAGAAGAAATGGAAATGGGAGCTTACGGTGATAATTTGGTCGGAAATGCTTGTTTATTGGTGTATCAGCCTCCCATTACCAGCAATCGATTGATCAATTTTATAGGGAGTACCTGAGTAGTAAATATTGCCGTTATAGTTGATTTCTGCCGTTAATTCGCTCTGCACATTGATCCTTAAATTACCGGTTGAAGAATTTCTGATGTAAAAAAGATTTGTTTGAAGTGCAGATGCATCTAATGTTCCTACATCGTTGATATACGAATATGCAACAGCAGAAATCCCTTTTGCTGTGATGTCGGTACGTCCAATATTATTTACAAGATGAACAATGCGATTATTAAAAGTAAACTGGAAGCTTCCGCTGGCATTCCAGCTATCGAAAAAGAATTCATTAGTACGAATAGTATCCTTACAACAAAGATTTCCGCTTCCATACGATTGAATGTGTTCAGGGTTTTTCATACCGATAGTTACGGTGTATTTATTTCCAAAACTTCTAACCCAATTGCATTTGTTTTCATTACGGATGTAAAGTGTATTTCCGTCGAGTTCAGTTATAATACCATCAATTAAGTGTGATCCTGCTTTTACTCTTATAAAATCTGTTGTATCAGAATAAAGAATAATATCAACATCGTTATCCATGTGGATATTGGTGAAAGTTCCGGTTGTTCTATTTTCTTCAATTTCGTCTCCGGTACTTTTAGTACAGTCGAACAAATGATCTTTTGAACAGTTTGTAAAGGTGAAAAGAAAAATAAGAAGCAGGATTGAGAATCTCATTGAGGTGTAAGTTATAATTTATATCCGATTCCGAATTCAATAAAGTCGGCACGTGCATAGTGAGTTTTTAAATTCATACAAAGAAACACTTTATTGAAATACTGTCTTATCCCTAAACGGTGATAAATATTTCCATCGCCTTTCCATCTGGTAAAGGCATAATAACCCATATTGAAAAGAAGTCCGGTTTTCCCCGCATGAATTTCATAAGCTCCATAAAACCCTAAGCGAAGATTATCGCTCGTGCCTTTCAAAGTAGCCTCTGAATTTTGAAGACGTGCACTAAGAGAGTTGTCGTAAAAAAGATCGGCGCCGAATCCCCAGCTTGCTTTCGCTCTAATAGGCATGGAGCGTAAAACAGAAAGTACAGCGGCTGTATATTGTTTTCCTTGCGGAGGATATATTTTTTTAATTCCACCACCTAAATATATATTCCAACTTGGATTCGGTAAAGATTCTATGTATTGTTGGTGAAAGATAAGTTTTTTATCGCCTATGTACCGCGTATATGCAATGTTGAAGGTAGGGATGTTTATTCCAAGATTTGGTAATTCATAAGCTCCGTTTGAGTAATGGGTAAGAGCAGCAGCAATTTCCATTCGGGCTGTTGCACTAAGGTCTGTTTCGTAATGTAAATCAAAATGAATTACTCCATTCAAGTGAGACCCGATCGCAGCATTTTTGTAATTGGTTTCACTATTAAAAATTTTCTCTACCCAACCAAGTCCAATACCATATCTGAAAATAATTCTATTTTTTTCTTTTTTACTCAACGGAAAATCGAGGTAAGGGTAAATAGCAAATCCGAATCCTAATCGTTCCGGATTTCCAAGATTGAAGACTGCAAACGTGAGCCCCTTTTCAGGTAAAAGAAAAGCATGCTCCCACGAATTTTTCCCGTATGAAATTCGAGCTATGGATATTTCAAAACCTTTTACATGCTCTTCTTGCAAAGGTCGAAGTGCCGGACGATGTGCAATAATAAATCCATAGTCGCCTCTTATTCCTAATGTAAAGTGTGCTTTTGTAGAATCTACATCAGCACCGATGCAAAAGTTCGAGATAAGTATACTTAGTAAAAATAAACGAAACATCAATTTGCAATTTTTATTTCACTCAGTTTGTCGATAATGTATAGGTCGAGTTCTTTTAACTTGTTTTTCACTTCTTCTGTGTTACTTGATTTGTTGACTTTGACCCACTGGCTTAAATTTTTATCGGACGATGTATATGCCTTTTGTACCGACTCCTGTACCTTTAATAAATACTGATAAGCTTTTGTGCGATAGTAATTAATGGTCGATTGTGTTGCATTTGTTGTTAATAAATTTACACCTTCTTTTATTATCGACACATTTTTTGAGATGATTAAATAATTTTGAAGGTCTTCGGTAACGTTAAACTTTCCCCATCGATCAATTTTATTCAATGCATTGGTGTAAACATTAATTGCGTTATCAGAATCGTTTTCGGAATAGTATTCTGTAAGTGCCATGAGTACGAGATCGCTTGAGTCGCTTTCTAATTCGTGTGCAACTAATCTGCCTTCAATAGGGGCAAGATGCGAGAGTTCGGAAAATGCATCAGCAACCACGCGATGTGATTGGTCTTTAAGGCAGGTTCTCAAAATTGGTAATGAGGTTTCGGCAGGATAATATTGTCCCAATCTTTCTAATGCATTACTTCTGTTTTTTGTTGAGCTATCATGCAAAGCGATTTCAATCATTTTTTCTTTTATAAGATTTGGGTAATTCTGACAAACAATCATAGTGTAGTTCAGCGCTACACTTCTTATTTTAGCCGATGAATCACTTAGTGCTTTAACTTGTAATTTCAAACCGGCAGAACTAGAGTCGCTCATAAATCCTATAGAAGTGAGTACTTGATATTTGTCGAAGATGTTTTTTGAATGGTTATAAAGATAAATTAATTCATCGGTCGCTTTATTATCTTTAATTGTACCAACTAAAGTTCTTTCTGCATCAACAACTACAATATTCGGTTTTGTAGAAAACGGAAATGAGTAGAATTGCATAGTCCTATCACAGATAATTTTTTTTCGGACAATACTATCGTTAAAATAAAAATCGACATCAAGTGGAAGTTTGTAAAGCGGATTTTTATCGAGATTTTGTACTTGATCTATTTTTATTTTTTGAACCTGAGCTTTTGAATCCCATTCGTAGGTTACAATAAGAGATGGATGTCCCCCTCTTTTATACCATTGATTGAAAAACCAATTTAAGTCTTCTCCCGATATTTTTTCAAAACTCTGTCTTAGTTGATCTATTTCTGTACTTGAAAATTTGTATTGATTCAAGTAGAGATTCAGTCCGCCGAAAAATACTGAATCGCCTAAATAATTTCTAAGCATATTTAAAGTACATCCTCCTTTTTCATAGGAAATACGGTCGTAAACATCTTCTGCATAAGTGTATGAGGTTCTGAAAAGAGCAGGATCAGATTTGGATGAAGCATTTAAATATTTATGGAGATTTTCCATTAGATGTTCATTCGCATTTGCTTTGCCATATTTGTATTCTCGCCATAAGTATTCACCATAGTCTGCGAAACTTTCGTTCAAAGTTATATTTGCCCACGAACGACAAGTTACCAGATCGCCAAACCAGTGATGAAAAAGTTCATGTGCAATATAATCTTCATAGCTTTCATCCATGTGAGCACCGATGTCTTGGTGCATATTAGTTCCGTGGACCACTGCAGTTACATTTTCCATTGCACCTGAAATATAATCGTGCACTACAATCTGAGAATATTTTTGCCATGGATAAACAATGCCTGTAATGGTTGAAAAGAACTCAATCATTTCTGGAGTTTTGCCAAAAGCAAGCCGTGCATATTTTTCATATGGTGGGTCAACAAAATAACTCACTTCTTTGTTTCTCCATTTATCTTTCACAACAGAAAAATTTCCTACAGCAATCATAGCAAGGTAAGGAGCAGCAGGAAGATCTTGAACCCAATGATCGGTTTTTGTATGGTCGTTGTTGAAAGTGGTATTTACCAGCAAGCCATTTGAAAGTGTTGTTAAGTTACTATCTACCGTCAAATAAATTTCAGTAGTAGTTTTCTGCTCCGGCGATTCTATTGTCGGAAACCAAACAGAATTACTTTCCGTTTCACCTTGAGTCCATAATTCGGTTGGCGCACTTTTGTAACTGCCATCAGGATTAATGAAAAATAATCCTTGATCACTTTTAATTGCAGTACTTCCACCTTTTCCTGCTCCTGATGGTTTAGAAATATAATTAATCACTAGATTAATCATTTCAGTAGAAGTATAATTTCTTGGAAGTTTTATTTTTAAAAGAGTATGATCATATTCATAGGTCAAATCATTTTCAATTTGATTGGTAAGAAGCGATACTTTTTTAATTTCCATCGATCGTGCATTCAAAATAATGCTGTCGGATGAAAAAAAATGTTGATGCAATGTTATTTCAGCTTTACCAATTAGCTCTTGTTTTTTCCAATCCGGAGTTAAAAATAATTTAGTGTGAACAAGATCAGCGTATCGAGTATAAGCGCCTCGGTATTTCGGTACCTGAAAAATTTTAGCATCTTTTTCGTTCGTCTTTTTATTTTGTTCCGTTGTTTTGCAAGAAGAAAGGATTATAAATAATCCAAACGCAGCCAGGAAGATTTTTTGCATGTTTCAAAGATATAATTTGGAAGTTGGGGGAATAGTTTTTTGACAGAAAAAATAATCGGGTCAGTTTGCTGGTAAACGGCATGTCGGTAGTTGCTTTAATTTCAATATTTTATAGGAATTTATCGAAACATGGAACATTGAGTTGAAGCTAAGGAATAGGTAAAAATCGTTATCTTTACCCGATGTATAAAGTGAAAGTAGACCAAACGGAATTTTCTGTAAACGACGAAAATGGGATGTTTATTATTAATGACAAAATATTTGAGACCGACATCTTGGAATATAACGATGGTAAGTTTCATATTTTGCATGATAATAAATCGTACTCAGCAGAAGTGATATCATTCGATGAAGATGAAAAATCGTTTCAGTTGCAAGTGAATCATTCCGTTTTTACAGTGAATGTTCAAGATCGTTTTGATCAATTGCTTCAAGAAATGGGAATAGACATTTCTGCCGATAAAAAAGTGAATGATATTAAAGCACCAATGCCGGGAATGGTACTTCAAGTATTGGTAGAAGATGGTCAGGCTATTTTAAAAGGTGATGCAATAGTCGTATTGGAAGCAATGAAGATGGAGAATATTATTAAAGCTCCCGCCGATGGAACGGTGAAAAAAGTGCAAGTAAAAAAAGGAGCGAAAGTCGAAAAGAATGAGGTAATGGTTTTTTTATCATAATTATTTAGACGTTTTTATTTGTTTTTTTTAAGCTCAAACATTAAAGGAAGGAGCTTGTTCCAAAATTTAGAGATCATTTACGTTGAAGCGTTTTTTCTGTGTCGAATTACCTGCTGAAATCTAATAGTATTAATGAAGAGAGGTTGGTAATCTCTAAAGAAGTACAGGCTCGTTGATTTTAGTAAATTGAATGTTCAAATTTATGTTGATTATATGGTTAACATCCTTTTGAAATTACAAGGCGATTGTTTAGGTTTGGTTAAAATAGAGAAATTGAAAATGAAGCTAAAAATACTTTGTCTACTTGCATTTGTGGTGATTTCATTAACAACAACTGCGCAACAAATTACCGGTGTAATCAAAGACGAAAGCAGCAAAGAAACACTTATTGGCGCTACAGTTGTGATTAAAGGAACGACTGAAGGAGCAACGACTGACATTGATGGAAAATTTACCATTTCAACAAAGCAAAGTCCTCCATTTGTTTTAGTGATAAGTTCTTTAGGCTACGACACCAAAGAGTTTAGTGTAGCAGACATAAGTCAAGCTCTGAATTTTAAAATGTCATCGAAGTTAGTAAACCTAAAAGACGTAACAGTAACAGGAAGTAGAGTGTCAGAGAAACAAAAAGAAGCGCCGCTCACTGTAGAGAGTATCGATTTAATAGCTATAAAACAGATTGCGCAAAATTCGTTTTATGAAGCGCTTGGTACATTAAAAGGAGTTGATTTAACCAGTGCATCTATGGGGTTTACAGTAATAAATACGCGTGGTTTTAATAGCACATCACCTGTTAGGTCGCTTCAATTAATTGATGGTGTCGATAATCAATCGCCCGGATTAAATTTTTCTTTGGGTAATTTTTTGGGATCGTCGGAGTTGGATGTATTAAAGGTAGATCTTATTGCAGGCGCAAGCTCTGCATATTATGGTCCGAATGCATTCAATGGAGTTATAAGTATGACAACGCGAAGTCCCTTTGTAAAACCGGGACTTGAAGTTTCTTTTAAGGCAGGAGAACGCAGCTTAATTGAAACAGCCATTCGTTGGTCGCAAGTAATAAAAAATAAAAAAGGAGAAGATAAGTTGGGCTATAAGGTCAATTTATTTTTTATGAAAGCACACGACTGGGAAGCAAACAACAGAACAGCAACACCTGAATCTAGAAACGATACAAAAAATCCGGGTGGTTATGATGCGGTGAATGTTTATGGCGACGAATATTATTCTACAAACGATTATTCCAAACTTCCGTCGACTAATCCCGGATTGATAACATATTACCGCACCGGTTATGCTGAAAGTAGTTTAGTCGATTACAATACTCAAAACTTCAAGGCGTCGGCTTTGGTGAGTTATAAAATAAGACCTACTACCGAACTCACCATTGGGTCAGCGCTTGGCAATGGTACCACAGTATATCAAGGTGATAATAGATATTCATTAAAGGATATTTTATTTTTACAACACAAAATTGAGTTAAAGAAAGAGGATAAGTATTTTATTCGAGCTTATATGACCGATGAAGATGCAGGGAAATCGTACGATGCTTTTTTTACTGCTTTGATTATGCAAAATGCATCTAAGTCAGATTTTTTCTGGAGTCAAACGTATCGCGGCTTTTGGACATTACCAGCCAACAATTATTTTAACAAGGAAAGGAATTTCCCGGGGTATCCTCAACAGCCGGTTTTTGGCAGCCCGAATTACCAAGAAAATTATCAGATATTTCTCAATAGCATCAATCCGTTTTTGTTAAGCAACTATTATGACTCGTTGCAGCTATACCATGGCAGAGCAAGAGCATATACCGATGCTATAGTTAATCCGGCACAAAATTCGGTGGCCTTTTATGTTCCTGGAACAGCACGATTCGATTCGCTATACAATGTTGTTACAAGCAGAAAAGCAAATTCAGAAGGAGGAAGTCGCTTTTTTGATCAGTCGAAATTGTATCACGTTCAAGGAGAATATAAATTCACACCAAAGTTTTGCGATATAATTGTCGGATCAAACTTTAGAATGTATCGTCCAACATCCGATGGCACCATTTTTAGCGATACAGCAGGGCGGAAAATAAAAAATCAAGAATGGGGAACATATATAGGATTAGAAAAAAAGTTCGTTGACAATAAACTTAAAATAAATTTAACCACGCGAATAGACAAAAATCAAAACTTCAACACATTATTTTCTCCGGCATTATCGGCAGTTTATAGCATTAATCCACGACATATAATAAGAGGAAGTTTTTCAGCAGCTATAAGAAATCCAACATTAACAGATCAGTATTTGTATTACAATGTTGGAAGAGCAAAGTTGTTGGGTAACATAACAGGTTACGACTCATTGGTAACGATACCATCCTTGATAGATGCTTATTCAGGATTTACGAGTATTGCTAAATTGGTTTATTTTAATTTAGATCCTGTGCGCCCTGAAAAAGTGAAGACAATAGAAGTTGGTTATCGCGCTTCTTTATTTGATCACTTGTATGCCGATGCAAATTATTATTACAGTTTATACACCGATTTTATTGGCTACACATTAGGAGCTGCCGTTACGACTAGTAAACCTCCCGGCTTACCTGATCAAATTACAATCAAAGATATTTATCGCGTTTCTAGTAATGCGAAAGATAAAGTAAATTCACAAGGATTTAGTATTGGATTGAATTATTACATTGGTAAATTTTTTAGTGTAAACGGAAATTATTCTTGGAATGAATTAAATAAAAATGGTAGCGATGACCCAATCATTCCGGCCTACAATACTCCACGAAATAAATTTAATTTAGGTTTTTCGGGAAGAGATGTAGAAGCAACTTTATTTAATAGTTTAAAGGTGAAGAATTATAGTTTTAATATTAATTACAAGTGGATTCAAGGATTTTTATTCGAAGGGTCTCCTCAGTTTACCGGTGAGATTGCGAATTATCAAGTGTTAGATGTTCAGCTCAGCAAAAGCATTCCACGAATAAAATCTGTGTTTAAAGCCGGGGCTTCAAACGTGTTGAATAATGAGCACTATGAAGTTTATGGCGGACCATTAGTTGGACGATTAGCATATATTTCAATTGTGGTGGCCTTAACTAAATAGTCTATGTCAGTTAGTTGAGTTTAAATCTTGTTGAACGATTTTTGAGCAAATTGAATGATCGTTTTTGTATCGGATTTGGTAATTGCAGGACGTTGAATTTCTACTTTCAAACTAAAATCTAACAAAAATCATATAAATTGATACGTTAAATGCTTTTTGGTAAGTTTAGGTTTGAGAAAAATTAGTTACTTTCGAAGACCAAATAACTGACTATGAAAAAAAATCTACTAAAATTATCATTGTTGGGAGTTGCTCTAGTTGCATCGCAAACTATGAACGCCCAACGTTATCTCTCCGAAGTTTTTGCTGACGTTACAGTAACTTCGAATGTGGT
>JAYTOX010000103.1:0-3038 GCA_043747595.1 Bacteroidota bacterium | reverse complement strand
AATGTCGATGCCATACAATTTACTTCTTGCTGAAGCATAATAATAAATATCAGATGAATTATCAATTGTACTTCCGCTTAAATATTGCTTGTAAAAATAAGTAGGTAAAGGTGATGAATTGACTCTGCTTGTTATTCCACTTGTTGTGTCAATTTCCGAAAAATAATTTTCTGCCGTGTGATAATTATTGGTCAGACCATAGAATCGCTGCTGATGACAACTATAAGCAAAATGATCTAACCACTCATTCGTCGGATTTTGAAAAGGAATATCATACAACACCTGGCCGGTATGAATATTTATGCTTGCTAGGTTTCTACTCTGAATGTAATATTCTCCTAAGTAAGGATCGAATGAGGCTTTGCAGCCGATTCCCACGCCAATTGTTGGTGAGATTTGGAAAAGATCAGTGAAAATGCCTGAAGTTGGATTAAACATAGTTAATACTTGAGCGAAAGTTGCCAAATTTGATTTCAAGCCATAAATAAAACCATCTAGTGGATTATAAACTATATGAATAAAATAATCAGGATTGATGTTGTTAAAAATAAATGTAGTATCTAAATTCCCAGTTGAAACATCAATTACTTCTAGGTTTTGCCCAAAAGAAAGGTAATATTTTTGATTAATATTGTCAAAGCAAGAGCTGAAATTAGACGTATAATAAAAATTAGGTAAATTATTTAAAATAGTAATGTTATTTGTTGAGCAGTCGATTTTGACGAATTCAAAATTTTGACCTAAGTTTCGAAGACCAAATAGCTTATCAGAATTTTGAGCAACAGAAAAGATTGAGAACAGTAAAAGAAATATGATGTAAATATATTTTTTCATATTTTATTTATTTAAAAGCAGTTCAGATGTTTTAATTAAAAAATATTGGTAGCTTGACTTTTCCTCAAGTGGATTATCAATTGGATTATTTTTAATAAGGGTCTTAGGCGAAGTTGCTTTTGGCTTGCTTATGTTCAATTTATTTCGAACTCGAAATATATCTGAATGATTCATAATTAAAGGTAAACTATCACAAATTGTACCCGCCTTTTTTTCTAAGAAATAATTTGGAAAATTAGGGAGAGTGAATCCATTTATCGTTGGTAGTAAAAATCCATGATCAAGCACGTTGCAGGCTAGTCCAATGCTATCTGGATTATTTATGACTGTCATCCATCTTGTTGTGCTTTTAGAATTTACATATATTTTTCCATCATTTCCTAGTTGAGCGAGATAATAACCAACATAAAAAGGAGGTATAGGTTCTGCAAATTTATCGAATGTGCTTAATAAAACTTTGCTTGAATCTAACGAGGTAGACATTGCACTATACTGATAGATGTAATTTGAGGAAGTAACATATAGTTTTTTTGAATCTGGTGAAAATGCAATCCCACGAGTAAAACCCGAATCATTTATTTCAGTTGAAATACAATTTGAAAACAAGCCAGAACAACGATCAAAATCCATCAAGTCAAATGTGTCTTTTCTGTATACTGTTGCGTATTTTGAACCATCGGGCGAAAAACAACTCTGCCAACTCCAATCACGTGCTTGAATAGAATAGCCAATGTCTTGTATAAAGGGGCCTTGCAATCCATTCGGTGTTAACAAAAATTCATAATATCTTTGCCCAGTCGCTTTATGGAATACAATCCACCAATCACGACCGTTAGCGTTCTTGCATCCTGTTATCGATCCAATTGTTAATGTATCGGAAAAAAGTAAATTATTTTTTTGGATTACTTTCCCTCTGTTAGAGTCGAGACTCATATCAATAATTGAATAAAATAATTCTAGAGGCCTGTAGTCATTTATTGTAGAGTCAAGGTACATTGTTTCATGAAACAGATAATATTTGCTTTGATTCCCCGGCATCGGTAAAATTAGATTCCCTTGTTTTACTCTTAATCCATAATTGGAATTTTGAGAAGTATATGGTGCAGGATTTAGTCCTGCACCATTCAGCATTGTATCATTCAGAGAATTTGCAATGTAAACACCATTAGTGTAAAATAATAAATTGCCAAGTGAATCGGATATATTAGCATTGGTTTCCATAAAGCTCATAGAAATATTGCTATGAATTGTATCGGCAAAACCAGAAAATAAATTTGTCGCTGAAACACCACATTCTGGTCGAGAGCCACATGCATATCCCGTTAGCCACAAATTACTAATTCCTTGTGAAAAAATTTCATAAGGAATTAATATTAAAAAAATAAATGCGCACTTAACGTACAATACTAAATTTGCCTTTTGAAACGACATGATTGTTTTGAATAATATTATAAATGTATAAGCCTTGGATATAATTTTCTAAGTTCAATTGCTTTTGTCTTTCTGCAGTATTCAAAACTGTTGTTGCCACTAACTTTAACGAAAAGTCAAAAATTTCAAGTGTAGTCTTTGTGTCTTCAGAAATTGAATATGCCAGTGTTGCTGTATTACTACTAGGATTCGGGTAAACTACCGATTCCAGTAAAGGCCGATCTTCAGATGGTCTTTTTCGCAAAAAGCCAAGAGAATGACAAAGCGGATAATCGTCGTACGCTTCAATTGGGTTCACCAATCGATATAGCGCTCTAGCTTTATATACCGCTTGCCCGCCTACAAAAGGACATTCATGCGCAATCGACAAAAGTTGAGGTTGATCGCTAGTAGGTATTTCCATAATTCTTTTTGCAACGGTACGTAAATAAAGATCATTCACGAATTTCTCGACTGCGAAGTACATCCCACTCATTGCTCGTTAATTTTTATATCTCAAAGCTAATAATTTTTCTGCATTTAATCTCTGAAATACACTTTTCATCGCACCACCACCATCTTCCCACTCTTCACCATTTTCTCTCCGGTCAATTTGTAAAAATAAATTCCCTCTGAAAAAGATTGCAAGTTTATTGTTGTTAACCCATCTTTTATTGCATCCGAGTAAATGATTCTTCCTTTAGTATCGAAAACTTGTAGAGCAAAAGCTTTCGAACTTCCTGAATTTAAAACGAAATTAAAAATATCATTTGCCGGATTCGGATAAGCTTTGA
>JAYTOX010000102.1:0-6015 GCA_043747595.1 Bacteroidota bacterium | reverse complement strand
TTAAAACCTAGTAATGCTTCTTTGCTTAGATCAATCGATTCTCTGTATTTTCCTTGTCGCGATTTAATCGTTCCAATAAGCTGAAGACATTTACTTCTGCCTTCTAGTGAAAGGATAGGATTGCTTTTATCAAATTTCTCATACTCTGCATTTGCTCGTAAAGCATAACTCAATCCATCAGTAATGCTCACACTATAAGTAGCAATTCCGAGATTTAACAAAGAAAGTGCACTATTGAATGTATCATTCGTTGCTTTTGCTTCTAAAAATGCTTCTGAAAACAATTGAACGGCCGTTGAATCATTATCTATAGCCAATTCTGACCATCCTCTGTTTATTAAATTTGAGGCTTTATTTGCGTACAAAACCGGAGTAACGAATAAGATTAAAAGCTGTATCCCAAAAAGATGATTCTTTTTCATTAACGGACAAGATAACAACGATTTTTGCATCATAGACAGATCAACCAATAATTGCAAATATGAAAATAATAAACGACTTTGGTGAATGTCGCTAATGATTGCAAAATTTTACTTAAAACATTTTTAGCCTAATGAATAATAGTGTACTTTTCAAATAGAAATTAGCCAAGAATTATTAGACACTCTTATATTAAGCTTATGAAATTACGTATTAAAGGAAATAGTATTCGTTATCGTTTATCTAAAGCTGACGTTTCGAAATTTGTTGATTCAAAATTTATTGAAGAATCCACAAGTTTCATTGACAATAAATTATTTTATAGAATTGAATCTACTCCGGTAGCTGAAAAAATAGAAGCGAGCTTTATAGATTCAACGATAAGAATAACTATTCCGTCTCACATTTCAGATCGATGGACAGGATCGCAAGAGGTGGGAATCTATCACGATGCTAGTGTAGAAAATGGGAAATCGTTAAAGATTATTATTGAAAAAGATTTTAAATGCTTGGACGAAACACATGAAGACCAAAGCGACAATTACGAAAACCCATTAGCAAGCAAGTCAAAATGAAAGCTGAAGAAAATTCTAACTTGCCTAGTGCAGAGAATCCGGAACGCTTCACAGGACTAAAATTAATTGCCCCGAAATTAGTTGCAGCCGGCATACCTGCTATTCTGTCAAGCGCAAGACACATCATGTCGGAAATGGGATTGTCGCGTGCACTAAAGTCGCTACATTCACTTAACCAGAAAGATGGATATGATTGTCCGGGATGCGCATGGCCCGATCCAGATGGCGAGAGAAGTTCGCTTGGCGAATATTGTGAAAATGGCGTTAAAGCTATTGCAGAAGAAGCAACATCTAAAAAATTAACCGCTACTTTTTTTAAGGAGAATAGTATAGCGTCGCTAGCTGAGTTGACCGATTATGAAATTGGTAAAAAAGGAAGAATTGCTCAACCAATGTTTCTGAAAAAAGGGAATTGCAATTATGAGCCTATTAGTTGGGAGGAAGCTTTTCAAAAAATTTCTGACCGTCTTCAGCAAATGAGTTCGCCAGATAAAGCAGTTTTTTATACCAGTGGAAGAACAAGCAATGAAGCAGCATTTTTATATCAACTTTTTGTAAGACAATTAGGAACGAATAACCTTCCCGACTGCAGCAATATGTGTCACGAATCAAGTGGTGTTGCACTTACTGAGTCATTAGGTATCGGCAAGGGCTCAGTAACACTCGATGATTTTTATAAGGCAGAAGTCATTATTATTCTAGGCCAAAATCCGGGAACCAATCACCCAAGAATGCTTACAGCTTTAAAGAAAGCAAAAGAAAATGGCTGCAAAATTATTTCGATCAATCCATTATTTGAAACCGGTTTACTTGCCTTCATTGATCCGCAAACCATCCGTGGTACATTAGGAATGAAAGTTTCACTGACCGATATTTTTCTTCAAGTAAAAATTAATGGCGACATGGCTCTTCTCCAGTCAATCAATAAACTTTTGTTGGAGAGAGGTGAAAAGTCGAATGAAGAAAATATTGATTTAGAATTTATTTCTAAAAAAACTAGCGGTTTTGATAAGTACAAAGACCATCTTCAAAATTTAGAGTTACAATCACTCATTGAAAACTCAGGAGTCACAAAAGAAGAAATTGAAATTGTTGTTGACTTGCTTTCTGCTAAGAAAAAAATTATAGCCTGCTGGGCAATGGGGTTAACACAACATAAGAATGCTGTTAATACGATTAAGGAAGTCGTTAACTTATTATTATTAAAAGGAAGTATTGGAATTCCCGGTGGAGGAACTTGTCCGGTTCGTGGTCATAGCAATGTTCAAGGAGATCGAACCATGGGAATATATGAAAAGCCATCATCTGAATTTCTCGATTCACTTGAAAAAACTTTCAAGTTTTCTGTACCTCGAAAACATGGCTTCGACACTGTAGATGCTATTCATGCAATGGATGAAGGAAAAGTAGATGTATTTGTAGCTTTAGGAGGAAACTTTCTTTCTGCTACACCAGACACCAATTTTACAGCAGCAGCAATAAGAAAATGCAAACTGACCGTTCAGATCTCAACAAAATTGAACAGAAGCCATCTGATTACTGGTGACGAGGCTCTAATCTTACCAGTATTCGGCAGAAGTGATAAAGACATTCAAAATAACGAGCAACAATTTATTACAACAGAAAACTCAATGGGTGTGGTACAGATGTCAAGAGGGAATTTAGAACCGATATCTGGTAATTTAAAAAGTGAGCCCGAGTTAATATGTTTAATGGCCGACAAAATTTTTGGAGAAAACAAAGCGGTAGATTGGAAAAAGTATCTAATTAATTATGATCATATCAGAGACGACATTGAAAAAACAATTCCTGGATTTGAAAATTATAATAATCGTGTAAGAAAATTAGGTGGATTCTATTTGCCTAACTCTGTACGTGATCAGAAATTTGATCTCGATAGTGGCAAAGCAGAGTTCAATATCGCAAAAATTACCAATCATCAATTGGAAGAGGACGAACTGCTCATGATGACAATAAGGAGCCATGATCAATTCAACACTACCATTTATGGATTGAACGATAGATATCGAGGAGTTCTAAATGAAAGAAGAGTATTGTTTATGAATGAGGATGACATTCTTAGATTAGGGTTTAATGCCGGTGAAATAGTAGATATCATAAATAACTACGGCGACATTGAGCGAATCGCACATCGTTTTATTATTGTAAAATATAAAATTCCAAAAAAATGTGCAGCTACATATTTCCCTGAAACAAATGTTTTGGTTCCAATCGATAGCACGGCGGAAAAATCGAATACCCCAACAAGCAAATCGATTATTATAAAAATTAGAAGGAGTAAATAAAATTTAATTGAAATAACAATGCTTGAATTTAAGTTTCAGCCCTTTCCGATTCTTGAAACAAAACGAATGATACTAAGGAAATTAGGGAAAGAAGATATGAATGAAATTTTCATATTAAGAACAGATCCTGAAGTAATAAAGTACATCGACCGCACACCACCTACAGAAGTAAAAGGAATAGAAGATTTTTTGATTCGTACAGATGCAGATACTTCTAAAAACATTGGTATTACTTGGGGAATGCAATTGCATGGAGACAATAAAATAATAGGCTATTTAAGCTTTTGGAGAACAATACCAGAAAATCACAGAGCAGAAATCGGCTATGCGTTGATGAAAGAATATTGGCAAACGGGATTAATGACAGAGGCTGTAGATGCCATCTTGAATTATGGATTCAATGAAATGAAATTGCACAGTGTAGAAGCCAATGTAAATCCGTTGAACACAGCATCAATGCAACTACTGGATAAATTTCATTTTAAGAAAGAAGCTCATTTTACAGAAGACTATTATTTCGAAGGTAAATTTTTGGATTCGATAATTTTTTGTTTGCTAGACAGGAATTATAGTCGAATTACCTAGTAGAGGGGATAATTTAAAAGAGTACAACCTTTATTTTAAAGAGCCAAGTAGTCTGAAATCTACCATTGGAGTTAAAAAAAATCCCGGCTTTAAGAAAAGCGATTTTTTTATTACTCATAATTAATTCAAATGTGAATTTTTGTCAAAAAATTTTTTATTTGGATTGAGTACCTGAAATCTATTTCAAAATGTAAATTCCTTTGGATAAATTATCAGCTGGAATTTCAAAATTATTTAATCCAATATTAGAAACCACTTTCGTTTCAAAACAAACCCGTCTTGTAACATCAACAATTTTTAGTAAATGATTCCAAATTTTGTATTTGAATAATTTAAAGACAACAAATCCCTTGCAGGATTTGGAAAGATATTCCAGTCAGTAACAGAAGCAAATTCATCGATGCCAATAGTAGTAAAAGTATTACTAAGAATATATGCGTAATATTTTGCTGTTAAATTCGAATCAGCTCTTACAAAATAAATCCCAGCAAGAACATTGTTATAAGTAATGCCTAAACCAGATTACCCAGTCCACCAGCAGAATTCATCAAATGCGTACCTGTTATGTCGTGAAAGGTAAGACCAATATACTTGTTAGTACTGCTGAAAATTGAAAGTATCAAATTTCCACATCCAAAAGGTTTTAATAATGAATTCTTAAACGTTTAAAAATAAAACACAAATTTTAAAACAAGGAATAAACTAAAGCACCATCAAATCTTCAACTCCATCAATCATATGTTCAAGAATTGGTTCGCATTTCTCTTTGCAAGTTGGATAAAACTGTCCGTGCTTCCATTTATTCGATTTAGGAGAAAGTCCCCACCAAAATTCAGCAAGAGCAATAGGCTTTAAATTATTTTGAAATGCATAGTTCAGCAATTTAGGAGCTGCGCATTCACCTGCGCCACTTGGCGGATTTTTATAGCCGGCCTTTTGAAAAATTTCAATCAAATTCATTCCAACTTTACCTTGATTCAGAAAATTATAATGCTTAAAAAGTTTATTTTGAAGTGCTATGGAAAGATCCTTCCGTTCAGATTTTAAAAATTCGATCTCATCAGAATTTTCCGGGATGTTATTTTCAAGTTTGGCAATTTCGATATTAATTGAATTCAATTCAGCCATTCCGACATTGAGAAAACTATTTTCAGTTAATGCATCAAACACCGGTGGAACAAAATAGGAATGTAGATTTCCTCCTGCAAGTTTTCCTGAGAAAGCTGCGAGGTAACCCAATTCATCTGCTTGATTTTTTACTACAAGCACACCAAACATTTTTCCGATTACATTACCATTTATCTCATTTGAGAGGCCGAAGTTATGAGACCACTGAGTTTGTTTTTGTAAATAAGTTTGCAAGTTCTCAGCGGCAATTTTACACAACGGATGAAGTTTAGTGCCATTATAAAGTAGCCCCTCTCCAATCAATGGTAAATCAACAACAGAAATAGGAATAAAGAGATCTTCAGTTACTTTCATAGCTTGATAAGCGTTACGATTCGAATCAGGAACTCAAATTTCAACTTACATAATTCAAAACTAGACTAACGGAATTAAGGATAAAAAAAAAGCCCCACTCTTTCGAGCGAGGCTTTTAATAATTTACGGCGACGACATACTCTCCCGAAAGTTACTTCAGTACCATCTGCGCAGTTGGGCTTAACTTCTCTGTTCGGAATGGGAAGAGGTGGACACCAACGCTAAAATCACCATAAAAGTCTTGAATACTTTTATAGACATATTAGAGAAAGAAAACACAACAAACAATAACCAGAGGATCTATCAGATAAAAAGTCTACGGACAATTAGTATTGCTCGGCTATGTCATTACTGACTTTACACCTACAACCTATCAACGTCATAGTCTCTGACGGTCCTTAAAGGAAGTCTCATCTTGAGGCGAGTTTCGTGCTTAGATGCTTTCAGCGCTTATCTCAACCGTACATAGCTACCCTGCGATGCAGCTGGCGCCACAACAGGTCCACTAGAGGTACGTCCGACTCGGTCCTCTCGTACTAGAGTCAGGCCCTCTCAAACTTCCAACGCCCACAACAGATAGGGACCGAACTGTCTCACGACGTTCTGAACCCAGCTCGCGTGCCACTTTAATCGGCGAACAGCCGAAC
>JAYTOX010000101.1:0-24401 GCA_043747595.1 Bacteroidota bacterium | reverse complement strand
CAATAAAACATTCTTTATAGCTTCCCAGTTGAGAATCGATGCCGGCAAAAGAATCGACAACAGATAATTGAAAACCGGAATTATTCAATAATAAAGTTTCGTGTTGCGAATGAATATCAACTAATAAATTACCAAGATCTTTCAATTGAGAAATCGTAACAGGTGTATCGTTAATAAAAGCTCTTGATTTTCCTTCTTTAGAAATTTCTCTCCGTATTATTATTTTCTCCTCTATATCTAGATCATTCTCGGAAAAAAAATCATTTATAAATTTAGTTGTAGAATCGAACTCTCCTTCAATCACACATTTATTCGATTTATCTAATAGCGATGTAGAATCGGCACGTTGACCTAAAAGTAAACCAAGAGCACCAAGAATAATTGATTTCCCTGCACCTGTTTCACCAGTAATGATATTTAATTTTCCACCGAATGAAAGATGTAATTCATCAATCAAAGCATAATTTTTTACGGTTAGTGAATTTAACATACTCGCTGTTTATGAATAATCAAACAATATTTTAATTTACTGAAGAGGTTTATTTTTGGTGCTCCACAAATTTATATCCTTTGGGAACACAAAATAGAGAATCGCTCAATACACTTGAAACATCAACTTGCTGAGCAATTAATTTATATGAATTATGGTTAATGTCTTGCGTTTCAAATTCCATAAGCAATCCGTTTACTCCCAAAATATTTATACCATAACCATTCCTACACTTAATTTCACTGTTAAACCAAACTTCTTTTGAAATTGGCCCATTGATTGTTTGCTTTGAAATAATTGCTTTGTAGCATACGAATCCGGCTATGTTTTTTGATTCTCTTGTTAACTCAGCAGTATAATTACTGCCTTTTGATTTTGTTTCTAAAGGATTTAATTTCATTGCTATTTTATTTTTACCTTCTGTACTAAGTAAAAATCCACTTTTGGAAAGATTATCAGAAATTATTATTTTTTTATTCCCACCTGAAGTTAATTCCAATCTCGACATATCAGCCTTGCCAAAAAATAAATATTCAGAAGGCAATTTTGATTTGTCATCAGCATCAATCTTAGAGATTGCATATTTTACAGTTGCACTAGTAATAGAATGTTTAGTATTCTGTCCATTCACGGATGCTAGAATACAGAAATAGAACGCAAGAACAGAAAGATATTTCATTAGTATTTTTTGAACCATATTATGAACAAATGTAATGATTCAATTCCGTTCAAATAACACAATCAATGATGGTTTTTTAAATAATTTATCAGTAAGAAAATTGGCACTTTTTATCCTAATGAGAATGATGAAAGTACAATAAAATCAAGGGTTTTCAGGTTAATATATCCTATTACTTATATGGAAAACGTTGTTCATATCTTTTAAAACAACAAGGGGCTATGATAGTAAGGTAAATCTAACTTTAAATCCATCATAAATAAGGTAATTCTATGGCTAATAGGCTAAAAAGTGAAGAGGAAGAAGTAGTAAAAGAGAAGAAAGATCGTTCAAAAAAGAAGGTCGAATCAAAAAAAGTTGGCGAACGATTTTCATCGTTTGTTTCATTTTTCAGAGACGAACGTACGCATAAGGTATTTGGATTATTTCTATTGATGCTCTCATTTTTTATGATTGTAGCATTTGTTTCAAATTTAATTACGTGGAAATTTGATCAAGCAATAGGTGGAGTAGATTCATTCTGGAAATTATTGACGACAGAAGTAAAAGTTGAAAATTGGCTGGGCAAATTTGGTGCAATCACCGCTTTGAAGTTCGAAAATCAGTGGTTTGGAATTAGCGCATTCGTTTTTCCATTTTTACTCATACTTGCGTCTGTAAAAATTGTCTGGGAAATAAATTTGTTACCGATAGGAAAAACGTTGGCGTATTCACTTTTTGGCACTATCTGGCTTAGTATTTTTTTAGGATATATTTTCCATAATAATTCGGATTTACTAATGCTTGCCGGCGGATATGGTTACCGAATGAGCCTTACGTTGAATTCAATGATTGGATTTATTGGGACAGGAGCATTATTGACATTTTCGTTCGTTGGATTTTTAGTTGCAGCATTTAACATGCCGTTGAAACGACGAATTGAAGATTCTCTAGCACCTGTTGAAGATGCAATAAATGAAATCATTGCAGAAGAAGAGCCGATGAAAGTAAATAAGCAGCGACAATCATCGAGAGGAAGTATTGTTGAATTACATCTAGGCCACGAAGAAGAAACAGAAGACGAATTCGAACAAGAGGAAGACGAAGATTTTGATGGTGATTTTATCAATTTGGATGAAGAAGACACTGAAGAAGATATTCCTGAAGCTGAAATGGTAGATGATATTTTAGAATTAACACCTATTGTTACAGCACCTACAACTCCTATTTCTGATGGAAATTTAGAATTGGAAGTAGAAGAAATACCCCAAGAAGTTCCAATTATAGACGGAACCGAAGAACTACCACATGCCTTAGGAGATTATGATCCAACATTAGATTTATCGTCGTATAAATATCCGACATTAGATTTGTTAGAAAATTATGGCGATAAAAGAATAGAGGTTAACAAAGAGGAATTAGAAGCAAACAAAAATCGGATTGTTGAAACGTTGAGTCACTATAATATTTCGATTGATAAGATTAAGGCAACAATAGGACCCACTGTAACATTATTTGAAATTGTACCGCAGGCGGGAATTAGAATTTCGAAGATCAAAAACTTAGAAGACGATATAGCCCTTTCGTTAGCAGCATTAGGAATTCGAATTATTGCCCCAATTCCGGGAAAAGGTACAATAGGAATTGAAGTACCAAATCAGAAGCCAGAAATAGTACCTATGAAACAAGTAATAGGTTCGGAGAAATTTGTGAATTGTGAAATGGAACTCCCAATAGGTTTAGGGAAAACGATTAGCAATGAAGTATTCGTAGCTGACTTAACAAAGATGCCACATTTATTAATGGCCGGAGCTACTGGCCAAGGTAAATCGGTTGGGTTAAATGCAATCCTAGTTTCATTGCTTTATAAAAAACATCCATCTCAAGTAAAATTTGTATTGGTTGATCCGAAAAAAGTTGAACTTACATTATTCAAAACGATAGAGCGACATTTCCTTGCCAAATTGCCTGGAGAAGCAGAAGCAATTATTACAGATACAAAGAAAGTAATTCACACATTGAATTCTTTGTGTATGGAAATGGATCAGCGTTATGAATTACTCAAAGATGCTCAGGTTAGAAATATTAAGGAATATAATGCAAAGTTTATTGCGAGGAAATTGAATCCGACGAATGGACATAAATTTCTTCCTTACATCATACTTGTTGTAGATGAATTTGCAGACTTAATTATGACAGCCGGTAAAGAAGTGGAAACACCAATTGCACGATTGGCACAATTAGCAAGAGCAATTGGAATCCATTTGATTATTGCCACACAGCGACCATCTGTAAATATTATTACAGGAACGATCAAAGCTAATTTCCCGGCAAGAATTGCCTTTAGGGTAACCTCTAAAATTGATTCTAGAACAATTTTAGACATGGGTGGAGCCGATCAGTTAATTGGGCGTGGAGATATGCTCTTTTCAACCGGTGCCGACTTGATTCGACTGCAATGTGCGTTTGTAGATACACCGGAAGTAGAAAAAATTACTGACTTTATTGGTAGTCAACGTGGTTATTCAGATGCTCATCTATTACCTGAATACCTCGACGAAAGTGGTGACGGAAGCCGTTCCGATATTAATATGGATGACAGAGACCCATTATTTGAAGAAGCTGCAACTTTAATTGTTCAACATCAACAAGGATCGGCATCGTTACTTCAAAGACGTCTAAAATTAGGATATAATAGAGCAGGCCGAATTATAGATCAGTTGGAAGCAGCAAAGATCATAGGCCCCTTTGAAGGATCAAAAGCACGTGAAGTTTTAGTAAAAGATCCAATTTCATTGGAACACATTTTAAGCGGAATAAAAAATAGAGTGAATTAGCTGATTTTTAATATATTAACTGATAAAAAAAGAGATGTCTATACATCTCTTTTTTTATGGAATGCTTTTTGTTTATGAGATGAAACAAGTAAATTTGAAAAAATAAAAATCGAATTCTCTCAACTCATGAAAATCAGAATTATCGCCATGCTTTTGGCCCTCTCCCCTATTCTATCGAATGCACAGACAGATGCAAAAGCGCAAGAAATTTTAAAAAGCGTAAGTACAAAATTTAAATCTTTTAAATCATACAAAGCAAATTTTACAATTGTTATAGAAAACAATAAAGACAATACTCGTGATGTTCAGAAAGGAACAATTTCAATAAAAGGAAATAAATACCGTCTTGAAATTGCAGGCCAAGATGTGATAAGTGATGGGAAAACAAGATGGACATTTGTAAAAGACGCTAATGAAATCCAGATTGACAATCAAAAGGTGGATGACAATAGTATTTCGCCAACCAATATTTTCACTATTTACGAAAAAGGATGGCAATCAAAATTCACAGGTGAATCAAAAGACAAATTAAATACCTATTCTCAAATCGAATTAATTCCGAGTGAGGGAAAGAATAAGAATGTAATCAAAATTAAACTTTCGATTAACAAAATCGATAAGTCGATTTCTACAGCCAAACTACTTGATAGAAATGGAGGAACGCAAACAATAACAGTAGATAAAATAAATCCGGATGGCGTTTCAGATGACAACATATTTGTTTTTAACAAAACTAAGTACCCCGGTGCAGAAGTTATTGATCTTCGTTAATCCAATTGACTTTTCTAAATTATACTAAAACCAAAAACCAATGAAAAAAATCTACTTTCTTCTATTAGGATTATTACCTTTTTTTGTGAGCGGACAATCGCTTACCGTATCTGATTTACCAAGCATTGGAACCGCTTGGATACTTGGCAATGATTCAACCTACGTGCAGCCGATTCCAGCAGGTGGCACAAATCAAACCTGGAATTATAGCTCATTACAAAACTTATTGAGTGATACGTTAGGATTTATTAATCCGGCAACAACTCCTTATTCAGGTTCATTCTCCGGTTCAAATTTAGCCGGTGTAGATTTGGCAACTACTACATACTCTTATTTTACAGGGAACTCCAGCGGTTTATATATAGATGGAATTGCAAACGCAACAAGTACTATAGCTTACAATCCCCACAGACTTTATTTTCCAGTTCCTTTTTCATATGGAAACACACGTTCAACTTATTCAAGAATACAAGTTGATACAGTTTATTCGGGAAACAATGTAAGAGTAATAATTCGTGTAAACTCAACATTTGAAGCTGATGGAACAGGAAATCTGATTCTACCATCAGGCACATACAACAGCGTATTGAGAATTAAAGAGACAGCACTGGAATACGATTCAATTTTAGCAAACGTTGGAGGATTCTACATTCCATTATCATCGACGGTGAGTCAAACGACAGCATTTAATTTTATGCACCCTGCCAATCCAATTGTATTGATTATGACATTGGATGGTGATAGTTTGGGACAAAACGCAACAGCAAGTAGATATTACACAGGAGTTTCTATTAATGGTATATCGACAACAGAGAAAGAGAAAGGTGTTTTGGCTTATCCTAATCCTTCAAACAATTTTATCAACTTAAATCTTTCTAATTTTGCGAGTGATCATTCAATAGAAATTTACGACGCAACGGGGAGACTAGTATCAATTCTTCAAGGAGAAGACAACATTAACGGCAGAATCAATACCGATAAATTTGAGAATGGAAATTACTTTTTTAATATTAAATCGGCTACTCGAATAGCTAGCGGTTCATTTATCGTTCAGCATTAAATAAATCGGTGAATAAAAAATCCTGAACGATTTAAAAATTGTTCAGGATTTTTTTTGTTCCAATTGGAAAATAAATATTTCGGAACTATCTACTTTCGATGACACCAAACAAGTCAAACTCCTGCGTTTCCGTTATAGTAATATTTGAAAAATCGCCAATACGCAAATAGTTAGAAGCAGCTTCAATTAGCACCTCATTATCGACTTCGGGAGAATCGGCTTCAGTTCTTCCAACAAAGTAATTACCTTCTTTCCGATCTATGAGTACTTTAAAAGTTTTACCAATTTTACTATTATTTATGTCAGAAGAAATTGTTTGTTGTACGGCCATAATTTCAGCACAACGTTCTTTTTTAATTTCATCAGGCACATTATCGATTAGTTGATAAGCATGCGTATTTTCTTCATGCGAATAGGTAAATATTCCGAGGCGATCAAATTTAGTTTCTTCAACCCACTCTTTCATTTGTAAAAAATCATCGTCTGTTTCACCGGGATAACCACCAATCAGTGTTGTTCTAAGAGTAAGATTAGGTACACGAGAACGGATTTCATGGATGAGTTCATTCGTTTTATTTTTGGTAGTACCACGTCTCATGCTCTTGAGCATATTGTCAGAAATATGCTGAAGAGGCATATCTAAATATTTACAAATATTGTCGCGCTCATTCATTACATCTAAAATGTCCATAGGGAATCCCGAAGGAAACGCGTAATGAAGTCGAATCCACTCTATTCCTTCCACATCAGAAAGATGTTTAAGCAATTCAGAAAGATTTCTTTTTTTATAAATATCGAGTCCGTAATAGGTAAGATCCTGTGCAATCAAAATCAATTCTTTTACTCCTTTAGCTGCAAGCGATTTAGTTTGATTAACAAGATCTTCAATGGATGTACTTTTATGAATTCCTCTCATGAGAGGAATAGCACAAAACGAGCAAGGGCGATCGCAACCCTCAGAAATTTTTAAGTATGCAAAATGTTTCGGAGTAGTGAGAAGTCTTTCTCCTATTAATTCATGCTTATAATCGGCGCCAAGCGACTTCAACAGAAGAGGAAGGTCTCTCGTTCCAAAAAACTCATCAACATTAGGAATCTCTTTCGATAACTCCGGTTTGTATCTTTCACTTAAGCAACCAGTAACAATCAATTTATCAATTTTACCATCTTGTTTTGCTTGAGCAAACTCGAGAATTGTATCAATACTTTCCTGCTTAGCATTATCAATAAAACCACAGGTATTAATAATTACGATACCACTATCATCATCTGTTGATTCATGAACTACATCAAATTTATTAGCACGTAATTGTCCCATGATAACTTCGCTGTCAAAAATATTTTTTGAGCAGCCGAGGGTTACTACATTAACTTTATTTTTTTTGAATGATTTCGTTCTCATTGGTCAAATTCTACTATTGTATTTCGCTGAATAAAGAGTCAACGAACTCATTTTTATTAAACACTTGAAGGTCTTCCATTTTCTCACCCACACCAATGTACTTCACCGGAATTTTGAATTCGTCGGAGATTCCAATTACTACACCGCCTTTAGCAGTACCATCAAGTTTAGTAAGTGCTAAAGCATTTACTTCGGTAGCTAACGTAAACTGGCGAGCTTGTTCAATAGCATTTTGTCCTGTACTTGCATCAAGCACTAATAATATTTGATGAGGAGCATCAGGAATTACCTTTTGAACGACTCTTTTTATTTTAGTGAGCTCATTCATCAAATTTACTTTGTTATGAAGACGGCCTGCTGTATCGATAATAAGCACATCTGCATTTTGAGCAACAGCAGACTGCACAGAATCGAATGCTACGGAAGCAGGATCAGAGCCCATTGGTTGTTTTACAATAGGAACATCAACACGTTTACTCCAGATATCAAGTTGATCGACGGCCGCTGCTCTAAAAGTATCTGCGGCACCAAGAATTACTTTCTTACCTGCCTTTTTAAATTGGTAAGCTAACTTACCAATAGTAGTCGTTTTACCTACACCGTTAACACCAACAACTAAAATAACAAAAGGCTTCTTTCCTTCAGGCAAAGAAAAATCGACCAATGATTCAGAATGATTTTCACTAAGCAGATTTGCAATTTCTTCTTTCAGAATTCTATTAAGTTCATCGGTTCCGATGTATTTATCTTTAGCAACACGTTCTTCTAATCTCTTAATAATTTTGAGAGTGGTATTTACACCAACATCGGAAGTAACTAAAATCTCTTCCAAGCTATCAAGAACATCAGCATCGACAGCTGATTTGCCAACTACCGCTTTGGCGATACGAGAGAACAAGTTTGTTTTTGTTTTCTCAAGTCCTTTGTCTAAACTTTCCTTTTTCTCTTTAGAAAAGATGCTGAAGATTCCCATGTTTATTAATTGGAATAAAAATTTCAATTTAAAAAAAAAGCTTCTCTCAGAGTGAAAGAAGCTCAACTTATACCTTTAAATAAGATTAATTATTTTTAAGGAAATCTTTGATATGATCGTTATGAACAACTTCCTCTTTGAACTGGTACGAACCGGTCTCAGGGTTTTTAATCATTTTAATCACTTTAGAGAATTCTTTCCCTTTTCCGCTTTTTAGTGTTGCGACAACTTTCTTAGCCATGACTTATATCTTTCGAATATTAATTAGCAATTATTTGATTTCTTTATGTACTGTCATTTTCTTCAGGATCGGATTATATTTCTTCATCTCAAGACGTTCAGTAGTATTTTTTTTATTTTTCGTTGTGATGTAACGAGACATACCGGCAACTCCGCTAGTTTTGTGTTCCGTACATTCAAGAATCACTTGGATTCTATTTCCTTTTTTTGCCATGACAATTCAATTTTAATTTCGTAACCCGTTAGGCCACGGGGTATTTAATGGGCTGCAAATATAGACATTATTCTAAAAGAAAAAAGCATTTGAATTGATAAATATTATGTTTTCACTATCTATTTGTTGATAAAGCTATTTTTATCCGTCAATTTCTCAATTTCTTCGACAGAACGAGGAGCCAAATCGGATAAATTGACCGGACCTGCAGGTCTGATAAGGATGTCATCTTCAATTCTGACGCCAATATTCCACCATTTTTTATCGCAATCGCTATTTTCAGGAATATAGATTCCTGGCTCTACAGTAATAATGGTTCCATTAGAAAGAGGGCCAAAATTTCCCGGATCATGAACATCCAAACCTAAATAATGAGAAGTTCCATGCATGAAAAATGTTTTGTATTCGGATGGGTCTTTGATTATTCCCAATTGAACCAAACCGGCTGAAATTATACTCACAGCGGCTTCGTGTGGCGCTTTGAATCGGTTTCCAACTCGACATTCATCGATACCGGCATTTTGAGCTTTTAAAACTAGATTATAAATTATTTTTTGTTCGTTAGAAAAACGTCCATTTACGGGAATGGTTCTCGTAACATCGGCCGAATAACCATGGTACTCTGCTCCCATGTCCAACAACACCAAATCACCTTTCTCAAATTGACGTCTATTAGAAGTGTAATGCAAGATGCAGGAGTTTTCATTGCTTCCACAGATGCTGGAGTACCCTAACATTTCAGCTCCTAATTTTTTAAATACGTATTCACCCTCCGCTTGAATTTGATACTCGCTCGAAGTGAGTTGAACTTTTTTCATCATCTCAAGAAAACCTTCGCAAGTAATAGTGATACTTTTAGAAATCAGCTTTAATTCCTCTTGCGTTTTCACTTCTCTCAATGAAGCAAGAATTTTTTTCAATTTAAAATCGTCATGTAAAACAGATGGATTCAAAATTACTTCTTGAAAGTGCTTGTCCATTTCGAAAAGGTCGGCAGAATTTTTTTTATCGTCTTCGATTCCTTTGAAGTGTTGTAAGGATAAGACTAAAGCATTTGTATCGACAAAAAGTGTTGTATCGTCAATAAAATCTTCATTAAGAAATACGCTACTAACCCCACTAATAAAAGCAGCATCTTTTTTACCGGCTTTTCTTCCTGTCCAAGTTTCTTTTTCTAAATCTCTATCGCTAATAAAAAGTACTTCATTCGACAATTCATTTCGAAATAAAATTTTATTCTTCAAAATTACAAGTACAGAGTTCGGCTCACGGAAGCCGGTTAGGTAATAAAAATTTGGGTCTTGATGATAGTCATAGTCAACATCGTTTGCTCTATTCTTAATTGGATTTGAAAAAAGAATCGCAATAGAATTTTCAGGGAGATTTTCACGTAAAAGATTTCGTCGTTCTTTGAAAAAGCTGCCTAGTAAGAGATCAGAATCGTATTGATAATTCGGTCGATCTTGTGCAAAGACAAATACACATTGAATGAAAAATAGAAAAGAAATGGATAGATTTTTTTTCATTGTATAAAGTAACAAATCATTCTTTTACCAGCAAAAAAAAAGCCGGTAGATACCGGCTAATAAATTTCTGTATGATTAGATCAAATTGTTCCTTTACGAATCGCTTTTTCGATAGCTGAGCTGATACCCAATTTATCGATTGTACGAATTGCTGAAGTAGAAACTTTCAAGGTAATCCACTCCCCTAGTTCAGGAACATAGAATTTCTTGATTTGTAAATTCGGGTTGAATTTACGTTTCGTTTTTTTATTCGAGAAGGAAACTGAATTTCCTTTCATCGCCTTTTTTCCTGTTAAATCACAAATACGTGCCATTGTCAATCAATTTTTAAGAGGCGCAAAGATATACTTTTTTCTAAAAGTACAACACATTAATAATGTTATTTGAACAAATAATTGTTGATTACTGAGAAATAAGCAACTTTCGAAGTCCATTTAATGCATGAAGTGCTGTTTCTGTAATAATTCTGATCCGATTAGAGCCGAGCTGTACTTTCCAAGAAATAGTAGTTTTATCGGAAGCGATAGCAATCCAAACGGTCCCTACTGGTTTTTCCGTCGAACCTCCTGTTGGCCCTGCAATACCTGAGGTTGCAATACAATAATCTGAATGTAAAGCTGTTCTCCCATTTTTGGCCATTGCTTCTACTACTACCTTGCTCACTGCTCCATTTTCAGTGATCATTTCTTGATCTACTTTTAGCAGCGATATTTTTAAATCGTTAGAATATGGTACGATTGATCCTCGATAATATTCTGAACTACCGGCAACACTAGTGATCTTATGAGCAATGTACCCGCCGGTGCAGCTTTCGACAGTTCCAAGAGTCGCTCCTTTACTTTTCAGTAATTGGCCAATCAATTTTTCCAATGACTCATCATCTTCACCAAAAACAAATTCTCCTATTATTTTTTTTAGAGCATGAATTTGGAGATCAATCTCCTTGGCAAGTGCTATCTTATTGTTTCCGTATGCACTGATACGTAGTCTAACGATGCCGGCAGCCGGCAAGTAAGCGAGTTTAAGAAAAGAAGGAAGGGCCAGTTCCCACTCTTCGATCATAGCGGATAAAAAAGACTCTCCAACTCCTTGCGTTAGCAAAGTTCGGTGGAGAATGCTTGGAAGATTTAAATTAGAGACAAGTCGAGGAATGACTTCATTTTCCATGAGACCCTTCATTTCACTCGGCACCCCAGGCATGGAAACCAATATTTTATTTTCGAAATCGAACCACATTCCCGGTGCTGTTCCATTCAAGTTAACGAGAGGTGAACAATTTTCGGGCACCATTGCTTGTTGTTTGTTTACTTCAGTTATTTCTCGTCCGCGAGAGCGAAAAATTTCTGAGATCACTTCAAAACTTGGCTGATGAAAAATCAATTTAGAATTAAAATATTCACATAATGTTTTCTTGGTTACATCATCTTTTGTAGGACCTAATCCGCCGGTAATTAAAATAATATCAGCTCTATTTTTTGCTTCTGAGATAGCGGTTAAAATATGTTCCCTATCGTCGCTGATAGAAGTAATTTGTTTTACCTTAACGCCTATCTGATTTAACCGTTGACCTAGCCAAGCGCTATTGGTGTCAACTACTTGTCCAATAAGTAATTCATCACCAATTGTGATAATTTCAGCTAAAACCATTTGAATATTTATTTATTTTGTGAAGATAATATGTTTATTGTTGAGAAGTGATTCAGAACCCATTTAAAATATCTTCAGAAGTTGTACGTCTAATGATTCAGTATGCAACAACTGAGGAATACATTAATTGAAATGACCGAGAACCAAAACGACTCAATTGGAGAAGTCATACAAGACTATGGAAAGCGTCTTTTTTCATTTATCCGAAACCGTGTAAGCGAGCCTGAAGAGGCGGAAGATATTTTCCAAGATGTGATGATTGAATTAACCCAATCGTATCGGATGATGCAGCCAATTGAAAAAATGGCAGCATGGCTTTATCGTGTAGCGCGAAATAAGATAACCGATAAATACCGAAAGAAGAAAACCTATTCATTAGAAGATCAGCAATCATTTAGGGGGCACGACGACGGTGAACAACTGTACTTACAGGACCTTCTGAGAAGCAATTCAGAGAGCTCCGATAGCAAATTTGATAAAACACTTATTTACAATGCTATCGAATCGGCCTTAGATGAATTACCGGTTGAACAGCGGAACGTTTTCATACAACATGAATTAGAAGGAAAAAGTTTTAAAGAAATAGCGGACGAAACGGGCTTATCGATCAATACACTTTTATCTAGAAAAAGATATGCAATACTAGCATTGAGGAAAAATCTACAAGAATTATATAACGAGTTGTTAGAAGGAAACAATTATTAAGAACAAAGCAGATGAAAAAAATTAGGATATTAAAAATCGGAGGATTTGCAATCTTGGCATTAGTAGCCATAGGAGCTTTAGTGATGTGGTTGTGGAATTGGTTAATTCCTTCTTTATTCTCGGGGCCGGTTATAACTTATTTTCAAGCACTTGGATTGTTATTACTTTCCCGAATATTGCTGCGTGGATTTGGACACAGTCATAATAGAATGTGCAGTGGATCTAAATTTGGGCAAATGCGAGAAAAATGGAATACGATGAGTCCGGAGGAAAAAGATAAGCTGCGAGATTTGTGGAAAAAACGGTGCAGAACATTTGATAGTTGCGGACCTAATGAACAAGAAGCGAATGAAGAGCCTTTGAGTAAATAATGGTTAGAAAGAGAAGTTCATTGTCATTGTTTTAATATGTGGCAACATCTTTGTAAACTCGCATACAAAACCAATACACATGTTTAGACGAATAGTTTTCATTGCTTGTATAGCAACATTTCCCGGATGTTCAAACGGACAATTAAATTTAGGGAAGATAGGAACAGAGATTGATAAAACGTTAAGCCAAGGAAAAGCACCGACAACTAAAGAGATTAACGACGGGTTGAAACAGGCGCTCACCATAGGAAGTCAGAATGCTGGAGGTTCTGCATCGAAATTAGACGGATATTTTAAAAACACTTTTATCAAAATACCATTTCCTCCTGAAGCTCAGAAAATGGAGAGCCAGTTGAGATCTTTAGGAATGAATAAAGCAGTGGATGATTTCATTCTAACACTGAATAGAGCTGCAGAAGAAGCTGCGAAACAAGCCGCACCAATTTTTGTAAATGCAGTTACGCAAATGACCATTACCGATGGAATAACTATTCTAAAAGGTAATGATTCAGCGGCAACTCATTATCTAAGAGATAAAACAAACATACAACTGCATGACAAATTCAAACCGGTAATTAAATCGGCAATACAAAAAGTTGATGTTACTAAATATTGGAATCCATTAATCACAGCCTATAATAATATTCCGTTTGTAGAGAGAATGAATCCTGATCTGGAAGAATATGTAACAGGAAAAGCGCTGAATGGTTTATTTGTCTTAGTAGCGCAAGAAGAAACCAAGATCAGAAAAGATCCGGCGGCACGAGTAACAGATTTGCTGAAAAAAGTATTTGGCAGTAAATAAAAAATAGCAAGAAATAAAAAAGGGAGTAGTCGAATGACTTGCTCCCTTTTTTGTTTTAGTAACCTACAGAAACATTTTCACCACCACTTTCGACCGGCCGAATACTCATGACAGGAATCTTAGAATGATTAATAATTTGTTGAGCGGCGTTACCCATAAAAATTCCTGAACCTTCTTGATCTGTCATAATCATGATCAAATCAGCATTCAATTGTTGAGAATAATCGGAAATGACAGAAGCAGGATTTTCGGTTTTGAATACTTTTGTTGTATGTGCGATTTCATGTTCTTCGAAGTAGTCACGAACTTGATGAACTTTTATTTCAAAACGGCGCTGCATATCGATATCTGACATTGTCATTAAACCGGCGATATGAACCACAGAATTATAATGACGAGCTATTTCAAGAGCGTGTTTTACTTTTTGACGAGAAGAATGAGAATTATCGATAGGTAAAAGAATATTTTTGAATCCGACCTTAGTAGCATGGGCTTGAACAGAAATTACCGGACAAGGTGCATTCATAACTACTTTGAAAGTATTGCTACCAACAACATGATCTTGAGCTCCACCAGAACCATGTGTGCCCATCACAATAACATCTACTCTTTTCTCTTCAGCAAGGTTATTGATCTTTTTATAGATCTTCCCCTTCTCAATGATTGGAGTAACCATCATTCCACTATCGTGGTGAAGTTTGACAGCCAATTCTTTTAATTTATCGGCAGCAGAAGATTCCATTTTGGATTCAAATTCAGATTGTGATTTTCCAAAAGCGGCACTAATAGCAGCAGCAAAAGAAAAAGACTCAACAACATGAAGCAAGATGATTTCTGCTTTATTGAATTTGGCCATGAATACGGCATGCTCTAACGCAAGATCAGCGGTTTCCGAAAAATCGAAAGGAATAAGAATTTTTTCGATATGAAATTTTTTACCCATGCTATTTTTTTTTGTGATTAGTATTGAAATACCGAAGCCGTATTGTCTTTTTTAACTTTAGGACGAATCGAAAGCACCGGAATTTCTGAATCGTTTATTATTTTTTGTGCAGAAGAACTAATAAACATGATATCCGTCCAAGCTTCTTCCTGAGTCATAATCATAATTAAATCAGCTTTTATTTTTTTAGCATACTCAACAGTTCCCTCTTCAATATCTGCACCGTGTAAAAATTCAACTACACAAGGAACGTTATGTTGTGAAATAAATTCATTGACTTGATTCATTTGCCTTTTCAACTTATTGACAATAAATTCATCGTCTGAATTAATTACCGAAACCAAATTGATAGAAGACCCGAACAAGTTAGCAATTTCTATTGCTTTTGACACTTTTTCTTTTGTTTCTTTTGTCAAATCTAATGGAAGCACAATTGTTTTGCAACCAGTTCGGTGTTTTTTTCCTTTAATTGTAATTACTGGGAAAGAAGCCTCTCTCACAACACGGAGGGCATTAGAACCGATAAACTTCTTTAAACCGACACTTCCATTTGTACCCATGACTACAAAAGAAACTTTTAATTTTTTGCCAGCTTTTTGTATTTCCTCGTACACTTTCCCTTTCAGAACCAAAGAATTAACAACTACACCGGCTTCTTTTGATGTTTCTTCGGCTAATTTCTCCAGTGCTTTTTGGATTTTCTTTTCCATTGCCTTATCTTCCTTCACCGAAAAAAAAGGAAAATGGAAGGTTTGTTCAATTACATTTACAATTGTCAAATCAGCCTTTGTCAATCGAGCCAAGTTATATGACTGTCGCAAGGCGATGAGTGATTGATCTGAAAAATCGACCGGGACTAAAATATGGTTTTTGTTACCTGCCATAGTGAAAAATAAGTTTTAATATTGTCTGCAAATTTAATCTAATCATCCATATGAACAAAATACCTGAATCTGAACTTATCTTAAATTCAGACAATAGTGTCTATCATCTCAACTTACACCCGGAAGAAATTAGTGATACAGTGATTAATGTAGGCGATCCGGATCGAGTGGCAGTAGTATCGAAGTTTTTTTCATCGATTGAAGTGAAGAAACAGAAGCGGGAGTTTGTAACACATACAGGAACTTATAAAGGCAAGAGAATTACTGTGTTATCGACAGGAATCGGAACCGATAACATCGATATCGTTTACAATGAATTAGATGCATTAGTTAATATAGACCTAAAAAATAGAGTTATTAAAGAAAAGTTGACCTCTCTTAATTTGATACGGATAGGAACATCCGGATCATTACAAGCAGACATCCCTGTAGACGGTTTTGTTTTTTCGCATTACGGCCTTGGGCTAGATGGACTTTTAAATTTCTACAAATTGGAAAATGAGCAAGATGAAAAGAACATAATAGATGCCTTCCGCATTCATTATCCGAATGAAGGGATCTTAGCATTACCATACATTGCTCGATGTTCATCGCTTTTGGAAGAAAAACTGAGTGCCGGAATGTTCAAAGGAATCACAGCAAGTTGTTCCGGGTTCTATGCACCTCAAGGCCGAGTGCTTCGATATGAACTTGCACGACCAAATTTTATAGGCACACTTCACTCCTTTTATTATGGAGACCATCGAATAACCAACTTTGAAATGGAAACAGGAGCTATGTACGGGCTTGCAAGAATATTAGGGCACCAGTGTTGTTCAATTAATGCAATTGTTGCAAACCGAATTACAAACGAACATACGCATAATGCTGAAGCGGCTATGGATACATTGATTGAAACAGTACTCGATCGAATAGCTTTAGGCTTGTAGTCAAAACGTTTTAATAAGTAAAAAACTTTCTTCTGAGCACTTGCTTTTGATCGGACAGTTCGAGAAAATAAGTTCCGGGAGAAAGATTTTTTAAATCTATTTTATTTTGCAATTCGTTTGCATTGCCTTTTAAAACTAGTTTTCCAATGCTATTAATGATTTTATAATCGCAACTTGCATTTACTTTTATGGTGATGAATTCAGAAGCTGGGTTGGGAAATATTTCTAATTCAAAATTATTGAGTTCAGATATTGCGCTACCGAATGGCACTAATTCTGCATTCAGATTTACTAAAGCACCTTGCTGAAGGTTTACATTAAAGCCTTTGGAAACATAACCCGATTTTCCAATCGTAACATTATACATTCCACTATCTGCATAACCGGTATAATATTCGCCGAGAAGATTTGAGCTTGTCTGAACACTTATTTGTTGAATTACTATAGACGCATTTGGAATAACCATTCCTGTTAAAGAATCGGTAACAATACCTTCAAGGTAACAAGCTCTTGCATAAGTTGGAGCCAGCATATAAAAATTACCATTCATATCAGTGGCAATAATATTTCCTGATGGAAGAAAAGGATCAGCATCCCAACAAAGCGAATTGCCCGTAGTAAAATTCCCAACTTCAATCATATTTTTAGGCCGAGCAGCATCAATGATTGTAAGTTGACTTCCGTAAGAAGGACAAAGGAGAAAATCGTTTAGCACCCGAACATTATGAACTTCGTTTGCTGTAAAATTTCCATTAAAAATTGTATCGAGAAGCGTAATATTTCCAAGATTACTTACATCATAGCTCGCCAATGGAAAATTTGGTTTCTCATCGGTTGTAAACAATGTTAATCCATTATCGCTAAGTGCTGAGTTATGATTAAATAAACCGGGAGTTGTTTGAGTTGCAAGTAAAACCGGCATTACAGGATTTGAGATATCGTAAACAGAAAATAATCCTGCATGTATATCGCTTGTAAAAAGAATATTGCCTCGAACATACGAATCATGGGTATAGTTGGTAGTAATCGCACTAACAAAAACCGGGTTCCACTGATCAGTAATATCGAGAATTAAAACACCACGATTCAATGCAGTAATGTTATGACCATTTACAAAAACGTAATGTGAATTACTACTAATCGAATGAGATGTTTTCAAAGGGGTTGGAAATGTAACGTCGCCGGTATAAAA
The DNA here is from genome assembly GCA_043747595.1 of Bacteroidota bacterium. Lineage (GTDB taxonomy): Bacteria > Bacteroidota > Bacteroidia > AKYH767-A > 2013-40CM-41-45 > JADKIH01. Next base: position 6,754 of record JAYTOX010000101.1, on the reverse strand, counting down.
TTTATAAGGAACATTAGCAGGCAAAAAACTTAGGTCGATTATTTGAAGACCATTAAGGGAATCAGCAGGATCAAGTCCTTCACTTACAGCGTAAGCATAATGACCTTGAACAGTGACTTCATGCCAAGTAGAATTGACACCTGGCAGTTGAGTAATAAAAACAGGAGATGTAGGAATACTAATATCATAAATCATGATCCCACTGGTTGCACCCAGCAAAGCATATTCTTTTCCGGTTGCATCGGTGTAATGGTTACAACCGGCCAAAACTTGACCTACATTTGTAGTACTTAGTAAAGCAAGATTTTTCGGTGTTTGAGAAAATAATGAGTAAACATTAATGAGCAAAAACCCAATCAGTAGAAATCGTTTCATTTAATTAATAATTAATTTACCTCGTGATACAACATTTGATTCTTCTGAAATTGTATACTGATAAACACCGGTAGCTAAATTGTTTTTCGCAATAGTGGTTTTATCTCCTACAAATTCTGCAGCACAAACTAATGAACCCATCACGTTATAAATAGAAATCGTATGATTCAATTTTGTCACGTTTCCAGATAAGACAATTTGAGACTGATCGGAAAAAGGATTTGGGAATGCCAATGAACCAATCGAGTTTGCTGTTTCATTTATTCCAACAATTACATTGTAACGAAGAACCGCATTATCTTTCTGTGTAAAATTTAATCCATCTACATAGCCGCATACCCATAATGAGCTTCCACGTAAGGCCATTGAGTTAGCTGCATCGTCTCCTGCATTTGGTCCGTCAAAATTTGCTGACATTAGCTGTACTCCTTGTGCATCATATAATAGGGTAATCCAATTACGATTTGTTTTATTGTTTAGTGTGTCGTTTTCGGTGTAACCGGTAACATAAACATCACCGGCAGGAGTAACAAGAAGTTTTGATGGTACGTCATTTTTGTGAACTAGTCCATCAAATTGTGGAGGAGAGGCCCATAGCGAATTTAAATTATTATCGAATTTCATTGTTAGAATGTCGTAAGCGTTAATCAAAGGATCTGGATTAACAGCAGCTTTGAAAGTAACATAGATATTGTTAGAAAGATCATGACCAATTGAAATTGCTTCATCGGCACCAATTCCGGAATAGCTATAAAATCCGGCAAAATTTCCGGCAGGATCATATTTAACAACAACAGGATCTTCAGTCGAAACACCACTTCCTGTTTGAGAATAACCACAAAGAAAAATATTATTGTTAGAGTCTATTGTCATATCGAGTGGACGGTCATCATTTGCAAAAGGTCCACCATAAGTAGATGGAGCAACCCAAACCGGGGCACCAGTAGAACCGTTGTATTTTATTACCATAAAATCATCGTCGTGTACATTTTCTGTACGGCCACAAACTAACACATCTCCGACTCCGTCGACTAAAATTTTCGAAGGTTCATCACGTAAATTTCCGCTTCCATTAAATCGTTGGAGCCAAAGTAAGTTTCCGTTAGTATCAAACTTCATAGTGACGATATCGTTATTGTCAACAGAATCTACTGGATTATTATCGCTTCTACCGGTAACATAAATATTTCCGGCACCATCTATAAATAATGTTTCAGCTTTATCGCTTTGTAAAACATAATCGTATGTACGAGTCCAAATAGTATCGCATGTTGCAGGGTTTAATTTCACAATCAGGAAATCACTTTTTTGGCCCGATACTTTTGTATAACCAACAGCTGTAATATTTCCATTTGGGCCAATAGCTAGGTCGTTAAATTCATCATCATCTGCTTTGATACCGGAATAAGTATACAAACAAGTTCTGTTCCCTGCCGGATCCGTTTGGATAATAGTAGCGTCTTTGTTAAAATCTTCAATAAAAGTGTAACCACAAGTGTACGAATTGTCATTTACGTCAATAACGATATTTTTAGCATTATCATTAAAATCACCTTGACCATTATATCCAACAGCAAAAAGTTCAGTACCGCTAAGATCATACTTCACAACAGATGCATCTTTTTGTGTGCCTAGATTTTCCAAACTTCCTACCACATATAAATTACCGGTTCCATCAAGAACCAATCCCCCGGGAGAGTCACCTTTTCCGACATTTGTTCCACTTTTAAAATTCGTCCACATTAACGAACCTGAAGAGTTGTACATAACAGTCATCCAATCGTTGTTATCAGCAACACCCGGATTTTGGTCACTTTTCCCGGTAACAAAAACATTTCCATTTGCATCAACGGCAATTGAAGAAGGAATATCATATTGTAAAAAAACACTGCCGATTATTTTTGACCATTGTTGAGTACCAGCAGAATTGTATTTGACAGTAGCAAAATCATAATTGATAGTAGAAGTATTATCATTATCTGACTCACCAGTTACATAAACATTACCCAAAGCATCGGTAGTAATGGCAGTAGCACGATCATCTTGATTGGCAGGAGCATTGTAAAATTTACTCCACTGTAAAGAACCTGTTGAAGAATATTTTACTGTTCTGAAATCATCGTTTCCACTTCCATTTTTGCTTCTACCCGTAACAAGTATGTATCCGGTATTATCGATAGTTATAGCACTTGCCCGGTCATTTCCATTTCCTGAATTGAAAATCTGCATCCACATTTGAGAACCCGTATTTCCGGAATATTTTAATGTAACAAAATCGTCATCGGTTCCATTAAAGGAACGCCCGGTTACATATACATCTCCAAGTCCATCAAGAACAAGGCTTGCCATTTCATCTTTCCCTCCTACAACACCAGATCTAGAAAATTGAGTAGCCCAAAGTAATCCACCGCTGTTATTGAATTTGAGAGTAATATAGTCGTTACTCCCAGTCAAATTGTCTGGGCGAGCTTGCCCTCCAACAAAAACATTTCCATTAGCATCAGTAGCAATAGCTACAGGAATATCATCTAAAAAAGTCGGCGAGTTCCATGTAGTATCGAATAACTTAAGCCCTGCTTGATCATATTTGATTAATAGAATATCGTTGTTTGAATTACCACCATCAGAGTAACCAGCAACAAAAATATTTCCGGAAGCATCAATTGCAACAGCAATTGCTTCATCCATACCACTTGCCAAACCATTTATGGTTCTAGTCCAAAGTGTATCACCGTTTGCGTTAAATTTAACTGTTAAGAAATCGCGGTAACTACCCGATCGAAAAGAGTACCCAACACCCACAAAATTCCCTTGCCCATCAGAAACAACCTGATTATATCGGTCGGAATTATCACCTTTTCCTTGATAATAAGAAGTCCAAAGTGGTGTAGTATTTTGCCCAAAAATGAAATTAGAAAGCAAAACACCTAAGAGTGATAGAGTTAAAGTAGCTTTTGACATGATAAAGGTCTGTTAGTTTTAAGATGAACAAATATAAGAAGTTAGATTTATACAATGCCATGCTTCAGTAAAGGTTTGATGAAGAAATCAACCTAATTTTGAAAAACAAATGTATTTAGAAAGGTTACGTTTTTAGGTAAATGAAAATACAAACAAAAATCTGTTGAAAATTGGAGAAGAAAAAGAGAATCTTTTTTTAGAATGGCTGGTTAAAGACATCAGATATGAAAAGACTAAACCGCACCGAAGTTGATGCATTGATCAAATTGCTTGACGACAATGATCAGGAAATCTATAAGCACATTCAAACACGTTTGATTGATTACGGAAAAGATGTTATTCCGATTCTAGAGAATGCTTGGAGTAGTTCGATGGATGCGATGATGCAGGAACGAATTGAAAATGTGATCCACAAAATACAATTTGACGATTTGCGCCACGACCTTCATGTTTGGGCACATTCTGGATCACATGATTTAATAAAAGGTGCAATTCTTTTAGCTCGGTATCAATATCCGGAGTTACAAGAAGAACATATACAAAAACAACTTGATAAAGTTCGTAAAGATGCTTGGTTAGAAATGAACGATGGACTTACAGCATTAGAACAAGTTAAAGTTTTGAATAAAATATTTTTTGAGATTCATGGCTATTCAGGTAACACTCAAAATTACCACGCACCACAAAATAGTTTTATCAATATAGCACTTGAAACTAAAAAGGGAAATCCATTGATGCTATCAATTTTGTATTTAGAGATTGCTCGATCTGCCGGTATCCCAATATATGGTGTAAATCTACCGGAGCACTTTGTGCTTTGTTATAAAGATGAGTTAAATGATCCGGTATCTATTAATGACAATTCAAAAATCTTATTTTACATCAATCCGTTCAGTAAAGGAGACGTGTTTAATAAAAAAGAAATAGACAATTTTCTTGTTCAATTAAAAATTCCACAAGAAGCCGGTTATTATTCTCCTTGTTCAAACCGTGAAATGATACAACGTTTAATTCGCAATTTGATGAACTCTTATCATAAACTTGGGTTTATGGATAAAGTGGAAGAGTTAACACAGCTTATGGCTTCAGCTTAAAATAATAGGAGGATTTCAGACATCAGTAAATTGTATTTCATACAAATCTTTATAGAGACCATTTTGTCTCAATAAATCTTGGTGATTACCTTCTTCCATTTTTCGTCCTTTATCGAGAACGATTATTTTATCGGCATTTTGAATGGTGGCTAACCTATGTGCAATTATTATTGATGTCCGATTTTTTGTCAATGTTGTTGTAGCTAATTGAATCAATTCTTCACTTTCACTATCGATCGATGAAGTAGCTTCATCAAGAATTAAAATAGTTGGATTGAAAACATAAGCACGAATGAAAGCTATAAGTTGTCGCTGACCAACAGAAAGCATTGCTCCTCTTTCCATCACATTAAAATCATATTTACCGGGTAAACGGTTAATGAAGCTATCTGCCCCAACCACTTTAGCAGCTGCTGAAACAATTTCTCTCGTAATCGTCTTATCATTTAATGTGATATTATTTTGAATTGAGTCAGAAAAAAGAAAAACATCTTGGAGTACAATAGCAATTTGTCTTCTTAAATCGTTCAACTTGTATTCTCTGATGTCGATATCATCAATTAATATTTTTCCACGTTGAAAGTCATACAATCTTGAAACCAGATTTATGATAGAAGTCTTTCCCGCACCTGTTGCTCCGATAAGCGCCAAAGATTGGCCTGCACCTATTTCGAAACTTAAATCTTTTAAAATCCACTCAGTATTTTCGGTATCGGAACCATCGTAAGCAAACCAAACATTTTCAAAGCGTATATTACCAATAATTTTTTTAGAAACATTTCCATTGTCTGAAATAAATTCGTTGGTATCAATAACTTTAAAAACACGCTCGCTGCAAACCATTCCCATTTGCAGCGTATTAAATTTGTCGGCCAACTCCCTTATTGGTCTAAAGAGCATACCTATGAACATAATAAATGCAATTACATTTCCCAATGAAACTTCTTGAGTAATTACTCCACCAGAACCCCACCAAACAATAAGTCCGATAGAAGTGGCAGAGAGCAATTCGACGACAGGAAAAAAAATACTGTAATACCACACTGACCTAATATTAGCGACCATATGATCATTGTTTATTTTTTTAAATCTGTTGTATTCTTCATTCTCACGATTAAAAATTTGAACGATGCTCATCCCGGTAATGTGTTCATGAACAAAAGTGTTTAAAGCTGCAACTTGAGTTCTAACTTCTCTGAATGCCTTGTTAATTCCAAATTGAAATACACGAGTAGCAACCAGCAAAACAGGAATGGTACTTAAACTAATTAGAGTTAATCGCCAATCCATGTAAAACATTACGCCAATGATTACAACCAATTGCAAAAGATCGCCAATAATTACAATAAGTCCTTCGCTAAAAATATCGGCGATCGCTTCTAAGTCGCTTACAGTTCTAGTAACTAAAGTTCCGATCGGAGTATGATCAAAATATTTTAACCGAAGGAGTGAAATGTGTTTAAATAATTTCACTCGTAAATCAGAAATCACTGTTTGTCCCAACCAATTAGTAATAAAAGTATGAAAATACTGAACCACCGATTGAAAAATTAGGAGACCAGTCATAATCACCATCATCTTTATTAAGCCTTGCGAATCATGTTTAACAATATAATTATCGACGGTGTATTTAATTAACAAAGGACGGAGTGGCGATAAGAAAGCAAGTAGAATTGTAAGGCCAATGCTTGCGAACAATCCTTTTTTGTAGGGAAGAGTAAACGCATAAATTCTCCGAAGAACGTTTAAATCAAATGCTTTGCCGGTTACCGTTTTTTTCAAAATGCTTCTATGTTAAACGGGTATTTTACTTCAACGAGCGACAGTCCTTGAGCAGGAACAGAAAATCCTGCCTTACTCCTATCCTTACTTTCCAAGATTCTCTTAAAATCACTTTCAGACATTTCCAATTCTGCCGCTTTAATCAGAGTGCCGACGATTGCACGGACCATATTACGTAAAAACCGATCGGCTGTAATTTTAAAAACAAATTGAGAAGGGACAGGTTCACTCCAATAGCACTCCGTAATTTTGCAATTGTTGGTAAAGGTTTGAGTATTTGATTTGCTGAAGCAACTGAAATCGGTATTTTCTTTTAAAATAACTTCATACGCATTCAATTTTTCAAGAGATGGAATAGTAGAATGGTACCAAGAAAATTCAGTGACAAATGGGTTTTTCATTTGATGAATATGGTATTCATAGCTACGGGAAGTCGCTGAAAAACGTGCATGGGAAGAGAGCTCAACAACATTAATTGAATGTATGGCAATAGTTTCAGGCAATATAGAATTTAGTCGAAAGATCATTTCTTTCAAGTCGTT
>JAYTOX010000100.1:0-1534 GCA_043747595.1 Bacteroidota bacterium | reverse complement strand
ATAACTCCTAAATGATTGATATTCAACAACAGGATTTAATGCAATTTTCAAAAAGTGCTTTGTAGTCCCCCGCTCCCTATTGTTTATTAAAAATAGTAGTGTTTATTTTGCGGAGTGTATTTGAAAGCAATATATAAGCAAGAGTCCAACAATAAATTTCGTACGCCCTACTATCGTTTGGTAGAAAGCTATCGCTATGATAATGCTGTAAAACACACTACCATTGTGCACTTGGGCAGGTTGGATGAGTTGCCGACTATCGAGCAGAAAAAAGAATTAGCAAAAAGGTTAGATGATTTAGTAAGAGAAAGCAGAACAGGCATGCAGTGCTTATTTATTTCTGAAAACGAAATAGTAGAACAACTATCCCAAAAATATTTCACCGAAATAAAAAGCAACTTAGATTCAACTAATAAATGCAACTTTTGAGAGGAACAAAAGATTAAATTTTTTCAGAAAGGAAGAAAAGAAAATAAATTCTTTTCCCCTTCGCTGAATGGTAAAATTTGTCTTACTTGCTCCTCGTCCAAAATTCGCATTAGTATGAGTCATTTAACGCAAGAACAAAGGTACACAATAGATGTATTACGCAAAGAAAAATATTCGCAAACAGATATAGCCAAGCGAATTAATAAGGATAAATCAGTTGTGTGTAGGGAGCTGCAACGCAATTCGGATAAGCGAAGTGGAGCGTATAAAGCTGATTTGGCAGATCGGAAATGCTTAGAACGCCATCAGACAAAGCCAAAGAAAATTTATTTTACAGATGCTGTAAAAAGCCATGTAAATGAGTATATTGAGAATGATTACAGCCCGGAGCAAATAGCTGGTATATCAAAAAAAGAAGGGCTGGTTTGCGTTTCGCACGAACGGATATATCAATACTTATGGCATGACAAAAAGCAAGGCGGTAAATTTTACAAGCACCTCAGAACACAAGGAAAACGGTACCGAAAACGGGGTGCATCAAAAGATAAACGAGGCCAAATAGTGGGCAGAATTGATATAGAAAAACGTCCGAAAATAGTAGACGAAAAAATAAGATTTGGGGATGTGGAAATAGATTTAGTAATAGGAGAACACCACAAACAAGCCCTATTAACGATAAACGACAGGCTAACAGGCATGGTTAAAATCCGGAAAGTAGAAAGCAAAGCAGCTGATGGAATAGAACAAACTGCAATAGAAGCATTGCAAGATTGGAAACCATTTTTATACACTATCACATCAGATAATGGTAAAGAGTTTGCTAACCACACAGCCATTGCTAACAAATTGAATATAGATTATTACTTTGCAAAACCTTATCACAGTTGGGAAAGAGGGGCTAATGAAAACCTAAATGGATTAATAAGGCAATATTTTCCAAAGAAAAGTTCGTTTGAAAACATTACTAGTCAACAAATACAGGATGTTGAAGATAAATTAAATAATCGACCACGAAAAAGATTTGGATATGAAACTCCAAATTATGTATATTCACAAACAATTAAAAACAAAGGACAAAAAGTTGCATTTATGACTTGAATCCACC
>JAYTOX010000099.1:0-5466 GCA_043747595.1 Bacteroidota bacterium | reverse complement strand
AATCTAATTTATCTGTATGATGACAATCACATATCAATTGAAGGCAGTACGAAAATCACATTTACAGAAGATGTTGCTAAAAGATTTGAGGCCTATAATTGGCATGTTCAGGTGGTAGATGACGGAAATGATATTGATGCAATAGCAAAGGCAGTGAAAAATGCGAAGGATGAAAAAGATAAGCCATCATTAATTAAAGTACGAACACATATTGGTTATGGCAGTCCAAACAAAGTAGATTCGGCAAGTGCTCACGGTTCTCCTTTAGGTGAAGCTGAAGTGAGACTTGTGAAAGAGTATTTTGGCTTTGATCCTGATAATTATTTTTACATTCCCGATGAGGTGAAGAAATTTTATTTAGACTCAGGAAGTAAAGGAGTTGAAAAAGAAAATGAATGGAATAAATTGTATGCAGCTTACAAATTAAACTTTCCTGAGCTTGCAGCGGAATATGAATTGCTGTCAATGGGCAAATTGCCGAGCGATTGGAAAACGAAGCTTCCTCTTTTTAAAGCAGGTAATGAAAAAATTGCGACACGAAAAGCATCAGGTATAGTGTTGAATGCAATTGCAGAATCTCTCCCACAGCTCATTGGAGGCTCTGCCGATCTTTCACCCTCAACCGATACTGAGTTGATAAAGTATAATTCATTTACTCATGATGATTATACCGGACGTAATTTTCATTTCGGCATAAGAGAACATGCAATGGGAGCGACATTAAATGGTATGGCTTTGACGAAAGGAGTTATTCCTTTTGGTGCTACGTTTCTTATTTTTTCAGAATACATGCGGCCGCCAATTCGCCTCGCAGCAATAATGAAGATTCGCCCAATATTTATTTACACACACGACAGTATAGGATTGGGCGAAGATGGAACGACACATCAACCAATAGAACAATTGATTTCGTTGCGATCGATTCCCAACATAACACTTATTCGTCCTGCTGATGCAAATGAAACGGTACATGCATGGCGAGTAGCTCTCGAACATGATGGTGGACCGGTAGTTATTGTCTTAACCAGACAAGGACTTCCAGTTATTGATCAAGAAAAATACAATCACGCAAGTGAATTGGAAAAAGGCGCGTATATACTTTCAGAATCTGAGAATGAACCACAGCTGATATTGATAGGAACAGGTTCGGAGGTTTCGCTTTTGATAGAAGCACAATTGAAATTGAAAGAAGAAAATATTCATGCACGAGTAGTAAGTATGCCGTCATGGGAGTTGTTCGAAAAACAGGATACGGCATACAAAGAAAAAGTGTTTCCGGTAAAATTAAAAAAACGGCTTTCGGTCGAAGCGGGTTCCACTTTGGGTTGGAGAAACTATGTTACCGATGAAGGCGATGTTATAGGGATAGATACATTCGGGCATTCAGCACCGGCGGAAGAATTGTTTAAATTATTTGGTTTTACAGTTGAAAATATAGTGACTAAGTGTAAAGTGTTACTTGACAAATGAAAAAAATGATAATTGGTATTGCTGCGGATCATGGGAGTGCAGGCAAACGACTAGAAGGTAAGAGTGCGCTTGCATCACATGTTTTGGCTAAACTAAAAGAAATAGGAATAGATACTGACAGCATCACACAAGAACTGGAAGGGATAGTGAAATTCAACAAATCGTTTGACCAATTGATACAGACAATCGAAACAGAAAAGAAACTACCCATCGATTAATACACACTATGAAAACACAAGCACTTAAAATTATTTTTTGTGATATCGGAGGTGTTCTACTTTCCGATGGTTGGGGGCATGTTGCCAGGCAAGCTGCTGCAAATAAGTTCGGAATCGACTATAATGAAATGGACATTCTGCACGATTTTATTTTTAATGTTTATGAAATCGGAAAAGTTACTTTAGACGATTATCTTGACACAGTCGTATTTAATCATACGAGAGATTTTACAAGAGAAGATTTTAAATCGTTTATGTTTTCTCAATCGCTTGAATTACCTTATATGTTGCAATGGCTGAAAGAGTGGAAAAGAGACAATCAAGGTTTCAGAATTATTTCGATTAATAATGAAGCATTGGAATTAAATAACTATCGGGTTAAAAAATTTGGATTGCATGAATGCTTCGATGCTTTCGTTTCTTCTTGTACAGTTGGAATGCGCAAACCCGATCCCGGAATATATGACTTGGCAATGGGCATTGCACATGCTCGGCCTGAAGACTGTGTTTACATTGACGACCGACCTATGTTAGTGAGTGCTGCAGAGAAGGTTGGTATCAGGAGTTTTCAACATAAAAATTTTGCTGATACAAAAGAAGTTCTTGAAAATTTTATACACGAAAAAAACTAAACTACAATGAATGAGAATCAATATGTATTTGGGATGATCGGGTTGGGAACGATGGGCCGAAATTTATTGCTCAACCTTGTGGATCATGGTTTTTCAGTATCAGGATACGATAGAGATGCGAAACAAGTTGATTTGTTGAATACGTTAGCAGATGAAAGTGTATTGAAAGGCTTTCATGAAATAAAAGATTTTGTTAAGAGTGTAAAATCGCCGCGCACGATTATGATGTTGGTTCCTGCAGGTAAAATTGTAGATGATGTAATTACAGGATTGCTTGAAATTTTGGATCAAGGAGATATTATTATTGATGGAGGAAATTCTCATTTTACTGATACCGATCGTAGAGCAGCAGATCTTGAAAGCAAAGGGTTGCATTTTTTTGGAATGGGTATTTCTGGTGGAGAAGATGGTGCCCGTCATGGCCCGAGCATGATGCCGGGAGGTGATCAACAGGCGTATCAACATGTGAAAGCAACATTGGAAGCAATTTCTGCGCAGGTTAATGGTGAGCCATGTGTAACGTATCTCGGTCCCGGCGCTGCAGGACATTACGTTAAGATGGTACACAATGGAATTGAATATGCTTTGATGCAGCTTATTGCCGAAACCTATTTGCTCTTAAAATCAAAATTGAAACTTGATAACGATGCTATTCAAAAAGTTTTTCAGAAATGGAATGAAGGTCGTCTTCAATCATTTCTTTTAGATATTACGAAAGATATTTTCGCATTTAAAAAACCGGGAACTGATGACTTGTTATTAGACAGTATTAAAGATGAAGCTAAATCAAAAGGTACTGGAAAGTGGACTTCCCAGGACGCTATGGATTTGCAAGTTCCAATTCCAGTGATTGACGCAGCTGTATCATTTCGTGATTTGTCTAAATATAAATCGTTGCGTACTCAGTTGTCAAAAATATATTCTGACAATCAATCAACCAAAGAAGCAAGTGTTGATACAAATCAAATGTTGGTGAAACTGGAGGAAGCGTTCTATTTCTGCATGGTAACCACATACGCGCAGGGCATGCACTTACTATTCAAAGCATCGCAGAACTATAATTACAATTTGCAACTAGATCAGATAGCTAAAATTTGGCGTGGTGGATGTATTATAAGGTCGGTTTTTCTGGAAGATATTTATGCTGCTTATCAAAGAAATTCGTCGCTCGAACATTTATTGGCAGATGAAATTATTCAAGCTTCGATTAAAAAAAGTCTGCCATCAACGCGAGAAATAGTATCAGGAGCAATTAGCAGTGGTTTTGCAGTGCCTGCTTTTTCTGCATCGCTCTCTTATTTTGAATCGATCAGAAGTGAAAATCTTCCTTCCAATTTAATTCAAGCACAGAGAGATTTTTTTGGAGCTCATACCTATGAACTTATAGGGAAAGAAGGCGTTTTCCACAACGATTGGGAAGGGGAATTAAAATAATATTAAAGACAGAAACGAAACAGAGGAATGAAAGAAACGATTAAAACACAACCTTGTATTATTGTACTTTTCGGAGCGACAGGCGATCTCACTTCGAGAAAAATAATTCCTGCGCTTTATAATTTATTTTTAGATAATTGGGTGCCCGACGAATTTGTGATAATTGGTACCAGCATTGATAAATTAACTGACGATGCTTTTCGATTAAAATTGCTTGATGCAGTGAATCAATTTTCGCGCAAAGGTAAAGTTGAATCAGAAAGATGGAATGAATTTTCAGCTAAACTGTTTTACTTACAATCAGACTTCAATAATGCAGAGTCATTCAAAGTTATTGGAGATAAAATTAGTGTTTATCAAAATGAATGGAAGAAAGTAACACAAGTAATTTATTACCTAGCCGTTGCGCCTGATTATTTTGGTGTCATTGCAGAAAATATTTCAAAGAATAATCTTTGTGGCAACTGTGAAAATACGCGCATTGTTGTTGAAAAGCCATTCGGACATGATCTAGAATCTGCGAAAATTTTAAATACAAAATTGTGTAGCATCTTCGAAGAAAAACAAATTTATCGAATTGATCATTACTTGGGAAAAGAAACGGTGCAGAATATCATGGCGTTTAGATTTGCAAATTCAATTCTAGAACCAATTTGGAGTCGAAATTATATTGAGCATGTTCAAATATCGGTACTTGAGCAATTAGGTGTAGAGCAACGTGGCGGTTATTATGAAGGTGCGGGAGCATTACGCGATATGATTCAGAATCATCTTTTGCAGTTACTCTGTTTCACTGCTATGGAAACGCCAATTAATTTTAGCGCCGATGAAGTTCGAAACAGAAAAGTAGATGTGTTGCGTGCTATGAGAAAAATTTCTCCGGAAGACGTAAGGACACACGCTGTTCGAGGACAATATGGCGACGGCTGGATGGAAGGAAAGGAGTTAATAGGATACCGAAAAGAACCACATGTAAGTCTTGAGTCTAATACAGAAACCTTTGCAGCTATTAAATTTTTCATAGACAATTGGCGGTGGGAAGGAGTTCCATTTTATATGCGTACAGGCAAGCATATGCATGAAACATCATCTACTATTTCTATACAGTTTCGTGACGTGCCTCATTTTGTTTTTCCGGGAGAAGCAGTTGACAACTGGCAGCAAAACAGGCTCATCATAAGTATCCAGCCGGAAATGAGTATACGTTTACAACTACAAGCCAAGCGACCGGGATTGGATATGGTTTTAAATACAATTGAAATGGTATTTAATTACAACGATGTTACAATCAATGAAACGCCGGAAGCTTATGAAACATTGCTTATTGAAATCATGATGGGCGATCAAACATTATTTATGCGAGCTGATCAGGTAGAAGCCGCTTGGGAAATATTAATGCCGATTTTAAATTCATGGCAATCGAAAAAGAGTCTCAACTTTCCAAATTATGCAGCAGGTTCTTCCGGACCTGAAACAGCCGAAGCATTGATTGCACGCGACGGTTTTCATTGGTTTTCATTACCACATAAACATTAACTTACATTTGACCGCACTACATATTTATAAAACTGAACATGAACTGTTGAAGGCTATTGCCGGATACTTTATTGAAATTGCAAAGCGTTCAATCGAGGTGCGGAAAGAATTTAATGTTGCTTTATCTGGAGGAAAGTCTCCTAAACAATTATATGAGTTATTGTCGTCAAGCGAAT
>JAYTOX010000098.1:0-44480 GCA_043747595.1 Bacteroidota bacterium | reverse complement strand
CCGTTTCGTGTAGAATTTTTTGGCGACGAAGTGGAAAGTATTCGAACGTTCGATCCTGATTCGCAGCTGTCTGTTCAGACCATGAATCATGTTACGATTATTCCGAATGTTCAAACAAAATTATTGGAAGAAAGCAGAACATCGTTTTTTGATTTTATGCCTACGGGTACAACGATTTGGACAAAAGATATTCAAGGTATTTTGTCTTTCATAGAATTACATCTCAATAAATCGAAAGAGTTAGTCGACGAAAGTAAATCGTATCCATCATCAAAACTAGATGAGGTTTTCGAAAATGCCAAAAGCATTGAAGAAAAGCTGACTGAAAAAACGATAATTGAATTTGGAAGTAAACATTTTTTTGAAGACGGCGAGCAGTATAAATTTTATTTTTCTCCGCAACCTTCGTTCAATAAAAATTTCGATTTGCTAATCAGAAACCTTCAAGCAAATCAAGCACAAAAAATTACCAATCTTGTTTTCGCCGATTCAAGCAAACAAGCAGAAAGGCTCTATGCTATTTTTGAAGATCTCGAAAAGAAAAACAAATTAGACAATAAAGTAAATTTCACAACTATTTTATTGTCGCTTCACGAAGGTTTTGTTGATCATGATTTGAAGTTAGCATGTTATACTGACCATCAAATTTTTGACCGTTATCATCGCTTTCGTTTAAAGAAAAATTACAGTAGAAATGAAGCGCTTACTCTCAAAGATATTTATAGTTTAAAGCCCGGAGATTATGTAACGCATATTGATCATGGTGTTGGTCGTTATGCCGGACTTGAAATGGTTATCGTGAACGATAAACCACAGGAAGCGGTGAGATTAATTTATAAAGACAACGATATTTTATATGTAAGCATTCACTCGCTTCATCGAATTGCCAAATATACCGGGAAAGACGGAACTGCGCCTTCATTACATAAACTTGGTTCAGCCACCTGGGCTACTTTAAAGCAAAAGACCAAGAAGCGAGTAAAAGATATTGCCAAAGATCTTATTGCGCTCTATGCAAAACGAAAAGCAACAAAAGGATTTGCTTTTACTCAGGATACTTATTTGCAAAATGAATTGGAAGCAAGTTTTATCTATGAAGATACGCCTGATCAAGTAAAATCGACGGTAGATGTGAAGCGTGATATGGAACGAGAATACCCGATGGATCGTTTGATTTGTGGTGATGTTGGATTTGGAAAAACAGAAATTGCTATTCGTGCTGCCTTCAAAGCAGTAACTGATGGAAAGCAAGTAGCTATTTTAGTTCCGACAACAATTTTAGCTCTGCAACATTTCAATACATTTAAAGATCGGTTAAAAGATTTCCCTTGTCGTGTTGATTATATTAATCGATTTAAATCGGCTGCCAAGCAAAAAGAAACGCTTGCCGAAATGAACGACGGTAAAATTGATATTATAATTGGAACTCATCGACTTTTAGGAAAAGATGTAAAGTTCAAAGATCTCGGATTAATGATTATCGACGAAGAACAAAAATTTGGTGTGGCTGCAAAAGAAAAATTAAAAGCGCTTCGAATAAATGTTGATACGCTTACACTTACTGCTACTCCTATTCCTAGAACTTTGCAGTTTTCATTAATGGGCGCAAGAGACTTGAGTATTATTAATACTCCCCCGCCGAATAGACATCCGGTAACGACGGAGCTGCATGCGTTCAATGAAAAAATAATCAAGAACGCAATTGAATATGAGTTGGGTCGCGACGGACAAGTGTTCTTTATTCATAATCGTGTTTCAGATATTCATGAAATTGCGGGTATGATTCAGAAGCTTGTGCCCAAAGCAAGAATCGGAGTTGGGCACGGACAAATGGATGGCGAAAAATTAGAAGGAACGATTATGGAATTTATTGAACATGAATTCGACATTCTTGTTGCCACTACAATTATTGAATCGGGTTTAGATATTCCAAATGCAAATACGATCATAATAAATCAAGCGCAAAATTTTGGTTTGAGCGATCTTCATCAGATGAGAGGAAGAGTAGGGCGTTCAAATAAAAAAGCATTCTGTTATTTACTTTCTCCTCCAATGGCTGTGCTTACCAATGAAGCGAAGCAACGATTAAAAGCGATAGAAGAATTTTCTGATTTAGGCTCCGGATTTAATGTGGCAATGCGCGACTTAGATATTCGCGGTGCCGGAAATTTATTGGGTGGCGAACAGAGTGGTTTTATTTCTGAAATAGGTTTTGAAATGTATCATAAAATTCTTGATGAAGCTGTTCAAGAATTAAAAGATACTGAATTTGCAGGAATCTTTGAAGAGACTACTACAGAAAGAAAGTTTGTGAGCGATTGTCAGATCGACACCGATATGGAAATTTTATTGCCGGCGAATTATGTGAATAGCGTGAGCGAACGATTAATTTTGTATAAGGAGTTGGATAATATTTCTACTGAAGAAAAACTGGTTGAGTTTGCAGATAAATTAAAAGATCGTTTTGGTCCTTTACCAAAGCAAGCAAATGAATTGTTATCGACTATTCGCTTAAGATGGTTGGCAGAGAAATTAGGTTTTGAAAAAATGCTCCTAAAAAACATGCGTTTCATTGGTTACTTTGTAAGCAATCAGCAGTCGCCTTTTTATCAGTCTGAAATGTTTTCGAAAATTTTGAAGTATGTTCAGAAGAACTCGCACAAAGTTAGATTGAAAGAAGAAAAATCGAAACTGTCGCTCACTGTTAAAAATATTGTAACGGTTGACGAAGCAATTATTTTCCTGAAAGAAATTGGAAATTAATTAGAGAGTGAGTAGTGAGTGGTAATTGGTGAGTGAAAAAAATGAAGCGTAACCTTCTTACTTCTTACTTCTTACTTCTTACTTCTTACTTCTTACTTCTTCAATTATTCAACGTAATCTTAATTATTCCTTCGGCGAGTTCAAAGATGACTAGTTTGCCGTCGACCGAATATTTGCCTCCGCCTTCGATTGATTCGGGTGTAGAGCGGAGTGGAAGCATAAGAGCCAAACCTTCCATCCGTTTAGGTACGTTCACCGTTACTACTCGTTTGCCTCCTACCATCGAAATGTCTAACGAGATTTCGTTTCTTGCAACCCACCATAAACCAAAATCTTTTATAGTTCCAATCCATGCTGTTTCTTTCATGGCTCTCACAAAAGCTTCTTCTACTTTCCATCCTATTGCATTTGGATGTACTTGTCCTATGTAACATCCACCATAATTTGCAATCTTTTTTGCCAATGCTATTGCTGATTTCGCTCTGTTAAAATCAAATGGTGGTAATTCATCATCATCGGTTTCTCCAAATTCAAATGTTTGTGTTTCTGCATCGTACTCTCTATTAAAATTTAACTGGAATGGGAAATGTGATAATGTTACATTAGAGGATACGGATGAACTAAAACGATAACCACTCGCCATTAAACTCTGCGGGTAAGTAAAAGGAACATATTGATAAGTAGATCGAAATGTTGAGGTGTTATTACCGGGAATATAGCGGTCGAGTAAAAAACGACTCACTCGCATTTCTCCAAAAATAGTTCCATGATATGTTTTTTCATAGGCCAACATATAAGGACGATAGTCAGGATAAATTTCTTCTCCCGTGCCTTGTTCAAATTGATCGAACAATGGAGAACCACTTACTGAATTACTTTGAATGTCCATTCCTAAAGTAGCAAGCGATTTTAATTTTTTAACATCGTCGCCGGAAAATAATATTGCCGCTCTCTTATCTTTTATATATCGTGTTTGAATAAAATAAGTCGATCGAATCCCTAGCGCTTTTTCTTTTAGAGCAAAACCTTCTGCTTGATCAAATGCTTTTTTGAAATTTAAATTATGTGTAATACAAACGCTCACATCTTTATTGTAAGGTACTGTACAGATGTATGCAGCATCGCGTGAACTGGCGATATAAATATTTTTTAATATTCTTAACAAGACATCTATCGTAGGTTCGAAATTATTGGAGACTGAACGGTTGAAGTCTTCGTGACGAATATTATGTCCTTTTAATATTAAATATCCTAAATCAAAACCAAATGCATAAGCACTGCCCGATTCATAAAATCGTTGGGTAATAGCTGCCGATTTATCTTCGTATGTCGCAATTGGGTCAAGGCGAGTCTTTGAATAACTATATGTTCCAATTGTTTCTTTATACTTCACTTTATTCCCAATAGAAATATTTTTCTCCATCATATCTTTGAACTCGCCTGTTATCGGATTCAATGGATCGGGATTCATAATTATTTCGAAGTGTTGTTTACTTGGAACAGGCTCGTCAAAACCAAACACTTCATTCAATGCTCCTAAAACCTGACAACCTATTAACGTTCCTCCGTTTCTTGGATGTGCTGCCAATGCTTGTAAGCCGTCGGGACTAATAATAGCACCCGAGATAATAGGATAAACAAGGACAACTTTACTCTGTAACGCACGCTTGTAATCGGTGGTAATGTAAAATGGAATTCCAATTGCCTTTAATCCGTGAGCTATTCCTAACCAACTTGCATTGGTATCGGTTAATAATACTGCCATTCTGCTTGCACTACCCGATGAATAGGTGGCCCAAGGTGTAGCAACATGCGCAGATAAAACTGATTTATCGTCCGGCCCTTTTACTGCGGCATCAATGAAAAGCTCGTTTTTCCGTACCTCGTATGATTCGGGATAATTGTTTTTATTCAATGCTCCAATTTCATCACCTTGACGATCGGAGCTACAGCCGAAACCTAAGCAGATTACTATTAAACAGATGGATGAAAAAATTACTCTTTTGAGAAATGTAAATCTGTACATAAAAATGTGGTGACTTTTGATTGGTCTACAAACTTAAAAAAAATACCACAATATGCTTGAAAAAGTCGAGGGTAATTGACTTGTTTTATCAACCGAATAAATTTAGAGCCAATCAACTTTCCTTCTTAAGTAGCCTTGTTCATTGCTTTAACTGCAATTCTTTTTCAAAAAACAGAAAAGCACTAGGTGTTCGTCTTTTTTTATTCAACAAAACCATTATAGTTTTTTATTCTTTTGCTTCAATTGCTAAAGTTGACTTAAATTGGGCACCCTAAATTTAGGGACTAAATTTTTCTGCTTTAACTCAACAAAAAAATGTAAAAAAAATTTATGTAAAAAGTTCAGATTTTTTTAAACCAATTTTAATTTGCTCTGATTGCGTCAACAGGATTCATCTGACTAGCTTGATAGGCAGGAATGTAACCACTAATTACTCCTACTACAGCGCTTATAAGAATGCCGATGGCAATATTACTCAGCGACAATACAAATGTCATTCCTGTTGCTGCTGAAATTGCTGTGGAAATTAAAAAGACGAGTGTTAATCCCAGACATCCTCCAAAAATACAAAGCACAATTGCTTCAATTAAAAACTGTAAAAGGATAAAATAGTTTTTTGCTCCTAACGATTTTTGAATACCAATCAACGGTGTTCTTTCGCGAACTGAAACAAACATGATATTCGCAATTCCAAAGGCTCCAACCAAAATACTAAAGCCCCCAATAATCCACCCTGCAAGTCCTAACACATTGAACAATTCGTCTAACGAATTGGCAAGCATGCTAATTTCATTCAACGCGAAATCGTCGGTTTCTTTTGGACTCAGCCTATTTATGCTTCTCATAATACCTCGAAGCTCATCTTTCATTTCCCCATTGGTAACATTCTCCTTTGCTCTCACTAAAATGTAGGGGTCAACATTATTTGAACGCAGATTTACTATGTTTCGAGCAAAATTAACCGGCAACATAACTATATTATCTACTGAATTATCGAACGTACTTGTTCCTTCTTTTTTCAGAATTCCAATTACATCTACTTTCAACCCTTTAATTGTAACTTCTTTTCCAATCGGCGAAGTGTTGCGAAATAGTCCGGCAGCAACCTCTGAGCCTAGAATTGCCAAAGGGCGACCACCGGCAAATTCACTTTCGGTAAAAAAGCGGCCCTCTTCTATTTCAAAATTCCGAACTTTGTCGTAGTCTTCTGAAACACAACTTACCTGAATATTTTCGATGCTACTACTTCCGTATTTTATGGTTTGTCCATTGAAATCGGCCGCAAAGGCAACGGAATTGCTGGTAACTATTCGTCTTCTTACGTCTAACATTTCACGCATCGAAGGATCGGGACGGTTCATGTATTTCCACCATGTATATTCATTTCCTCCCTCGGGTGTCCATGGCCACTTCTGTATATAAATAACATTGTTGCCCAAGGTTCCTATGTCGGTTCGGATTTTATTTTCCAATGCATCGGTAGCAGTAAATACTGCAATGATGGCAAAGATACCAATGGTGATTCCTAAGAGCGATAATATTGTTCGCAGCTTGTTTACTCGCAAGGCCTGGAAAGCAAACAAAAAACTTTCGCCAAGTAATCGTAAGAAAAGTCTGTAATTGGATTTCATACTCACGTTACAAAAGTATAATTCTATTCTGAACCTAAAAGCGGATTAACTCAAATTAACCCCATTGAGAGCTTTCTTAATCATTAATATTTTTTTCTTTTCAAACGTTTTACACGCCTCTTATTTTCATAAAATTGCACTTCGATCGAGAGGGAAAATGAGTTCTACAAAAAAGATTAAAAGTGCACTGGTTTCAGTCTTCTATAAAGATAATTTAGAGCCAGTTATACAGCAATTGCATCGTTTGGGTGTTACACTTTATGCAACAGGTGGAACGCAGGAATTTATTGAAAACTTATCGATTCCTGTTATTCCTGTCGAGACCATCACCGATTATCCTTCTATTTTGGGTGGACGAGTAAAAACGCTGCATCCAAAAGTTTTTGGAGGAATTTTATCGCGGCGTAACAATACTTCCGATTTATCAGAATTGAACGAATACGCTATTCCTGAAATCGATTTGGTGATTGTAGACCTGTATCCCTTTGAAAAAACAGTTGCTTCGGGTGCCGGTGAAGAAGATATTATTGAGAAAATAGATATCGGAGGAATTTCACTTATAAGAGCTGCCGCTAAAAATTTTCAAGACGTGCTTATTATTCCGTCGAAAGATCAGTATGATTTTTTATTGGAAATATTGAAATCGAAAGACGGAGAAACTAGTAGTGAAGATCGTCAATTAATGGCTGCTCACGCTTTTGCAACGTCTTCTCATTATGACACAGCCATCTTTAATTATTTCAATAAAACAACGAGCTTACCTTTATTTAGACATTCCGAGAATACTGTGAAGATTTTGCGTTACGGAGAAAATCCGCATCAGCAAGGTGTATTTTATGGTAACTTTGACGAGAGCTTTACTCGCCTCAACGGAAAAGAAATTTCGTACAATAATCTGCTGGATATTGAAGCAGCCGTTTCGTTAATAGCAGATTTCAATGAACCGACTATCGCCATTATCAAGCATAACAATGCCTGCGGATTGGCGAGCCGATCTTCGCTTTCTATCGCTTGGGATGATGCTTTGGCGGCTGATCCTTTATCGGCTTTCGGTGGAATTATTTGTACAAACAGAAAGGTGGACCTTGCCGTAGCTGAGAAGATGAATTCTCTTTTCTTCGAAGTGTTAATTGCTCCGGGCTTTGACGATGATGCCTTAGCCTTGTTGAGTCTTAAGAAAAACAGAATTATTCTTCTTCAAAAAGAAGTAGTTTTTGCTGATAAACAGTTTCGGACAATTCTCAACGGAGTAATTGTACAAAGCAGAGATTCGAGTACGGAAACGAAAAGTGAAATGAAAGTGGTTACAAAAGTTGCTCCAACCGACCAGCAATTTAGTGACCTGGAATTTGCCAATAAAATTGCCAAACATACCAAGTCGAATACGATTGTACTTGTTAATAATAGTCAGCTTATTGCAAGTGGAACCGGGCAGACTTCTCGCATCGACGCCCTTCAGCAGGCTATTGCAAAAGCGCGTCATTTTAACCTCGACTTGAACGGCGCTGTAATGGCTTCCGATGCATTTTTTCCATTTCCTGATTGTGTGGAGATTGCCGATAAGGCCGGAATAAAAGCAATCATTCAGCCGGGCGGCTCGGTGAAAGATCAAGAATCGATCGATTACTGCAATCAACATGGAGTAGCAATGGTGACAACCGGTAAGCGCCACTTCAAACATTGACGACATAAAAATTATGTTGATCATTTGATTAATTCAATGAAAGCTGAAACAAAAAAATGCGCATCTTTATTTCCGCATTTGTAGGCAGCAATAAAATAAATTAAAAACGATTATCTCTCTGAAACAAATTCACTTAGGTAAAACTATCTCACCGAATCTGCGTATAGAGTAACCGTAAATTGTTCTAACTGTTTAATCATTAACCAAAATATTGGCCTTAAAGCCAACTTGAAATGGGATTGTTCGATTTTTTAACTCAAGAAATAGCGATTGACCTGGGAACGGCCAACACGCTGATTATTCAAAACGATAAGGTCGTTGTTGATGAACCTTCTATTGTTGCCATCGATCGCATGACCGGAAAAGTCATTGCGGTAGGAAAGCAAGCAATGATGATGCATGGTAAAACTCATGAAAACATCAAAACGGTTCGCCCTTTGAAAGATGGTGTAATCGCCGACTTTGACGCCGCCGAACACATGATTAGAGGAATGATAAAAATGCTCAATCCGAAAGGAAGTATTTTTACTCCTTCGCTCAGAATGGTAATCTGTATTCCTTCCGGTATTACTGAAGTTGAAAAACGTGCGGTTCGTGATTCTGCTGAACATGCAGGTGCAAAAGAAGTTTATCTTATTCACGAGCCTATGGCTGCCGCAATCGGAATTGGTATCGATGTGGAAGAGCCGATGGGAAATATGATCATCGATATTGGCGGAGGAACAAGTGAGATTGCAGTAATTGCTCTTGGAGGAATTGTATGCGATCAATCAATTCGTGTTGCCGGCGATGGATTTACAAACGACATTTGGGATTATATGCGTCGTCAACATAATATCTTGATTGGCGAGCGCTCTGCTGAACGAATTAAAATTGAAGTGGGTTCGGCATTGCCTGAATTGGATAACCCACCACCCGATTTCGCCGTTCATGGCCGCGATCTAATGACCGGAATTCCAAAAGAAATTACAGTGAGCTATTCTGAAATTGCACACGCATTGGATAAATCAATTTCTAAAGTTGAAGAAGCAATTTTGAAAGCATTAGAAATGACTCCTCCCGAATTATCGGCCGATATTTATCGTACCGGAATTTATCTTACCGGAGGTGGGGCTTTACTTCGCGGATTAGACCAGCGAATAGCACTTAAAACAAAACTACCGGTTCACGTTGCTGAAGATCCTCTTCGTGCAGTGGTTAGAGGTACAGGCATTGCCCTTAAAAATATTGGAAGGTTCAAATTCCTGATTCCATAATTGATAGAATTAAATTGATTAGGAAATTTAGTTGATGAATGCGTAATCTGTTTCTCTTCCTTTGGAAGTATAATTTTTTTATTTTTTTCCTCCTCCTGGAATTGTTGTGCGGTTATCTGATTGTTCAGAACAACAACTTCCAACGGGCAAGCTTTGTTAATTCTACAAACCTTGTTGCCACAAAAGTAAATTCTGCCGTTAGCTCTGTTACGGAATATATTAATCTAGGTATCACAAACGATGCTTTGTCGAGAGAAAATGCAGCACTAAAAACGCTCTTGCCAAATGTTTTTTATATTGACAGTGCTATCAGACATGTTAATTCAGATACAACAATTAAACAACAGTACACTTTCATGACTGCTAAGGTGATTAATAATTCGACCAACAGACGAAGTAATTACTTAACTTTGAATAGAGGAAGTTTACAGGGTGTAAAACCTGAAATGGGTGTTATTTGTCCTGATGGTGTTGTGGGAATTGTAAAGGATGTTTCTGATCATTATTGTACTGTCATATCGTTTTTACACAAAGACTCTCGCTACTCTGCACGATTGAAAAAAACTAATTTTATCGGTTCACTCGTTTGGGAAGGATTCGATGCAACTCATGCAACACTTAACGATATTGAGAAACACGTGAAAGTTACAAAAGGCGATACTCTTATTACCACTTCGTATTCATCCATTTTTCCGGAAGGGATTATGTTGGGTGTGGTAGAAAAAGTAAATCCTAGTACAGGAAGTACTTTTCAAGATATTTCTATTCGTTTGTCGACTCCATTTGGTAGCGTTTCGTATGTTTATGTAATCGATAATCTTTTAAAAGATGAACAAAAAGCTTTGGAGGGGCGCCTGATAAATGATCGGTAAAATTCTTCAACAATTTTTTCGCTTTATTTTCCTCATAGGAATTCAAGTAATACTCCTCAATCATATTCAATGGAGCGGTTATGTAAATCCATATATCTATATTTTATTTATTCTCATGCTTCCTGTTGAAACTCCAAATTGGTTGCTTTTAGTTTTAGCTCTGATTACCGGATTAACAATCGATATGTTTGGAACTAGCGGAGGCATTCACGCTGCGGCAACAGTGTTCATGGCTTTTGCACGTCCTGGTGTTTTGAAATTAATTTCCCCTCGTGATGGATATGATTCGGAAACTAAATTGACTCCATCGGTAATGGGAATAAAATGGTTTATTACCTATATCTCAATAATGGTTTTGCTTCATCATATAACTTATTTCTTTATAGAAGTTTTTAGATTCAATGAATTTTTTATTACATTCTTCAAAGCTGTAGTTAATTCAACTATTACTATTGTACTTATTGTTATTGGACAGTTCTTATTAGGAAGGCAAGGAAATAGAAATGAACGTATCATCGGGTAGATCATCTGTTATTTATTTTATTTTCTTTTTTGTCGCTTTGATTTATTTATTGCGATTGTTTTATATTCAGGTAATTGATAAAAGCTACGAGCTCTCTGCCAATAATAATGTACTTCGATTAATTATTGATTACCCTTCACGTGGGCTTATCTACGATCGTAAAGGCAAATTACTTGTCTTCAACGAACCGGTTTACGATTTAATGATTATTCCCAAGCAAGCAAAAAATATCGACACAACGGAATTCTGTGCTCTGATTGGAATTTCTAAAAACGATTATATCGAGAAATTCAAAAAAGCAAAATCGTATTCTCCTGTTAAAGCTTCAATTTTTGAAAAACAACTATCAGTAACTACTTACGCTACTTTTCAAGAAAAACTTTATAAATTTCCAGGCTTCTTTGTTCAGCCTCGAACACTCAGAAAATATCCTGACCCGATGGCCGCTCATCTTTTTGGTTATATCGGTGAAGTTGACTCTTCCACTACTCGTAAAAATCCTTATTATCGCGATGGCGATTACATAGGAAAAAGTGGTATCGAACAATCGTACGAAACTATCCTGCGCGGACAAAGAGGTATGCGTCGTGTAATGGTCGATGTGTTTAATCGTGAAAAGGGAAGTTTCCAAAATGGGAAATACGATACTGCTGCTGTTGCGGGCGAAAATTTAATGATCACGATCGATGCTAATTTGCAACGGTACGGTGAAAAATTATTTCAGAATAAAGTTGGTGCCGTCGTAGCCATCGAACCTGCTACCGGTGAAATTCTTGCTTGTGTAAGTAATCCTTCGTACGATCCAAATTTATTGGTAGGAAGAGATCGAACCAAAAATTATGCGCACTTATTATTTGAACCTACTAAACCTCTTTTCAATAGAGCCTTAATGGCGTACTATCCTCCAGGTTCTACGTTTAAATTAATTAACGATTTAATTGGTGAACAAGAAGGAGTATTGTTTCCCAATACATCGTATTATTGCGATGGCGGCTATCACATGGGTTCGCAAACTGTAAAATGCGATGCACGTCATGGATCAATTGCCCTTGAAGAGGCTATTTCTCATTCTTGTAATACGTACCATTGTTATGTTTTTAGAAGTATCGTAGATCAAAAAAAATATGGTTCAGCAGAAGCCGGCTATCAAGCATGGAGAAATCATGTTCTCACATTCGGTATCGGGAAAAGGCTATACAGCGATCTTCCGCAAGAGCTGAAAGGAAACGTTCCTTCGGTTGAGTATTACGATAAATATTTTGGTAAAGGTCATTGGAAATCGTCAACTGTCGTATCGCTTTCAATTGGTCAAGGTGAATTAGGAATTACACCTTTACAAATGGCAAACACGATGTGCATCATTGCCAACAAAGGATATTTTTATATTCCACATATCATGAAAAAGGTAGGTGATAAAAAAAATACAGAGAAAAAATTTATTGAAAAAAATTATACGGATATCGATGCTCGGTTTTTTGAAATTGTAATCGATGGAATGCAAAGTGTTGTTGATGCAGGTACTGCTGCCGCGTCTAAAATAAAAGGTATTACTGTTTGCGGTAAAACAGGTACAGCACAAAATCCGCATGGAAAAGATCATTCGCTGTTCGTTGGATTTGCTCCTCGTGAAAATCCGAAAATTGCTATTGGTATTATGGTAGAAAATGGTGGCTGGGGTGCAGAATGGGCCGCTCCAATTGCTACGCTAATGATCGAAAAATATTTAACAGATTCAGTTACGCGTCCGGCAAGCGAGAAAAAAATGTTTGAAGGTGTTATTCTACCAAAAATCTACCAAGAAAAAGCGGAGAAAGCTAAGAAAGATAGTATTGCTAAAGCATCGTTACCTAAACCTGTTGCAATCGCTAAATAATGGGAAGAGACAATCGAAATATATTGCAAAATATCGACTGGGTACTTGTTGGATTATTTTTGGTGATGGTTTTATTTGGCTGGATGAATATTTATGCCGCTGTTTTTAACGACGAGCATAAAAGCATTCTCGATTTCAGCCAAAATTATGGAAAGCAAAGTATCTGGATTGTCTGTGCATTTTTCATTGCACTTATGATTTTGGTTGTCGATGGTAAATTTTATGCTGCGTTCTCCTATGCAATTTATGGAGTGGTGATGCTGCTCTTGCTCTCTACTTTTGCTTTCGCGCGCGATGTAAAAGGTTCGTATGGGTGGATTGATATTGGTTCGTATAAATTACAACCAGCAGAGTTTGCAAAGTTTGCAACCAATATGGCATTGGCAAAATTTCTAAGCACACTCGATATCCGAATGCAGGATCTAAAAACAAAACTTGTCTCTGCTCTTATTATTGGTATTCCTGCAGTAATTATTCTTTTACAAAATGATACAGGTTCTGCATTAGTGTTCGGCGCCTTTATTTTGGTTTTGTATAGAGAGGGACTCTCCGGAAATTTTCTCCTCCTCGGATTGATTGCCGCAGCACTTTTCGTTCTCGCACTACTTATTAAAAAGACTATTCTGTTTGTGATGATTGGAATTATTGCGCTAGTTTTTCTATGGATGGTTCGACGAACACGTAGGAATATTATTATTATTGCCAGTGGCGCATTACTTGCTATTTCAATCGTGTTTAGTGTCGATTATTTTTATAATCATGTTTTGCAAGAACATCAGCGTACACGTATAGATGTTTTATTGGGTAAAGAAATAGATCTGAAAGGAGCCGGTTACAATGTAAACCAAAGTAAAATTGCGATTGGTTCAGGTGGTTTTTTTGGTAAAGGTTTTCTTCAAGGCACACAAACGAAATATGATTTTGTTCCAGAGCAAAGCACCGATTTTATTTTTTGTACAGTAGGTGAGGAGTGGGGTTTTTTAGGAAGTTTACTAGTAATCGGATTATTTGTTGCTCTACTCTCGCGAATAATTTATGTCGCCGAAAGGCAACGATCGGCCTATTCACGAATTTATGGCTATGGCGTAGCCTGCATTTTATTTATTCATTTATTAATTAATATCGGAATGACTATTGGCTTAGCGCCCGTAATTGGAATCCCTCTGCCATTTTTCAGCTATGGCGGATCATCATTGTGGTCGTTTACGATACTTCTTTTTATTTTTATTCGACTCGATGCTTATCGGTTTCAGATATTGCGTTGAAAAAGAAAAATTGTTCGTTACCATTGCCATCATGATCTAGCGCTCGGCTGAATGTTGTGTGATGGGCTGTGTGAGAGATCATTCAGCCGAACGCAGTAGTGGAATTAATAATTTATGATGATTAATGAAGGGTGAATTATGAAGTAAGAAAAATGAAGTATGAATTAGCAAGTATGAATTATGAAGTAAGAAAAATGAAGTATGAATTAGCAAGTATGAATTATGAAGTAAGAAAAATGAAGTATGAAGTAAGAAAAATGAAGTAAGAAAAATGAAGTAAGAAAAATGAAGTATGAATTATGAATTATGAAGTATGAATTATGAAGCATGAATTATGAATTATGAAGTATGAAAAAGTTAAAACATCGCAGTAAATTAATAGCTAACAATTTTTCATTAAGCATTATTATTTCAGTTATGCGAGAGAAGTGCAATTGCCAAGAGCGGAATTCCGTTCGGCAAATTATGGCTTGCATTTTACTTCTCACTTCCGCCTCACTAAAAATTCCGCTCTGCGTGGATCATAAAAATCCTCAAATCAGCTAAATCCCGGTTCAGACATTTTTTTAATTTCGGATCATAAAAATCTTCAAATCAGCTAAATCCCGATTCAGACGTTGTTCAATGGTAAAGAAATGTTTGTACCAGATCAGCGTTATTGCCTCGTGCGTGGCAGGAAATACACAAATCGCCTTTTCTTATTCCGGAGTATTCTACGCCTCCATCCGGATTGTATTCTACCCAAATCCATCCTGATCCACTATTGGCCGCATCCGACGATTTATACATCACTGCATAATCAATTAAATTACCTCCCGATTGATCATAGATCTCTTTTAATATAAGCGATCCATTAGGAAAAAAAGTTTTTGATAAGCCGGAAAGCGAATCATTCATTGCCGAAAGTGCTTTCTGGTTAAATCGGATCCGAACAAAATTGCCATGGCTTCCATTCGTAGCCGGGTCTGCTATAAGTGTATCGGTGCGATTATGTAAATAACTAAACGATGAAACTGTTCTCGCTATACTCCAAATTGACTCATCACTTACCAACACACCTTCTTGTTTTTTTGAAGTACATGCTGATAGTAATGTCGCGAAAAAAATTGTTAGTAT
The DNA here is from genome assembly GCA_043747595.1 of Bacteroidota bacterium. Taxonomy (GTDB): domain Bacteria; phylum Bacteroidota; class Bacteroidia; order AKYH767-A; family 2013-40CM-41-45; genus JADKIH01. Next base: position 29,471 of record JAYTOX010000098.1, on the reverse strand, counting down.
TTTATTGCTGAGTTTCACTTCTCTAAATTAGTGCTTTTTCGTTTTATTAAAAATGTTTTCTCGAATAAAAAGGTATTAAGGTTTATTCACAATTCTACTAAACTTTGAATTTAACTCTTTTCAGTCTGAAAAATGGAAATCTTGCTTTATTCATTTTAATCAGTTTTTTTAAAAAATCGAGGTAGATCACTATTCTTGCAACCATATAATGCGTTCTTAAGTTTATTGCTTTGTCTTACTTTTTAGTCAATTGAATACGTACCTTTCTGTCCCGAAGTTTAGCTAACAATTTAAAATCAATTTATCTCAATGAACAATTACTATAAATTGAATTTAGCTACCATTCGTATCCAAACTAAACCGGTAGAAAAAAATGACGAGTTGGCTTGGGCAGAATTTTTTGAGTCGGATGAAGCAATTGAATTTTTTCCTGCTCTTCCTTTTTCAACGAATATCGAAAAATCTTCGTTCTGGATTGAAAAACAATTAAGCCGATATACTGAAAAACGTTTTGGGCTGCATGCGGTTCACCATCTTGAATCTGGAACACTCATGGGCCTTTGTGGTTTATTGTCGCAAGATGTTGATGGTAATTCGGAAATAGAAGTAGGATATCACTTTATTAAAAAGTTTTGGGGCAATGGATATGCTCCTGAAGCAGCTCGTCTATTTATCACCTATGTTTTTGAAAATGGAATTACTGATTCTGTTATTTCAATTATCGATGTTCGTAATCTAAGATCGCAAAGAGTAGCAGAAAAAAATGGTTTGAAAAAAGATAAGCAAACTAAATGGATGGAATCTGATGTATTTATTTATCGCATCGACGAGGAGAGTTTTTCAAAACAATTTTAGAAAAATTATTACTTTTTTATTTCAAGTCAGTTTTATTACTTTTAATAATTGAATTCACACCAAGTTAATAAAAATTATTTCGAAATCGCCATTCTGTTTTTATAGCTCATGATAGAAAGTTCTATATTAGAAGTTCGAGAATTAATTTCAACCGACATTCCTCTCATTGTCGATTATTGGATGACGTCGAGCTCCGATCATCTTATAGGCATGGGGGTTGATCTTAAGAAAATACCAACAGCCGATTACTTTTCTCAAACGCTCGCTGAACAAATTAGTCAATCGTATCAGGACAAAAAATCGTATTGCCTTATTTGGCTGAGCAATGGAATTCCAATTGGGCATTGCAATATTAACAAGATCGTTTTTGGCGATCACGCTTTCATGCACTTGCATCTTTGGGATGGAACTTTACGGAGAAAAGGAATGGGAGTGAAGTTGGTCAAGTTGAGCACCCCTTATTTTTTCGAAAATATGAAATTGAAAAAATTATACTGCGAACCGTATACTTTAAATCCCGCTCCAAATAAAACGCTTGAGAATATTGGCTTTCATTTTGTAAAAAAATATGTAACAATTCCGGGAGCAATCAACTTCGAACAAGAAGTTAATTTGTGGGAGTTGTCGGTCCTTAGTTGACAAACTATTTCCATAAAAAAAACCGGTCACTTTAATGACCGGTTTTTTATGTTCTATTCTCGAATCTCTATTCTCGACCTTCTATTCTCAACCTTCTATTCTTACTTCCTAATAGAATCTTGCTCTATTATCTTCGATGTTTGCTTTTTCTTTCAGTGAATTGAAAATTTCATATTCACTTCTTGATTTACGCTGATCGAGAAGTTGTTTTGAATTTGCTGAGAAATCGGTTGTTGGTGCAGGTGTTGTAAATGCTTTCACATTTATTACTGCTACTGAATTTTCTCCTTTAATTGGTTTTGTTGTAGCTCCTGCCTTCGTAGCGAAAATAACTCCAATCATAATTGGCTCATTTCCTATTCCCGGTATGTAGGTGTTTGCAAAATTTACGTTGTCAGCATCTGTAGCTGTAATGTTTAACTTTTGTGCAATTGCATCTACATTTCCCGCTCCGGCTGCTGTAAATTTATCTAAAAGCATTTGTGCTTTCTTTATTTTACGTGCCTCAACTGTAACTTGATCTTTCACTTCTTCTAATGGTAGAATTCCTTTTTCTTTTATGCCAACTAAATGCGCCATTACATATTTATCTCCAAATGTGAAGATCTTCGAAATATCACCCTTACTTGCGCTATATGCCCAACGTATTAACTCACGAGGCTGATCAAGTCCGGCAATCGTTTTATCGTTTTCGCGAATGTTATCTGCTATACGTTTGTTCAGCCCTTGTTTTACTATGGCAGAATCAAATGCTTCTCCTGTTGTATTGCGTGAAGCAAATTCATTCGCTTTGTTATAAGCTGCGTCATACGTGCGCTGAGAAGGCTCTATCTTTCTTTCAATAGTAAGAACTTGTACTTGCTTACTTGCCGAACTCTTGTCGAGGATTTCTATTAAGTGAATTCCAAATTGCGATGTCACAATTGGCATATCACCTTTTTTACCGTTGAACACTGCATCGTTGAACGTAGGAACCATGGCTCCCGGACGAAACCAACCTAAATCTCCACCTTTAACAGCAGATCCTTGATCTTTTGAAAATTGTATAGCAAGATCAGCGAACTTTGATCCTTTCTTTATCGCATTCTTTAAACTATCTGCCGTTGCCATTGCTCTTGCAGTATCACCTTTCTCAATGCTGATTAAGATGTGACGTGCTTTTGCTGAATCTGAAATCATTTTCTCGGCCGATAACTTAGAGATTTTTACAGTATTATTCTCTTCGTAAGGACCATAAACTGTTCCGACTGGTTTTCCAAATAATGATGTATCAAGAGCCGCAGGCAATGTTCCTTTTCCATGAAATGAAGTATCGGGTGCTACATCGCTATTTTGGATAGCGTAGGAGATATTATCGGTAGTTGCACCAAACTCATTTCTGTAAGTTTCCATCTTTGCCATAATCGCTGTGCGATCTTCTGTTGATGGTGTTACATCAAAACTTAAATAGTCAACTTTACGAATTGTTTCCGCTTGTTTATACTTGCTTGAATTAGCACTGTAATAGCTCGACAAATCACTGTCTTCTACTTTGGCTAATGTATCTGCAATTGTATTGAAATCAAGTCGCGCAAAACGAATAGATGCATTTGTTTGTGCTTCTGTGTAATTTCTTTTTGCTTCTTCGCTAGTCACAAAAATACCGGCCTTAATCAGATCTTTGTATTTTGATTGAATGCGCTCTTCTGACATTGCATCTTCAAAAGTCTTCCACTGACGTTGTGTGTTTTCGTCGCGATTTGGCAAATCTTTTAAAAATTTAATTACGTCGTTCGGATTAAACGAGTTTGTTTTCGGATCGGTGAAAGCTGTTTTGATTTGTGGATGAGGATTTGCTCCCGTACACATTTCGTACAATTCTCCGGCGCTGCACGATAACCCTAGTTTTTTATACTCTTCTCCTAACGTGAAATCGTTTACAAACATCGACCATGCTTGTTCACGTAACATGTCTTGTGTGTTTGGATCTACCGACTCACTCTTTGAGTTGATCTTGTAGTTGTCGGTTAGTTTTTCAACTCGTTTTTCGTACTCTGGATAACGTACTTTTTCCCCGGCTACTACGCCAACTACATTCGAATTTCTTTTTAGAAGTCCGGTGTTTGATGTTACCAGGTCGCCAAGTACAAAGAGGATCATTGATGCTCCGACAAAACCTATCAGAAGTCCTACGCGTTTTCTGATTCTTGAAATTACAGCCATAGCCGTTTGTGTGTTTTAATGTTATTAATTGATTCTTTTTCGATTTGTTTCCAATGCCTGTAAACTATTCTAAAAGTCTAATTGCCAGTATTTTGGATCACTTTTAAGCTATTTGCCACAAAATGAGGGGCGAATATACAATCCTGTGAAGGTAATTCCTAATAGTTTTTGATTGCTTCTCAAGTGTTTGAGAAAAGGTTTGTTTTAGATTTCTAGACATTTTTAGAGCTGAAGCAGGTAATTCTCCTTTTTCTTCTTTACCGGTTTTTTTTGGCGCCGATCTTTTAATGTTTGTGCATGGCTCACGTTGAGAATTACTCTGAAAAAAACGCCTCTCTGTATTATAAAATATCGTTAAAAAATCTTTCCAATTTATTTCTCGCTCGAAACTTTCATTCGCACCTGTTCTATTCGATTGTTCCTCACTTTTTGAACAATAATTGTAAACGGTGGAATAATTATCTCTTCGTTTTGGCGAGGAATATTTTCATGATGATGAAAAATAAATCCGCTCAATGTTTCAAACGATTCGTCTTCCGGAATTTCAAGATTATATTTCTTATTGATATAATCGATTTCAAGACGACCTGAAAAAAGAAATTCATTGTCGCCAATTTGCTTTTCTGTTTCTTCCGGAACATCATGCTCATCTTGAATTTCTCCAAAAATTTCTTCTATCAAATCTTCAATTGTTACCATTCCTGCGGTACCACCAAATTCATCTACAACAACGGCTACACTTTTGTGTTGGTTGGTAAACTGTTTCAGTAAATCGTTTGCATTCATCACCTCCGGTACAATCGTAACAGGAAGTAGTATGTGTGTTATATCGGTTGGACGTTTAAACATTTCACTACTATGAACAAAGCCAATAATGTTATCGATATTATCGCGGTAAACAAGTATTTTAGATAATTTTGTTTCAACAAAAAGTTTTTGTAATTCACCAATGCCGGCAGTTACATTCACAGCAACAATTTCATTTCTGGGAACCATACTTTCACGCACCTTCACCTCTTTGAAGTCGAGTGCATTTTGAAAAATTCGAATTTCAGAATCAATTTCTTCTGCTTGACTGTTTCTCGTCGATATTTCTCTAATGTACATATCCAAATCTATTCTTCCGAAAACAGGACGCTCATCAATAATTTGAATACGAAATAATTTCTTCATTAAAAACGATGAGATGTTCAGAATAAACCAAACAACGGGAGCAAGAATAAAATTTAAAATTCGAAGAGGAATTGCCAAGAAACCTAATGCGGCATTTGGGTTTAAACGAAACAAAACTTTCGGAATAAACTCGGCAGCTATTAAAATTATTAGTGTGCTAATTATTGTTTGAATTATCAAAAGCATTGCATGTCCATGCATTTGGATGGGCAACATTTCTTTCAATACTTCAGTATTTAAAATCCGCTTTTCCATAACGGTACCATAAAGAACCAATCCGATGTTATTTGCAATTAACATGGAAGCAATAAATCGTGAAGGTCTCTTTACAAAATTCCAGATTATTTTAGCCGAAAGATCTCCTTGGCTTCTGTCTAGTTCAATTCTGAGTTTATTGCTCGATAAAAATGCAATTTCGCTACCTGCTGCGAAGGCTGAAAAAAGTAAAGTAATAAGGATGATTGTCCAATCTGACACAGGCGAAAAAAGTAAGGTTTAGAAATGCAAATGTAAATTAATTTGCCGGTTCAATGGTAAAGTTCTTTCTCATCTTTTCGTTCAAATTTAATACGCTGTTTCCGACGCAAAGCATACATAAAGGAGGCAATTGCAGTAATGCCAATCATAAAAACGCCTGATTCTACACCTTCTTTTAGAAACTGAAAGATTGAAAGCCCCACGCAAATGATGGTTATACATAGCCATGCTATTTCTAATGTTCTAATCATTGTGTCTTATTTATACTTATGGTTCCTTTCAAATTAAAGATTTTATATTTTGAAAAATCTTGATTTGCTTCAAATCCTTTTCCAAAAAGAATCTCGTCTTTCGTTGTTATCTTTACGTCTTCATCGCTCAACAATTTCTCTTTACGTTCATCCCAAATTAAATGTTCGGTGTTTAGTTTTTCTCCTTTCTCATTGGTTACTTCTACATTTTTTCGAGCCTCCATTTTTTGATCTTTCTCATATCGAATTCCGTATTCTGCAACTAAACGACTTTTTACTTCCATTCTATCGTTATAGAATAGCGCATTCAATCCTTTTGGCATTTCAATGTAAGGATTTTCTGTTGAATAATGATTCAATATGGGAGCAGTTATTTCAACTTGAATTCGTGCCGAATCGCTGTAGATTATCTTGATACTTTTGGCACTTTCTTGCGGACTAGCAGCACCTTTGCTATATAATTTCACCTTACTTAAGTCGTTTTCACAACTTTCCATGAAAATAATTGAAAATAGTAAGAATATGGCCGGCAAAGCTTTCATTTCACAAACCTACAAATTTTTACTCGTTTTTATTTTTTCTTTACTTTTTGGCTATTTCATCTTCAGTTTTCCCTTTTTTATTTTCTTTGTCATGTTGTCGAGAAATATTTTACACTTTCAAGTAATAGTGGAACTGATTCTCCAGACGCCCTTCTTTTTAATCTTTTTGATGAAATCCAAAAGCTTTTTATTAAAAGTGATAGGCCCTCTTTAGTCGGTTCGATATTGCATTTGCATTCTATTGTCTAATTTCCATTTCATTCATGGTTAATATCAGTTAAGGCTTCCTTATAATTGAATGAATATTCTATTTTTGCCAAACCAAAAAAATCCAGAAAAACTATCTGATGAAAAACACATTGAAGTTGGCGGTTGTTGCTCTTAGCTGCACTGCTCTTTACGTTGCTTGCTCTAGTAGCAATGATAACAAAGGTGTAGGAATTGATGTATCGAATTTCGATACTACTATTGCACCTTCTCAAGATTTCTTCCACTATGCGAACGGAACTTGGATAAAAAATAACCCTATTCCTGCCGATCAAATTCGTTGGGGTTCTTTTAGCATTCTTGCCGAAAACAATCGAAAAAACCTTCATCAAATTGTTGATGATGCTGCTGCTAAAACTGCTGCGGCAAAGGGTTCGCCTGAGCAACTTGTTGGTGCGTTTTATCATGCCGCTATGGATACTGTTACTATCGAAAAATTAGGCGCTGAACCTATTAAGCCGGAAATGGATAAGATCGATCAACTGAAAGATGTTGCTTCTATACTTAACTATACCGCCTTGTTACAAAAGTGGGGAGCTTCTCCTATGTTCGGATTTTATGCGGGCCAAGATCCTAAAAATTCCGAAGTAGTTGTTCCGCAAATTTCACAAGGTGGTCTTTCTCTTCCTGATCGCGATTACTATGTAAAAAATGATCCTGCTTCTCAAACTATCAGAGCACAATTTGCCGACCACATGGTAAATATGTTTAAGCTTTATGGAACTGACGAGGCTACAGCTAAAAAATATGCAGCTGTTGTTCTTAGAATAGAAACCGGACTTGCAGGTGCTTCTATGACTCGTGTAGAACTTCGCGATCCTTTTAAAACTTACAACAAAGTAACCATCGCCGATTTAAATGGAATGACTCCATCGATCGATTGGAAAAACTTAATGTCTAATCTTGAGATAACAGGTAAATATGATTATTTAGTTTTAGGTCAGCCTTTATTTTTAAAAGAATTAGAAAAGCAAATTAAAACGAATAGCGTTGATGATTGGAAGATTTATTTGAAATGGAATTTATTGAATTTAGCAGGTAATGTTCTTAGCTCTAATTTCGTAAACGAAGATTTTAATTTCAACAACAAAGTTCTTAACGGACAAAAAGAAATTCAGTCGCGTTGGAAACGTATGATCTCACTAACTGATGGTTTGATTGGCGATGCACTTGGTCAAATGTATGTTGCAAAATTTTTCCCACCTGAAGCAAAGAAAAAAGCTGATGAGCTTGTATCTAATTTAGTTGCTGTTTATAACCAACACATCGACAAACTAGACTGGATGAGTCCTGAAACTAAAGTAAAAGCAAAACAAAAATTAAATGCTATTACTCGTAAAATTGGTTATCCTGATAAATGGAAAGACTATAATGGTCTTGAAATTTCCGGCGATTCGTTTTTCAAAAACTTAATGAATGCTACGAAATGGAATTACGATTATACTGTTGGACAAATTGGTAAACCGGTTGATCGTACGCAATGGGGAATGACTCCGCCTACAGTGAATGCTTATTACAATCCTTCTATGAATGAAATCGTTTTCCCGGCTGGTATTCTTCAGCCACCGTTCTTCGATCCGAAAGCTGATGATGCTGTAAACTATGGTGGAATTGGTGCTGTGATTGGTCATGAATTGACTCACGGTTTCGATGATGAAGGTCGTAACTTCGACGATAAAGGAAATTTAAATACATGGTGGACTAGCAGCGATTCTGAAAAATTTGTTGTTAAAGCTCAGATGATAATTGATCAATTTGACTCTTTTGTAGTTCTTGATTCATTGCATGTAAATGGTCACCTTACTTTAGGTGAAAACATTGCAGATCTTGGTGGAATTACTTTGGCTTATGATGCATTTAAACTTACTAAGCAAGGACAAGGCGATAAGAAAATTGATGGTCTTACACCAGATCAACGTTTCTTCTTGGGCTTTGCTACTATTTGGGCAGGAGATATTCGTCCCGAAGCTGCTGCGAAACGTTTGGTAACTGATCCTCACTCACCGGGCTTGTACCGCGTGAATGGTCCTATGTCGAACCTCGAACAATTTTACAAAGCATTTAATGTAACTGATAAAGATAAAATGTATCGCCCCGATTCGCTTCGTGCTAAAATCTGGTAATGATTTTTTTGTTTTGTTATTTATAAAAAAAGAACATCCATTTGGGTGTTCTTTTTTTTTGAAAAAATTCTTCGCTCAATATCTGCGATTGTAAACGATATAGTCTCTTTTTATTGATTAAAGTAGAGGTAAGTGCTATTTCTTTCGAGTGCCAATCAAATCTCTCCTTTGTCTGTTGGCCTTTCTCGACTATCTTTGTAAAATGTCAGATGTAACTAGTTTTTCAGACTTTAAATTGAACAAGCAGCTATGGTCTGCCATTGCCGACGTAGGATTTGAAACGCCTACTGAAATTCAGAAGAAAGCAATTCCGATGATCCTTGCCGGTCACGATGTTATTGGTGTAGCACAAACAGGAACAGGAAAAACTGCAGCTTATCTTTTGCCTTTAATCATGCGAATTAAATATGCGCAAGGAAATGATCCTCGTGCTCTCATTGTTGTTCCTGCACGAGAACTTGCGCTTCAGGTGCACGAAAGTATTAAGCAATTTGCAAAGTATACTGACTTGCGTTCGGTTGCTTTGGTTGGTGGTGTTGGAATGAAAAGTCAGAAAGATGCCTTAGAGGCCGGTGTAGATATAGTTGTTGCTACGCCCGGGCGAATGATGGATTTATATCTAGGCGGTTACCTGAACCTAAAATTGCTTCAAGTATTTATTATGGATGAAGCTGAGCGATTATTAGATATGGGTTTTCGAATTCAAATTGGTAGAATGATTGAAGTGATGCCAAGGAAGCGGCAAAATCTGTTATTCAGCGCAACATGGAACGAAAAAGTAAAAGCAATCTCCGACGATTTCTTATTATTTCCTTTAGAGATAAGAATTTCACCGGAAATGAAAACAGTTAAGTCTGTTAGCCAAATTGTTTATCATACTCCCAACTTGCGTACAAAAATAAATCTGCTCGATTATTTGATTAAAGATGAAAGTTATAAAAAGGTAATTATTTTCTGCAAAACTAAAGCTACAGCGACGAACATATTTAAATACTTGGAGAGAAAATATGGCGAGAACATTGTTCGAGTGGTTCATGGTAATAAAGATCAAAACACTCGTATCCATTCACTAAAATTATTTCGTGAAGAGCAACTACGATTTTTAGTTGCAACCGATGTAGCTGCTCGTGGTATTGATGTAGAAGATGTTTCTCATGTTATTAATTTTGAAGTACCACTTGTTTACGAAGATTACATTCATCGAATTGGAAGAACCGGTAGGGCTTCTAAAATTGGTGATTCGGTAACTTTTTGTTCTCCCGATGACGAATATCACTTAAAGAAGATTCAAAAATTAATTGGCGATAAAGTTCCTGTAGCAGAAATTCCTTCTGAAGTAGAAATTACTGAAACACCCTTCGATGAAAGTCAACACATGCTTCGGCAAATTGACGATCAACGCAAGCGCGAGGATCCGGAATTTCAAGGAGCCTTTCAAGATAAAAAAGGAGTGAAGCACAGCAAAAAAGGTGAGGGGCATGGCCGAAAGAAAAAAAAGGTAAAAAGTGAATCTAAAAAATAAAAATTTTTCTGCTTTTCTTATAACACTGCTTGCCTTAATTTGGGGGAGTTCATTTATCCTTATGAAGAAAGGATTGGTAGTCTACACACCTTATCAGGTTGGTGCTATTCGTATGTTCGTTTCTTTAATTTTTCTTTTTCCATTTTTAATTGGTCATTTTAAAAAAGTAGAAAAATCGCGATGGAAATATTTAGTTATTGCAGGACTCTGTGGTAATGGTATTCCTGCAATACTTTTCCCATTGGCCGAAACTAAAATTAGCAGTGCATTAGCAGGAATGATCAATTCGATGGTTCCAATTTTTACAATGATTCTTGGGTTGATATTTTTCAAAATGAAAGTCGATAAAAGTAAAACGATTGGGTTGCTTATCGGATTAGTTGGTGCAATTCTTTTCGTTTCTGCTGGTGGAAATACCGATGGTTCAAATTCAAACTATACATTTTTTGTTGTGATTGCCACAATATGTTATGCAATAAGTGTAAATACCATCCGAGTTTATTTGTTGGGAATTGATTCTATTCGGACTACCGGATTTGCCTTGTTGTTTGCAGGTATTCCACTTGGAATATATTTGTTTAGTACCGATTTTATTGCTCGCACTCAATCATCGCCCGATGCTATGTTTAGTCTTAGTTGTGTTATAATTCTTGGAGTGTTCGGAACTGCTATCTCTACCATTTTGTTTAATCATCTCATCCGAATTTCTGATGCTCTTACTGCCAGTTCTGTTACTTATTTAATTCCGGTGATAGCTTTATTTTGGGGCTTGTTAGACGGAGAAACTCCTCAGCCTATTCATTACTTCGGATTTTTATTGATCATCACCGGTGTGTATTTAGTTTCGCGACCCAAGAGAGTGGTTATACAAAATTAATAAGTTGATTTTTTTTGTTAAATGGAACAAGAACTGAGATACTAAATACCATTATAGTAAAATTGATTGCTGAAAACTATTTAATTTTAGTTGTAGTCTTTATTCTTTTTTGGCAATAATTCTAATTGTATCGAAAAGATTGACTGGTAATCCAAACGAATTAATATTTTCAAGGAATTTAACTCTGAAGCCAATTCTAGATCCAACTTGGTAAAAAGGTAAACCAAATGGAACTATTTTCCATGGTGCTTCAGCCAATTTTATCTTGTACCCGGCTTTTTCTATGAGAGTTGAAAGTGTGGTTTTTGAAAAAAAGAAAGTATGCTGTGGAGGAGTCATTAATCGCCAGTTTTCTTTCATTATTTTACTCAATTTTGAGTCATGATTTCCAGTTACAACTAAAATAATTCCACCAGGATTCATTGCCTCGTATAGTTTTTTTACCGTGGCCATTGGGTCGGTTAAATGCTCAATTACATCAAGCATTACTACGGCATCTAGTTTTCCGATTTCTCTAAGAATGTTTTCTGTTAATTCTCCCTGAAAAACTTTCAAGCCTTTTTTTACTGATTGGTCTACACCTTCTTGATTAATCTCAATACCATAGCAATCGAAATATTCTTTAGCGGAATCTAAAAAATAACCATATGCGCTTCCAAGTTCTAAGAGCTTTTTCCCTTTCGTTTCAGTAAAATATTTTAGCAGAATTTTTAATACTGATTTAAATTCAGCTTGCAATATTTTTTCCGATGATTGATAGTCGGAATATCCATCAACTTGTCCGCCATTAAAATAACTTTCATCATAAATTTTATGTGTGTCGAAAGAATCAGGTAACACAGTTGATACAATGCCGCATTTGTCACATTTTACAATTGGAAAACTTTTCTTTTCAAATAATAATGTGTGAGCTTTATTACCGCAGAGTGTACAATTAAAACTATATTTTAGTTCCTTATTGATTTCAGTATTATTGGACATGATTATCTTTTTTATTTCTATCGTCTAAATCTGTGGCTGACTTAATGCTATCCTGACGGATGAGGTCTGTTAACAATACTTCCATTTTTCGGTATTTAGCATAGATGACAATGAAGCCGAGTGCGCCTAATAAAATGCTAATGTAAAAAATTAGGTCTACACCTCTTCCAATGCCTAACTTTGCTGCTGCTTTACTGCTCAATTCAGGTGATATAACTAGCAAGATACCTAGGGAAAACACGAAGAACATCAGTAATCGAATTATTAACTTGTTCTTAAAATAAATTAAGTACAATGATAAAAGGATAACCAATGCAATTATCATTATTATTTGGAATGTATTCATCTGAATATTTTATTGAGAATAATGTCGATTACAATATTTATTGAATTAAATGGCGATTGGCCTTTAGCTTTTGAATATTCGGTATAAATAATATGAGTTGGCCGTTCAGTGTATTTTAAATTATTTCTTTTAATAAGCAGAAGTATTTCTGACGCATGCGCCATTCTGTTTTCTTTTATTTTAATTTTTTGGGCAGCAAATTTATTCATTGCTCGAAAACCATTGTGAGCATCTGTTAGCCATATTCCGGTCAATAATCCGTTTACAATTCTTGCCACACGTAAAAGTAATCGTCTTTTAGCAGGAATTTTTTGAGTGTCTGCTTTCTTCAGAAATCTTGAACCGATAACTATGTCTGCTTCTTTCCTTATCAATGGGCCAATCATTTCAGTAATATCATTTGCAGAATGTTGACCATCTGAGTCGAAGTGAATGATTATTTCTGCATTCCTTTTTAATGCTATTTCTGTTCCAGTTCTTAAAGCTGCACCTTGCCCTAAATTAATTTTGTGACGTGCATATATTATTGGCATGTCGAAAATTTCTTCATAAATGTTTTGTGAAGACCCATCATTCACTACAATAATCGAATAGCCAAAACTTATCAAACTTGATATAGTTTGTCTGATAATTTGCTTTTCATTATAGCAAGGAACAACAATATGAATTGATTTTGAGTTCACTTTATTCTGGCTAGGTACCAATCTTTATCATTAATGGTAAACGATAAGATTGCATTATTTTTTCGAATGAAATCTTCTTGATTGAATGATGGTGGCTGATCGCATTCTACGAGTAGGTTTTTATTATGCACATTTTTGAAATCATAATGTAACAAACTATCATAATCGTTCACCGGGATTGCACCTTCAAAAATTGCTGCTGTTTTTGTAGTGAGGTTGGGAGTTGCTACTAACAATGGTACATCCTTTTCTATCTTCTTCTTTATTTGTTTGTTCAATTCGAAAACATTTTTTGAATCTGTTTGTAAGGTTCCTTCTGTTTGATGAGATACTAGAACCTTGTAATGTTTAAAGGAAAAATAAATTAAGGAGAAGGAAAAGGAAAATATTGTCAACGTACGATAAAAGATAGTCAAAGCTCGTTTTTTATTCATAAACAACATCCGACAAACATATAATTGGAATACGAACATTATTGGAGCAAAATATCGTTCTTCCGAGACATAGGTCCAATTGCTATTCCCTTGGAATATTTGAGGTTTTGAAACAAGCGATAAGACGACGAGCATTCCCGCTACTGAAAGCATAATTACCATTGTTAATAGGTCGAATGTATTTAGTATGGATTTTACTTTTCTTCTTAGATAAAATTCTCCAACAAAGAGAATTAACATTACGAATGTGAACAGTAATTCAAACGGATGCAAGATGGTGTAACAACTTAAATTACCCAACTTGATAGTTTCGAATGATTCTGTAAAAAAGAATGCGTGGTATACAAAAGGATCAATTTGCAATAAATTTTTAGGATAGAATGCAAATTTTTGATTCTCTAAATAGGAGCTATTTCCATAATATTGTTTTTGAAAAATAAAAATAACTGAAATAAAAATAATTGAAAATAGTAGTAAAGTAGCGCCCTTTTTGATGTTAATTGGGTTTTTGTTGTAGTATGAGATTAACAGAAATGCAACAGGTGCTGAAATTGCAATTGGAAAATAGGAAAACCTGGTTAATGTGGCCAAGAAGAGAAAAATGGATGCAAATAATATTTTATGAAATTGTATTTTTTGTGAATCGAAAATGTCAATATAAAGTATCAGGCTAAATAATAAGAAAACTAATGAATAAAGGTCGGTTGAAGTATAATAATGGAATGGCGCAAAACTAAACATACTAAGTAAACAAAAGCTTGCAACGATTTCCTTTTTGTTTTCATTAAAAAGTCGTTTAATGATACGCCAAGTTGCAACAAAAAAGAGAATTATGAAAATTCCATCGGTAATCTGATTAACAACTATTAAATTTTTAAAAAATAAATACAATGGCAAAATGCAAAATGTAAATCCCGGCGGCCATCCAAAAAAAGGGATAAATTCTGCTTCAAATTGATGTGCAGTAAAAGCTGTTGTGAGAAGTATTCCATTTCCTTTAACTAGATTATAAGTGGCCGCTAATTGAATAACCTTATCAATATTTAAACTTGAAAACACTATAATGTTTTCTATTCTCAATATTAAAGTAATAATAAAAATGTAGATCCAATATTTTCTCAGGAGGCCAATTATCATGTCCAAATTAAATGAAAATTATCGTACGGAAAGAAGGATGTTAAAATAAGTTATTGATGGTGATGAAATATAATTTTACCCAAACTGATTAAACATTCATCCCTTTGTTTGGAGGTATTGTGCCAAAAAAAAGACCAATCTTCAAATTGGTCTTTTTGATATTATTTACTCATTTCAGTAAAGTTCTTAAAGAAGATTGGAATAGTTTCAATCCCTTTCAGGTAATTAAAAATTCCGTAATGTTCATTTGGTGAGTGAATAAGATCACTATCTAATCCAAAGCCCATCAATACTGATTTTAGTCCTAACTCTTTTTCAAAAAGCGCGACGATTGGAATAGAGCCGCCTCCTCTAGTAGGAATCGGTTTCTTCCCGAACGTTTGCTCCATTGCTTTACTCGCAGCTTTAAATGCTATACTATCTGTTGGTGTTACTACCGGCTCTCCTCCGTGGTGCGGACGAACTTCTACTTTCACTCCTTTAGGAGCAATTTTTTTAAAGTGATCGGTAAATAATTTTGTGATCTTATCGGTTCCCTGATTGGGAACTAAACGCATGCTTATTTTTGCAAAAGCTTTTGAAGGCAAAACTGTTTTCGATCCTTCTCCTATATAGCCTCCCCATATTCCATTTAATTCTAACGTAGGCCTAATGCCTGTACGTTCTAATGTAGTATAACCTGTTTCTCCCATCACATCTTCTACATTCAGGTCTTTCTTATATTCGTCTAAGCTAAAAGGTGTTTTGTTTAATTCAATTCTTTCTTCTTTAGTAAGTTCAATTACATCATCATAAAATCCCGGTATACTGATATGATTGTTTTGGTCTTTTAATGAATCAATCATTTTGCAAAGTATCTGAATTGGATTGGCTACAGCTCCACCATATACACCCGAATGTAAATCGCGATTTGGTCCGGTAACTTCAACTTCTAAATAGCTTAAGCCACGTAAACCACTTTCTATTGATGGAATATCATTGGCAATAATTGAGGTATCACTGATCAGAATTACATCTCCTTTAAGTCGACTTTTATTTTCTTTTACCCATGTTCCTAAATTAGATGATCCAACTTCTTCTTCGCCTTCAATCATAAAGCGGACGTTACAAGGAAGTGAATTTGTTTTCATCATCAACTCAAATGCTTTGATGTGCATATACACTTGTCCTTTATCATCGCATGATCCACGAGCATAAATTTTTCCATCTTTAATAACCGGATCAAAAGGAGGGGAGTCCCATAGATTTAATGGATCTGCCGGTTGAACATCATAGTGACCATACACGATTACTGTCGGCAATTTCGGATCGATCATTTTCTCTCCATAAACAATCGGATGACCAGGCGTAGGGCAGATCTCTACTTTTTCTGCGCCTGCTTTCACTAATTCATTTTTAATATATTCTGCAGCCCGTACTACGTCTTTTGAATATTTACTGTCAGCGCTCACTGATGGTATTTTTAATAGATCTATTAATTCGTCTATAAATCTTTTTTCGTTGGTCTTAATATAATTTAGTGCTGTTTCCATTTTTCAAAATTAAGTTTTTTATATGAAATGACAAGTTAGATTTTTTACTATATAATTATCGCTATTTAATTGATTAAGTTTATTCCTGTCATTTCTTTTGGTTGCTCTATTCCCATTATTTTTAAAATGGTAGGAGCAAGGTCTGACAAACGGCCATTATTTATTTTTATGGCTTTTGAATTAACTACAAATAAAGGTACGAGATTCGTTGTATGTGCTGTATTAGGAGAACCATCGGCGTTAATCATGCAATCTGCATTTCCATGATCGGCTGTAATCAAAAATGTATAACCTGATGCTATACCGGCTTCTACTACCTTTTTTACACACTGGTCTACTGTTTCAACGGCTTTTATTACGGAAGTGTATACGCCGGTATGTCCAACCATATCGGCATTTGCAAAATTTAAACACACAAAATCGGTTTCTCCTTTTTGTAACTCAACACAAATTTTTTCGGTTACTTCTATCGCACTCATCTCCGGTTGCAAATCGTATGTCGCAACTTTTGGCGATGGCACCATAATTCTTGTTTCTCCCTTAAATGGCAACTCTCTTCCGCCACTAAAGAAAAATGTTACATGCGGATATTTTTCAGTCTCCGCAATTCTAATTTGTGTTTTATTATGATCGGCTAATACTTCACCTAATGTTTTTTCAAGATTATCTTTCGAATAAATGACTGATACATTTTTGTATGTGTCGTCATAATTTGTCATCGTAACATAGTTGAGATTTAACTTGTGCATATTCTGCTCGTGAAAATCTTCTTGAGTTAATGCAATAGTAATTTCTCTGCAACGATCGGTTCTAAAATTAAAACAAATAACCGCATCGCCAGCTTCAATTTTTGCAATTGGACTTTCTTTCTCATCCACTAATACTACCGGCTTAATAAATTCATCGGTTACTTCATTGGCATAAGAACTTTTTATTGCTTCAATAGACGAATGATATTTTTTACCAATGCCATCTACCAAAAGATCATACGCCAGTTTAATTCTTTCCCATCGTTTGTCGCGATCCATTGCATAATATCTTCCTATGATTGATGCAATTTTACCAACCGATTTTTTTAGATGATTCTCAAGTGCTTCGATGAAATGTACAGCACTCTTCGGATCTGTATCTCTCCCATCTGTGAAAGCATGAATAAAAACGTCTGTAAGTTCATTTTCTTTGGCGATATCACACAATGCTTTTAAATGCTCTATGTGTGAATGAACTCCACCATCTGAAACGAGCCCAATAAGATGTAGTTTTTTTTTATTCTCCTTACAATAGCTCATCGTTTCTTTGATGACTTTATTATTGTGGAAACTATTATCGCGAATTGCTAAATTAATTTTCACTAGATCTTGGTAAACAATCCTGCCTGCGCCAATGTTCAAATGGCCCACTTCCGAATTTCCCATTTGCCCGGAAGGAAGTCCCACGTCTTCGCCGCTAGTTTTTAAAACGCTATTGGGATAGTCAGAATGCAATGAATCTATGAAGGGCGTATTTGCAGTAAATATAGCATCAGAATGGTCCTTGGCCCCATTGCCCCAGCCGTCCATTATAATTAAAACAACTTTAGAAGAATTCATGTTGCGAAAGTAACGAAAAAGATCTTGCCGGCTTCTCCTATTTGACGAAAGTCATGCATTAAAAAAAATCATTTAGGATCTTTATTCTTTAAACTTGAAGTAACGGCAGTTCAATCTGGAAAATAGTTCCTTTTGGTTGGTTATCGACTATCGTTATTTTTCCACCATGTTCTTCCACTATATACTTAACAATGAAAAGCCCAAGCCCGGTACCTTTTGTTTGTCGCGTCTCTTCATTTCCTAAACGATAAAATTTATTGAAAATGTTTGACTTCTCAGATTCCGGTATTCCATTTCCCATATCTGCTATTGAACATATAATTTTTTTCTCGTTCGTAGAAACTGTTACTTCAATCAAACTTCCTTTTGGAGAATATTTCATTCCGTTTTCAAGAAGATTGTTAATCAATATGTCTAGGGCATTCTTATCGCCATAAATATATATTCCCTCCTCTATTTTAGATTCTATTTTGCTATGGTCCGGATTATGCTGAAATTTTTGAACAATCAATCTCATCAACGCCGAAAAATTAATGTCTTCTTTCGAAAAAGCATATCCATTGTGATCAATTAAGTTGGCCATTAATGCATTTTCAACTAAATTATTCAGCCTATCTGTATCTCCTATTGCACTACTTATAAATGCATTCGATTTTTGTTTATCTAAATCGTGTTTTTGAAGTGTTTGCAAATACAATTTAATGGATGCTAATGGCGATTTAAATTCGTGCGTTATAGAAAGTAAAAAGTTTTTTTGTTGTCGTGCGAGGGCCATTTCTTTTCGAAAGGTTCTCATCATCATAATGGTTCCCCACGAAAGTAACGATAAAAATACAAGACCTTCTCCCATCACCATCCAATGTCTGTAGCTTACCTTTTTTTCTAATAAGATCGTTGTTGCTGTTCGCTGCTCATCGGTCATTGTTTGTAAACCGACATTTTCTATTCGGTGATGAAATACTTCATTGTTCAATGAAATAAGTAAATATGCCCACCAACCAAATTGGAATAAAATATAAAAGGCGAGAATATATAATATAACGAGCGATCTTTTCACTCTGTAAATATAGGCGAATCTTTGTAATTTACTTAGAGCTTTTTTGTTCGAAACAATAAAAATCCTGATCTATTTACTACTCTTGGTAGTTATATTGCAGTGTTTCGCCGTCTACTTGTTTCAAAAATTGCCAGTGTCCACTTTCATCTAATTTTTCAAGTATATAATAATCTACTCCGTGCTCCCAACCTTTGTATCCTGTCCAGTCTAAATGCACTATTCTCATTTCATCCATCGATCCTTTCAAAACAATAGTTGAGGTATGCCCACTCAAATCTCCTTCTATGCTGCATGTATTCACTACTAAAATTTTGTAATAGTAATTTGTGTTTTGAACTTCTACATTATAATCCATATAGTCTGTCTGAACTGATGGAACAGTTGTCAAATATCTAAAATTAATATTATCGGTTGAACGGAACACCTCAAATTGTGCAACCATTTCGGGATGTACTATCGGTTGTGTCCATTCTGTCAATACACTTTGATTCGCGACAACTGTTGATCGAACTACGTCGACTATTTGCCCTGCCAAAATATTTAACGGAATGGTTTGTGACGTGTCGCTCCAGCTTGTATAGGTTGTACCACATAAGTCTGTTGCAATAACTTTATATCGGTACGGTACAGGACACGTAATGGTTGTATCCAAGTACGATAAACTATCGCCCGGAACAGTAGCTAAATAATTGAACTGTTCTCCTGGAGCGGAACGATAAAGTTTATATTCGTTTACAGGGCAACCTCCATAAGGTGTCCAACTAACACCTATATTTTTACCCGATCTGCGTGATGAAATATTTACTGTTGTATGTGCTTTTAATAAGTCGAGTGGTATTGTATATCCACAAATATCTATTGCCTGTATTTTATAGGTATAGATCTTTGTTAGTGT
This sequence comes from Bacteroidota bacterium, assembly GCA_043747595.1. Lineage (GTDB taxonomy): Bacteria > Bacteroidota > Bacteroidia > AKYH767-A > 2013-40CM-41-45 > JADKIH01. The sequence goes on along the minus strand of JAYTOX010000098.1, from coordinate 9,889 downwards.
CGTTAAATTCGAATCGGTATATTCTGAAGTAAGATCAAAACCTGTATTTTGAACGTTTGTCTTAGTGTAAATAGCTGAATAATTAGTTGAATAATCGCTCTTACGATATAATACATAAGCAGCCAAATCGATTGCCGGATTGTTTTCCCAAATGATTTTTACTTTTGAATCATTCATTACTGATACACTATAAATCTGCGATTCGTTTGGTGGCAATGTATCATATACTTGAACCATCATCGGAAAAGTTTGTGCACTGCTACATCCATTTGAATTTGTAACGGTCAACGATACTGAATGGAATCCGGGTGTTGTAAAAATATATGTCGGATTAACAGCACTGCTCGTATCTGAATTGTCGAAGCTCCAGTTGTATTGTGCATTAACTGTATTGGAAGTATTGTTGATGAAACTAGTATTGAGTGGCGTACATCCTGCAGCTGTTGACGGTGAAAAATTTAGTGCGGGTGTTTCTAGTATTGTAAATGGTTGTGATCCCCATGCGGTATCGGTGCAGCCAAAATTATTTTGTGTGATTAGCTGCACATTAAATTGGCCTGCTTGATTGAATTGGTATGAAGGATTTGTTGCATTTGAAATTCCTCCATCACCAAAGATCCATGTATTGGATGTTTGACCGGTCGATTGATTATTAAAACTTCCAACAAATGGTTGACAACCGCCTATTGCAGGCGATGTGAAATTGGCGACAGGACTCGGATGTATTACGACCGGTTGCGGAAGTTGAAAGAATGAACTGCAACCTGTAGTATCCCATGTTACCAATGAAACGGTGAATGTGCCTGTGTCTGTAAAAACATGTTCTCCATTTGTAGCAAATGAAGATGCTCCATCGCCATAGTTCCAATTCCATGTTACTGCATTTTGAGAGCTATCAATAAAATTTATACTAAAAGGTGTACAACCTAAAAGTGATGTAGCAGAGAAATTCGTCACCGGCCCTTGTACTTTTATATATTGACTTTTTACTAATGTATCACTACATCCTAGTAAACTCTTTGTGAGTAATGAAACGGTATAGGTTCCCGGTCTGTTATAAATGTGTGAAGGATTACTATTTGTTGAGGTAGTACTATCTCCAAAATCCCATAAATACATATCGGCATCTTGCGATAAATCTGTAAAATTAACTATTGACGGTGCACATGCAGTTAGATCTGTACTTGTGAAATCTGCTTTTGGTTGTCGTACTTTTATTAATGCTGGTCGACGTAAGGTATCTTTACAACTTGAATAAATAGATGATATCACTAATGTTACATCGTATACTCCCGGCTGAGAATAAGTGTGTGATGGTGATGTGTCTGTTGATGCTGTTCCATCTCCGAAATCCCAGTAGTAATGATCGGCTAATATGGAACTCTTATTTGTAAATAGTACTGTCATTGGAAAACATCCGGAATCTGCAGATGCCTTGAAGTCTGCTACAAATGTTGGCAATTGGCGCGACATAATCGTATCTGTACATCCGTGATTGTCTGTCATCACCAGTTTCGGAAATGATGATGGAATTGTAATGTATAAATGTGTCGGGTTCTGCACACTTGAAGTGTCGCCATCTCCAAAAAACCACTGCCAACTAACGGGATTCACACTCTGATCGGTAAATACTGCTGCTATTGGCATGCAATATTGATTTGTAGAATATACAAAATCTGCATGTGCTGTATCAACTCTGATATATTGTGCTTCAACTTTTTTACTTACACATGAACCACTATATACGGTGAGTGTTACATCGTACACTCCTGCATCTGTATAGGTATGTAACGGCGCAGGTATTGATGAAATAGTTCCATCGCCAAATTCCCATAAATACATTTGAGCATTTTGTGAATTATTCACATACTGAATATTTATTTGATTACAACCATTTCTTCTTGTGGTTGTAGTAAAATCTGCTATCGGTAAATTTACTGTGATAGCAGGATTAATATGGAATGTTTGAGAACATCCATAAGAATCGGTTACTGTTAATTTTACATCATATATTCCTTCGCGAGTGTAAATGTGTGATGGTGTAGCTTGCGTACTTGTAGTACTGTCGCCAAAATCCCACAGGTAAGCAGAAAAGTTTTGCAAGCTTGTGTAAAAATGAACGGTGTCTAAGCCGCAAATTTCTGTTTCACTTGCTATCAACGGACTTATAAAATTAGAATATATACTCTTGCTTATTCTACTACTACATCCCAACGTATCGGACACCGTTTGTGTAATAATATAGTTTGGTGTTGTTGTATTATAAGTATGGTTTGGATTGCGAACGTTTGAACTTGTACCATCTCCAAAGGTCCAACTCCACGATTGCCCATTTCTCGATGTGTCTACCAACGTAACTTGTGTATTGGTACACGAAGCATTCTGAACAATAATAAATCCTGCTTCAGGTCCTGATACTCTCACTATACTATCCATCAACATAGTTTGAACTATATGAAGAGTGTCTTCTGTAGTAAGTGTGACTGAATAAACTCCCGGTCTTGAATAGGTGTGATAAGGAAATTCAATAGATGATGTATCTCCATCACCAAAATTCCAGTGCCAAACTACCGCTCCGGGTATTGCATTTGTGAATAACACATTCAATGGTGCACATCCTCTTTGTACCACAGGAGCACCCGGATTTCCCCCGTCTATTGGTGTAATATCTGGTGTTCCAAATACAAATGGCGGCGGATCATAAAATAATGAACATACTCCGTTAGAAATTGTTAACGTGACATTATAATTCCCTGGTGTTTGAAAGATATGCAATGGATCTTGAAGTGTAGATGTTGTACCGTCGCCAAAATCCCACAGCCATGAAGTTGCTCCTAATGAGTTTGCATAAAACTGAACAGGATTTGGAAAGATCGTGTCTTGTGGTATACCATAAAAGTTAGCGCCAAACGGACGGAAGTAAACACTATTACTCTGCATCGTTGTGTAACTACATCCATCGGAGGTTGTAATCGTTAACGATGCACTATGATATCCTGCTACTGCATATTGATGATTCGGATTTTGTAATGTTGAAGTTGCTCCATCGCCAAAGTCCCAAAACCATGAAACAGCATTCATTGATGTATCCTGGAAAGTTGCTATGTACGGTGGACAAATTGTTTCTGTATGATTAAATCCTGCATAGCCGCCTTGAACTTGAAAGCTGCTGAAATTTGAAATAGATGTTGAACAGCCTCCGTTCGATGATGATGTTGTTAATGAAACGGTATATTGTCCGGGTATTGTGTAGGAGTGTACCGGATTTTGCGATGTAGATGTTGTTCCATCACCAAAATTCCAATTCCAACTATTCGCTCCAACGGTTGCATCTGTAAACTGAGTTGTAAGTGGTGCGCATCCAACTGTTGTTGGAGGAGGTGTGTAATTTGCTGCCGGATTAATTGTTTGAATGTAATTCACTTTTTTAAGCGTGTCTGTACATCCTAATGAATCGCGAATGATAAGCGATACATCAAAATTTCCGGGTGTAGTATAAACGTGTGTTGGATTTGCTTGCGTCGATGTTGCACCGTCGCCAAAATTCCATTGATATGTCAAGCCTTGTACTGGTGATAAGGAAATAAAATTCGTAGTTAGTGGAGGACAACCTACTCTTGGTGAAGCATTGAAAATAGCTTTGGAAGAAGTAACTGTAATGATATTGTGGTAGATCATACTTTTCGTACAACCCGACGTTCCCCAACATTTTAGAATCACACTGAATACTCCATTGGTAGTGTAAACGTGTGTTGGATTCGTTGCTGTACTTGTTGTTCCGTCTCCGAATGTCCATAAACATGAAACATAATTCGTGGAGGTGTTTGTAAACTGCGTTGTTAATGGTGAACAACCTATTGTATTTGCATAACTAAATGAAACATTCGGTTTCCTTCCAACTTTTATATAATTTATTTTGACTACGGTATCTGCACAACCTGAATTGGTTGTTACTATCAGGAAAACAGAGTAAGACCCGCCAACAGAATAAATGTGCGATGGGTTTGGAGATGTTGAATTGGTTCCATCGCCAAAATCCCAATAGCTTGTAGCAACGTTTGCATTATTATTTCTGAAAGTAACTTGCATAGGAGCACAGCCACTATCTATATCACATGAAAAATTAGCCCAATGATTTAGACCAACATTTATTTCTGTTGCTGTTTTTGTGGTGTCTTTGCAGCCAAATGAATTGGTCACAATTACCGACACACTATAATTTCCAGGTCCTCCATAAGTATGAGCCGGACTTTGAAGTGCTGATGTTTGTCCATCACCAAAATTCCATAACCATGATGTAGCTGCGTTACTCGAATTACCGAATTGGAAAACCGTAGCAGGATCGCAGCTTGCTGTTACTGTAGCGGTAATTGCTGGCGAAGGTTTTGGATAAATAGTAATGTACTGATTTTTAATTTTTACATCTTGACAGCCAAACGGGCTTGTCGCTATCAATGTAATTGTAAACGTTCCTTGTAATGTGTAGGAGTGAATTGGATTAACTTGTGTCGATGTTGTTCCATCTCCAAAGTCCCATAAATACGTTCCGCCTCCTATTGAGTTATTTGTAAATGAAAATGAATTTCCATCTAAGCAAGATGCAAATGTCGAAGCACTGAAGTCTGCAGTTGGTTTTCCAACTACAGTAATGTAATTTGTTTTAATTATTGAATCTGAATTTCCAGCTCCATCGTAAGCTTTTAACTTAATGGTATATGTTCCCGGAGTTGTGTAGAGATTAGAAGGATTGGCAAGTGTAGAAGTATTTCCATTTCCTAAATCCCAATAAAACGTTACTGTTCCAGAACAAGTATTGGTGAATTGCACATTCAACGGTGCGCAACCTGTTACTTGATCTGCGGTAAATGACGCTGAGGGTAATGCATACACAGCATGAAAATTGAACGAGAGGACTGCTAAAAGTAGCAGTCCTTTCATTCTTATGCTATGAAGATTATTCAGCGTTTTGGTTTTCATTTTGTTTTTTGATAGTCATTTAATTGTCTTACCGTAACGACAACAAAGAGTAGTAGAGGTATTATTTTACCTGAACCATTCTTGTCGACTTGTCAAGAAACAATGGGCTCGATTCCGGAGACATCACAGATTTTGGATCTGCTTGTGCGACCAGTTTTCCTTCGTTATCAATTTGCTTGATACGATAGTGAGCAACTCCTGTCATTGGTTTTGTGTCGACCCAGCTATATAGTAATTCTAGCGGTGACCCAATACCTTCTTTTAATCCTACCGGCTCGTATTCACTTCCGTCGGTCGATCGTTCTATTACATAAATGCAATCATCAGACGATGGCTTGGAAACCCAATTCATATAAACTTTACCCGAATTGAAAACGATGTTCTCTTTTACGAATTCCAGTTTACCTGTCTGTTTAACTGCTGTAGCCGGTTCCTGTGCAAATGTGCTCATTGCAGCAAATACCAATACATAAAGAATCACCAGCTCGAGAGCATAAGTGAATAGTTTGTGCGATGCTGCTTTATTGCGGATTGAATTGATTGCACCACCCTGCGTAATTGCATCTTCTGATTTAGCGATAATTGTTTTCATTGTAAATGATTTTTGAGCTTTGACAATATATACCATAACTAAGGTGTGTTGTTTTTTCAAACTGATCTACTTCTTACAACTGTAAGATTTTGTTGGTTTTTGCATTAAAAAAAATTACCCTTTACTCTTAATATATAAGAGAGTAGAGTTCAAATTCCTGCTAAAATCTTTAAATAACTAGGTTTTGAGCGGTATTCGGTTTATGCAAACAGAAAATTCATGAAAGTGTATCTAAATGGAATTGCTCGCCGTTAAACCTTTCAGAAAAAAACTACAAACAGCCTCATATACTATGGAAACATTAAACAAGACCATCAAAAAATTAAATGATTCTGAATATCAGGATTTACTTTCTGCTGTTGCAGGTAGAAAAAACAACAAGCCTTATGTTGTTCTCGAAGCTGCTCGTAATAGTAACTGCGATGAAAATCAAATGATGGAATTACTTCAGGTTAATCCTAGCACGTATTATACATTAAAGTCGCGATTAAATGAGCGCATTGCTCAGTACCTGGCTCAGAATGTAAAAAATCCTATCAGTGCTTTAAAGGATAAAGTTTCTATGGTTCCTGCCATGGTTTTTGGAAACGATCGCGAAGTAGCTATCAGAGCATTGAAGAATTTAGAAAAACAATTGGTCGAATACGATCTTTCAAATGAATTAATTGTTGTTTATAAAGCATTGGCGCGTTTGTCGATGTTCAATGGCGATTTCGATTATTATGAAAAAGAATATAACCGTCACGTCGCATACAGTTTAGCTGTTGTTAAAGCAGAAGATTTATTTTACGATTTCGTGAAACGTACAGGCAACTATTTACTTACTCGCGAAGAAATAGATCGTGAATCGGTTCAAGCTACACTTCGCGAATTGACTAATATTTCTGAATTGTATCAAGGTCACCGTTTATCGGTTATGTATAATTTAGTTCGTATTTATTATATGTGTGTGTTTACTCGCGCCGAATCGTTACGATCGCTCGAAATTGAAGTTGATACTATTCTTCAACAGATAAAAAAGAATTTCGATAAATATGAAATGGATACCTTTTATCAAAGTATTAAGTTCTTAGTCGATTTCCTTTACTTTGAATATTATCAGAAAACAGGAAATACTGCAAGAGCCGATCATTATTATCGCATCGTAAACGCTTCAGTTCCTGATATTGCTTTTAAACCGGTTTTCAGTTTTTATGTAACGCAATATTTACATTCGAAGGTAGAACGTTTTCTTGTGAATGGAAATGTTCAGGAATTGAATGATTTGAATACCGATCTCGAATCAAATTTCGATACAAACATTAACGAGCCTTATCCGCACCTTTCATTCCGACGTTTTGTTGCTATCAGCAAATTCTATGAAGGCGATTTTTCTGGCGCAGCTCGTACCATGAATAATTTAAGAAACGAATTATCGATGAAGCGTTTTACGTTCACCGATGTAGAGTATAAATTATTCCAAGCAATGCAATATTGCTTTATGGGTGAAGACGGACTTTGTGCACAGCTTTTACAATCGGTAAAACGTCAGATCAACGACGACGAAACGATGTACGAACCGGCACTTATCTTTATCAAAATGTTGAAGGCCGCAATTAAACCGGAGGAGTTCCGTAAAAAAGTAAAGAAGCTGAATGAGATCTATACCGCATTTACAAATGCAAATCAAGGATCGAATAGAATGCTTTGGTATATTAAATTGGATGACGCTATGATTCGTAAAATGGCTAACCCAATCAAAGATTAATTTGCCACATATCATAATAAGTAAAAGACTGTCCTTCGGGATGGTCTTTTTTTTTGACTAACAATTGTGCAACTATTAGTAATCAAAAATTCGTCCGCACAGGAATAGTTAATAATTAATAATTAATAATGATTAATGATTATTTAGTAATTGGCTGCTAAGCTTCATACTTTTTACTTCATAACTCACACTCACACTCACACTCACACTCACACTCACACTCACACTCACACTCACACTCACACTCACACTCACACTCACACTCACACTTCACGCTGATCTATTGCTCCGGCTAAACATTACGCCCTACGACAGAAAAAAAACAGAAACAGAAACAGAAACAGTGCGAGTGAACAGTGAAAATTAGCGCACGGCTGAATGTTGTGTGATGGGCACTCAAACAAAATGCTAGTCACTTGACAATTCAAGAGAAAGGGAAAAAAGTTTAAGAATCAAAAAACTTTTGAGTAGCTAAAAACGGTCAACCTATTTCAGGCATTGTCAATTTTTTACTCACTACTCACCAATCACTAATCACCAATCAGATAAATCCCGCTTTAAATCGTAAACAAGGATTCTCTTAACTTGTAAAGTTCTTCTGTAGTAATAAAATTATGGAAATCCTTTTTTGCAAGTCCTTTCATAAGTGATTTATCGCCTGACCATATTTTGCACCTAAAATGTTTTGAAAAAGCAACGTACACCACATCTTTAGGATCAACATCGTCAGTAAGTTTTTGTGCGTTTCTCCAAACCGATTCCTTCAATTTGTTTTCTTCTACAAAGGTGATTTCATTGCAAATCTGTTTCTCTGCCTCTTTAACTTGTTCTAGTGACAGTTTGGAGATTTTAGCAAGACGAACATGATGTTTTTTAATCTCAGTACGAAGGAAATTCGGCGCAATGAAATCGAAATACTTGTGTGAGTTAATTAGGAGATCGGCGATTTTGCCGTTCGTATTTAGAATTCCACTAAATACAATATTTGCGTCAACAATTATTTTCACTTAAGAAAGTGCTTACGGTTTTTGGAAAACCAAGCAGAATTAACTTCCTCAGCTAGTTTATCTGCGTCAGCTTGTTTAGCTTTACTTTTAGCTGTAGCCTCTAAGTATTTTACATAATCAATCAAACGCTTTAGCCCGAAGCTATCGACGGATGATGAAACTGTAATTACAATTTGATTATTTGTTTTTTCAATTAACATTGCCTAGCATATTATTATTTCAAATGTAAATAATAAATTTGGTATTTCTATTCGTCTTTTTTAGAAATAATTTCAACTAAGTAGCCAACAAAATGGATGTTTCCGGAATTTTTAGAAGGCTAGATTCAGCATTTGATTTCAGAAATGTAGAATTTTCTTGTTTAAAAAACTTGAAGTATTGCAGGAAGAAAATACTGTATAACTCGGAGGTTAATATTTTATTCAACTTTCCGGAATTACAGACTTCTCGAATCTTCTACCTTTTGTTCCCAATGCACCTTCGGAATAAGGCTTGGACTATCGAATTCACCAGCGTGTCTCAAATTTTTACTCAACATTCCTTATCGTGTCGAACGTTTTAAAAATTTAGTAAGTAGTAATGGAAAATGTTTACATTTGAAATTCAGCCGAGTCACGGTCCGTTCACTTTAAAATATTCGCTTCCTAACCATGGGTTATTCATAGTAAGAGATGTAGTGGGAAGACTTTGCTATTCGGGGAAACTAAATGCAACGGACAACAAAATCCTAATTGATCTGAGTACCTCTGATCCAGGTTTGTACCTTTACCAGATAGTAGGGTCAAGTGGAAATTCAGAATTTAACGGTAAATTAGTAATTGAATAATTATGAAAAGATTTATTTATTTCCTTTTATCGCTACTTTTCTCTTCAAATGTCTTTGGCCAAAACACAGGGATTGATAAAAAATGGTTATTGGGGCTTAGTTGTTGTTCAGGGTATTCTCAATCAATGGAACTTGATTTTTCTACTGGGAATCTTTCAATTTCTGTTGTATCAAGGCCAATAAACTTTGATGTAACCATTGGTATGATTAGTAACGGGAACAATGAGATCCTTTTTTATTCGAATGGCATTTACGTTGCCAATGCCTTGAATGATACTATGCAAAATGGGAGCGGTTTGAACCCCTCTGCTTATACAAGCTCCCAAGCCATTTATGGCTTACATCTCCCTCAAGCCAACCTTGTAATTCCGTTTCCCGGCGATAGTTCGAAGTATTATTTATTTCATGAGACATTGGAAGTCACCATCCCTGCAAGAACTTTCTATTTGTATTACAGCGTTATTGATATGTCGTTGAACACTGGATTAGGGGCGCTAACACAAAAAAACCAGGTGGTAATCAATGATAGCCTGGTTCCGGGCCGGCTCACAGCTTGTAAACATGCCAATGGCAGGGATTGGTGGGTGTTTGCACACAAGATGAATTCTACGCTAATGTATAAACTGCTTATCACCCTGAATGGCATTCAAGGGCCTTGGATTGATGATATGGTCACTTTCCGCACTGTTAGCCCTGGTCAAAATTTATTTTCACCACAGGGAAACAAGTACGCTTATTAC
>JAYTOX010000097.1:0-33722 GCA_043747595.1 Bacteroidota bacterium | reverse complement strand
CTTCTTACTTCTTACTTCTTACTTCTTACTTCTTACTTCTTACTTCTTACTTCTTACTTCTTACTTCTTACTATTCCCAGTGCCTCATCCACCTCTCTCATCCATCTGTTCTGCTCTGAGTTAATGACTCCATGTTCTGTTTGATTGTCGTAATCGTCTTGTGCTTGTTTATATGCCGCCCAAACTTCTTCGAATACTGCGCGCACTTGTTTTTCGTTTTTTATTGGGTCAAGATCCTGAAGTTTTAATTTGCTTTTTAATAGTTGTATGTATTGTTGGCAAATATTAAAGTGATATTGTTCGTGTAGCAGCAAACTATCTTGTTTCAAATCTGGTTTTACCCATGATGTTTTCACAAAACAAGCATTTGCCTGAATCGTTAAATACATCACATTTTCTTTTACTTCCTGCGATGAATAGAATAAAAAACTACAATTACTCTCTGCAGCAAAATCGGAATTTTTAGGTTTTCCTTGGAAGTCCGACCATTTCAGTTGGTAATCGCTCGACCATAAAAGACTATCTCCTTGATCTTTTTTTAGACGTGTATTTTCTACAAATACAATTTCAGCACGTCTTGCCATTGGAGGAATGTTCATGTTCTTTTGAATCCAATCATCAAAATTAGTCATACCCATTTTGAGAGTCGCTTTGATGTTTTTCTCATTTCCAAGTTTCGTGTTGCCAGTCATGGTCACTTCAGGTATACCACTCAAACTAAAGAGCGGATAACTTTCTCCATTTATTTCCCTTTTAAATTCTACAGAAAATTGTAATGTTGCTTTGTGCCGTGCAAGTGTTCCGGTTTCGTTCAGCTTAAATTTTTTTACAACGAGAATTATTGGAAGTGAACTTGTGTCTGACTTTACACTACTATTTATTAAGTTCAACAGATCGGATTCTAGACTTACTCTAAATACTGCAGGGACTATTTTGCCGTTGTTCATTATTTTTCCTGCATCCTTTATGGCGCGCTCGTCTATGATTTCGCTTATAAAGTAACCTTTCAAGTTTAATTGCCAGTCTTCTGCGAGTAGTTCAAGAGTGTAGGGTGTTGCAAACGAGCTTGCAAAAGAAAAGCACAGCAACGCAATTAATAGTAGATTTTTTTTCATATTTCGATGTAAAACTAACGATAAAAGAAGAAATAAATTTGTAAATTTACAGTCAACTATCGTATTTCTTCCAGTCCTCCTAAATTTATATGATTCTTATGCAACTTATGTTTTTATTTATCGGAATTTTAATTGGTTTCGTAATTGCCTATTTATTTCTAAAAAACAAAACCGGCTCAACAGATGATCAGTTTCAGAACAAATTGATTGAGTTAGATCGTGAGAAAGGAATATTAAATGACAGAAATGAGCAAATGAAAATTCAACAATCCAATCTTGATCGTTTGCTCGGTGAAGAACGGTTGAAAGTTGTTGAACTTACAACGGAGGTTGCGTCTAAGCAAGGAGTAATTAATAATTACCAAGAGCGATTAGAAAATCAAAAGTTGGAAGTAGAAGGATTGTATACAAAATTTAAAACTGAATTTGAAAATTTATCGGCTAAGATTTTGGATGAAAAGAGTCAGAAATTTGTGGATCAAAACAGAACTAATCTTGCTGTAATACTTGATCCTTTGCGAGAAAAGTTGAAAGACTTTGAAGAAAAGGTAGATCAAACGTACAAGACTGAAGCTGCAGAAAGAAATTCATTAAAAGGAGAAATAAAGAATTTGATTGAGTTAAATAGACAGATCTCTGACGATGCAAATAATTTGGCGCGAGCATTAAAAGGCGATACAAAAAAACAAGGCAATTGGGGCGAAGTTATTCTTGAACGAATTTTAGAACGATCGGGATTAACAAAAGGTTCGGAGTATGTGATGCAATTTAGTACGACTAACGAAGAAGGAAGGAGAATTCAGCCGGATGCTGTAATCAATTTACCCGATAATAAACATATTGTCATAGATTCAAAAGTGAGCATGGTGGCTTATGATGCGATGGTGAACGCAGACAATGACACCGACCGAGAGAAAAGTTTGAAAGATCATTTGATTTCCGTTCGTAATCACATCAAAAATTTAAGTGAAAAAAACTATCAAAATTCAGAAGGATTAAGTTCGCCTGATTTTGTTTTACTCTTTATGCCTATTGAGTCATCATTTGGAATTGCTGTGCAAGCTGATGTCGAACTTTTTTCTTTTGCATGGGATAAAAAAATAGTGATTGTAAGCCCCTCAACACTTTTGGCAACGTTGAAAACAGTATCTTCTATTTGGAAGCATGAAAAGCAAACGCGTAATGCGATTGAAATTGCTCAGAAGGGTGGAGCGTTATATGATAAGTTCAAAAATTTTGTGGATGATTTAGTCGATGTAGGTCAGAAAATGGATGCATCCAAAAAATCATATACGGAAGCAATGAATAAATTAGTTGATGGTTCAGGAAATATTGTAAAAAGAGTTGAAGAGCTGAAAAAATTAGGAGCAAAATCTACCAAAGAAATATCTAACGGAATTCTAGAGCGAGCTAATGAAACGATTGACGAATAATGGTTAAAAAATATGTTTTTCTTTTTTTGAGTTTGGTATTCAGTTCTTGTTATTCGCCAAGAAGTTTGAGTACATTAAATTTATCGTCGCTCTACAGGCAATCTGATAATGTTTTCCATCCCGAAATAAATGTTTGGAATCATGGTAAGTCGTCGGTGCTTTTAACTGTAAAAGTTAACCTTGGCGAATTTCTATTTTCACGCCAAGCCAATGAAACATTTCAATCGAAAATTAAAGTGAGTGCAGAGATTGTTCGTTCGTATGATGAAGCGCAATTATTAGATAGTGGTAGCGCCGTTTTTAATTTCGATATTCAAAATAAAAACTCATCGGCTCTCCTTCAAGTCGATTTAACATCACATCAAATTGATGAGATGTTGATTAAGTGTACAATTTTGGATATGAATAAAAACTACCAGGAAGATTTTTACTCTAAATTTTCGATACAGGATATTTCAAGAAATGATTTTCAGTTACGAAATAAAAAAAATGTGATCTTTTTCAGAAATTATTTTTCTAGTGCGGATACAATTAAAATAAATTTTCGAGATTCGACTAAGACGGAATTTTGGTGTAAGTATTATCATCGCGATTTCCCGTTGCCACCACCACCATTTTCGAACGACATCCACGAATCTTTTTCCTATATGGCCGACAGTATCTTTAAGATTTCATTGAATGATACAAATGGAATAACATTCGTACCGCAAGGCTTTTTTCATATTCAATCTGATACAACAACGAAAAATGGATTAACACTATTTCGATTTGATTCTTCTTATCCGAATGTTTCAACACCTAAGCAACTTCTTGAACCTTTGCGATATCTTACCAGTCGAAAGGAATATGAAGATATGGAAAAGAGTCCCAATATTAAATCGGCGGTAGAAGCATTTTGGTTAGCACGAGGTGGTAATGAGGAGCGTACGAGAGCGCTGATCAAAAAGTTTTACGGTAGAGTTCAAGATGCAAATCGGTTTTTTGCATCGTATACTGAGGGCTGGAAAACTGATAGAGGCATGATCTTTATTGTCTTTGGCGGTCCAAACGCACTTTATTTAAGTTCTAATTCAGAAAGTTGGACATATGGCACTCCAAATAGTACTTTAGCGCTGAATTTCTTTTTTGCCAAAGTCAATAATCCGTTTACCGACAATGATTTTAGTTTATCGAGAAGTCCGATTTATGAAGCAAATTGGTACAGGGCTGTGGAAACATGGCGGCAAGGAAGAGCTTACAATAATTTAAATTGAGAAAATATGAATATGTATACAGACAAGAATAGAGACAACAAATATAGAGGTCGTGAACCTGAGGTAAGAGAAAGCGGACAACTTGTTTATGGAATTAGACCGGTAATAGAAGCCATCAATGCAGGTAAGGAAGTAGATCGAATTTTTATTTGTAGAGGAGCAAATAGCGAGCTGATGATGGAGTTGAAAAATCTGCTCAAAGAAAAAAATATTACCTATACAGAAGTGCCTATTGAAAAACTTCATCGTATAACTCGGAACAACCATCAAGATGTAGTGTGTTACATTTCATCGATCAATTATGAATCGATCGCGAATATCGTTCCGTTTATTTTTGAAAAAGGAGAAGTTCCATTGATTATGATACTCGATAGAATTACCGATGTTCGTAATTTTGGAGCTATAGCTCGTACAGCTGAATGTGCCGGAGTTCATACAATTGTTATTCCGGCCAGAGGAGCGGCGCAAGTTACAGCAGATGCAATTAAAACTTCTGCAGGGGCATTAAGTACGATTCCTATTTGTCGAGAAAATAATTTACGTCAGACAATTGAATATTTGCGCGACAGTGGAATACGAGTGGTAGCAGCTTCTGAAAAAGGGAAGGAAGAGTATTTTAATTCAGACCTTACCGGGCCAATAGCAATTGTTATGGGATCGGAAGAGAATGGAGTAGGAAACGATTTAATTAGAATTGTTGATGAGTTGGTGAAAATTCCATTAGCGGGAACAATTTCTTCGTTAAATGTTTCTGTAGCAGCCGGAGTTATTTTGTATGAAGCAATTCGTCAGCGGACTAAATAATTGAGATGATGAAGTGGTACAGTAAGAGAAATTTATTGTTGATCCTTCTTTTAGTTATTACAGTAGTATTGCATTTTATTAATTTGAAGTCATTGTCACTTTCCAACGACGAGTTGAGTGCAATTACCAGAGCTAAGTTCAATACTTTTTCTGAGCTGATTTCTAAAGGTGTGATGATCGATTATCATCCTGCCGGAATTCAGATTTTTATTTTTTATTGGATAAAAATATTTGGCGACGACGATTTCTTATTGAGGCTTCCATTTGTTTTTAGTGGTATCGCTTCTGCGTTTTTGCTTTATGAAATAAGTAGAAAGTGGTTCGATGATTTTGCAGGATTGGTTTCAGTAGTTTTTTTTATTACCAGCGGCCTTATTTTGCAATACACTCAAATTGCCAGGATGTATAGTACCGGTATTTTCTTTTGTTTAATTGCAGTTTATGGCTGGACCATGTATCTTTTTTCTGATAGTGATTATGGCAAAAAGAAGTTCTGGTGGATATGGTTGATAGGGTCGATATTGGCAATTCATAATCATTATTTCAGCTTCGCTTTTGTGGGAGTAGTTGGCATAAGTGGATTAGTATTCGTGAGTAAAAAAAATCTGAAACAATATTTATTGTGTGGTTTGATTGCTGTTGTTTCTTTTATTGCTGAAGTTCCAATCTTTTTGGAGCAAATGAAAACCGGCGATATAGGTGGATGGCTAGGTCCTCCTGAAAAAACATTTTTGTTAGATTTTTTTATGGAGGTTTTTAATCACTCTTACTTCTTTCTCACAATTATTTCTTTATGGTTACTATTGGGTGTCGTTTTTCCAAATAAATATAAAAATGTTACACGATGGAGAATATTGAGTGCTTCGTGGTTCTTTTTAGTTTTCCTTCTGGCATATCTTTATTCGGTTTGTGGTCATCCCGTAATTCAATATTCTACTTTGCTTTTTGGATTGCCGTTTCTATTTATTTTTATTGTTTCATTTACTCCGGCATTTGTTTTTCGTTTTCGGATTCAAACCTTGCTCATACTTTTAAGTATTGGTTTGGGGACATTAATTTCATCAGGATATTACAGCAAAAATCATTTTGGAGTGTTCAAAGAAATCTCCGACGATGTAAATGCGTTTCCTCAAGGAATACCGGTAGTGGTAAACGTTATAAATCCTGCATATTTCGATTATTATTATTCAAAGCAAAATGGGGGCAATCATTCAATTATTTATAAAGTAGAAGGGCCTGGTGAGTATGCACAGTTGATGCATACGATCGACACATGCTCATCTAAAGAGTTTGGTTATGTTTGGTCAAATGCTTGGCATCCTTATGAGGTAAATGAAATTATTAGAAAAAAATATCCGTTTCTCATTTTGAAAAAGGAATATTTTAATGCTACTTCATATTTGTATTCAAAAGATTCAGCTCATGCATTGAATGATGCTTTGTTGGTCAATTTTTCGCAGGTGGGTTTTGAAAAAGAAAATCCAAATTCATTTTCTATTGAAAAGTATTTTAGTAAACCTACAAGTGAGTTTGTTAATTCTAAAAGAGATTACAGCAATGCGTTCAAAATTCCGGTTAGTAAAATTCCGGGTGAAAATGTTGAACGTCGTTACGCAGTAGTAACTGCAAAAGTTTATTTCGACAAGCTTCCTGAAAAAGCAGCTATGGTTCTTGCTTTTGATGACTCGACTGTTTCAGTGCAATATCAAAATATAATTTTCTCCGACTTCTGTTCATCTCCCGGAAAATGGTACGATATGCTTCTCTGTGGAGAGTTTCCAACAACATATCATCCGAATGCTATTTTAAAAGCTTATTTTTCTAATCTCGGAGGAGAAGAATTTTACATCGATGATTTTAATATTGTCATCCGATCTTCAAATGATCCTTATAAAAAATAAATTTAGTTGACAACTATTTTATTTTGCTACTGCGCCACCCTCATATAAATGCGTTTTATATTTATTTGAAGGCGATTCAATAAATTTTCCAAGACCTAGTTTGTTCCATATTTTATCAATATGTAAAATGGTTTGGTCGTCAGACGCAAGAATGTTAGGCCAGTTACGATTAAAGCCATCGTGTTCTTTTGTTTTCCGAGTGCCATCGAGCGAAAGATGTGTTGCGCCATTTTTATCTTGAATCAACAAGTGATCTCTCTTCGGATCAACATTATTTGCAAAACGCCAAACAGCATCAGCAGTATCTTGTATGTTGAAAGTGTGTTCAAGAAATACGATAACTTTTGCTGCCGAAAAATCATCTCTGATAAGAATGCGTTGCGCAAGATCTCGAATGTGATTGAGTCTGTTTTTTTCTACAGAAATAAATATGATTGAAATATTTTTAGCTAGAAGTTTGTCGTTTACATCTTTGATCTCAGGAAATTCTTTTAAGAGTTCTTCTTTGTTAATAGAGATCGTTTCATTTATTAAAAATGAGTTTCTTCCTGTTAATTCTTCTGATGTTTTTTTTGTACCGTCTATTCCAATTTTTCCGCCAAAAGCCATTACTGAACAACTATGATCCAGCACATCAACTGGTCCTTGTGTAAAATAAAGGTCGTGTGCAGGTTCAAAATTTAAACTAATGTATTTTGCCACTTCTTCTGAATTGTGAATGTCTACATCTCCATCAACTACTACCATCATTTTTGTAAACATCATTTGTCCGGCTCCCCATAAACTATGCATTACTTTGCTAGCTTGTCCGGGATATTCTTTTTTTATTTTTACAATTACTAAATTATGAAATACACCTTCTACAGGTAAAACCATATCAATAATTTCGGGCACCATCGTCATTTTAATTGGGACAAGAAAAATACGCTCTGTTGCTTTTCCAATCCATGCATCTTCTTGAGGAGGAATACCAACAATCGTTGCCGGATAAACAGCATTCTTACGATGAGTAATGCATGTGATATGGAACTTAGGATACATATCGGCAAGTGAATAGTAACCGGTATGGTCACCAAATGGACCTTCTAAAATATAATCTTCTTGAGGGTCTACGTAACCTTCTATAATAATATCGGCATCGGCAGGAACTTGAACATCTTGTGTTAAACACTGTACTAATTCTACTTTCTTCTTTCTAATAAATCCTGCTAACATGTATTCATCAACACCATCAGGCAGTGGGGCAGTTGCGGCGTATGTATAAACCGGATCGCCACCAAGCGCAACAGCAACAGGCATTTTTTGTCCAAGCTTTTTATATTCATTAAAATGACGTGCACTTACTTTATGTCGATGCCAATGCATTCCTGTCATAGTTGGTTCAAATACTTGCATACGATAAAGACCAACATTTCTCATTCCTGTAAGTGGATCTTTAGTATGAATAATCGGCAAGGTTAGAAATGGACCACCATCTTCCGGCCAACATTTTAATACGGGAAACTTAGTAATGTCCGGATCTTTCATTATCACTTGCTGACATTCGCCTTTTCCACTTACTGTTTTTGGCATCCATGATGCAATCGAGCTGAGTGTAGGGAGTAGTTTCAGCTTGTCTAAAATATTCTCTTTCGGTGAAGTGAGTTGTTTGAAAAGAGTTTCGATTTCGGCAGCAACATCATCCAGTTTGTCTACACCTAAAGCCCATGCCATTCGTTGCTCTGTTCCCATCGAATTAATGAGAACGGGAAAGTCGGTTCCTGTATTTTCAAAAAGCAATGCCGGCCCCAGTTGTTTTGAGATTCGATCGGTGATCTCTGTTATTTCAAGATGTGGATTTACATATTCTTTAATTCGAATAAGTTCGCCTTTTTCTTCAAGCGTTTTTATCCAGTGTTCTGTGTTTCGATACATAATTGTAAAATCAAGTATCAAAGATAACAAGAAAGCGGGTAATTGGTTTAAGAAATAAGAAAGTTAATAGTCTGTTGTTGAATAAGCAGGTGGAGGCTTAGTTCATTTCTAAGTCGAACTAGATTAATATTGCCTAGTGATTTAAAATGGTTAATCGTTTCGTAAATTCTCTTTTGTTTTTTAAAGTGATATTCACCAAGTAATCTCCCGCAGCTAAATTCAATGAAATGTGATTCGAAAAACCTTTCATTTTTTTATTGAAATAAATTACCCGCCCTTTCAAATCTTTTACTTCGAGTAAATAATCATTATCAATCAATAGTGGTGATTGTACAGTGAGTTCTCCATTCGACGGATTCGGGAAGATTTGAATAGATTCATTTTGCGAATTTGTACTTACATTTAAAGGGTCATCTAGTACGGTAGTATTTTCGCAAACATTACAATTATTAGAATCTGTAACGCAAATTTGATAAGATCCGGAAAATAGATTCTGAATGGTATCGCTTATTAAATTTCCTAAAGGTGGAGTCCATTGAAAATTATAGGGTGCAGTACCATTTGTTGTATTTAAAGTGATAGCACCATTGCTACATCCAATACAACTTGTTGCGGTTGGATTTGTGCTCAATAAAATTCCGATTGAAGAAACAGTAAACTGTTTTTGAAAAATACATCCAAAAGCATCGGTCAGAACTAATGTATAATTTCCACTCGTTAAACTTGTTTGATAGACTAAATTTGAATCGATAACCCAAAGTGAATTTACCTGATAAGGAGAATGACCGCCACTGATATTCAAAAATATTTTCCCTTCATAATTTCCATTGCAATCGGATGTTAGAACAGTAGAGTCGAGTACCTGTGCACTCAAACTTATTTCTTGAGATGGAATATGAGCACTATAGTTTATTTGACAGTTATGCCCATCAGTTATCAGAACTGTTACGGTTCCTGCTGGTAAATTAATTGCAGTTGCATTTGTTTGATGCAAAGAATCATTCCATAGATATTGAAATGGAGCAAAACCATTTGTAATTATAAGCGAAGCACTTCCATTTGAATTGCTACCACATGTACTAACCGAGGTTGTACTTGCGCTTATTTGAGGTAAGGTGTTGTTATAAGGCACATCATAATCATATGTAAACTTACATCCCGACGCATCGGTAATGGTTAAAGTATAAGTTCCGGAAAAAAGTCGTGATAAATTTTGTGTTGTTGAAGAGTATCCGTTTTCATTTGGAATGTTGTTCCAATTAAATTTGAATGGTGGATTTCCTCCGTTAATATTTAAGTTAATTGAGCCATCAAAGCTATTACTGCATGAAGAGCCAACAATTGTTGGAGTAATTATTGGTGCATTTGTAGGTGGAGTACCAAGTGTAATACTGGTTTCGTATGAGCAAGGATTTGCAAGTTGAGTCATTACAACTTTATATGTTCCCGGAGGTAAATAATTAATAGTTTGAGATGTTGCTCCGTTCGACCAAAAGAAATCGACTGAACCTGTTGCTGCTGTTAGCTGCGCGGTAAGCGATCCGTCAGATGTACAAGAAGTGCTCGGCGAGGAGTTTATGGTGATTGATGGAATTAACGATGAATCTGGTACCGGTAACAAAGCTGCATGTCTCATTCTAGTACAACCTGAATATGGATCTGTAATCATAACATAAATTCTTTGAGCCGATGCCGGTCGAGCAACAACTATCTGGCTGGTAGTTTCACCTGTACTCCACTGGTAAGTGACTCCTGAATTGCCTGTGAGATCTGTCAAGCCTGAATTAGCAGCGTATGTATTTGTCTTAAGTGTATATGTTCCATTTCCATTGCAAAAAATATTTACCGATGCAGTTGGATTCGGATGAACTGTAATATGGATCGTGTCTGAAATGCCATTACAACTTCCTAAGTACAGCTGACAATAATAATCACCATCGTCTCCAACTGCTATTGAGTTGGTCGTTGCTCCATTTATAACTTCACCGTTTCTATACCAAATATAATTTGAACCAGCGGGCGCCTTCAAGAAAGTTTTATTGCCTTCGCAAAAAGAACTGTCTCCAACAAGTTGAAGATGCGGACGGTCGTCAACAATTATTTTTGTGGTAGTAGAATATGTACAACCTGTACTATGGTTATATGATAAGTTTAATGTTGCTGTGTATTCTCCTTTCTTTAAATAACAAGGAGGGAATAAAAGTGTGTCATGAAAATTGATTGACCGATAAGCAGGATTATTTATAGTGCTCAATGATGAGCTCGAAAAAATATTTCCAGAAGGAGGATAAGCTATTGTGTTATCAGAATCTCTTTTAATAGCAAAAGTATAATCCGTGCCAGGTTCATCAGGTCCATAATAATCCAAGGTGATAAGTGCAGAGTCATTAGATGTGCAAAAATTTCCTGGAGTTTGAATAACTTTGGGATGGTCTAAATGACCAACCATAAAGGAAGATGTGAACCAATGCACTCCACCAGCTTGGACATTGTTTTGACGAGATGTTCCAAGGGCAGAACCAGACAACATTAACCAATGATAAAAATAATATTCTTCAGCAAAAAAAATAGTATTTGTCGAAGCTTGGCTGAGCCAAGTGCCAAGAAAGTCAAATACTCCACCATTATTTACTGACTCAGAATAAAACATGGGATGAAAGTCGGTACTGTCTTGTGTAGTGCTTCGTTCAAAATAATTTTGATCGCCGAAAGTGAAATTGTAAGGATTGTTTTGCAAAAATGAATACAGAACTCTATCGATTAATGGTGCATGCGGATTTGAGCAATTTGTACAAGGCGAACAGTTGTTGCATCCATCGAGTGTTTGTACCACTTGAGTTTCGTATCCGCCGCAATAATATAGAAAGGCTAAATATGCTTCAGTTATTATTGGATTGTTTGGATGTAATGAGTTATAATTTGTTTTTAATGCATTCATCGATTGTGCAATTGGGATTAGACCTGGAAATGAATTTACACAATCGCCCCAGAATTCATATTCGATATTTATTACATCAATATCACTTTGACATTCATTTAGTGAATTGAAATTCATAATACGCATACATTGCTTGAGATACTCTGCATCTTGTTGAGCTTGTGGAGTAGGATAGAAGTTTGTTTCTACAGAAGCTAAAGTACTATTGAAATTTGGCGATGATTTAATATCGTCACTCAATCTCATAGCTGCTGTTACCGGGTAGCGGTCAAAGTATGCACCAAGACTATCAAAAAAGTTTGTGGAGCTTCCAACAGCACCTATTTGAGTAATTCCATATTGAGTTTTTGCTTTTTGAATAAATCGGCATAAGTGTTTTTCTGAATTTTCATATTGATGTGTATTTTCATTCCATAGAAATTTATTAGCTGCAATAACTTTATGCAAATCATAAAGCGCTAAGTATGTAATATGATTTTCGCAAGCATATTGAAGGATTGCATCTTCTTTTTCAAATATGCCATCGAAATTTCGGTCAACACCCAAAGTAGAACGTGAAGTATCAACAATGGATGTTCCGGGATAAAATTTCATAAAATCATCTATATACATTCCTCTGTGAGGGTCAGATTCGGGAGCGAACTGTGCTAAGGATTGAAAAGAAATAAAAAGTAATAAAAGCACAAAGTAATATTTTTTCATACGATAATTTTAATTAGTAAATTAAATATGCGATTCCGTGATTATGAAATAATAAACCGGTAATTTTTCTGAATCGATTGATATATTAAGAGGATAGGTGAAGTCTATTTCGTATATGAAATTTTTACAATTTGTTTTTGATTTAAGTGATTTTTAATTGCATCTTGTAATTTATTTAGGTGTTTAAAGTTATGAATTTTATTTAGACGATGTTCAATTTCTAACAATGATGCTCCAATCCATTATTGGCGTTGATTACTATTTGACCAATTTTTCACATTTCGAACATATTTAGCCATTTGAGAGTTCAAGTTTTCAATACAATTTGTCTTGCCGATACTTCGAGAAAAAATTTATGCAACCTTTAATTTTTGTAGCTTCAAGGTTTCTTCTAGTTCTTCTATTAACGAGTTGTCCGCATTTTGATTTATTTTTAACAACTCTTAATGCGTGGCAAGTAATGTCGATTTTGCTTTTTGATAATCCGGTTCGCGATAGGAAATTTGAATTTTTTTTTAAAATTTGATTTGTCTAGATCACTAAAGTAACTTAGCACATTCTCGCGTTTATGCTATTGACATCGTTGTATTAATGCTTTTTTTCCAAACTAACCAGTGTTTAATATTTTATTCCGTTTTGCTCAATCCGCTTTCTTTGCACTGTACTACTATTGACCTCATTAAAAACCTGAGGATAATGATGAGTACCTGAAAGCGCCTCGGCAGTAGTTAAGGGAACACGAAATATTCCAGTAGGGTTATTGGGATTAATTAATACATCACCTAATAAATGTAGTTGACCAAAAGATGCTTGATCAAAATATCTCGTCATTGGCTTTAATGGCAAGCTGCCTACATTTAAATTAAAAACATCATTTGCCCAAACAGGTAAAGAGTTAGGAAGCCAACTAGCATTACCACTAGGATTTGGGTCATCCGAACTAGGCAAATAAATTACTTCTGCAAAAATAATTAAAGCTCTGTAAGTTCCTGAAGTAGGCGCATAATAGCCGTTTCTACTTTTAACTGTAGATCCATTAGGGGCAGGTGCAGCCAATGGACTTGAAACACATTGAGATTTACTAATTATACTTAGAAATAAAAAAAATAATAGTAAGCTACTTGAAATTAGAATATTTGATAATTTTTTCATAGTGCCAAATGTTTTGGTTAGTTTTGAAAATTAAAATATATAAAGCATTGTTCAATTGATTCAAATTAATAGTTTCAATATTATTGGAATTTAAATCGAAAGATTTTTCAAATACTATTTTGTTATCAACACTATTTATTCGCAGATAAGTTAAATTTTTGGTATTAAGATTAAGCTCTCCAAAAAAAGGATTTGGGCTTACCAAACTATTCATGGTTGGAAGATCATTTACATCTGTAGTTGAAAATCGAGTAATTAGTATTTGCATTGGAAATTGGTTCATTGATCCCCAATTAAAAGCAGGAGCTTCTACATTATCAGCTTGAAGCATATTAAATGATCCGGGTATCGGTCCACCATTATTTACAAGAAAAAAATAATCGTTTTGTATATATGCATTTGCAATTAGAGAATCACCAACAGTAAAAAAATTAGAAAATAAACTCGAATCCCACGAGATTGTTATTGGGTATTGGTAATTAATAGCTTTTATGTGATTATTAAGTGTAGATCCATTGAAAGGTAGAGCATGTGTCTTTGTTGAATCAGGATTGAAGTCAGTTACAAAAACATTAAATGCATTAAGATCCATTTGCACTTTTCCTTCACCTAATAAAGTATCAATTCCTGCTGTTGCGCTTGAATCCCATATGTACCAAATAGTATCCCTTGCACCCGAACCGTCTTCAAAGGCAATTGGAAATTTCCATTGCGGTTGAGCTAATATGGAAGTGAAAAATAAAATATTGGCTAAAATCAGACCTGCTTTCATATTTTAACAACTTAAAATATTAAAATTAGACTTTCAAATATAATAAATAATTCGATTTACCAAATATGTTTCTTGGGAATAACATTTATGTTGCGTGAATAAGGCAGGTATCTAAGATTCCAAATTAAATTAAGTTTGACAAAAGATTAAGCAGAACTGGAATTATTCTACTAATTGTTGCTAACCCAAAAAAGACTTTAAAACCCAGAATTTAAGCAAATCCTCATAAAACAGTTTCGAACTCAGTCCCGTAAGGAGTACAAATGCAGATTGTGAGTACGAAGTGTGAGTGTGAAAAATCGAAACTAGTTTAGACTTTCGATCTACACACTCGCACTCAAACCCACACTGAAATTCAGCAGGAGTGTGAAATTTGAGTGTGAAACCCAACCATGCTCAAACTGCAAATCAAAAAACTTTTTTCGAACTCACACGGTCTTTTTGACTTCCAAGAATTTTATCATTGCATAGAGCATTTTCGAAATTTCTTCGGTCACTTGTATTTTAATAAAAATTGAATGAGACGAATAAAATATTTTTTTATTTTTTATTGCTTTTTACTGGAGTATCTAAAGCACTATACTCTGATAGGTTTTGGTGTTTTGGTGATTCTGCAGGAATAAATTTCAGTTCCTTAAATAATCCAGTTCCTACAGTTACAGGATTAGACACACGCGGTAGTTGCACTAGTATTTCTGATTCGATAGGAAACTTATTGTTCTATGCGAATACTCGAGCTGCAAAAGCAGGTCTTACGGGCCAAATCAGAAATCGAAATCATGAGATTATGCTCAATGGGGATTCTTTATACGGAGCAGGCTGGTATTTTGAAATGACAATCATTCCAAACCCAAGCTCGGATAACACATTTTATTTGTTTACATCTGGAGTTTCCAGTTATTGTGGATTATACTATTCTGGTATAGATTTGAATCAGAATGGCGGACTCGGTAATAATATCCTAAATGTATTTTTGACTCTTTATTTTGATCTAATACTTTAATCGGTGATTCGTCTGCTTGTAAATAATTTATTTCAAGTAATTTCCTTTTTAGTACTTCAAAAAGAGGTGCAATCAAATCACTTCCTTGAAAAACCCAATCAGAAATGGTTGAACTAGGTATTTCAATCCCTAAACGTTTGAGTTGTTCAATCTGGCGATTTAAAGGTGAGTGATCAACATATTTTGTGATAAAGATCCACGCAAGTAATGCAGGCCTCGGAATTACTTTTTCAATAGGGAACGATGGAAGCTCGCCGAGAACTACACCTTCTCCTTTGGGTAATGCGTATTTGGGACGAATATTTTTTTTTGCAAATAATTGGCTCGGTTCAAGTTATAATTGTTCTGTTACTTCTTCTCCTATTCGTACAAGTACTGTTGTATCATAATTGGGTTCAATAATAATTTCTACACGTGGCAAATGATCAGGCAATGGAACTCTTCCTTCTTTGTGTTCTGATTTTTTGCAAGGCGTTTTCCGTTGGTAAGTGATTGTTTGCTTTTTCTCTTACTCTTGTTCTTGAACATCTACATCCAGTGCCAATGGAAGTTGACCGAGAATAACAACCTGCGCAAACCGTTCTGATTTTTTTCCGTACACTGTGCGCAGAAGTTGCTCTAACTGATTTTCTAGTTTTTCAATTCGAGAAGATTGTTTTTCAAGTTGAATATCCTTCTGCTGAATAATTGCTAAAAGCGCAGCGGCATCGGGAATATTTTCCTCTTTAATCACAAGTGTAAAGATATAAATGAAAAATATTTTTAGAAACTATTTACTAAACTATTATTTTAAAACACAAATTATTTTGCCGGAATTCTGGCAGCTCTTAAAAAATTCGAAACTAAAGATTTACCCTTTCAAGTTTCTCAACATTTCGTTGATCACTTTTTGTTTTAGTGCAGGGATGTCTTCTTCTGTCATTCCAATAGTAGAAATAGGTTCAGACCAAACACATGTAAGCGTTCCTGGTGAAAGTTCAAGAGGATGTAACGGTGAAAGAAGTTTGCCTGAATTTACAAGAGTCAGTGTTGCAATCGGTACTTGCGCTTGAATAGCAAGACGAAAAGCCCCATCTCGAAATTCTAATAAGGGTTGATCTGTTTTATTTCTTGTGCCTTCGGGGCAAATAAAAACAGAAATGCCATCACGAATTGCTGAGATCATATTTTCCATGCTCTTTGCACGTGCAAATTTATCTTTTCTGTTTACGCTGATATAAAGATTTCTAATAATATATCCCATCAACGGAATCTTTGTCAGTTCTTCCTTGGCTAAAAACTTTAATGTGTGTTTGGCAGCAACAGCGTAGGCAGGAATATCCAATTGAGAAAGATGATTGGCAACAAATACATACGTCTGTTCTTTCTTCAAAAAATCTCTGTTCTTTACTTTCAATCGAATTCCAAATAAAACAAAGAGCGATGCTGCCCATATTCTAGAAATAAAGCGGTGAGCAACAAATGGAGCTTGCTTTTTTGGGACGAATGTGAAGACAATAAAAAAAGCGATGATCACAAGCATAAGTGTTGTTACGAAAATTACTAGTCCGTAAATGCCCCAGAGTGTCTTTAAAATTCTTTTCATAATATCAGCGAAAGTTTAATTTTTCAATTGGCGAAGGTACTTTTTATTTGCTGACAACCATTGTATAGTCGAGAAACAATCCTTTTTTCCAATGCTGATTTACAAAGTAGCTTGTGTCGCTTCTTAGCTCTGCATTATACAAAAATCCTTGATCAGGTAATGAAGGCACTTTAGCTTCTCCTTTGAATCCTTGTGATTGAATATGATCTAGGTAATTAATTCGGTTATCATATTGAGTTGAAAATTCTCGACTTATTTTGTACTGACTAATTGCATGGAATAATACAAATGAAAGTAATGCAAATTGAGTGATGAATGAAAATGTGTTTTGGTACTTAGAGTTGTTTGCTTTCATACCCAGCAAAGAAATAATAATTGCCATGCAAACACTGAAGATGAATGGTATCAAAAGTAAAGTCCGAGCAGGTCCAAATTCGCCAAGAATAATCGTATTTGGAAGAATACAAAGGAGCACAGTAAATAATGTAAGCGAAATTGTTTTAACGATATGTTTGTTGATGTTTTTACTAGGCAAGTTCAGTCTTTTCTGTAAGTTATATCCGACGAATAACCATGGACTTCCAAATAATAAGTAAATCCAAATTTGCTTAGGAAGGTAGAATAAAAATATTTTCACGGCCGATTTGCAAAAAATGATAAATTGTAGCAGGATAGTAGGTGATGGTAACAGTTTGTGTCGCAGCAATGAACCAGGCGAAAATATCGAGGATAATAAGGCTAGTGAAATGATTGAAACGACAAATATTATTTTCTTGCTTTCTTTTTTCTTTAAAAACGATTGAATCCCATTAATGAAAATGCTGTATACAGAATAGGAAAATAAAAGCAAGACGACTGAAAGCGCGATTGACTCGCTGGAACTACCAATGTAAATTGAGCAAAGGAGCGATGCCGCTGACAGAGAAACAGATTTTTTATCATTTAATAAAAATAATGAAATAATTAATGTGCAGATAAAACTCCATAAATAGGTAGTGACGCTAATAAACCAAAACCAGTTTTCTCCTATGGAAAAAGAGTTGAAAAAAGTTGATGCTAAAATTATTAGTGCTAATAAATTAGAGTTCGATTTTGTAATGTCGTTCTTTAATTTAAAATTGATTTTGCAAATTAGTGCAGAAAGTAAAACGTATAATGCTAAGAATGTAGCTATGAAAAAAGCGGGTAAGAAATATCGATTGTCTGCAAAAGTTAAAAGGAAAGTACTTATCAAATGACAGAACCATCGACCACTAAACTGATTGAATTGTAAAAAAGTTGCATTGAATGGTCCAGACACTTTCGTGAGATAAATAAAATAGTAATCGTCGGAGGCCAGACGTGAATTCCACGATAGAATAAAAATTAAAGCTGCAAATAATATAGTAAAAGAATAACTGAATGTTTTTGAAATCATCCCTTTAATTAGTCTTTACTTTGTTCCATTTTTTTAACTGCCAATTAACTTCGGCTGTACAAATGTGATTTTTTTCAGTGTCATAAACTTCAATTGCCATGAGGTATAAAACTGAATCAGATAATTGAAGGGGGCTGATAATTTTTTGATCTATTTCTGTCGATGCAATTTGAGCAGAAGCGCTAACTGTTTTCTTTGCTTGATAATGATAGGTCATTTTGAGGTCTTTCATTATCAATCTTAAGTCGTCTCTTCTTAACGCTCGCATCAATGTTAATCCGGAAACAAATTCACAGAGTGTTGCTAATGCACATGCGTGAATTCCATTTAAATGATTTTTATTTACTCTAAGATAGGGGAGTTGAACATGAATTCCATCTTTATAAACTTCAAGAATTTTAAATTTATGTGGACGGTTAAATGGAATAGAATAACTCAATGCCCATTGCAGAAATTTTCGTTTTAGCGGTGATGTTTCTGCTTGATCCATCATTTTGTGAAGCTGTTTCATAGTGCTTAATTAGAAATGTTACGTTGTAATTCTAAATATGCACTGAAAAATTCTTTCTCCATCGTTTCGACGATTTGTTTTATTGGATAAATCCCATGTATCAATTCAACTGTTTGTCCGGCACACCACAAATTATTGTAGTTACCCGGTTTCACAGCATCCTCCAGCCAATGAAAACTTCTTCGCTGGATAATCATTTTAAAATATTTTTTTGTCCTCGGATTTTTACTCATCCATCTTTCAAAACTATTTTGTTTTGTACCAATCTTTTGAGCAAATTCAGTATTAATAATGGTGCAAGGAGTTCCGCTGATCCGTTCTGTTAATACAATGTCTTCCATCTTCGAGTCAACAATTGCGTTTTTATATTCAGTAGATACACCTGCTTCAGTGCTTGCAATGAATATTGTTCCGCAATAGCCAACTGATGCACCTGCTGAAATTGCACTTAGCAATGTTGCTCCGTTGGCAATTCCACCCGCAGCTAAAATCGGAAACGATGGGAATTCTTTTTTTAAAGCTTGGATAAGCATACTCACCGGATAAGGTCCGGCATGCCCACCTGCTCCTTGTCCTACGGCCACAAATCCATCACATCCCAGATCGGCACATTTTCTTGCGTGTTTAATATTAGTAACGTCGCAAAAAACTTTTCCCCCGTAAGCATGGGCGCCATTTATTGCTTCTGCAGGATTGCCCAATGAGGTAATGATGACAGGTGCTTTTTTCGACAAGCATATAGCTAGATGTTTTTGTGCCCAAGGATTCGCTTTTTGAACAATCACATTAACCCCATAATTTCCCTGTAGGCCTTGCCTGGAGCGCAAGTGGTCATTCAATTCATCGAGTACATTTTCTAAAAGCCCTTCTTCTCTAAAGTTCAGCGAAGGAAAGCACCCTAAAATTCCAATGTTCATGGCTTCCTTCACCATGAGTGCATTAGTAACTAAAAACATAGGTGCCATTACCAGTGGAAATCGCAAATTTAGTGATGTTGTGAAGCTGTTTTTGTATTCCATTTTCTTCGGTTCGTTCAATTTACAAACCTACCGTTATTTCACCATTTTTTTTCAAAATGATTTAGTCTTTTAACCGTTGAATTGTTAACAAACCTTTGATAAAAATTATTGATTTTCGAATCAGGAATGGCTAAAAAGTATAATTTGGCAGCTTCTCCACGTACATTTTTTGGGCTCATTTTACAAAGTCCCTAATTTTGTATTGATTACCACTATGGTCAACGTAACTCGTATTTTTGATATTCACCGTCGTCAAAAGGAATTATTTCCAACAAACAATTCATTGCTTTCTAAGATCGATGGCAAATGGAAAAGTTGGTCGACAAACGATTTTATAAATCAAGGATGTGAAATAAGCAAAGGTTTATTGTCGATAGGAATAAATGCGGGCGATTGTATATCAATTATTTCAGCGAATCGTCCTGAATGGAACATTATGGATTTGGGTATGTTGCAAATTGGTGTTGTAAATGTTCCAATTTATACTACACTTTCAGAATCGGAAATAGCTTTTATTTTAAACGATTGCAAAGCGAAATTAATTATTGTTGGTGATAAGGTGTTGTACGAAAAAGTAAAGAACCTTCAATCGAAAGTTCCTTCATTAGTCGATATATATAGTTTCGATAAATTAGAAGGAGTTAAAAATTACCTGGAGATTATTGCACAAGGGCTAACAAGCAATTTCGATATAGATTCGAAAATGAAAGCGGTACAACCAAATGATCTGGCTACCATACTCTACACAAGTGGTACAACTGGAACTCCCAAAGGTGTTATGTTATCTCACAACAATATCGTTTCTAATATTACGGCAAGCGAACATTTGTGTCCTGTTGGTCCTACTGATCGTGCATTGAGTTTTCTTCCATTGTGTCACAGCTATGAAAGAATGCTTACGTATCTTTATATGTTCATAGGTGTTTCGATTTATTATGCCGAAAGCATGGATAAGATTTCTGATAATCTGAAAGAAGTAAAGCCGCAAGTTTTTTCTACTGTACCACGCTTGTTAGAAAAAGTGTATGATAAAATAGTTGACAAAGGAAAAGAGCTGAAAGGAATTAAGCGTGCATTATTCTTTTGGGCGCTTGACCTTGGCTTGAAATATGAAAAGGATGGCAAGAATGGTTGGCTCTATGAAATGCAATTAAAATTAGCCAACAAAATAATATTTTCAAAGTGGCGTGAAGCACTTGGAGGAAATGTACGAGTGATCGTAAGTGGGGGAGCAGCCTTGCAACCACGCTTAGCAAGAGTTTTTTGGTCGGCGGGAATTCCGGTTTTAGAAGGCTATGGTTTGACGGAAACTTCACCTGTAATTACTGTAAATAATTTAGAAGCTCGTGGTAGTGCGTTTGGAACTGTAGGTCCGGTTATCAAAGGAGTGGAAGTGAAAATTGCAGAAGATGGAGAAATACTTTGTAAAGGTCCAAATGTGATGTTGGGTTATTTTAATCGCCCCGACTTAACCGCTGAAGTAATTGATGCGAATGGATGGTTTCACACGGGTGATATAGGGTGTTTTGTGGAAGATCACTATTTAAAAATAACCGATCGCAAAAAAGAAATTTTCAAAACTTCAGGTGGAAAATACGTCGCTCCACAAGCATTGGAAAACAAGTTTAAGGAATCGTTGTTTATTGAACAGATCATGGTTGTTGGAGAAAATAGAAAATTTCCGGCGGCATTGATAGTTCCAGATTTTGCACATATTAAAAAGTGGTGTGAGTTGCACGAAATTAACTATTCTTCAAATGAAGAACTGGCTCAAAGCAAAGAGGTAAATGAGCGCGTTGGAAAGGAGATTCGACAATACAATGAAGAGTTTGGTCATTCTGAACAGATTAAGAAGTTTCATCTTCTCTCGAAAGAATGGACAGTTGACAGTGGAGAATTAACAGCAACATTAAAGTTGAAACGAAAAGTTATTTATGAAAGGTACATTTCTGAGATTGAAAAAATGTATTCAGAATAAATTGAACATATTGAATTGAATTATGAAAAGAGCTATTAAAAAAATTACTGTTTTGGGAAGTGGAATAATGGGTAGTCGTATTGCCTGTCATTTTGCAAACATTGGCGTGGAAGTTTTATTGCTTGATATTTCTCCGAAGGAATTGACAGATGCTGAAAAGCAAAAAGGATTATCATTTGATTCTGTTGTTGTAAAAAATAGAATCGTAAACGATGCACTTCAAGCAACTCTTAAAGCGAATCCATCGTCTATCTATAAAAAATCGTTTGCTTCTCGTATCCGTACCGGAAATTTTAATGATAACATGAAAGACATTGCCGCTTCAGATTGGATTCTTGAAGCTGTAATAGAAAATATCGATATTAAACGAGCGGTCTTCACCGAAGTTGAAAAGTATAGAAAGCCTGGAACGTTAATCACGTCCAACACTTCCGGAATCCCGATTCATTTAATGACTGAAGGGCGAAGTGAAGATTTTAGAAAACATTTTTGTGGCACACATTTTTTTAATCCGCCTCGTTATTTACGTTTGTTGGAAATTATTCCTACGAAAGAAACGGATAAAGATGTTGTCGCATTCTTAGAAAATTATGGTGATCTATTTTTAGGTAAATCAACTGTAATCTGCAAAGACACTCCGGCGTTTATTGCAAATAGAATTGGAGTTTATTCGATCATGTCGCTTTTACATTTAGTAGAAAAAATGGGACTTACGATTGATGAGATTGATAAGTTGACAGGTCCGGTTTTAGGTCGACCGAAATCGGCTACATTCAGAACATCAGATGTAGTTGGTTTGGATACGTTAGTTAAAGTAGCCAATGATGTTTACGAGAGATGTCCGAATGATGAATCGCGCGACTTGTTTAAGTTGCCGGCTTATGTTCAGAAAATGGTTGAACAAAAATGGTTTGGTGATAAAACGAAGCAAGGCTTTTATAAGAAAGTAAAAAATGCAAGTGGAAAGAGTGAAATTTTGACACTCGATTTAAAAACATTTGAATATGTTCCTAAGACGAAAGTAAAATTTGCTACGCTCGATCAAACAAAGGCGATTGATAATTTTAAAGACAGGGTCAAAATATTATTTAACGGAAAAGATAAAGCAGGTGAATTTTATCGTGAATCTTTTTGCAGTTTATTTGCTTACATATCACATCGCATTCCTGAAATTGCTGAAGAGTTGTACAAGATTGATGACGCTATTTGCGCAGGCTTTGGTTGGGAGTTAGGTCCATTCCAGATTTGGAACATACTTGGTGTAGCAGAAGTAGTTGCAATTATGGAAAAGGCAGGTCATAGTGTTGCTCCATGGGTGAAAGATTTTATTCAAAAAGGGAATAAAGATTTTTATCAGTATCGTTCTTCACAATTATTTTATTACAGTGTAGATGGGAGTTATAAATTAAAGCCCGGCTCAGAGAATTTTATTTTACTCGATGCCAATAGAGAAAAAATAGTTTGGAAGAATCAAGGAAGTACACTTTTGGATATTGGTGATGGCGTATTGAATTTGGAATTTCACACCAAGATGAATACCATTGGAGGAGAAGTAATACAAGGCGTTAATAAAGCAATTGAAATAGCTGAAAAAGATTTTCGTGGGTTAGTAATTGCCAACGAAGGACAAAATTTCTCCGCAGGAGCGAATCTGGCTATGATTTTTATGTTGGCGATTGACCAGGAGTATGATGAAATTGACATGGCTATTCGTGCTTTTCAAAATATGAATATGAAAGTTCGTTATAGCAATATTCCTGTTGTTGTAGGGCCTCATGCTCTTACACTCGGAGGAGGTTGTGAAATGTCGTTGCATGCAGATAAAGTTGTTGCTTCGGCAGAAACATATATAGGAATGGTAGAGTTCGGTGTAGGCTTGATACCGGGTGGTGGAGGAAGTAAAGAGTTTGCTTTGCGCGCCAGTGATGCGTACACAGAAGGTGCTATTGATGAAAATATTTTGAAAGAATATTTTTTAAATATTGCCATGGCGAAAGTTTCTACCAGTGCTTGGGAGGCATTCGATCTTAAAATATTAAAGCAAGGAAGAGATGAGGTTGTAATGAATCCGTCTCGAGTAATTACAGAAGCCAAACGAGCAGTAATTGAAATGGCAGATGAAGGTTATACTCGTCCGGTTCAACGTAAAGATATAAAAGTGCTTGGGAAAAGTGGATTGGCAATGTTTTATGCAGGAGCTAATTCAATGCAATCAGGAAATTTTATTTCAAAGCATGATCAAAAAATTTCACAAAAATTAGCTTACGTACTTTGTGGCGGCGACTTATCAGGATACACAATGGTATCAGAACAATATTTATTAGATCTTGAACGCGAAGCTTTTTTATCGCTCTGCGCTGAGAAGAAAACTCTCGAACGAATTCAAAGTATATTAACATCAGGTAAACCACTAAGAAATTAATAGACATCAATAAAATGAAACACAACATTATGAAGATTGTCAACTATCGAAAAGCCATATTGTTTTTATTCACTATGCTTTTTCCGATTTTTATCATCGCTCAAGGTTTTGAGGAAAAACCTAAGTATGCTCCCGGAAAAGAGAAGCACAAAAATAAGACCGACGAAATCGGACGAAAACAAGGACAGTGGATGTTCTTCAACACTTTTGGTGATAAAATTGCCGAAATAGATTTTGTTAACGACCAAAAGGAAGGCGTAGAACGTAAATTTTATAGCTATGGCAAACCTAGAGAAGAAACGGAATATTTAGCAGGTGTAAAAGATGGTCAGTACACAAAATATTTTTTCTCCGGGCAAGTACAGCTAGAAGGAATGTATAAGGATGGGAAAAAAGATGCGAAGTGGACAAAATATTTTGAAGATGGAACGGTTCGTCAAGATGGGAGTTATAAACTTGGTAGGAAAGATGGCGTTTGGAAATCGTATAGCAGAAAAGGTACTGTTGTTGGTCAAGCCACCTATAAGGATGGAATGAATGTTGAGGAAATGGAAGCGGTGAAGAAAAAACAAGACGATGATAAGAAGGCGGCCGATAAAAAAACAACAGACAAAAAAGGTGGTCCTGCGCCAATTCCTGGAGCAAAACCAATTCCTACCGCTGTTGACACTTCAACAAAACCTGTCAATCCGAAGAAATAACAATTTAAAGAAGAGAAGAATGAATGCTTATATAATTGCCGGATTTAGATCTGCCGTTGGAAAGGCGCCAAAAGGTGTTTTTAGAAATACTCGTCCCGATGATTTAGCTGTAGAAGTTATTAAACATTTAATGGCTGCTGTACCTGGCCTAGATAAAGAGCAGGTAGAAGATGTTATCGTTGGAAACGCAACTCCGGAAGCTGAACAAGGTTTAAATATTGGTCGTATGATTTCTTTGATGGGACTAGATACAGTAAAAGTTCCGGGAATGACGGTGAACAGATATTGTGCTTCAGGTTTAGAAACAATTGCAATTGCTTCTGCGAAAATACATGCCGGCATGGCCGATTGTATTATTGCCGGTGGTGTTGAATCGATGTCCCCAATTCCTTTTGGTGGATGGAAGATTGTACCAAATTTAAAATACGTGCAAGAGAAGCCCGACTATTATTGGGGAATGGGATTAACAGCCGAAGCTGTGGCGCGAGAGTATAAAATATCGCGTGAAGATCAAGATAAATTTGGATTTGATTCTAATATGAAAGCTGCTGCAGCAATTCGTGATGGAAAATTTAAAGATGAAATTGTTCCCGTGAAAGTTCAGGAAATATTCTTGGATGAAAATGAAAAGAAAAAAACGAAAGAATTTATTGTAGATACCGATGAAGGTCCACGTGCAGATTCTACACTTGAAAAAATGGCAACGTTAAAACCTGTTTTTGATGCTGCCGGAACTGTTACTGCCGGAAATTCTTCTCAAACAAGTGATGGTGCTGCATTTGTTTTAATCGTTAGTGAGCGATTATTAAAACAATTGAATGTTCAACCCATTGCTCGCATGGTAGATTATGCAGTGGCAGGAGTAGAGCCAAGAATTATGGGAATTGGTCCTATCGAAGCTATTCCGAAAGTTCTTAAGAGAGCGAATATGAAATTGCAAGATATTAATTTGTTTGAATTGAATGAAGCTTTTGCTTCTCAATCGTTAGCGGTGATGAGAACATTGGAGATGGATCAATCAATTGTGAATGTAAACGGAGGAGCAATAGCATTAGGTCACCCACTCGGATGTAGCGGAGCTAAATTATCAGTGCAATTGTTCAGTGAATTACGTCGTCGTAAACAGAAATATGGAATTGTTACCATGTGCGTAGGAACCGGACAAGGTGCTGCCGGAATTTTTGAATTATTAAATTAGTAAAGTATAACAACTATAATATGATTGAAATGCAAGAGATAAAAAAAGCAATCAAAGGCGGAGAGTTTTTAATTAAAGTAACTTCTGCAGAAGATATTTTCATTCCGGAAGAATGGACTGAAGAGCAATTAATGATTGCTCAAACGTGTAAAGATTTTCTTGAATCAGAAGTTTATCCAAATCTAGATCGGATCGATGCTCAAGAAGAAGGGTTAATGCAATCCATTCTTGAGAAAGCAGGAGAGCTAGGATTGCTAGGTATTTCTATACCAGAACAGTTTGGTGGTTTTGGAAAAGATTTTACCACAGGAATGTTAGCGACAGAATTTTTAGGAGCCGGACATTCTTTTAGCGTAGCCTATGCAGCACATACAGGAATCGGAACACTTCCAATTTTATATTATGGAACGCAAGAGCAGAAGCAAAAATATATTCCAAAACTAGCAAGCGGCGAATGGAAAGCTGCTTATTGTCTCACAGAACCTAGCAGTGGTTCTGATGCCAATTCAGGAAAAACAAAAGCTGTACTTTCTGCCGATGGTAAAAATTATATTATCAACGGACAAAAAATGTGGATCACGAATGCCGGCTTTTCAGATGTCTTTATCGTATTTGCAAAAATTGATAATGATGAAAACCTAAGCGCCTTTATCGTTGAGAAAAATTTTCCAGGAATTACGTTGAATCCTGAAGAACATAAAATGGGGATTAAGGGTAGTTCGACTCGTCAAGTATTTTTTAATGATTGCATTGTTCCGCTAGAAAATTTATTGAGTGAAAGAAACAGCGGATTCAAAATAGCTGTGAATATTTTAAATCTTGGTCGTGTAAAATTGGCCGGTGCTGCAATAGGTGGATCTAAGCTTGTTTCCACTTTGGCAATAAAATATGCAAACGAACGTCAACAATTTGGGCGACCAATTGCAAAGTATGGTGCTATACGATTTAAGTTGGCTGAACAAGCCATTAGAATTTTCGCTTCTGAATCGGCTATTTTCCGTTGTAGTCAAAATATTGAAGACGCAATTCATGAATTAGTTTCGGGTGGAATGGAAGAAGGCCGTGCTAAATTAAAAGGTGCAGAACAATTTGCTGTTGAAGCGGCAATTCTTAAAGTTCATGGAAGTGAAGTGTTGGATTATGTTGTAGATGAAGGTGTACAAATTTATGGTGGAATGGGCTATAGCTCGGACGCACCAATGGATAGATCATACCGCGATTCGCGTATAAACAGAATCTTTGAAGGCACCAATGAAATAAATAGAATGCTCATCGTTGACATGATGTTGAAGCGTGCAATGAAAGGTGAGCTCGATTTAATGGGGCCTGCAACAGCGGTGGCAAATGAAATGATGTCGATTCCGGAATTTGGAAATGAATCGGACGAATTGTTTGCAGCTGAAAAAAAGGTAATTGCGAATTTCAAAAAAGCAGTTCTCTTAGTTGCCGGAGCAGCGGTTCAAAAACTAATGATGGAATTAGCTAAAGAACAAGAAGTATTAATGAATATCGCCGATATGATGATCGAGCTTTACGTTTGTGAATCTATTCAATTAAGAGTAGAGAAAATTGTCAGTATGAAAGGTGTTGATGCAGCGAAAGAACAACTTGAAATGATGCGCGTTTATTTGTATGATGCCGGTGATAAAATTCACAAGTCAGGTAAAGATGCCATCGGATCATTTACAGAAGGCGACGAGCAACGAATGATGTTAATGGGACTTAAACGTTTTACCAAAGTAAATCCACTCAATGTAAAAGAGTCGAGAAGGATAATTGCAGCTAAGCTTTTAGCTGAAAATAAATACTGTTTTTAATCCGAAAAGATATAGTTGAACGCCCTTTCTGACGATATTCGGGAAGGGCGTTTTTTTTTAATTGAAGGACGATGATAACCATAAAGCCCATCAATTCGTTTTTTTGGCTGTTTCTTGGCTTAAAATGATTTTTTTGTTAATTAAACGGCTCAAAATTAATACGATTCGCAGTTAAGTTAATATCACATATTTAGACAATTGACCTATCTTTGCCTGATATTTATAAGAGTGTGATTAGAAAAATCTATCTAGTATTTTCATTTTTAATTCTCTGCACGTTTTCCTCCTTTTCGGCAGATTACTTCGAAAAAGCGTATGGCGAAAAGCCTGATCGTGAAGTTGTGTTTTTTAAAACAGTGAACGATGGATTTGTTATTGTTGGTTCAGCAATCGATTCTACTTATCACAGTCGTGGATACTATATTCTTAAGTTGAATAAAAATGGAAAAAAGCAATGGGAAAAATCATACTCAGATGCTTTTAGTTTTTATACCAATGGTGTAAGTATATTATCGAATGGTAATATAGCTATTGTTGGAACTCATGCTGGTACACTTTATTCTGCTTTGGCAGAAGTGATAATACTTGACTCACTTGGCAATTATCTAAACTCACGTACGTACCCACCACTCGATGGATGGGGCACAAGTGGCACCGGAATAATTTTGAATAAGGATAGCTCTATGGCCATCGCTATTTATACCGATGGTTTTATTTCAACTAATTATTATTCTATTTATACACTCAATGCCGATTTATCGATTGATTGGACGGAGTTTATTGGTTATGACGGTTCAATTGTAAATGCTCATAGTCTAAGCAAATCAATAACGAATAATTTTTTCACAATGAGTTATTACGACACCTATAATTTTTCAGCTCAGCCGCAATACCAAGTTTCTGCAATTCGAAAATTCAATAATCAAGGTCAGGTAATACTCGATTCGCTTTATCAATTTCAGTCAGCTACGAATTCAATCAGTGCAACAAACGATGGAGGAGTTATAATCGGGTCGACGCTAATCAACAATGCGCAAGCCGACCTTCAACTGATTAAGTTAGACTCTATCGGTAATTTTTTATGGAATAACCATTGTGGCACTTATTTAAATGAAAATGTTGTTCAGGCAATTCAAGCCTTTGATGGAGGATATTTAGTGTTAGCAACAATTATGGATCCGATCCTTCCAAATCAAAAT
Source organism: Bacteroidota bacterium (assembly GCA_043747595.1). Taxonomy (GTDB): domain Bacteria; phylum Bacteroidota; class Bacteroidia; order AKYH767-A; family 2013-40CM-41-45; genus JADKIH01. Next base: position 4,888 of record JAYTOX010000097.1, on the reverse strand, counting down.
GACATAATTCTAGTAAAAACGAATGCTACCGGCGATAGCTTATGGAGTAAAAAAGTTGGTTCTATCTTAAACGATATTGCCCTGCATCTTGAAGAAACTGCAGATTCTAATATTGCAATTCTAGGAAGTACAAATGGATTTGGATCGAATAAAATATTTTTTGCGCTTTTAGATTCGCGAGGAAATATTCCGAACACATATAATGTGTTAGCGCCAATGAAATATTTGTGCTCAACTGATACCATGGTACTCACCATAGATCCAATTCCTGACCCTGCATCATTAGTAGTTTGGAATACAGGAGATACTTTGAGAAGTTTACCAATAAACACAACAGGAAATTATTTTGCTCAAATTATTGATACAACAGGTGGAGTAGTGGAAACCAATTTTGTGTCGATTTTTTTTGCTACTAAGCCACAAGTTCAACTTGGTTCAGATACGTCAGGAATTTGTTTGAATTCAAGTTTAAGCAATTCCTTTCAAGGCGACTTCACAGTAAATTATCAGTGGTACTTTAACGGAAGTATTTTGCCCGGCGAAACGAATACGTCTATTGTGCCAAGTTCTCCGGGATTGTATAAGTTACTGGCTTCGAATTATTGTTCAGCCGATAGTGATCAGAAATTTATCGATACAATCTATTCATTACCTGCTCAACCAACATTAGTTTTTCCTTCTATTGACTTTGTTTGTGAAAATGATTCGTTGCAATTAATCGCATCGTCAAATTCAGCATACTCATTTCAATGGTACTTTGCCGATTATCTCAATTGGTATTTGCAGAATGGCGCAATCGATTCAATATTTTATGCAAAACAAAATGGTTATTTTTTTGTACGTGTAACCGATCAAAACGGATGTATAAATTATTCCGACCCCGCCACTGTTCGATTCGATAATGTGTTGCCAATTGTAAATGCTAATGGTCCATCTTCCATTTGTAGTGGACAGCAAGTTGAATTATCAAGTTCTCCCGGCTCTCAGTTTTTATGGAATACAGGAGATACAACAGCAACTATTCTAGTGGGCATTCCGGGAACCTATTCTGTAAATTATATTGATCAATATGGTTGTCCAAAAGTAACAGACACTATCGAGATAAGTGTGTTGCCCAGACCTTTTGTTACTATTGGACCCGATACTTTACTCTGTAATAATGTTACATATTTGATGGATGCCGGTCCGGGATTCAACAGTTATATCTGGAACTACGGAGCAACGACAGAATTTATAGCATTATTTTCCGGATCGTCTACAATCGATTCTGAATTAGTAGTTGTGAATGTAACAGATACAAATGGTTGTTCGAATAGCGATACAGCTTTAGTGGTTTTTGATGTATGCGATAATATTGGGAATGTTCAAAATGTAAGTACAAATGTTTATCCAACTGTTTTAGGCAGTGAAAAAATACTCAATGCAGAATCTTACGAGCAAAATAATACGTTGATGATCTTTGATTCAGTTGGACGCGAAATATATCGTGTAAATTTTGATTACAAATGGAAAGGATTAATAGATTTTCCACGCGGAATATATGTGTATCATTTAATTTCAAAGGGACGAGGAAAAAGTCAAGGTAAAATAATTATTAATTGAAAAAAATCAAATCACTTTTCATTATAGTAATGTCTGCTCTTATTTTAGTGGCGGGAAGTGGCGTAAGTATATCTAGTCATAAGTGCATTGCCACAATTTGCATATCTGATGTAGGTTTGAAAAAAAATGATTGCTGTTCACCCTCATCCCATCAAGAGGGTGGAGTTGGTTTTTCTAAAGCAAAATGTTGTTTTACGGAATATTTTTTCTGCAAATTAACAGTGGAAAATTCGACGAATAATAATTTACAGATTTTACTTCCTAGAATACTTAATTCTATATCATTTAGTCTTGAAAACTTTTCTATTAAAAATTACGATTTTGTTAGTCTTAAAAAAAGGGATATAAAAATTGATCCGTTGATTCTTTTTCAACGTTTGCAGATTTGATTTTAACGCAGTTCGAATTTGTCTGTGATCTTTTATTCAAAATAAGATCACTCTTTCCAAAAATCAAAATAATAAATTGAAATGAAAATTAAAATATTATTCATCCTTTTATGGATGAGTTTACTATATACAGAGAGTCAAGCACATGTTTATTTAAATGGATACGTTTTCGAAAAAGAATCTCCGAAAGTTACAATTCCTTCTGCCGTAGTTCGGTTTCCAACTCTGAATATATTCGCTGTCACTGATACATCAGGTCATTTTTCAATTGAAATTCATGCCGACCTTCCTCTTATAGCAGTCGTTTCGTGCGTTGGATTTACGAACGACACGCTAACAATTTCGGAAGAAAAGCCGATGAAACTATATTTGAAAAAATCGATTGAGTTAAAGTCGGTCGAGATAAATGCTAAAAAGGAGTCGTTGGTTAACTCTACAATTCAACCATTGAATGTAGAACGTATAACTGAAGTTGAATTGTTGAAAGCTGCATGTTGTAATTTGTCAGAAGCATTCGAAACAAATCCGGTAATAAGCGTTGCCTATAAAGATGCCGTAACCGGTGCAAAGGAAATACAGCTGTTGGGCTTGTCTGGAATTTATTCTCAACTTTTGACGGAGAACATTCCCAATATGCAAGGAATTGCTGGGATCTATGGACTTACATTTATACCTGGGCCATGGATGGAATCTATTCAACTAACTAAAGGAAGTGGTTCTGTTGTGAATGGCTATGAATCTACAACAGGATTAATTAATGTTGAGTTTAAAAAACCTTTAGAAAAAACGACACCTAAATTTTACTTGAACCTATTTGCTGATGAGCATCAGTCTTTAGAGATGAATACATTTTATAAGAAAGTAATTAGTAAAAAAGCATCCACAATGTTAATGGTTCATGGTCGTTTAATGGATCATGCAGTCGATAATAATAATGATGGTTTCGCCGATTCACCAACAAATCGACAAGTTAATTTATATAACCGATGGCAATTTCAGTTAAACAGAAGAGTGGAGGCGCAATTAGGATTTAAATATTTGGCCGATAAATCGTCGGGTGGTCAAATTAGCAATGGAAGTGCTGGTCATGTTATTATAGATGCGTATACAACGAATGTAGAAACTCAAAGAGCAGAGGTTTATGGCAAAGTTGGAATTGTATATCCGAAGCGACCGCAGATGAGTATAGGAAATATTGTTCAGCTTACCTATCATGATATGAATTCATATTTTGGATTGAAGACTTATGATGCTACAGAGAAGACTGTTTATCTACAAAGTATATTTCAAAATTATTTTGTTAAATTAAATCATGAGTACAAAATTGGAGTAACATATCGATATAATGAAGTTTCGCAAGTCGTTCAGGCCACTCCTTTGGAATTGGCAGAAAATATTCCGGGCGTATTTATTGAATATACTTATAGTTATCTGGACAAATTTAAATTGATAGCAGGAGCAAGAGAAGATTATCATTTTGAAGATGGATGGGTTTTGATTCCTCGCTTACATTTAAAGTATAATTTTAGTGAGAACTCAATTGTTAGAATGTCGATTGGAAGTAGTTACCGTCGGCCATATATTTTTGCCGATCATATTTCAGTTTTTGCAACATCGCGTAAATTAATTGTTGATGAAAAGATAGAAGCAGAGCGAGCAGTAAATTATGGAATAAATTACACACAAAAATTCCAATTAGTCGGCAAGCCGGCATCGATTAATATTGATTTATATAAAACCGATTTTAGTCAGCAGTTGATTACAGATATGTATTCAGATAAGAATGCAATTCACTTCTATAATTTGAATGGGAAATCATTCAGTAACAGTTTTCAGGTGTCGTTTAATGCAGAGTTAATAAATCATTTTGATGTTCGACTTGCGTTTAAAATGGACGATGTAAAAAATACCTATCAGGGTAAGCTATTAGAAGTTCCGCTGGTGACTAGGAGTAGAGGTCTTGTGAATTTGGCCTATGAATATAAACGTAGACATTTAAAATTTGACTATACCATTGTATTGGAGGGAAAGAAGAAGCTACAAGAGATTGCTAATAATAAAGGAGAAGTGAAAACGTATTCACCTGCATTTATTCTTATGAATACACAGGTTACAAAAGAGTATAAACGAATTTCATATTATGTAGGAGCCGAAAATATGCTTAACTTTAAACAAGCTAATCCAATTATAAGTGCTCAGGATCCTTTTGGTTCAAAGTTCGATGCAACAAATATTTGGGGACCAATAGCTGGAAGAAGAATATATGTTGGTTTGCGATTAAGTTTAAAATAAAATAACAAGCAATTAAAATAAAAGCGATGAAAAAGATTATTATAGCAATATTTATTTGTAGTGTTCAAGTAGTATTTGCACAAACCGACACAATTAAAATTCAAACATCTGCTGTTTGTGAAATGTGTAAAGAAACAATTGAGCATGACTTATCATTTGTGAAAGGGATAGTTAGTTCGAATCAAGATGTAGAGACAAAAACATTGCAAGTAGTCTTTGATCCTTCCAAAACAAATGCTCTTCAGATAAAAAAGGAAGTTACAAAAATTGGTTATGATGCCGACACTCTGAAAGCCGATCCGAAAGCCTTTCGCAAATTACCCGAGTGTTGCAAAAAACCACATAATGAATAAGTTCAATATTGGTGATTGGTGAGTAGTAAGTAGTGAGTAAAAAAATAAACTGCGTACTACTATCAGTGAATAGTGAGTAGTAAGTAGTGAGTAAAAAAATGAACTGCTTACTTCTATCAGTGAATAGTGAGTAGTAAGTAGTGAGTAAAAAAATGAACTTTTTCATTCTTCATTCTTCATTCTTCATTCTTCATTCTTCATTCTTCAGTCTTCATTCTTCATTCTTCATTCTTCATTCTTCATTCTTCCTTC
>JAYTOX010000096.1:0-10140 GCA_043747595.1 Bacteroidota bacterium | reverse complement strand
CTTTTGGATAAGTAAAACTTTTTCTTTGATTCAAAATATAAAAGATATTCCTTCTCTTTCGATTCAAATTGTTTTGGATAAATAGTTATAGACGCTTTAGGATTATCTTGGAGAAAATTATCAATTTTATTGACAAACTTTTTTTGCCCTGAGAGAATAGTTGCTTGTTGAGTTGGCCATTTAAAAGTAATTGATTTTTCAATTTCATATTCCAATTCCTTTACTTCCATCCTATAGGCTGTTTTCACCGGCTTAACAAATATGTTTCCGATTAAGTCGAGCACTACATCCTTCAAATGAAATGTTGGGCTTTTTAAACTACCCGTTATCGGAATTTCATAATCTATTACATTTCCGAATTCTCTCACAAAAGAAAATATTAACGGCAAAGGTATCCACGTCGTATTTTTGTTTTTAATACGCTTAGTAACACGGGGATCAATAACCTGCAAATGATTCACACTTTTGATATCTCCGTTTCTAACATTCCAAGATCCTTTAAAATCAATTTTACCTCTGTCTAAAGGAAACGATGTATAAGAAATTAAATACGGATTAAATGTAGCCACCGGAATATTTTTAAAATGATATTGCATATCAAAATCGCCTGTGTCTTTCGGATTTACTCTTAATGAAACAGATCCATCACCGTAAGGTTCAATTCCCGACTTCAACGAAGCGGTTACCCAACTTCTATTTTTATCAATCGAATCGGCAATGAAATTGAGTGGAGACAATTCGGTGGAGAATTTCTCATTAAGTGTATAATCAATAAATTTAAAATCGGCATCATAAATTGCAAGCCTATTTATTCTGTAATAACTCTGAAAGAAATTTCTTGCCATCTCCTTTACAGTACGAGCTATTTCAATAATCAAGTTAAATTTAGTATTGTCATCAGCAACTGCATAAACATTCGATCCTCCTTTTCCAAACATCGTTTGCAAATTGTCTGTTTTCTCATACATTTCATACTTGAAATATGGCTTGATCAATGAAACGGAATCATATTCATAAATATGCTTATTCGGACTCAGGTTATGTATAGCCATCACAAATTTTTCGAACGATAAATAGTCATCGTTCTTACTTTTGCCAATATGGAAATCGTTAATAGCTAGCATCCCCTTTAGAGTAATTTCCCGTTGATCACTAAAATTTCCTGTTGCTTTTAAATTAGCATCAAGATTAGCTGAAAAAGTTCCATAGTTTGACAATTCTTTCAAATATTGTCCAATAATATTTAAATCGAGTTTCTCCACATTAAGATCGTATCTATAATCTTCCGATTTTAAATTGATGTCGAAATTTCCATTTACCTTTCCTTCGCCAATTCCGGGTAAAAAAGAAAATGTACCAACTACTGTATCAACATCCCAACGCATGCCCGTACTTTCAAGATTAAGTTCCTTAATAAAATAGTTTATTGGGATTTGGTTTTCACGATAGTGAATTTCTCCTTCAATTATTTTTACCTTTAAAATACTAAAATGTATACCTGAGACAGTAGTGTCCATTTTGTCGGGGGTAAACTTATCAATAAGGTCGGTATAATTAAAATCCTTTTTATTTTGAATTACTATCCCAATTGGGTGATCTAAAGTTAATTTTGTTATCTCAAATGTTTTTGAAATGATTTTTAGCACTGAAATTTTTAAACTTACACTCTTTGATTGAAAAAACAAGCTGTCACTTTTCAATTCTTGTATTTTTAAATTACTAAAATGAAAGTACCCTGTAAATGGATTCACATAAGCCCAATCCATTGTAATCTGACGGCCGGTATATTTTTCATCATATTTTTGAACTAAATATTTCGTCAACGGCGATATAAATAAAATGAAAAGTAGTATTACGAGAAATATAGAAACAATCGTAACAATAATTAATTTCCTAATCTTAGGTGTCCATTTCCTCATTTAAAACTTGTTGATTTCATTAATTTCACAAAGATATAAACTGTACATAAAAATAAATTACATTACAGTGAAAAGAGTTTACATAATTCACATGTTTAAGTAGTACTAGTATGATTACTCAATTGATATTATTATTTCTACAAATAATTCAAATTTTACCCAGTAGCCATTTCTAAAAGACATACAGAGTCATTTACTTATCTATACCATTTATAACGCTAAAATAAAATCAGCAACATGTTTATTAAATTCTATAGGGTTTTCTATGTTTGATAAGTGGCCGGCGTCCTCTATAATTATAAGTTTTGATCCAATAATATGATCAACTATATATTGCGATTGTTCTAATGGCGTTACTTTATCTTCTGCTCCGCAAATCACTAATACAGGCACGTTTATTCTATTTAATATTGAACAAGTCTCCAAACGTTCTGCTAATGCCATTAATGTTTGTGTTACTGTACTTACTGAAGTAGCTTTAATTACTTTTCTTATGTTTTCAACAATTCCCTTCTTTGTTTCTTTGGAATTTTCACAAAATACAGCATCGATAAATCCATCGGCAAAATCGTCAATTCCGTTTTTTCTAATTTGCTCAATTGCTTTTAATCGTTTTTCGCGTCCTTCTTCAGAATCGGAAATACATTGTGTGTCACTTAAAATGATTGCAGAAAACCTTGTAGGGAATCGTGATATTGCATTCAATAAAATATATCCGCCCATCGACAATCCGCAAACAATTGCTTTCGGAATATTCAAAGAATCCATAAACTTTATTAAATCCTCCGCAAACAAAGCCATACAGAAACCTTCAGTTTCAGATGTTGATTTACCGAAACCACGTATGTCATAAGCAATAACTCGGTGGCTCTTCCTAAAAAAGTCAAGTTGATTTTGCCACGATGATTTATCGAATGGAAATCCATGGATGAAAATAATTGGTATTTCTCCTTTTCCAACATCATCATAGCTGATCGAAAAATCTCTTATTATTTGACTTTTGCTAAACTCTCCATTGTTTTCACTTTCCATAACAAATATTTTTATTTATAATATCAATCAACTATTTCTTACTTTTTTGAATCTGTATTTTTTTGTTCTTTTTCTTTTAATTTTTTAGCGTCTCGTTCTTTCTTGTTAAAAAACCCTTTCAATAAAAAATTTTGTTTCGCAGCTTGCATGTTTTCATCAAGACCTTTACTGCTTTTCTTTAGGTTAACGATTGTCTGGTTAATGTTTTCAGCAATCGTTGAGTCCTGAATTAATCTGCCTAAAGTTCCATTGCCATTATTTATTTTAGTCATAATATTAGCGAGTTGATCTGTAATTATTTCAGCATTCCAAGCCGAGACTTTCAAACTTGCAATAATAGCATCTGTTTCTACCGGTTCACTCGACTCAAGCTGTTGTCCATCTTTAACCATAGGTGCATCATTACTTCCTTGAGTAATAATCATCAGGCGATCACCAATAATTCCTTCTGACCCTATTGCTGCTTCGCAATCTGATTTTATAAATCGTTGCACATCTTTTTTAATGAGCATATCAACACGAACAGTGGAATCATTTATGATTTTAATATTATCAACCGTTCCAACATTAATTCCGGAAAATCGAATATTGTTTCCAACTTGCAATCCGCTGATGTTATAAAAATTGGTCGTCAACCTAAAAACAGGGTTGAATAAATTCTTCTGTTTTCCTATAATAAATATAGTAATAATAAACAGAGCAAGCCCTCCTGCAACAAATAGCCCAAGACGAAATTTATATTTTGATGTTTGCTTTTCCAATTTCTTATTTATTTTAATACTTTTAAATTTGAACAATTACTTAAAAAATGCTTTTATTTCCGGATCGACTGAATTCTCAAAATCCTTTAATACACCTTCACTGTAAACTTTTCCTTCCTTTAACATTACTATCCGATTTCCTGTGTTTCGCGCACATTCCATATCGTGAGTAATTACGATAGAGGAAGTCTTGTATTTCTTTTGAACTTCATTTATCAGCGCACTAATCTCATCGGAAGTAACCGGATCAAGTCCTGTAGTTGGTTCATCATATAACATAATCAAGGGATCAACAACAATGGTGCGGGCTAAACTAATTCGCTTCCGCATACCACCAGATAGCTGCGAAGGCATTTTATATAGCGCATCCGACAACCCTACATTTTCCAAAACTTCTTTTATTTTTATATCTCTTTCCTTTTCGGTAAGATGTTTTTTTATTCTTCTTAATGGAAACTCTAAATTTTGCTTAACGGTCATTGAATCGTATAATGCTCCGCTTTGAAATAGAAATCCTATTTGTTCTCTTAACTTCCCAACTTCTTTAGTTGACAAACCTTCGAGATTTTTACCAAGCACCTTTATTGTTCCACTATCGGGAGTCAACAAATTAACAATGCACTTTATCAAAACAGATTTTCCTGTACCTGATTTGCCAAGAACAACTAAATTTTCACCCTCGAAAAGTTTCAAGGAAATATTTTTTAAGACTGCCTGTCTTCCAAACGATTTTTCCAGACTATCAATTTCAATAACAGGAATATTACTCGCTGGTTGAAAAGTGAGGTCTTCAATATTTTTCGATTCCATATTTTGCATCATAGTAGCATGTCTGTTATTTGAACCGCAATCATATCTACAACAATTACCAATAAAGATGATAATACCACAGCAGAGTTAGCCGCTACACCTACACTTTCAGTTCCTCTTCCGGCATTGTAACCTTTGTAACACCCAATAATTCCGATAACGGAACCAAAGAAAAAGGATTTAATTACGGCAGGTAAAAAATCGATAAACTCAACAGAACTGAATGCTTGAGAGAAAAATAAAAAAAAGCTTACATCGCCTTTTATATTTGCTCCTGCCCAACTACCGAAAATTGCAAGAGCATCGGCATATAATATCAACAATGGAATTACTAATGTTGCAGCTAGTACTCTTGTTACAATTAAATATCTGAACGGATTAGTAGAAGAAACTTCCATTGCATCTATTTGCTCACTTACCTTCATAGATCCAAGCTCAGCTCCTATACCTGAACCTATTTTCCCGGCACAGATTAATCCGGTAATTACAGGACCCATTTCTCTGATAACTGAAAGAGCTACCATTCCCGGAAGCATACCTACTGCACCAAAATCAACTAGTACCGGCCGCGATTGAATAGTAAGTACCACCCCCATTATTACTCCGGTAATTGATACAAGAGGGAGTGATTTATTGCCAATCTGAAAACACTGGTTTAAAAACTCTTTGAACTCAAAATCACGGGAGAACATTTCTTTTACCAATCGAGTTATAAATAAAAACAGATTAGCTACTTCAGTAAAAAAACCCGTTGAATGTTCTTCTTGATCAGTAACATCTTTATTCTGTTGAAAACTTCCTTCAACTAAATAACTTTTCACTTTAATAATAGAGTTAAATATTTTCATTATCTATAATATAATCGGTCGGTTGCTTTTCTTTTTTATAAAATCGAACTTTAACTTACTGTTGGTTGGAACTATATTCCCTAATAAGAATCCCCAAGGTTTTAATAGTTCTATATGATCAAAAATAACTTTAGCTATTGCAGTAAGTGGGATCGACAGAAACATTCCGGGAACTCCCCACATTGCACCGCCAATAAGAACAACTATTAATGCTACAAGTGCATTAATTTTTACCTTAGATGCAACTATACGAGGAATAATAAAATGATTGTCTATAAATTGAATAATTAAATATGTCACAAACACAAGTAAAGCGTACGTCGATGAATCTTTTGTAACATAAGCAATAATCATTGGCAAAACAATGGCAATTACTCCTCCTATATATGGGATAATGTTTAACAATGCCCCAATAACTCCAAGTATTACCGCATAATCAATTCCTAGAATCAAGAGTCCTGCAGAATTCAGAATAGCCATAATAAACGCCTCCAATAAAAGACCAATTAAGTAACTCTGAATAATTTTTTTTGAATTAGTTAATACTTCAAAAACGGCAATATGATTTTCAGCGTTAAATAACTTACGCATAAATTCCATAAGTAGATCTTTGTAGAATAGAATCATAAACAAATAAACCGGAATTAAAATGACGATAACAACTACACTGTATATAACCGAAAGCGTTTGGCCAATTACTCCCCCCATGTTGCTGAAAATAGCTCCCTGAGTTTCATTGATCCATGTGTTGATTTTCGATATCTTAATATTGAAATAAGTAGACGTCCACTGTATAAGTTCATTTAATGTGTCGTTAAATTTTAATTTAAGTGCAGGGTACGTTTCGCTAAACATAGATAATCTTACTGATATGAAATACACCAATCCGATTGTAATAAAAATAAAAAGTACCACTGAAAAAGTAATAGCAAGTAGTCTGTTAACTTTCTTCTTAACCAAATAATTCACTAACGGATTAAGCAGTATGGCAATTATCGTTGCATAAATAACCGGTAAAATAATTTGCTGACCAATGTATAAAATAAAAAAAAACGCAAATGCCCCAATAGATATTAAGGCAAATTTTATATAAAATGGGATTTTGAAACGGGCATCCATGATTGTGTATAGCAGGTTTTAGATATTTCAAATTAATTTGTTGTTAATTTCTATCTCACCAATGTCTACAAAGGTGCTAAGGTAATTTTCGAAAAATGTTATATAAGAAAGACTCAATGTTACAAAATTCACACCCTCCAAAGTGCTTTGTTAAAAAACTCCAAAGCATTTTATTGCCCTGGAGTTTCAACCTTAAAAAACACACTTTATTCTTTTACTACCACTAAATATTTTGAAGCGCTCCAAAACTTTTCAGGATTAGATATCACAATTGCTTTTACTTTATCCTTATCCTTTGTATCCATATCAAGCTTATACGAATCGGACGGATGACTAGTAATCATTTTCATTTCAGCATCAACAGCAATTGAAGATGTAAGCGTATAATCTATTCGAGTAAATTTATTATTGTCAAAGTCTGCACTTAGCTTAGATGTTCTTCCAATACCTAACAGCCCACCTTTACGATCAATAATTTTATCGTCTTGCAATTCATCCGATTTGGCAACAATAAAATAAGCGGTATGAAGCTCTTTTGTGTCATTTGCAATTGTTTCCGACTTAGCATTTCCTTCTTCAGTTAAAGTTGTTACAGATGTTTGCAATTGCGCTACTTGTACATTCAGATTATTTAGTTTTTCATTTAACGCTGTAAGCTCAACATCTTTTTGCGCTAACTGAGCTGTTATAGTCGCTATCATTTTTTCTAGCTCTACATTTTTATGTGATGAATTTTTTAATTTCCTATTAAGATCCGAAAGTTTTTTACGATTAGTATCCATCAATTCATTAATAGCTGAAATTTCTGTATTAATCCGATCTTTTTGATTTTGCTTAAACTCTCCCTTCTTCTCGGTAGTAACAGTGATTAGATGTTGTCTGGAAGCAACTGTATCTAAATTCCGTTCAACATCATTAAAGGAAGAAATGAATTCATTAATAGAAGCATCTCTTTCATTCACTACAGCTAGTAGTGAATCGTTATCGTGTTTCCCCTTTTCCACTTCTGCTTGATTACAGGCTGACATTAAACATGCAGCTGCTGCAATAAATAAATAATTTTTCATTTTAATATTTTTTATTTGTTAGACTATAATTAAAATAGTGATTTAATAGTCAAATGAACAGATAATAAAAATTATACTAGTTACAATATTTTATAAAATAGTTACATGATTCATTCTTTTTATCTTTGTGTTTTAAAATAATAATTCTAACCCTTCTAGTTAATTCAGCTTAGCTAAAAATAAGATTAGAAGCGGCAACTTTTAAATTTATACGCTAAAGAAAATCCATTTATTTCTCCTGTTGAATAGGGCATTATACTTAATGAACCGTCTTTTTTTGCTTTTGTTTTGTGAGACTGCGGAACAAGAATTCCCGCCAACGCTCCCGTAACTGCTCCTATAATTACATCAGAAGCAAAGTGCTCTCCGGCTTGTATTCGCCAATATGCCATACTGGCAGTAGATGCAGCAGCAACACCATAAAATACCCATTTAACTTTTGAGTCGGGATGATAATCTGCATAAACTTTAGCCAAGAAAAATGTTGGAGTAGCTACAACTTGTACATGACCTGCATAGAAAGAATTTTTTACAACTCCAATAGGAGCCCCATTATCCATTACACCATGCGAATCGTGAAAATAAGCGTAAGGTCTAAAACGATCTACATGATAAGTAGCATTGGTGCCTAGTAAACCGGTAATAGACATTGCTTCCCAATACAAAAAAGTAAGTTTCAGGAAATCACTTCGCATATCCTTATCAGCTAGAAAGAAAATAAGCGGCAGTGGCATCGCTGCATAAAATGGATAATAACTAAATTTATCGATCGATTTGGAATAGGGATGCATTGCCCATCTGTCAAATGAATTTACATCCTTCGCATTTAAACTCTGAATTTGTAAAGTATCCGGATGTGGCTTGTTATATATTTTTGTAAATGCATAAACCGACCATCCGGTTCCTATAGCAACGATTGGAATATCAATACCTGGTCTAAGTGTATATACTGATTTCTTTTTGTCGGAAATTAATTTTGAATCATTCCCTTCAGATTGAATTACTAAAATGCTGTTGTCAGATGATGAATCTTTCTGAGCTGTAATAAGAGAATCACTCTGAGAATAGCCATAAATATTCATAAATACCATGACAATGCTAATACTTATTCTTTTAATCATTTGATTTTTATTTTTCTCATTTTCATTAGCAATCCTACTATTAAAACAGCAATCGCTAAACCTGTCCATCCGGTTAGTGTCATATTAATATTTATTAAATTTGGTTTAATGTTTTTATAAATTCTAATTCATTTCTATGAAATAAACTATTTATACATGGACGGTTGAGAACGATTGAAAAAGGCCAAATACTTTTAACAACCACAAAACAACGGCGATAACTACTACGATATTCAGAATATTTTTAATCTTTGAATCCATTGGAATATAGGTATTGACTAACCAAAGAAGAATGCCAACAACGATGAGTACAATGACAATATTTAAGAGCAGCATAACGATAAGTTTAAAATATTCATACAAATATCAATAAGTTACAAAAATTTTCAGTTACACAACTCTAGTAAAAACTTACATCATTCACACATTCTCTAACGAGGTTCGTTTTTTATCTTTAAGAGATTTAAAAAAGGAAGGTGTTAAGCCGGTAATTTTTTTAAATTGATTAGAAAGGTGGCTTACACTACTATAATGAAGCTTAAAAGCAATTTCTGTCAAATTCAATTCTCCATAAATTATTAATTCTTTCACTCGTTCAATTTTATGGAGCAATATGAAATGCTCTATTGTTGTACCTTCAGTTTCAGAAAAAAGATTAGATAAATAAGTATAATCGTATTTTAATTTTTCACTTAAAAAATTAGAAAAATTTACCTTAGGTAGTTCATCCGAATGATGAACCATTTCGATAATTACATTTTTTATTTTCTCAATCAACATCGCATTTTTATCATCCATCAATTCTAGGCCTGATTTGAGTAAGGCAACTTTTATTTGCTCTGTCTGTACTTTAGTAATACTCTCCATTATCTCCACTTCACCTAAATCGATTGTAATAAAGTGAAGACCTAGTTTTTTTAACTCTGCTTTCACCTTCATTTTACATCTGGCGCTGACCATATATTTAATGTAGAGTTTCATTTCTTGCGTGCTATCATTAAAGTTGTGGAAAGTTACTCTTTATTTGAAAAGGTATTGCTAAAACTCAGTTGAGATGGAATTATTACATTCTTTTTGTACTCTTCCCCATCACTTATTCACTCAATAAATTAATAACTTACCACACCCTGTCCATTATACCGACTCACCCCTGCCTCTGTTCCAAACCAAATATTCCCATCTCTGTCTTCAGTAATACCAAAAACTTGATTGGTGTTTGAAGCAATTTGTCTTATACTATTGCCATCATATTTCGACATTGTCATTCCTCGTCCTCCCGGTTTGCTTCCGTTGATATAAAGATTACCTCGTCTATCTTCAAAAATAATTTTACCCGGAAAATTCTTCGTGGAATCAGTGAGTACTCGTCCATCGTAACAATGAAGTCCCTCTTGACTTCCAATCCAGATATTTCCCGCCCTGTCTTCTACAATTGATGTAACGTTATGAAAAGATAGATCATT
>JAYTOX010000095.1:0-39961 GCA_043747595.1 Bacteroidota bacterium | reverse complement strand
TACAACTACCGATGGAATTTATATTCAAAACCAAATGGTAGAGAAAGGCGATTGTACCGGACCATTAAGTGCTGAATTTGTTTTGCGTGATCCTACTGTTGAGTTTGCTGTTTTGGAATGTGCACGTGGCGGAATCTTAAAAGCAGGACTGGGTTTTCATAATTGTGATATCAGTATTGTTACAAATGTAGCTGCCGATCATTTAGGGTTGAAAGATATTAATACACTTGATGAAATGGCCAGAGTGAAAGCTGTAGTTGCAGAAAGTGTATTGCCGGAAGGTTATGCAATTTTAAATGCCGACGACGATCTTGTTTATGAGATGAGAAAAAATATTAATGCAAACATCGCGCTCTTTAGTTTAGATGAAAACAATCCACGCATTATTAAACACACTGAAAAAGGTGGGCTGGCAGCTATTGTTGAAAATGGATATGTTACTATTTGCAAAGGAACATGGAAGATCAGAATTGATAAAGTAGTGAACATACCACTTACATTCAGTGGAAAGGCAGTATTCATGATAGCGAATATTCTTCCTGCTGTACTAGCCGGATTTATTCGCGGATTTAAAGTTGATGATATGCGACTTGCGTTGGAAACATTTATTCCTTCACCTACACAAACTCCTGGTCGAATGAATTTATTCCAATTCCGAAACTA
Source organism: Bacteroidota bacterium (assembly GCA_043747595.1). GTDB lineage: Bacteria > Bacteroidota > Bacteroidia > AKYH767-A > 2013-40CM-41-45 > JADKIH01. The sequence goes on along the minus strand of JAYTOX010000095.1, from coordinate 39,298 downwards.
TACTGTAATGGTTGATTATGCACATAACCCGGCAGGATTCCAAGCTATCGGTCGTTTCCTAGATAGGATAGAAGCAAAACCAAAGATCGGAATTATTGCAGGAGTAGGTGATAGAAGAGATGAAGATATTATCCAGTTAGGAACTATAGCATCGCAAATGTTCGATGAAATTATTATTCGTCAAGATAAAAACCTTAGAGGTAGGAGCGAAGATGAGATTATTGAATTAATGATGAAAGGAATTCAAATTGAAGATGCAACTAAAAAAGTAACAGTTATTCCTAAAGAATCGGAAGCGATAGATCATGCAATTAAAAATGCAAAGAAAGGATCGTTCATTGTTATTTGTAGTGATGTAGTTCCTGCAGCACTTGAGCAAATTTTAAAATACAAAGAGGAGGAAGATCATTTTGTAATTCAGAAAGAAGATATTCCTATTTCTTCAACTTTATCATAATTTTCCGGAGGGCTTTCAGAAATGAAAGCCCTCTTTTTATTCCACACTTTGTGGATTTTTTCGAATGACCTTTTGCTATTTGTTAAAAAAGGAAAAGTGATCATAGTTTTTTTGTATTCCGCATTATTTAGAGTTTTAAAACCAATAGTTTGATTTTTGAAAGAAAAGAGAACATCGATTTTGAAAGTCTAGTAATAACTTACATCGCCTTTTGTACCATTCGCAAAAAAGTATGGTCTAATTTCTTTTTTTATGGAACTTTTTGATTCAATTGAAGTAAAAAAGCGGTAATTCTTACAGTAAAAATTGAATGCCAATGCAGAAATTTACTCAATCAAGTGAAAACCAATTAAATCTTCGACCATTTTTACGTCGATTGATATTATTTATTTCTATTGCCGCTACAATTGGTATTTTTCCTCGTAAGGCTTACGCTACGCACATGGCCGGTGCTGATATTTCTTATACTTGCTTAGGTGGAAATTCTTATCGTGTAGTGCTGACTTTTTATCGCGACTGTTCAGGTTCTCAGGCTTTATCTGAAGTGTATCTTAAATTCAGTTCTCAAAGTTGTAATCAATTTTTTCAACAGACTTTAGTACTCGGTGATAGTATGGAGATAAGTTATCCTTGTCCTACTGCAACCACTCGATGTTCTGATCCAAATTCTCCTAACCCGGGAATAAAACAATACCGATATTATCAAACAGTGAATCTACCTATGCAATGTTCCGATTGGATCATTGGTTGGAGTTATTGTTGTCGAAATTGTGATATCACTACCATGTCGCAACCTTCGCCATGTGTACCTGGATCTAATCCCGGACTTTATATTTATACACATTTAAATAATTTGAATGTAACTTGCAATTCATCCCCGCAATTTTCAAATATTCCAATCGCTTTTGTTTGTGTTGGACAACCATTCACCTATAATCATGGTGTAACAGATCCTGATGGTGACTCATTAGTTTATTCATTGGTCGATCCGTTGATCAATGATTCAACAATGAATCCGATTCCTTACTTACCCGGATTTTCTGCTACCAGTCCAATTACTTCTTCGCCGGCTTTAACCATTAGTAGTCTTACCGGTGATATTTCTTTTACTCCGCAACAACAAGAAGTTGGTGTTCTCTCTGTGCTGATTCAAGAATACAGAAATGGAATTTTAATTGGAAGTGTTGTTCGTGATATGGAAATTTATATTCGTCCATGTAGTAACAATATTCCTATTGCTTCCGGCATTAACGGATCCCCTTCAAGAGATACTACTGTTTGTCCTGGCACTTCTTTCTGTTTCGACATTTTTAGTAATGATGCTGATACAGATCAAGTGGTATCGATGGTTTGGAATCAAGGAATAATAAATGGTACTTTTTCAGTTACCGGATTTCCACATCCAACAGGTCATTTTTGCTGGACTGCTCCAACGAATAATCCAAGCACACTCCCATATACTTTTACAGTTACTGTTACAGATAATTCGTGCCCAAACAATGGGTATCAGACTTACTCTTATAATATATATGTAAATACTCCTTTGCAAAATGTTTCCTCCTCAAATGTTTCATGTAATGGAATGGGCGATGGAAGCGCAATGGCAAATACATCCGGTGCCGGACCGTTTACTTATTCATGGTCGCCCGGAAATCAAACGACTTCATCAATTACCGGACTTTCAGCCGGAACATATTCTGTTACTGTTTTAAATACGTCAAGTGGTTGTTCTGCATCAGGAAATGCTACAATTACAGAACCGCCGGTAATAGGAGATAGCATTTACTCAACAGGTACTCCGTGTACTTCAAATGGTTTTGCGGTTGCTTATGGATATGGAGGAACAGGAAATTTAAATTATAGCTGGAATACAATTCCTGCCACGTTAAACGACACGGTGAGTAATTTACCTTCGGGAGTTTATCAAGTTACAATTAGCGATGCGAATGGTTGTACGAAAGTTGATTCTGTTTCTATCTCTACTGGTTCGGGAAGTGTGTTGATTAACATCGATACAGTTTCAACTTTACGGTGTTCATATAGTACCAATGGTATCGCAACTGTAACGGCATCGGGTGGAACTCCTGCTTACACTTACGTTTGGAATACGACTCCACCGCAATTTGGTCCTACAGCTGCAAATCTTTCTCCCGGACTTTATACAGTATCTGTAACGGATTCTGTTGGCTGTACGTCGTCACAAAATGTAAATGTATTTGCTCCATCTCCAATTTCTGTTACTGGAAGTAGTACGCCGGCAGGTTGTAATTTAGCCGATGGGTCTGCTTCTGTAAATGTAAGCGGTGGCGCACCATCTTACACCTATGCATGGGATACATTAGGAGTTATTTCAAATACATTAAATAATGTTCCGGCAGGTATTTATTCGGTGATTGTTACCGATCAAAACTCATGTACCACTTCTTTATCAGTTCCGGTTTCCAATAACACAATTCCTTCTCCGTCTGTTACCGTTCTTTCAACTCCATTGTGTAATGGTAATTCAAATGGAAGTGCTGTGATTGTGCCACAAGGAGGAACAGCTCCATTTACTTTTACTTGGAATGGTACAGCATCAAGCGATTCTGTTTTCAATTTAGCTGCAGGAAATTATACTGCCGGCATTCGCGATTCGGTTGGTTGTATCGCTTTTACACAAATTACGATCACAGAACCACAAGTGCTTTCTATTACACTCTTGAGCAATAACCCTTCCTGTTATGGAGATAGTAGTGGTGCGGCCGTAGTGAGTCCAACAGGCGGAACTCGACCTTATAATTATAATTGGAGTCCTTTCGGTGGAACAGATTCACTTGTTACTGATATGCCGGGTGGAACATACACTGTTTCAATTACTGATGCAAATGGATGTACAGCTTCTGTTTCAACAACTATAAACATTACGCCGCAAATAAATATTTCACTTGCTTCACAAGTAAACGCAAGTTGTAATGGAAGTAATGATGCTTCGATCGATCTTACTGTAGTAGGAGGTGGGCCGTACACTTATAATTGGAATCAAGGAGAAGCATTTACTCAAGACCTTACTAATATTGACGCAGGTCCATATAATGTTGTAGTTACTGATCCCAACGGATGTACTGCTACATTCTCTGTGAGTATTTCTCAACCCCCGGCAGTTCCAATTAACGCAGGTCGTGATACTGCTATTTGTGGAGGTACCGATAGCTATCAGTTGAATGCAACAATTATTGGAAATACAACTGGTACATGGTCATCGGCAAATCCGGGTGTTAGTTTTGGAAGTGTAAACAATCCTCAAACAATTGCTACGAATTTAATTGGTGGTGCAAACTATTTAACATGGACCGTTACCGATGGTGTTTGTCAGATATCAAGAACAATAACAGTTTATAATTACAACTCGGTTGTAGCAAGTGCCGGGCCGGATTCTTCTATTTGTGGACTCAATTCTATTCAGTTAAACGGAAGTCTGTTTCCTAGTTTTGCTGGGACATGGAATTCAACTTCTGTTACTTTCGATAATTCTAATTTAAATACCGCTACTGCAACTGCTTCATCGTTTGGTCAACATATCTTAACGTGGACAATCACGAACAATTTATGTATTGATAGTGATACATTGTTATTTACAACAGATGAACCGGTGAGTGCAGATGCCGGTCCGTTTGCTACGGTTTGTGAAAACAAAGGACAGTTGAATGCACTTTCGCCGGCGGTAGGTTCAGGTACTTGGTCATTACAAACGCCATCAACTGCTAACATTGCTAATCCATCAGAAGAAAACTCGTTGGTGAGTAATCTTCAGATGGGATCAACTGTTTTCTTATGGCAGGTTTCTAATGGGCGTTGTGCAGCATCGGATACAGTTTCAGTTTACTATGATATTGCATGCGAATTATTATTACCTACAGGATTTTCACCTAATGGCGATATGCATAACGACGGTTATGAAATAAAAGGAATTGAAGGTTATCCGAACAATGTGTTCAGAGTTTTCAATCGTTGGGGAAATGAAGTGTACACACGCGATAATTACAAGAATGTAGATTGGAAAGGTCAGAATAATAGTGGTAATGATTTACCGGAAGGCACCTATTTTGTGATTCTTGAAATAAAAAATACAACTATCAAATTGAGTACGTATGTCGATTTACGTAGAAATTAATTTTAAATAATAAAAGAGCTTCTAAAACCAGATCAAATGAAGAAGATTTACATTTCAGCGATGCTTATGTTATTAAGTGTTGTTGGTTACTGTCAGCAAGACATTTTAGTTAGTCAATATATGTTTAATCATTTACTGCTAAATCCGGCTTACTCCGGAAGTAAAGATTACATGATGGCTTCTCTGCTTTACAGAAAACAATGGGTAAATTTTAAAGGAGCACCTACAACTCAAGTGGCTTCAATTCACGGGCCGGTAGGTCTTACCAATTTTGGTTGGGGAGCATTGATCAGTCATGATAAAATTGGAGTAACTGATCGTACCGATGCATACATCAATGCAGCATATCATTTGCCTGTTGGAAAAAAACTTAAACTTAGTATGGGTTTACGTGCCGGTGGTGGATATTACAGCTATAAAAATAGCGACTTGATCTATTGGGATTCGAACGATCCAGCCTTTGCAGGTGATAAGACGTCGAAGTTTTTGCCTAATGTAGGAGCTGGCCTTTATCTGTATTCAGAAAAATTCTATGCAGGACTTTCTGTTCCTACAATCATTAGTTATGATCCTGCTTATTCATTAAGTGTAAGTCCTAGTGGTGCTGTTGTACCTAATCAAGTTCGACATTATTACTTGACTTCGGGAGTTGCACTTGAATTAAATCCAAATGTTGTGCTTAGACCAAGCGTGCTTGTGAAATATGTTCCCAATGCCCCTGTAGAAGCTGACTTCAACGTGAATGTATTGTTATCTCAGATTTTATGGATTGGTGGTAGCTATCGTACGAATGATAGTTTCGTAGCACTAGTAGAATTTCAACTTTCAAAGCAATTTAGATTAGGATATAGTTATGACTTTACAACAACCGATGTAAAACATTACTCAAGCGGTTCTCATGAAATTATGCTTGGCTATGATTTTGGTTATGATATTATGAAGATCAAAACACCAAGATATTTCTAATTCAATTACTGACAAAATAAATATTGTTTTCGAAAAACACATACTAATGATCAAACAAAAATTTTCACTTGCATTGCTTTCTATCAGCTTGCTCATGAGTGGCTGTGCAAATTATCACATCCGTCAAGGGAATCATTATTTTAATGATCTTGCTTATAACAAAGCGATTCCTGAATATCAAAAAGGATTAAGTAAAAAAACAAACGACGCCGCTCAAATTAGTTTGGCGGAGAGTTTCCGTAAAATGAATAATCTTCCCAAAGCAGAACAGGAATATGCTAAAGTCGTACTTTTAAAAGATGCGCAACCTATTCACAAACTTCGCTATGCGCAAATGTTGATGCGAAGCGAAAAATATGTAATGGCAAGCTCATATTTTGATCTTTACTTACAAGCTAATCCGACAGATGAATCTGTTCGTCGCTTGAAAGCAAGTTGCGATAGCGTTGAAGGATGGAAAAAAGATTCTGCAAAATATACAATTCAAACATCTATGTTGAATACCGGTCAAAGTAATTTCTCTCCAGTTTGGTATAAAGATGGAATTGCTTTTACAAGCGATCGTAATACTGCAGCAAAAACATACGAATGGACCGGTCGGCCATTTCTTGAACTGTACTACTCTAAAGGTAATCTAGATAATGGTTTTGCAGCGCCAAAAGCTTTTGCAGGATTAAATGGACTTTATCATGATGGTCCGGCAACTTTCAATGCAACTGGGGATACAGTTTATTTTACTAGAAATAATTATGAAAAGAAGAAAGTACAAAAATCATCGGCCGATATAGTTGATCTAAAAATTTATCGAGCTGTTAAAAAAGATACACTTTGGGGAAATATTTCCGAATTTGAATATAACAGCAAAGAATACAGTAATGGTCATCCTTCAATGAATGAAAAAGGAACCAAGATGTATTTTGTTTCAGATATGCCCGGAGGTTTAGGTGGAACAGATATTTATGTGGTCGAAAAAATGAATGGCACATGGAGTAAGCCGGTAAATTTAGGACCTTCTATCAATACTCCTTACAATGAAATGTTCCCTACAATCTGGAAAGATTCAATCCTTTATTTTAGTTCTGAAGGGCATTATAACATGGGAGGATTAGACATTTTTTCAAGTACACTCAATGGGTCATCGTGGAGTGATGCACGTAACATGGGCTATCCAATGAATACAAGTTATGATGATTTCGGAATTGCATTAAATGATAATGCTACAGCAGGTATTTTATCGAGTAATCGTAATTCTAAAAATACAACTCAAGATAATCTATACAATTTTACAATCAACGATGTTCGATTTACTTTGGAAGGAATTGCTATCGATAAAGCAACTCAACAACCGGTTGAAGGTGTTTTAGCTGAATTAACTAATCTGATGACAGGTAAAAAGGAATCGATTATAACCGGACCTGATGGAAAATTTAAATTTAAATTGAACCCGCAAACAAATTATTCCGTTGTTGGAAGTAAAGATGGATATTTTACAAATACTGAACCGGTAACTACTGTTGGTAAAAACAGAAGCGAGGATATGTTTGTAAAACTAAGGTTAGAACTTGAACGAATTATTGTGAATAAGCCAATTGTGTTGAAGAATATTTATTATGATCTAGACAAATGGGATATTCGTGAAGATGCGGGCATTGAATTGGATCGCTTAGTTCAAATTTTAAAGGAGAACCCAATGATCAATATTGAATTAGGATCGCACACTGATTCAAGAGCAGATGATAAATACAATCTAATATTGTCGCAGAAAAGAGCAGAGGCAGCTGTAAATTATATTGTGTCAAAAGGAATCAGTTCTTCAAGGATGGTTGCCAAAGGATATGGCGAATCTGAATTGGTAAACAGATGTTCGAATGACGTAAAGTGTACAGAAGAAGAACATCAGGCAAATCGTAGAACTGAATTTAGAGTTACTTCGATGTCGAAATAATAAAAATTTATTTCATTAGTAAAGGCCGATTGTAAAGTCGGCCTTTTTTTATTTTTGATATTGTTGAAAAGTATGTTAAAATGATTCGTGAAACTTTTGTTTTAGCTATGAAAAGAATGGTGATTTTTATAAAATCATATATTCCGAAAACAAAGGAATTAAATCTACATTTTAATGTTTCAACTATCTACATTTTCAAATTCAAAAATTGCCAAACTTGCTTTTTTTGTCAACATTATTTTTTTATCGCTAATCTCTTTTAATGCTAATGCAACGCATTCTGCCGGAGCTGATTTGCAATACACTTGGATTAGTGGTAATACATTTCGAGTAACCGTTTCGTTTTATAGAGATTGTGCAGGTGTTGCTGCTCCAACTTCAATTACTTTAAATGCAAAATCAACATCTTGTAGTAAAAATCAGAACTACACATTAGCTCTTGATACTTCAAGCGGAAAAGAAATTACTTTTCCTTGTCGATCTGTTATCACTAAATGTGTAAGCTCAACCTCAACTTATTCGGGCTACCAGCTATACAGGTATACAAGCAATGTTACTTTGCCTTCTAAATGTAATGATTGGGTTATGAGTTTTTATGTGTGTTGCAGAAATTGTGCAATCACAACTTTGAACAGCCCTTGCAGTGCGAATATGTACATCGAAGCAACTTTAAATAACTTAGCTGCTCCAACGAATAGCTCTCCTCAATTTACCAATATCCCGGTTACTTTCATTTGTGTGAATCAGTCTTTTACTTTTAATCATGGCGTTTATGATCCTGATGGCGATTCGTTAGTTTACTCGTTTATCACTCCTAAAACATATAATACGTCTAGCAATACTGTAGGGACTGTTACTTTCAATCCCGGTTATTCAGCAGCTAATCCGGTTACTTCAAGCCCGGCTATCTCACTTAATTCTTCTAATGGAGATATTGTTATGACACCTACTGTCAATAATGAAATTGGTGTTACTGCCATTTTAGTACGTGAATATCGTAATGGCGTATTGATCGGTAGTGTTATGAGAGATATGCAATTTCTTACTCGACCTTGTAATCCTAACTTTCTTCCTACTGTAAGTGGTATCAACGGAACATCTAATTATACGGCAACTGTATGCCCCGGAAGTACGTTAACTTTTACTGTCAATTCTGCTGATGCAAATGCTACAGATTCATTGGTAGTTAGCTGGAATAACTCCATACCGGGTGCTACATTCACCACTGCCGGTACTCAATATCCAGTCGGAACTTTTACTTGGACGCCTTCTGCTGCCGATGCAAGAAATCAACCTTACAGTTTTGTACTCATGGCGCGTGATAATGCTTGCCCTTATGCTGGTTCGCAATCTTATTCGTTTAGTATTTATGTTCCAAAAATTACTGCGTCTGTAAGCTCTACTTTTTTTAACGGTTATAATATTGCTTGTCGAAACGGAGCCACAGCAAGCGCAACTGCTACCCCCGGCGGAGGCTTCGCACCATATTCGTATTCATGGAGCCCTTCCGGACAAACTACGCAAACGGCTACAGGGCTTGGTGCGAATACATATACTGTCACAGTTTCTGATGCCAGTGGTTGTACAAGCAGTGCATCAATCAATTTGATTCAACCTCCGCTTGGTTTATCTTCCACGACTGTCGTTGATTCTAATGTTTCTTGCTTTGGCGGTGCTAATGGTAGTGCTACTATTAATGCAAGCGGAGGAATAGCTCCTTATACTTATTTATGGACGCCAAGCGGACAAACAACTTTTAATGCAACGGGATTGTCTGCGAATTCATATACTGTAATAGCGACCGATCAAAATGGATGTACTTCAACACAAACAGTTGTTATAACACAACCGGCAGCTGCTCTTTCAGCCGTTGTATCGCAATTTGATAATGTGACATGTAAAAATAATAATAACGGAAGTATCACCATCACTGCAAGTAATGGTACCGGTCCTTATACTCACTCATGGTCCAATGGCGCAACAACTGCTGCAATCACAAATCTTGCTCCTGGAAATTATTCAGATACAATACGCGATTTTAATAATTGTCAGTTTATAATTAGTCAAACTATTACTGAACCGCCGGCAGCTCTCGGAATTCCTACTTCATCTTTATCTACAACAAATGTAAGTTGCTTCGGTGGTAGTAATGGAACTGCTTCTGTAAATCCGGTAGGAGGTACTGGTCCTTATGTTATAAATTGGTCGAATGGCGACTCAGGAAATACTGCTGATTCTCTTTTTGCCGGTACATACCTTGTTCATCTTGTAGATGTAAATAATTGTTCATTCGATACGAACATTGTAATTACCGCGCCTTCTGTATTAAACCCTTCGCTATTTAATTATCCATTGGCACCGGGAGGAACAGATGTTGCTTGTTTTGGTGATACAACTGGGAAAGTTAAAGTATTATCAAGTGGAGGTACTGCACCGTATACATATTTATGGAGTTCAAGTGCAACAACTGATTCAATTCGTAATTTGCCTGCAGGTATTTATTCGGTAGTCGTTACTGATAACAAAGGTTGCAGTAAAACACTAAGTGATACAATCACTCAACCGGCAGTTTTAGCAAATCCTTGGACAATCAGAAACGTTGGATGTAAAGGAGAAAGTAGTGGTTTTATTTTAACGCATCTTAATGGTGGAGCAAATGTATATTCATATGCTTGGACTCCTAACATAAGTAATAACGATAGCGCATATTTAATTCCAGCCGGTTTTTATCAAGTCGATGTTACCGATATCAACGGTTGTATGCGTCGAGATACAATTACAATAACAGAACCGGATAGTCTAGTTCCGTTAATATCTCCGGCTACTTACATCGGTGCTGTGAATTTAAAATGCTATGGTGATTCTAGCGGTTCTGCAACTGTGAATGTCTTTGGTGGTACTCCGCCATTTACTTATCTCTGGAATAATGGAGCAAGTGCTGTCACTATCAATAATCTTACTGCCGATAGAATTACTGTTCGTGTGGTTGATGCAAACGGATGTTCAATTGAAAAAGATACGACACTCAATCAGCCAACTCCATTTAGTTATGCAAATAACCCAACCAATCCGCGATGTTATGGCGATACATCCGGCTTTATTAAATTGAATGTTTCCGGAAGTACTCCTGCGTATAGTTACAATTGGTCAACAGGAAATTCAACCGATTCTATTGGGCAATTGGTTTCCGGATTTTATTATTGCTTAATTGAAGATCAAAATAATTGTAAAGATAGTCTTGCTTTTACACTTACAAATCCGGACTCTATAACCACTTCTGCGAATGTTTCTGATTATCTTGGTTACAACATTAGTTGCAATGGAGGAAACAACGGATACATTCAGGTATTTGCTACCGGTGGCGATAGCACCTTTACTTATGCTTGGTCGAATGCTGCAACAGCCGATAGTATTTATTCTCTCATAGCAGCAACCTATGGTTTAACAATTACCGATGGAAGAGGCTGTAGAAAAGATACGACAATTTCATTGAATGAACCGATGGCTCTTTCTTTAACTCTGCTTCCTGATACTTTCGTAGGCGGTACAAATGTTCGTTGTTTTGGTTATAACGATGGAGCAGCGCATTCATCAGTGAGTGGTGGTACATCTCCTTATCAATATCAATGGTCGAATGGAGGTATAGCTGATTCAACTGTTGGTCTCTCTGCAGGAAATTATTTATTGACTGTTACCGATAGTAACAATTGTGTAGTAATGGATTCTATAACTATTGCTCAGCCCGGGCCTGTAAATCTCGCAGCTGTTATTCCAATGTATAACGGTTACAATATTCCATGTTTCGGTGATACGAATACGTGTATTACGCTAAACATGACCGGTGGAAATAATCCGTTCACTTTTGTTTGGGATGGTGTGGACACAATCACTGCACCGACTCGTTGTAATTTAGGTGCCGATACGTTTAACATCGTTGTTGTTGATGGTAACGGTTGTCAGCTAGATACTTTCTTTATTCTTACCGGCCCTGCACCAATTTCTTTTATTACTAATCTCTCTGCGTTTGGAACATATAATATTAATTGCAATGGACAAACCAATGGTGCAATTGATGTAACAATGAATGGCGGAGTTGCTCCTTTCGCTTACCAATGGTCAAATACAGCTACCACAGAAGACATCTCTACCTTAAGTGCAGGATTTTATCAGTTGAATGTTACTGATAATAATGGTTGTCTCGATTCTGTTTCATACACATTAACCGAACCACCAATTCTCACTGCAACTTTAGCTTCAACGAATGCAACTTGTAGTGTAAATAATGGAACTGCCACTGCTACACCTAGCGGAGGTGTTAGCCCTTATACTTATCTATGGTCTAATACGCAAATTACTAACCCTGCTGTCGGACTAGTTCCACAAAATTATAGCGTAGTCATTACTGATAGTATCGGTTGTACTTATAATGATACAATTACTGTAGCTGGTGTACCTCTTGCTGCAATTGCAGTCAGCTCTAGTTCAAATAACCGTTGCTATGGATTTTCGGAAGGCTCTGCTACTGTTTCAATCACTAATGGTACTGTACCTTTTACTTATGCTTGGTCAAATGGTGATGTAACTTCTACTGCTGATAGTTTAGCTGTCGGTTCATATTCGTTAGTCGTTAGCGATTCTAATAATTGTGTTTCAAATGCAACGGTTGTTATTACGGAACCTGCTCCATTTGCATTTACATATTCTGTAACAAATGCATTTTGTAATGGATTAAATAACGGTACTGCAACAGTTTCAACATCTGGTGGTACAGGATCTTATTTATACAATTGGTCGAATGGCGATCAAGGAAATTATGCTGATAGTCTTGCCGGTGGTTATGCGTTAGTTCAAGTAACAGATAGTTTTAATTGTACTCAAACCGATTCTGTTCAGATTATTCAAGGGTCTACTATCGTTTCTTCTATTGCAAGTTCTACAAATGTATCTTGCTTCGGGGGTAATAATGGTACAGCATCTGTTCAACCTGCCAGTGGTGGAATTGGACCATTGTCTTATCTCTGGTCGAATAATGATCAAGGACTTGTTGCAGATACATTGACAGCGGGAAATTATTCAATTAGTATTTCCGATTCTGTTAATTGTTCTGTCACAATCAATATCAGTATTACGCAACCTCCGTTATTAGCTATTAATATTTCATCTACCAATGTTACTTGTAATGCTCTGGATAATGGTGTTGTTTCTACAAATGTAACCGGTGGTGTTGCCGGCTATTCTTTTGTTTGGACTCCTTCAGGCTCCGGTACTTCTATATCTAACTTATCGCCTGGAACTTATTCTGTGTTAGTCACTGATCAAAATAATTGTACAACTTCAGCATCTGCAACTATCACTCAGCCTCAAGCTATTGTTGCTAATGCAGGTGGTGATGTCGGAAATTGTATTGAAGTCTTTGCGCTGAATGCTAATTTACTGGTCGGCTATTCTGGTCAATGGTCTGTTGCTTCAGGAACCGCTACTTTCAACAATATTAATTCGCCGAGTCCTACTGTGGTTGGATTAACACTTGGAAATAATATGCTTGTATGGACAATTACTGATGGAACGTGCTTTGGATCTGATACTATTGTAGTAAGAAGAAAAACAGACGATGAATGTATTCTGGAATTACCATCTGCATACTCTCCTAACGACGATGGAAGTAATGACGCTTACGTTATTCATGGAATAGAACGTTATCCAAATAATATTTTGTCAGTCTTTAATCGCTGGGGAAATTTAGTTTATCAAAAAGAAAATTATGCAAACGAATGGGTAGGAAATAATAACTCCGGTGAACAACTGCCTGAAGGAACTTATTTTCTTATTCTTGAAATCAGAAATACTGACATCAAACTTAATACGTATGTCGATGTAAGACGATAAAAAAAGGGGCTCAATTTGAGCCCCTTTTTTTATATCTTAATTATTGATCGTATTATTTTTTTGTCGTTAAACATTAGATTAACAGTATAGGTGCCGCTCTCTATCACTTTGTCGGTCTTGTAAACGTGAACGTTTTTTCCTTTTGGAGCTTCGAATGATTGCGTATCAATCATCTTTCCGTTTTCATCATTGATCTGTAGCCAAACTCTTCCTGATGAAGGTAAGTAGTATGTGAGATCGAATGTTTTGTCAAATGGAATAGGACTTATTCTTTCTATTGCAAAACTTTTTTCATTGTCGATCTTGATCGCTGCCAACGAATGTGAAATGAATTTACCATTGTTGAATGTTTGTCGTAAGCGATAATAAACAATTCCATTCGTCGTTTTTGTCTTATCTGTATAAGTATATTCGTCATTTTCTTTGAGATCGAGATCAACCGGCACGGTGGTAACTGTTACAAAATCGACACCATTGATGGATCGTTCAACGTTGAAAGATTTAATTTTATCGTTTGCTGAAGTAGACCAATGTATTTTTATTTCACTGTCTTTTTCTTCCAGCATAAAATTTAATAACGATTCTGATAGAGGTGCAGTGTTTCCTGCTGTTTTTATTATCAAATTGTCTATTATCGCTAAATCTTTTCCGTTCCCATTCATGCCTTTTCCAATAGTAACATTTCCGGCATTCTTCCAAGAAAGTGATGTGTTCTCAGCATGTTGATTGCTCCATACGATCGCTCCATTGACAAATATTTCTGCTTTCCCTTTTGCAGGATTATAAATGAATCGATATGTTCTGAATATCTCGTCTTCTGATATCTCGTAGTCTGTTTTTGTTTTAATAGATTCAATTCCGCCTCTTTTATTTTCTAATCGATAACTGATAACTATAAATCCATTCTCCATTCCAAAGTTAAATCCATTTTCTCTCGTGAAAAAATTTCCACTCTTTTCATTTCTTCTATAGTCGATACTTATATCAATGCCTTCCTGATTCCAAATCTCGCCATCGGCTAACACTAAATCGATATCTTTCCCATTGACTCCTGCCGATAACCCTTTAGTAGAAGAGCGACCACCGTCCAATGCATGGGCATCTTTGCAAATTGAAATAGCATTTGGTCCTAGATTTGATTGAGTAATATTTTGTGTTTCAAAAGTGAATTGTGACAATAGATCGCCAGTGTTCAAATAACCACCACTTCCTTCAATACCTGTAGCAGCAGCTCGAATTTTTTCATTATAACTAATATTCATATACACCAACAACCCTGCAGTCATTGAAAGCATAAAGGTAATTCCTCCTGCTATCAACATGAATTTGGTTGTAAGCCTAAACTTAAGTTTACGTCGTTGTTTAATTTTCATTGCTGATTGATTAGGCTTAGTTCTTAATAATTTTTTGAGTTGTCTTTCCTTTTTCACTTTCTATAACTAATACATAGGTACCCGGTTCCAAAATATCCAAGTTGTCAAGTGTAATTTTACTTTCACCGGATTCTGAAATTTGATCTGATTTATTTCTTAGTCGTCCATCTGTGCTATAAATCGAAATACTTATTTTCTGACTGGATTGTGTGCTAATTGAAATTGTTAAAGTGTTTGTGAATGGGTTAGGTGAAGTAGAATTAATTTTAATTCCATCAACAATTATTTTACCCGATACTTTTACTGTTTTGGAATAAATAAATGAACCATCAGGTGATACTTGTTTTAGTCGATAAATATTTTTATTCGGATCAAATCCCAAATCATCAAAATTGTAATCTCTCACCTTACTATCAAATGAAGCTTTTATCATTCCTGTTTCTGAAAAGGAAATACCATCTGAACTTTTTTCTACAATAAAATGATCGATTCCTGTTTCTGATTTAATATGCCAGTTAACTGTTACTATTTCACTTTTTAAATCGGCATTGATATCGATAGCTGCAACTTTAACCGATGCTATTGTCCAGTCAGGATAGAGTGGAGTAGAAGTGATTGAAATAACTCCTATCAATGAATTGCTTCCCATAGCCTCGCCGTTACTAATATTCCAGCCATCACCTTTCCATTGAATTATATTTAATAGGCCTGTGGCCAAACTTTGATTTAAACTATTTTCAATACCGCAATAACTTAGTTTTACGTCTGCCGTTACTCCAGGTGCATTAAATCCCCACCATCTATCGATCGTCTGATCTGTTGCGAAATAATTTCCTCCGGGAAAATTCAAACTAAGAGAAGGATATGGTTTGTTGTCTGTAGTTGTTCTTCTTGTACTTACCGATAGTTCTTTTCCTATCCCGGTAATCGGTTTGAAATAAACAGGTATCAATATTCCGCTGCTTACTCCGAAAGGAATTTCATGCCATCCCTCTGAAATGTTTTGCCATCTTATATTCCCGCTGCTTACAGGGTAATTACTCTCACTCATAATAAATCCTTTCTCTCTACTTATCCCATCTGATTTTCCATTCTCAATCGTAATTGTTTTATTGTTGAGTGAAAGTATTCCACTTGCTAATTCTATTCTCGTTCGAACAATAATATCGTTCGATGAAGGAGTGGCCATAAGATTGTTTGTTCCTTGTAATGCTATTTTTAAAATTCCGTATTTTTTTGATGTGTAGCTTCCTATATTTGCCAACGATGTAATTGTTTGATTTACATTTCCACTATATTCAATTGTACTTTTTGGGTGAATATTCAAACTAATGTTGCCGTAAGCACTTATTGATCCTTGATTGTTGGTATTGAATATGCCGTCAGATGTTTTAATAACAAGAGTGGAAGAAGAATCAACAAAAACTTTGGCATAGGCTTGCTGGCCGTTAGAGACTATTTGTCCTTGGTTAATTGTTAACTTTCCTTCGTCATTAATTACTAATGTATTTTGTAATGGATCTGCTGTAGATGCTATTTGAAATGGACAATCGGCTATTGAAAGTGTTGTACCCGATTTTATTACCTGAATTGCATTTGATATAGAGTGTAAATTTCCTTCACGTTTTAAAATCATTTTGCCGGAATTTCCATAAATAATTTTTGTATTATTATTACTCATAGATGTTCCATTTCTATCTATTATACCGACACCTGAATATAGAACACTATCTGTTCTTAAATTCAATTCGCGTAATCCAATTAGACTATTGGAATTATCATCAAGGTTTATTCTTCCTCCGTTCTGAGAAAAGCTTCCATTAACTGAAAGTATTATATTGCTCGCGGAAATATCCGAGCTATTAGAATGGAATAATAAATTTCCCGCCAATTGTTCAAATTTCTGAAGTACCTCAACTGCTGCATTTCCTTCTTGATTTTTTATCATCATCTGACCTCCGGTAATTCTAAGCGTTCTATTAATCGTAGCCAAAAGATTTCCGTTGTTTCTAGAAAGTGAAAATTGACCACCACTCATTATTAAATCTTTTGAAATGAAGATTTGATTGTCGTGCGATGATGTTAAACTTCCATAATTAAAGCTCGTTGTACAGCCATTTATTTCTAAGTTGCCTCTAACGGATACTTTTTCAGAACCTGAAGAAGCAGAACTGGTAATTTCAGCAGCAGTAACTCCATCGATTGTAAAATTTCCGCCAACAGTTAATTCTACTTTCGCATTGTTTAGTATGCCACCTATACTTGACAATGATGTGCATCTGAATTTGTCTGTATTCTTATTGAAATTAATTTTTAAATCGTTGGTTATGTTCAGAGAACAAACTTGATTGTTGACGTGACATGCTGTTTGTCCCATAAAAATTCCTCCATTCAAAAATAAATTTCCAAAAGTAGAAGTGAAGGTCCCTGAGTTTTTTGTGGCAATATTGTAAATGATTCGTGTATCTCCGGTGATTTGCGTGTAAGTGCCATCAACATCGAATGTGGCATTTCCATTTCCAACATTTATTATTCCTGAATTATTTATGATCTTTACATTTCCACTATTTGTGAAATTTCCTGAAGTATGAATTCTAACATTTCCATTTCCATCATTCAACCCGTAAAATGTTCCACCATTATTAGTAACATTCGCACAATGGACCGTGAAATTATTGGGGTGATTTCCATTGTGAGCATAGAAAGTTGAATTAATATTTTTTAAAATTATATTTCCTATGGTAGTGTTACTAATTGATCCACTTTTATCAAGTGTTATCCATCCTTGATCGATTGTAAGTGTTCCAAAAATTTTGTGTAACTCAAATTGATTGTGTTGATCCCATTCAACTATTGAATTAGATCCTCCGGGTGAATTGATCTCTAAACTTCCAAAGTTCCCATTAATATATTGTGTAAGTGGAGTAGTGTAGTCGTACCAGTTTTTAATAATTAATAAACTTCCAATATCGAATTGTTCTATACTATTTGTAAACAAGCTTGCTTCCGTCGAATTATTAATTCCAGGATCCCAAGTAAATGTTCCGGCTGATCCTATTTTAAATTTACTACCGGAAGTGTTCTGTGTTATCAGCCCTTTGTTCATAGACAATTTTCCATCTATTGTCAAATTGCTATTGAGCGTCATTCGTATCATTGTACCAAGTATTAATTGACTTGCCGATGAAACTGAAAGCGACTGAATTGTTACGTTCTGTGTTGTTGTTATAATAGTGTTTGGGCTTACTACCACATTATCATTTTGCTGGGGAACTCCTGCCGGCGTCCATATTGCCGGATTCTCCCAATTGCCGGTAGCAATAGAAGTTTTGGTGGCTGCGTATGATCCTAAACACATCAATAAGATTAACCCCAAGATGTACACAAAAAGAAATTGTAAGGAACTTCCCTTTTGTGGTGTATTGATGGTGCTTTCTGTGAAAAATGTAGTTTTTTTCATGTGTGAAAATTACGGTTGGATTTTCGATTTCACTTTTTTAATGAAAATGGTATTCTTTCCGGTTTGAACTACCGGCTTTATTTCTATTGATGGTATTTCTGTTTGATTCGTAAATGCTTGGTCTTCTAAATTGATAATTTTTAGACTTTGATTGCTCTTCGCTTTACTTAAAAGAGGTGTCCCCGAATGGATAATAAATAGAATTACAAATGTTGCTAATGAAATAGCGCCAGAAACGACCCATTTTGTCGACAGCTTAATTTTGATTCTCTGTTTTTGATCTGTTTTCATTCTTCTTTTTGTAACTGACATTTTGAGATCCTTTTATAGTACGATTTACGAAATTGAGCACATAAAGTAAGTCGTAAGCAACTCCATTCTTTACATCTGTAAGAATTTATAGCTTTACGAAAAAGGGCAAAAAAAATCCCGCCGAAGCAGGATTTGTAAAACAATACGGCAGTGTTTTTATGATGTCGCAAATACTAAATCTTCAGGAAGAATAGTATTGTTCTCTGACATTATAGCTGCTCTTTCAATGACAGCTTTAAGCTCTCTTACATTACCCGGCCATTTATAATCCATTAAGAATCGAGTTGCCTCTTTACTTAATTGAATATTTGGCATTTTATTTTCTTTGCAAAAATCTTGTAAGAAATTTTTCGATAGCAAAACAACGTCGTCGCCACGTTCTAAAAGAGGTGGAAGGTGAATTAAAAATCCCTGTAAACGATAAAATAAGTCTTCCCTAAAATTTCCACTTTTTACTTCGTGTGCAAGATTTTTATTTGTAGCTGCAATTACACGTACATCTAATTTAATTGATTTGTTACTACCTATCCGAGTAACTTCTTTTTCTTGAAGCACGCGCAATAATTTTGTTTGTAACATCAAATCCATTTCTCCAATCTCATCTAGGAAAATAGTTCCTTCATTCGCCTCTTCAAATTTTCCTATTCTTCTATCTCGTGCATCGGTAAAGGCTCCTTTTTCATGACCAAATAATTCACTCTCTACTAAGTCGTCGGGAATTGCACCCATGTTAACTGTAACAAATGGTTTGCGAGCACGTCCTGAATTATAATGGATCGCTTTTGCAACTAATTCTTTTCCTGTACCTGACTGCCCTGTAACAAGTACCATGATACTGCTTTTTTCAACTTTTTGAATCAAACGTAAAACTTTCAATACCGGACTACTATTTCCTAATATGTTCGTGTATTTATGTCTATCAATTACTTGTTCTTTTAAGGTATCATTTTCTTGTCGCAGATATACATTCTTGCATAATGATTTTACGGAATTTTCAAGATTAACTAAAGCATTATCATTCTTGATAATGTAATCGGATGCTCCCATTCTATATGTTTCAATAACTACATCTATTTTTTCTTGACCTGAAACCATGACGCATTGAATTGAATCATTATAGTTTTTAATTTTTCCCATCAATTCAATTCCATTCATGCCCGGAAGCATGTAATCAATAGAAATGATATCTGGGTTTAAATGCAAATTGCTTAAACATTCGTCGGGCGACGTAAAAAGAGTCACCTCGCAATTGTCTAGCTTTTCCAGCGTCTTCTTTATGAGACTACCTAGGAAGTGATCATCCTCTACAATAAATATTTTTGCGACTGCCATTGTTTTAAACACTTTTGTGTGAATCTTTTTATGGATATCACCCTACTTTTGTTTCGTTTCAAGTGCGGCAAAGAGGTACATTTACACCTCATAACTTACATTTTTATTTGAATGAAAAGCCGCTTAATAATAGCATCAATTCTTATTTTTCTTGCAACACCTCTATGGATGCGTATTGCTTGGGAGTTCTCTTCTAAGCGAAAATTGAACTTATTGATTGTAGACAAGACTGTTTTGAACTCAAATAGCTACAAACACCGTTCAATCAACTGGATCTTAGATCATGAAAAATACACTAAACCAGACGGTTCTTATTACGATATTAATCAAGATTATTTTGGTTTTTTCCCCCAAGACGATGAAAAATATACGGTCAATGACTTTGAAAAATTCAATGATCCTGAGGTTGATAGCTTGGCTAAAATTTATGATTTAGCTTATTTTGCCGATACTTACGGCGTACTAGGTAATGAATGGTATCGGCACAGAGATATCAACGATAATTCTGAAAGCATTTATGGCGGTCTCTCTGAGAAGGATCTGCTTCTGATGCGAAAAATGAAGGAGAAAAAAAAGCCGGTAATAGCCGAATTTAATACAATTGGTTACCCAACTCCCAACGATGTTCGCCGCGATTTTCAGAATATGTGGAAGATTGAGTGGAGTGGATGGATGGCTCGTTATATCGCAAGCTTAGATACTGTTAATAACCCTGACTTACCTAATTGGATTATCAGGTCGTATAAAAAGGAACATAATGGAGTTTGGAATTTTAAAAATGAAGGAATGCTCTTTATCAATCAAGAAGGAAAAGTATTGGTTCTAGAAAAAGGGAGAGAACTGAATGATGCAATCCCGAAGATTTATACTGAAAAGAAATACCAAGAACAATATGATGTTCCCGCGGTAATGATTTATCCCTATTGGATCGATATTATCGTCAACAAAAGCGATTCAAATCAGATTGTTTCTAAGTATGTTCTAGGAACGCGCCCTGAAGGTGAGGCTATATTAACTGCTAATGGTATACCAAAAATTTTTCCTGCTGTCATTCATAGAGAACATGACTACAACTTCTATTATTTTTGTGGTGACTTTGCCGACAATCCAACAAAATTTCGATTCGCAAAGATGAGTGGAATTTCCGGGTTAAAATTCCTTATGTACAACGCTGTAGATGTTACTGACCGAAATAGATTTTTCTGGGAGTTCTATTTTCCTATGATGCAAACTATTTTTAATTCAGGCTTGTCAAACAAAACGCATTTCTAAAAAAAATCTAACTGAAACAGATTAAACTTTTTTTCGAGTAAAGCCTTTTCGTTTCATTTCTCCCCAGTTCTTTACTCCTGTCATCAAGTCAAGGTTCCCTCTGATTGCATAATACACCGTTAATGGATGTATGAAAATTGGTTCGATCAATGCTGTTCCAAGCAAGCGAATAATGTCGCGTTTCTTTTTGTATTGATGAAAACTTAACTCCTCAAAAAGTATTGCGGCAGTCGAATACATAATTGCAAAGGCATAAATCAACAAGAACAACGTAATAAATAATTCAATGTTCAGAATCCCTAAAAAAGCCATCATAACTAAATATAAAAAAGCAACGGTTTCTACTATTGGTGCCATGTATTCAAACAAAAACCAAAATGGCATACTTATCATTCCAAGAAAGTGATACTTCGGATTAAATATTAATTTTTTATGTATCCATAATGTTTCTGCTGTTCCTCGCGTCCATCGATTGCGCTGCTTACTCAAAATTTTGAAATTGTCCGGAGCTTCGGTCCAACATAATGGATCGGGTAGGTAAACAATTCGATATTTGATATTGCGCTCTTCCATATACCGACGCATCCTTATTACCAATTCCATGTCTTCGCCTACTGTGTTATGATTGTAACCGCCACAATCTATCACGATTCTTTTGTCGAACATTCCAAAGGCGCCGGAGATAAGTATCAAGCCATTCAAACGGCTCCATGCCATACGCCCTAATAAGAACGCTCTGATGTACTCAAGAACTTGTATGCGTGGTATTATTTGTTTAGGTAAATTAACTTGTGTAATCTTTCCTTCATTTACTTCGCAGCTATTAGCAATCCGAACAACACCACCCACAGCAATAACACGATCATCATCGGTTTGTTCCATAAATGGTTTTACCATCTTCAAAAGCGATTCGTATTCTAATATACAATCAACATCTATCGCTGCAAACAGATCATATTTACTTATGTTGATCCCGGCATTTAATGCATCTGCTTTTCCTCCATTCACCTTATCAACAACAGTCAACTTGTTCAATGATGGAATTGTCGATTTATAGACAACTTTAATCGGTTTGGAACTTGTTCTCTCTTCATAAGCATACTGAACCGGTTCAAGTGAATATGCCTCAATCATTAATTTTAGTGTATCGTCTTTCGAACCGTCGTTCACAATAATTACTTCAAAATTGACATAATGTATATTTAACAGCGAACGAACATTCTCTACAATTGTTTTCGATTCATTATAGGCCGGTGCAATAATCGAAATTGATGGAGCAGAAGGAGCTGCCAATATATCGCGATAATCAATAAAACTATTTCGACGCATGTACTTGATGATGTCTATTGCTGAAAATGCCGACAATAAAAAATAAGTGCCGAATAATAAACAGCTATACACCAATATAAAGTGATCGGCAAATTTTGTAAAATAATAAAAAAATATTCCCATCGTATTTTATAGTCGTCTGTCGCGTGCGTGTTGAATAACTAATTGAAGTTGCGGGCCCGATTGCGCAAATATTTTAGCAATATATGCCTCGCCCGATTTATTAATCGTTAGCATTGTTCTTATTGCCTGTATGCTCGTAGGATAATCTTCAATTGGCTGTTGAATTATCTTCTCTAAAAATGAAATTGATCTTTCACTACCAATCACTTCCAACGTTTTCAATATTTCATTTTGAACTACATTATTTTCTAAAGGGAACAGCTTTAATAAAAGATCTTCGCCTTCATCTGAACTCAATTCTCTCAGAGCTCTAATAACTGCAATTTTTATTCTTTCCTCTTTTTTGTCCAGTAAAAGTAATAAGGTCCCTACAGATTCTCTCTGGCGAAAACGTCCTATCATCTGAATGCAAAAAAGTACAACATCTTTATTGGTGGAATTCAACCAATGACTAAAGTCGGGAATAATTTGCTCCGGCATCTTGGTGAGCATATTGTAGATATTGGCCGAATCCCAATCAGATAGTGGTTCTGTTTCTTTAGTAAGAAATGCCATCGGCTCTTTGTCGCTCAGCTTCATTAAAGCAATTCTGGTTTCCATCCGGAGAATGTCATTCTTGCTATTTATAAATTTGCTAATTTCAGTGTAACTCGATCTGACATTCATGATCGCAAGTTCTTTCATTCCTTTCGCTATAATATACCAGCGTTTACTTTTTAATTTTTCTCTCGAATCATTTTCAAAATCTAATGCTGCATAAATTTTCTCTAATCGTTCTGCAGTTTCTCCAGTAAAATTTTCATGTAAATGAATTAACTCTTCAAGTAAAGTAAAACGATGAAATGGAACTATGAGGTCTTCTTTTCTGAAAGCTGATTTTAATTGTGTAGATTCTTGCTCGTCGCTAAACAGTAGTTCTTTTAAAATGGGCTGAAAAATATTCTGAAGTTCAACTCTTTTATTTAATCGCTTTGTTTTGTAAATTCTACTGCTCAGTATTATTCCTAATAGTACAAATACAATAAGTAGAAATAGAAGGGTAGTCGCAATTAGAATACGGATATGTATTGGGAAAGTATAAATCGTTTTCCCTATATCATCCATTGTATACCTGAAGTTGGTCCAATCGATCTGTAAAAATATTTTATTATAAATTTCCAATTCTCTAATCCTGAAGTTTCTTATTTATTTTTTCTAATTGATCTTCTATGCTTTTCTTCCTTGCAACGATAAATACTTTTAATCCCGGAATAAAATTTCCCGGATCTAACGGGTCGCCTATAGTAGAATTTATATTTGCGTCAAAATCGGAATTAGAATACATTTTATTAGTATCTGCATAAACTGACAATCGAATTCTAGCTGAAAGACTATCGATGGTTTTTCCCAATCCATCGTCCTTAAAATATTTTCGAATCATTTCTCCCATAATGGCTACGTAGCGTTTTTGAATTGTTTTATTGTCTCCCAAGGTGCGAAGTAAGAGTGGACGTGGCTCTTTGTCTGGAACCGAATCGGGAATCATAAAATTTAAATTCTCGAGATTAGGCAAATTCATTACGGGATTCCAAGCTGCAAATGCATAATTACCGTCTAATGAAATCCAGTGCCATTTGAAATTTAAACTGTCATGATAAACGAAAAAATTATGAGGATAAAACATATTGTAAGCATCAATATTTCCCAATAAATTATTGATAGCCCATGCACGTAGACATTTATCCAAATTGAAATTCGTTTCAAGTTTTCGTACGTAATCCTCTTTCGTCGAAACAGTATCGTTAATTACTTTTATAAATTTTACTAAGTCTGACCAGTCGTTTTGTTTGGTATTGTTCTTTAAGGTATACCGATTCCAATATTTACTTGGTTCATTGCCTAAATAAACAAAACTTGCCTGAGGTTCTCCTTGAAACAAATTTCCTCTTGAATCATTAAATCGTGTCTCTAGAAAAACCTTGTCGATGCTTTCGTTTACCAAATACAAACCCCAATATTTATCCATGATATATACTTTTGCAAAGGTCGCTCTTGGAGCCGGAAGCCCTTCTTTGTTCATCATGTCTAAATAAATCTTTTCTCTAATCATCGATGGGTCTTTGAAGTTATTCGTTAAATTCAATTCTTCTAACCCCTCAAAATCCTGATCCTTGAAATATTTATTAAACTTTAAACGAAACGGTTTCTTTTTTCCAGGATAAAATTCATACGACGATTCTCCTTTGAATCTTATTCCAACGCTATATATTTTTTTGTTGTCTATAATTACATTTGCTTGAAGATGGTTTGATATTTCTAAAGAGTCATACATCTTTTTATTATGTACCAATGAGTCCCAATAATTGCATTGCGTAAAATAAATTCTGATTACATGGATGGAATCTTTCTCGAAAAAAGCTTTTCCATAATCTTTCTTGCTTTTTTTTGTATTAACTTCTTTTACTTCTTGCGCATCGACAATTGTAACTGTTAAACAAAAGAAAAATAAAAGAAGTACTATTTTATTCCGGTTCATTTTTTTGAATAATTAGAATACGGTTTTAACTGTTACCGTAGTTGAAAGACGCTGTGTATATTTTGTATCAAGAATATCTTCTTTGGAATAGGTTAGTTCAGCTTTTATAACCCACCGCCCAAATGCGCTTTTTTGAAGCTCTATTCCTCCTTGATATGACAAAAGCTGATGTGCTAAATTAAGATTTTTTCGTTCATCGGGCGATTGGCCACGACCAACTTTTAAACCTAAATAATTATTACTATCACCAAAATAATTTCTTATAGTAGCTATAACTGTAATACCTGTATTCTTTAGTGATTTTGTTGTTACTACTGAATCTGTTTTAGGCGATAGAAATGTTCTCACATTAAACCAATAATCTTTGTAATAATTTCCAATACTTGCTGTGTAAAACGTAGAAGGCTTTGTCCCAAATTTTTGATAACGAAGTCCACCCGAAAGTTCAAAACCTTTTGGCAATTTGAAATAGAGTTCAGCACCATATTTTTCTTTCGGAAATATTTCGTCGCTAGCAAAACCGGTCGATAAGTTAGCATAAATCTTACTGGTAAAATTGATGTAACTTTCTAGTTCTGTTTGGAGACCTTTCGTATTACGTCTATTTGCTCCATTTGCACGTATGATCAACGAACCAAAATTAAAGTTCCTCCCAAGAGAGGCTCCGGCAAATTGTTGAGGTGCTTTACCTTTATCAAATTGATCAACGGTATAATAAGCTTGGAAATTGTTATTTAACTTCCGTCCTTCTAATGTATTCATCAATTTAATTGCATCCTTATTTCCTGGATTCAAATCTAAAATACGTCGAAGAGTTAAGGCTGCTGCCGATTTATCTTCTAACTTTATTTGTAAGTTCGCTTTCTTTAGCAACAGTTCCTCGGAAAGAGGGTAGTAGCCTAAGGCAATTTTTAAATAATCTTTAGCCACTTCATAATTCTCCGACCAAAATTCTACGTCGAACATAACGCTCAACGCTTCATAATCGTTTTCTTTTTCAATTAATACTCTACTCAACTCCGTTCTCGCAGCATCATACATTTTTTGCCATGCATATGTTCGGCCTATAAAGGTTCTTACGTCGAAGTATTGCGGATTCTTCTCTAGAATTTTCTGACAAATTCGCCTTGATTGATTATAGTTTTCATTGTAACTATATTCTCGAGCTCTTTTAAAAAGGGCATCGATATTTGTCGTATCGGTAATTACGATTAGTGTATCGGATGCTTTTATTTGTGCAATAACAGGTCTGTCTGCAAGTAACAGGATAAGAAAAATGAAAAAGGATAAATATTTAATTCTAATGTACATATTCTTGGCTGAAAATTTTTGTTGGGAGCTTGACCTCTTCTCAAAAATGAGACCATTAAAAAGTAATGTCTTTTAATGGCCTTAATTATTTTAAGCAACTCTCATCAGTAATTTTTTTACTCTTACTGACAGTTCGTTGGGACTAAATGGCTTGGTAATAAAATCATCAGCTCCTAATTGAAATGCTTCTAAAACTGTTTTCTCTAAGCCAATCGATGATACAATAATAATTGGCGTTTTCAGTTTCATTTCTTTTCTAACAAGGTGAACAATTTCCAACCCTGTTAAGTAAGGCATCATAATATCTGTAATTATTATATCCGGTTTGTGCTCATCAATTTTTTCAATTGCTTGCTTTCCATCGGTAGCTAAAATTACTTCATACCCTTCTTTTTGAAGTTTGAATTCAACCATTTTAAGGACCATTTCGTCGTCTTCACAAACAAGGGCTTTCATTTAATATTTTTCCGAATTATAATTCTCCGCAAGATAACCTTTTACTGCTATTCATGAGGAACTTTTTTAGTATTGACGCTAATTTTATTATCTAAATATTCATCTTGTTTTCAGAATAAGTATCTTCTGTTAACTCGATTCTTGGCCAATACAATTATTTCATCGTCGTCAATTCTGATCGAAGCTGAGCATAGGCTTGTCCGGTCCGAGTTACAATTTCCATTAAGATTTTTTCAACTGAAACTTCTTGTAATTCTTTCTCTGATAATTGTTCAAGTTGTGAGAGCGATTGTTGAATCTCCGGCATTCCCATATAACCAAATGATGGCTTTATTCGGTGTGCAATCGACCTGAAGTCGTCCCATTTCTTAGCTGAATAATGTTCATTCATTTCTCGAATCGCATCCGGCGTTTTATTTAGAAACATTTCTATCATTTCTACTACAAATGTTTCATTGCCATCTGCAATGTGCTTCAGATATGTAAGATTTATTTTAGGAGCATTTAAAAATGTATCGATCGATTCCGAACTTATTCTTTGACCGGAAACCGATGGTTTATTTATTTTCACAGGGAGCGATTTTTCTGATATTGGAGTACTTATGCTCTCCTTTAACGAAGAATCGTTCGTTAGGGTTAGTGATATTATCTTTTTCTTTAACTCTAATAATTCAAATGGTTTGTTAATATGGTCGTTCATCCCATGATCATGGCATTTTTTCTTTTCTGATGCTGTTGCATGAGCTGTCATTGCCATTATTGGCACATTGCAATTTGGTTCTGAAAGCGTAGTCCGTATCATTTTTGATGCTGTTAATCCATCCATAATTGGCATTTGAATATCCATCAAAATGAGGTCATAACAAGTTTCTGTTGCTTTTTCTACCGCCTCTTTCCCATTATCTGCAAAATCGACCATAAGTTTCCAGTCGGCGAATACTTTTCTTACTACCAACTGATTAATTTTATTGTCTTCTGCTACCAAAATTTTCAGATGCGAAATGCTTTGGTCTAATTCTTTCAATGCTATGTTTTGAACTTTTCCTGCTTCAACGATTTCATAATCTAAGTGGAAAATAAAACTAGTTCCTTTGCCTAATTGACTCTTCACTACAATTTTTCCTCCTTGTAGCTCTATCAGTCGTTTTACTATAGTTAAACCTAAGCCTGTACCTCCAAATTTTCTAGTCGTATCACTGCTTGCCTGGGTAAAGCTTTCGAAGATGTTACCGATGCTCTTTTCACTTATTCCGATACCGGAATCTTTCACTTCAAACGTTACTCGTGCTTTCTGCTTACCTATGTCACTCCATTTTACAATTATGCGAACTTCGCCTTGTTCTGTAAACTTAATGGCATTGCTTATCAAATTATTCAAAATTTGTTGAAGTCGGGTAGGGTCTCCTGAAAAGGTTGTTGCTAATGTTTGAGGGATTTCTGAAACCAACTGCACCTGCTTTTCATCAGCCTTCACTTGGAACAAAGCAATACTATGTTTAATGGTATCTTTTATGCTAAATGGCGCTTTTTCAAAAGTCATTTTCCCGGCTTCTATTTTTGAGAAATCGAGAATGTCGTCTATGATTACCATTAAACTATCGGAACACATTTTAATAGAACTTAAATAACCGGCTTGCTCTTCGTTCAGCGGACTATTAATCAATATTCTTGTTAGTCCAATAATTCCATTCATAGGTGTCCTAATCTCATGACTCATATTTGCAAGGAAATTTTCTTTGATTCGTGATGTCTCCTCTGCAATTTGTTTTGCC
The DNA here is from genome assembly GCA_043747595.1 of Bacteroidota bacterium. Classification (GTDB taxonomy): domain Bacteria; phylum Bacteroidota; class Bacteroidia; order AKYH767-A; family 2013-40CM-41-45; genus JADKIH01. Next base: position 10,639 of record JAYTOX010000095.1, on the reverse strand, counting down.
TTTTCTAATTCTTCTTGCACTTTCTTATGTGCTGTAACATCTGAAGCAACTCCCACAACTCCTGTAGTGATGCCCGATAAGTCTTTTACTGCTTTGTAATTAATTTCAAAGAATTTATTTTTCCATTCTACTACGACAGAAACTGATTCACCTTCTAACGCTTTCTGGAAATTTTGTATGTCGATCGGTATCTCATTGCTGTAGTCGTGCAGCGATTTATTAATAAATGTTTCCTTCTCAATAGTTAAATCGTTCAAGCCTTTTCCTTCAAATAAAATTATTTCTCCTCTCAAATTTAGTGCAAACAATATAATTGGTGCATTTGAGATTACAGCGTTCAGCTGATGCTGTGTAGCTATTAATTTTAATTCTAATTCGGCCTGAAATTTCTTCTGCTCTGTTATATTTACCATATACCGAACACTCTGTGCTATCCCTTCTCCTGTTAATAGGTTTTTCGGTATATAATCGTTCGCTCCATTTTTCATGGCTTCTACGGCAATCTTTTCATCGCCCTGACTGGTAACAATAATAATCGGCGATTGATTTTTTGCTGCTCGAATGGCTTTTAACAATTCTAGCCCTGTTCCTCCGGGTAAGTTATAATCTAGAAAAATACAATCATACTCTTTATTAACTGTTGCGGCTTTCCCACTTTCATGGTCTTCCGCAAAATACAAGTCATGTTCAATGCTTGCACTTTTTAATGCTTTTTTAATTATCAATCGGTCGAGTTCATCGTCCTCAACTACCAAAATTTGGAATTTCCTATCTTTCATCTCAAGTAAAATTTGTGTTTCGTGTTTTAAGTTCATTATTTTACTTCAGTTACTTATTTCCGTTCTTCTAATAACTTTTCAAATCTTACATTTTATCAATCTGTAGTTGACAAGAAACAGATATTTCTTACGCTTTATTTTTTCTTCATTCCAACTATTTTTTAGATCAAAAACATAAAACAAGCAGAGTGGGAGTGTAGTAAAAATCGCCTGCCGTGAATTTAAATAGGTCTTTCTTCACTCTGTTAATCCGAAAAGCATCATCAATTCTAATATTTATTTCACAAAAAAAAACCGCCTCAGTACGAGACGGTTTTTTTAATTAAATAACTTATTGCTTACTTCTGTACAAAGAAAAAGTCGATCAAATCAAAGAACTGTTGTACACTGTATGGCGATTTTTTCGACATGTATTCATCAATCGCTATGCTTATTTCTTTCGGTGTTATATATCCATTACTGTCGGCATCTAGTCTTTGGTATACTGCCGGAATTACGGTGTGTTCTCTCGGATTCTCTGCTGCCTTCTGACTTGTCCACCGCTGCTCCACATCAGGTTTTCGCTCTGCCAACTTATCGTATGCTCTCAAATATTCAATCACTGCCGGTAAGGCGGCCAACGAATCTTTCCTGAATTGCGCTTCTACCATTTCTTCGGTAATCGTTTCTCCATCTTCATTTACTACTGCATAGGATTGGCTGTTCAATTCTTTATCTCTATAATCAGGAATTCCGTCATCATCGGTATCTATTGGTTTCCCTTTTTCATCTACCTTATTTGCACTCGGTGTAGCACTCGAATCATCTTTTACATCTGCTATTCCATCGCCATCTGCATCATCGTTTGCAAGTTCTGTAAAATTAACTCCTGTTACATCGGGCCTGTATTTATCTTTCTTCGTCGTTCGTATTCTCGGTGTACCCAAATCAATTTTGAACCCAACTGAAGTGAAAAAATAATTATCGTTCTTATCATTGCCAGCTCTTTCTCCTTTGCCTTTTGAAGTGACCCCATCAATATAATCAGTTGAAGTCATATGAAAAATTGAACTAAAGTCCAATGATGTTTTTGGCGATAATTTAAATCTAACTCCTAACCCAATCGGAATAGCAATGGATGTCTGACTATATTTGCCATTGCCATCTAAATTCGCATCTCTTACATTTGTTTCATATACATAATCACGATGTGTTTGCGCCGCCGATCCATTTATTTCTGTTTGTGCCTCATTCCTAACTGTTCCATCTGTCCAATAAAAATACGATTTACCATTAGCATCCAGTAGGTCGGCTTTTGTGTTAAAAGTTAAAAACTCTATTCCTGCGGTTACATAGGGTATCAAAATTTGATCGGCTCTAGTATGACTTATCCACTCGTATCTCGCTCTCAACGACTCACTAAAAATACTTGTTCTGAAATTTTGATTTCTGTTGATGGAACTCACTTCGCCGGTAATCTGTCCGGCCAAAATAAACAAGCCAAAAGTCACTCGACTGTCCGTATGATTTTGAATTCCTAATTCAAATCCGGAATGTGCGGTCAATGGTTCATTCAGCCGATTGTATCCTATATCGCCGTTAAAATTTAAAACTCCTTGCGATAAAGTAATCACCGGAAGTTTCATTGTCCCTTTTTCTTCTTGCCCAAATACAACGGTCGTACAAAGAAGTACTACAATTAATGAAAAGATGTTCTGCGATTTTTTAAAATTCATTTCTCTAATTCTTTTATTGATTCTGTTTATTGGTATTCAAAGTGGAGGAAACTGGAACACGTTCTCCATTGTTATATGCCACTACAAATGCATCTCCAACTTTCAATCGTGTAAGCTTTTTCAATGCTTTCGCTTGCTCTATTGAACTGCAATTTCCTATAATATATTTTTTCCAACCTTCATGTTCTGTGAGTTGAACTTTATCGGTTACTTTATACTTTTTTTCGAAGAATATACTTTCTCTCGATGGACTTGTTCTTGTTGCACAAATTTGAACTTTATAATAAATTCCTATTTGAGGAGCCGATAAACTTAGTGTTGATGATTCTGATGCCACTGTAGAATTATTATCTAAATTTTCTTTTGTTGTTCCAGTAAGTGCGCGCTCTTCATTTTCACTTTTTACCAATTCTTCCATAATGGAATCGGGTGTGCTATTGTCATCTTTTACTTTTGGCAATCCGTCGTCTGTCAAATTCAAATTGTCTCCGTACACCAACATGCCATCAATCTTCGGTGTTCCCGATTCTTTTGTTGAATAAACACGATATGCTATGGTAAACGTATCTTCTGTTGGAAAGGTTGTCCAGTTAAATTCAGCTTTTTGATCGTGAAAGCTAAACGCTGCACCGTAATTTTCAATCGCTTCTGCTTTAAATCCATTAGGGATTTCATCTGTAAATTTCGCAGCTGTTTTTTCTTGCTTTGTATGAAATTTTAATTCAACTCTAAACTCACCTTTATTCGGATCTATACTTATCAGCTTTCGCTCTACCTCAGGTTTATTTAGGTCTGCATCTATCGGCTCTCCAATGTTAATCTCAATTGGAACTAACGATAATTTTTGTGTTTTTTCGTCTTGAATGTAATAAAATAGACCGTTAATTACCTGTCGGCCTTGCAATGTACTGTCAACTTTTACTTTGTAACTTACTGTAAATACTTCTTCTGCCGGTAAGGCTATCCAAATAAATTTAGCACTCTCCTCATCATTTATAAATTGTGCTTTAGCAGTTTCTAATGGTTCTGCTGTAAATCCTTTTGGCAAAAAATGTTGAAGTCTGGCAAAGCCTGTCTGCTTTCCTTTATGAATTACCAAACTGATAGTAAATTCACTTCCGGGCATTACTGTTGTTGGAACAGATTGCTCTACGAAAATAGAGTTGTCGACTGTAATGAACAGCGAAGCAAGAAAAATAGAGATTGCCGAACAGAGTAGGAGTACGATTTTAATCATAAATACACAAACATCAATAAGGCATTAAATTACACCAATTGTGTTTGTGTGCGGAACAAATACGTTGGTAGTTATCAGTTCTCAAATGTTGATAACCATACGTTTATTAAAAGTTAGGTTTCAATAAATAGCGACTGTAAAAATCATTGATGTGCTTCACCGCGTGATCCGCATCATCAGCGAGGAACATGAGGTCTAAGTCTTTTTCATCGATCATCTTTTCTTCCACCAAAGTGTTCTTAATCCAGTCGAAAAGTCCTGACCAATACTCTTTTCCCGCCAATACAATCGGAAACTTTCCTATCTTTTTTGTCTGAATCAACGTCAACGCTTCAAATAATTCGTCCATTGTTCCAAAACCTCCCGGACATACAACAAACCCTTGTGCATATTTAATAAACATCAACTTCCGCACAAAAAAGTAATCGAATGTAATTAACTTGTCGGGATCGATGTATGGATTTGAACTCTGCTCAAATGGTAATTCAATGTTCAATCCAACCGATTTACCACCGGCCGTTTTCGCGCCTTTGTTGGCAGCTTCCATAATTCCGGGGCCACCTCCTGTTATAATTCCATATCCTTCTTTGGTCAATTTAAATGCAATCTCCTCTGCCAACAAGTAATGTTTAGAATCTGGTTTTGTTCTCGCCGATCCAAAAATAGAAACACATGGCCCAATCTTGCTGAGTTTTTCAAACCCATCAACAAACTCCGACATTATCTTAAAAATCTGCCATGTATCATGTGCTTTAATTTCTTGCCAGTCTTTATCTGAAAATGCTCTTCTTATTTTTAACTCGTCGTAATTCATGTCGTTCATAATATCTATAATCTTGTACTAATTTAAGCTCAGTTTAACGTCGCCTTTTTTGTAAGGTTGCTTTTCTTCTTTTCCGGTTTTATCTCCTTTTTGAGAAATTCGGCTGTAATGCTTTCTTTGTTTGAAATTATTTCTCTTGGCGTTCCTTCGCAAACAATTGCTCCGCCTCTAAATCCACCTTCCGGACCCATATCAATTATATGATCTGCTGCCTTTATCATATCCATATTGTGCTCTATCACGACTACGCTATTTCCTTTATCTACCAATCGATTCAATACATCTAGCAATATCCGCACATCCTCAAAATGCAAGCCTGTTGTTGGTTCGTCGAGTATATAAAAAGTATTTCCAGTGTCGCGTTTTGAAAGTTCACTCGCTAGTTTTACTCGTTGCGCCTCTCCACCACTCAGTGTAGTACTCTGTTGTCCGAGTGTTATATATCCTAAGCCCACTTCTGCTAATGTCTGAATTTTATGTAGGATATGAGGCATATTCACAAAAAACAAAACGGCCTCTTCAATACTCATATTCAAAATGTCGCTAATCGATTTTCCTTTATATCGAATCTCTAGCGTTTCTCTGTTATACCTTTTCCCTCTGCATGTCTCACATTCAACATATACATCGGGTAAAAAATTCATTTCTATTACACGCATTCCTCCACCTTGACATGTTTCACACCTCCCACCTTTTACATTGAATGAAAACCTTCCCGGCTGGTAACCTCTTATTGCTGCTTCTGGTAGCTGTGAAAATAAATTTCGGATATCGGTGAATACCCCTGTATATGTTGCCGGATTAGATCGCGGTGTTCTACCAATTGGCGATTGATCTATTTCAATTACTTTGTCGATATGCTGCAAGCCTTTAATGGCTTGATATGACAGTGGCTTCTGAACGGAATTGTAAAAATGTTGGTTCATGATCGGATACAATGTCTCGTTTATCAACGATGATTTTCCACTTCCTGAAACTCCCGTAACACATATCAGTTTTCCTAATGGAATTTTTACGTTTACGTTTTTTAAATTATGCCCTTTCGCTCCTTTTAATTCTATGCTCTTTCCGTTTCCTTTCCGAAAAATTTCCGGCGTACTAATTTCTTTTCTTCCGCTTAAATAATCTGTCGTTAAACTATGCTGCTGCATAATTTCTTCTGGCGTTCCTTGCGCTACAATGGCTCCACCATGTACGCCGGCGCCAGGACCTAAATCTATAATATGATCGGCTGCAAGTATGGTTTCTTTGTCGTGCTCTACTACAATCACCGTATTGCCGGTATCTCTCAAATCTTGTAACGATTTTATTAAACGCACATTGTCGCGTTGATGTAAGCCGATACTCGGCTCATCTAAAATATACAAAACTCCCACTAGCTGCGATCCAATTTGTGTTGCTAATCGAATACGCTGCGATTCTCCTCCACTCAGTGTCTTTGAACTTCTATTCAACGTTAAATAATCTAAACCTACATCGAGCAAAAATTTTATCCGCTTCTTTATTTCTTTAATTACTTCTGTCGCAATTTTTTTTTGCTTTGCATTCAATTTACTGTCTAATCCTTCAAACCATTTTCCTAGCAGATGTATGTCGGTACTTGCCAGTTCCGAAATGTTTTTATCGTTGATCTTAAAATATAATGCTTCTTTCTTCAATCTATTCCCGCTACACTCCGGACAATCTACATGTTGCATAAATCCTTGTATCCATCTACGCATCGACGGTGAGGCTTGCTCGTTATCTTGATTCACAATAAAATTTACTATGCCCTCATAAGTGGCTGGTTGATGGTATGCGCCGCCCGAATTTTCATTGGCAAGATTCAACATATCATCCGATCCGTACAAAATAACATTGAGCGATTCTTCCGGAATCTCTTCTATTGGCATGGTCAGATTAAATTTATATTTCCTTCCCAATGCAATTAATTGCTTAAAGATCCAGGTGTCTTTTTGTGAACCCAAAGGAATAATGCCACCGTCTTTTATTGATTTTGAAAAATCGGGAATAATACTTTTTATATCTATTTCTGAAATCGTGCCTAAGCCATTGCATCGCTTACATGCTCCGTATGGCGAGTTGAATGAAAAAGTATTTGGTTGTGGCTCGTCGTACGATACTCCACTAGTTGGACACATCAAGTGCCGTGAAAAATAATTTTCTTTTTCCTTTTCGTTTTCTAGAATCAAAACCGTACCCTTGCCCAATTTCATAGCTAAAGTCATCGATTCATTGAGCCTGTTAATAATCGTCGAATTAATTTCTAAACGGTCAATCACTAACTCAATATCATGGGTTTTGTAACGATCAAGTTGAAGTCCTTTTTTTAATTCAACTATTTTTCCGTCGGTCCTCACTCGCAAATAACCTTGCTGTGATAACTGTTCAAACAACTCGCGGTAATGACCTTTTCTCGCGCGAACGAGTGGTGCCAATAATGTAATTTTTTTTGAATCAAATTTTTCAACGATTAACTGAATGATTTGTTCATCACTTAGCTTAATCATTTTTTCGCCGGTTACATAGGAAACAGCTTCTGATGCTCTTGCAAAAAGCAAACGCATGAAATCATAAATCTCTGTAATAGTCCCTACCGTTGATCGAGGATTTAAATTTGTAGTTTTTTGTTCGATAGAAATAACAGGACTTAATCCGTTTATTTTATCAACATCGGGACGCTCCATATTGCCTAAAAATTGGCGGGCGTATGCTGAAAAACTTTCTAAATATCTTCTTTGTCCTTCTGCATAAATTGTATCGAATGCCAATGACGACTTACCACTGCCACTCAAACCGGTTATAACAATTAGTTTGTTTCGGGGAAAAGTAAGATCAATGTTTTTTAAATTATGTACTCGAGCTCCAAATATTTCAAGTAGCTCTATTTCTTCCTGCATAGGATAGTCAATTTTTTTCGTGCGCAAAGATAGCTAATAAATTTCTGTTAGAAGAGCAGGGGGTTGGATCATTTAGTGAGCCAACAACTTGAAGCGAATTCGGTTTTTATCGGATTAAGTTATTTTGAAGATTAATTTGTACTAATATGTTAATATGTATACATCCCAACGTATTATTTTGGCGAGTAAAATATAAGTTAACATCTTGCGTTTCGACATTTATTCCTTTCTTTGCAATACAATGAAGCTACTTAAGACCACAGCAACTTTTCTTATAATATTATTTTCTCAGACTGTTTTTTCTCAAATAGGAGGTAATAGTGTTTATCAGTTTCTAAACATTCCGGCTTCTGCTCGTGTGGCTGCTTTAGGTGGTACTTATATTTCTGTTAAAGATAATGATGTCAATTGTGGAATGCAGTCAGCCTCTCTCCTCAATAAAACAATGAACAAGTCACTTAGTTTCAGCGGTGTCAATTATGTCGATGGAATTAAATTTGGAAATGTTGGCTATGCTTTTAATGTCGATAAAGTTGGAACTTTCTTAGCCTCTATGAACTATGCAGCTTATGGTCAGTTTTTAGAAACGGATGAATTTGGAAATATTATAGGGACATTTCGGGCAGCCGATTATTCATTGAACATGGCCGTCGGTCGGGAGCTCAATCAGTATTTCAGTTATGGCGCACAATTAAAAGTTCTTTATAGTGATTATTATATTTATAATTCATTTGGTCTTGCAGCCGATCTCTCTGCAACTTATTCCGATACAGTAAAAAATATTACAGCTACTATTCAAGTAAAAAATGTTGGTCACCAGTTAAAAAATTATCTTCCAGGAAATAGTGAACCACTGCCTGCTGAAGCCCTCATTGCTTTCTCAAAAAAATTATCACATACACCTTTACGATTCAATATTACTTATCGCCACATGGAAAGTTTTGATTTGACCTATGTAGATTCTTACAACCTAGGCGATGTGGATCCGGTTACAGGTATTGCGCAAATTAAATCGATCGATTTTTTTAATAAATTATCTCGACATTTTATTTTTGCCGGAGAAATTTTACTCTCGAAAAATTTTCATGTGAATGCCGGATATAATTTTCAACGACGAAAAGAATTGCAAGTAAGTACCCGTCCTGGATTATCGGGATTTTCTTTCGGAGTAAGTATGAAAATTAGTAAATTCATTATCAGTTATGGTCGCGGCAACTACCATCTAGCCGGCGGTGCCGATCATTTCTCCATCTCTACTAATCTTGCAGAATTTATTAAGTGAATTAAGTGAGTAGTAAGTAGTGATTAGTAAGTAAAAAAAATGACCCTTTACCCATTTTTGACCCCACTTACTACTCACCAATCACCACTCACTTATTTGATTTTTCGCCTTTTTTTCATTTCTTTGCAATGTGATCATTTCGATAAAGAAACCCGGAACTATGAATCTTTCCCCAGGTCCTAAAACAGGGAAAATAATTATTGCAATTGATGGCTTTTCTTCTTGCGGTAAAAGTACCATGGCTAAGGCTATTGCCAAGAAAATGGGCTATCGCTACATCGATTCTGGAGCTATGTACCGTGCTGTGACACTTTTTGTACAACAACATGGTTTGTCGCTTGATGACCTAGCTTCTATGACGGAAGATCAGTTGGAGAAAATGCTCGATCATATTCACATTTCTTTCCATCTTAACCCGGAAACAGGGTCATCGGAAGTGTATCTGAATGAATTAAATGTTGAGAAAAAAATTCGTGATCTAAAGGTTTCCGATTGGGTGAGTCCGGTAAGTGCTATTCCCGCTATCAGACATAGAATGGTGGCTCTTCAGCAAAGCTATGGTAAAATAAAAGGTATCGTAATGGATGGTCGTGATATTGGTACTCAAGTTTTTCCTCATGCTGAATTGAAAATTTTTATGACTGCAAAAAATGAAACAAGAGCCAAAAGACGCTTCGATGAATTTTCTCAAAAAGGTTTTATGGTAACGATGGACGAAGTAATTAGAAACATAGAAGAACGTGACTATACCGATACTCATCGTGCCGAAAGTCCACTCCGAAAGGCCGATGATGCCATTGTTCTCGATAATTCAACTATTACGGAAGAAGAACAATTAGATTTTGCAATGAAACTTATTCATGAATTAGTAGGATGATATTTATGTCTATTCAGAATGGTTTTTTAGTACTTTTGTCTTAGAAATGAAAGTTACAATCGATCAATTTTCAGGGTTCTGCTTCGGTGTTGTTTATGCAATACAAAAAGCAGAAGAAGAATTAGAAGAATCAGGCGAACTGTATTGTTTGGGCGATATTGTTCACAATAATATGGAAGTAGATCGCCTAAAAGCCAAAGGGCTAAAAGTGATTGAACACGACGATTTAAGAAACTTACACGACTGCAAAGTGTTGATCCGTGCTCATGGAGAACCACCGGAAACGTATCAAATTGCTTTAGAAAATAACATTGAACTGATTGATGCTTCCTGCCCTGTAGTTTTAAAACTTCAGAACCGTGTTCGTACAAGTTACGAAAAAGTCACAGCCAACGAAGGTCAAATTGTGATCTATGGAGAAATTGGTCACGCCGAAGTAAATGGTTTGGTTGGTCAAACCGGAGGGAATGCAATTATTGTTCGATCGGAAGAAGATTTAGATTTAATTGATTACTCTAAACAGATTAATTTATTCTCCCAAACCACCAAATCGAGTACCGGTTTTTTGAAGATGAAAACACTCATCGAAGAACGTTCGGAGAAAGCCGTTCAAAGCGAAATTGCACAAGAATATATGGTTTCTAACGATACCATTTGCCGACAAGTATCTAATCGCGAACCACAGCTAAAGAAATTCTCAGCCGATTTTGATGTCATCGTTTTTGTAAGCGGCAAAAAAAGCAGCAATGGCAAAGCACTTTACGAAGTTTGTAAAGCCGTTAATCCAACTACCTATTTTATTTCCAGCGACGAAGAACTTGAAATCTCTTGGTTCAAAAATGTAGAAAGTGTTGGTGTTTGCGGAGCAACTTCTACGCCTATGTGGTTAATGGAGCAAGTGGCCCGTGCAATTGAAGGGCAATCGTTTAACTGATATTTCGCAAAGTAGATGAATAGGTAGAAAAACGTGTTTCATTTTACTTTCGCCAAAACACCAAACAGCATCCTTGTGAATTCGTGCATCGG
>JAYTOX010000094.1:0-22894 GCA_043747595.1 Bacteroidota bacterium | reverse complement strand
GAAATATAAGGCGACGATTCTTTTGTTTGAACATTTGCCAAGCGACTTTTATTTGCGGCCCACGTAAATGCGCCGTCAATACCTATTACCCAGCCAGACTGTCCAAGTCTCCAGTTCCATCCAAAATTAATTCCAATAGCCTGCGAATATTCGCCGGCGATGCTTTCTATTCCTAACGAGTCGGTAGCATAAGACGTGAGTTGTGTTTTTTCTGTACGTACTATCATTCCGGTAATACCAAGTACTGCTTCTTTATTACTATGATAAGGTAATTCAAACATTGTATACGGGTCGGTACCGTTGAAAGTAAATGAAATATTCGCTCTCGCAATTTCCAATTGTGTAAGTCCAACACGTGTCGATTTTCCAAATTCATCGGTCGCAATAAATTCAGGATGTGCGTACATTCCAGAAAATTGAACACTAAGTCCGGAGCCACGAAAACGTAGTACGTCGATCCCCAATTCTACTTGTCCTATAGCGGCATAGTTAAGATCAACAACTCGTCCGTAATCACCACTTCCTTTTCTGGTAAGTTGTGCGGCAAGATCTCCATTGTTCGACATAGCGCCACCGCGAAAAGTCAGCTTCACCGGATTTCTTTCCGGAAGAGAAACTTGTCCGAAAGTGGTAGTCGAACTAAGAATTGAAAATAAAAAGAAAATAGAAAGTGCTTTTGCTTTTGTCATTGTGGGCTTCTTGTAAGGAAATATACAAGGGGAGCGAAGATAAAAGTTTAAAGGGAGATTATTACGAGTGTTGAAAAAACAAAAAAGGGTGAAACATAAGTCTCACCCTTTTCAGAAATTATCTTTTAATTACCACTTCTGGCAAACAATTCCGCCCATTAAAGCGATCGAGATTGTCCAGTAGGCTACATTAATAAAAGCCAGTTTCATGCTTTTTCTTTCGAAAAGTGAATTCGTTACCAAAACAGGCATCACTAAAAAGAGGCCTACAAGTGTACCGTGCAGAGCGCCATGCTTAAAAGTACGGTAGTTGTCAGCGTATTTCGTCATAAGTCCATTGTACCAGATAGAGGTATCGGACGATGCATTTTGAAGATCCGGAGCTCCCATCATCATCGATTGAAATCCCATTTGATGAATGGTAAACGTTGGAATAATGAAAGCAAGAATGAAACTACAAAGCAAAGAGATTCCGAATACTTTTACCATATTCGATTCTTTAGCCGATTCAGGAGTAACACCTGAGAGTTCCATCCATTTGGTGCCCATTACTTTTGGGTTATACCAAATAAATCCGACGATTAACGGCACGAATGCCGCAGCGATAACTGATACCCAATTGATCATTTGTTTTTTTTTAAGTTAGACTGATTAGAGAGTTATTGTATTAATAGTTTTCTGAATACGGATCCCGTTTTGGAAGCACATTCTAAAAAGTAAAAGCCCGGCTTTAGTCCGGTAACATTCAATTTTATTTTGTTGGTTCCAATTAAAAGTGGTTCTGCTTTTTCTGACAACACCATTTTACTGTTTGAGTCAAAGATTCTGAATAAATAAACAGCAGATTGTTCTACGACAACTTCTGCAAAAAGTTCTTGTTGTGTTGGATTTGGAAAAAGAGCTAATTTTTTGATAATGCTTTTATCGTCGATGTTGCCGCACGTATTTCCATAGTGACAAGAGTCTGCAACGAAGAAGCAAGAATTGCCGGATGCAACTGAAAAAGCACAACTATCAAAATATTGCAAGGAGTCGTGAGAAAAGCAAGTAAGAAAAGAGCCATAGAAATATTGGTTTCCACCGCCGGGGCCAAAACCTCCGCAATAGTTATACATAAGTCCACCACCTTGGTTGTCGCTATAAGTATAAAACGGATGTTCCGGACTTCCTACACCTTCAATCCATTCTAATTGGAACCAAGGGTAACGATGGTTTGTCAAATAGATAATTTTTCGCTGGCCGGCAATTAGCGTTACTGTTCTAATAGAATCTACTGTAAGGTTTCCGGTAGTATAAAAACTTCCTGAAGCATAAAAACTAAGTTGGAGTGAGTCGCCGTTTTGTATTGAGAAATCGTACAACAGTTCTTCAGTTGCTGAGGTGGTGCTTAAAAAGTAAACCCGTTGAGTTGAAGTGTCTTCTCTAACATAACCCGCCAAGCATATTCCAAATTGATCGTCGGCAATTATTTTTTTGTAAACAACGGCATTGATTGTGGTGTCGCCATCGGTATAAAAATCTTCCGGATTAAAAGAGTTAAAGGGGTAGTTACAAATAGTAGTGGCGTTGGAATTCCGTACAGGTAAAAAATTTGCCGCAACAGCCCAGCGATTGATTGAATCTAAGAGCGGGTGATAGCTTTGCGCTCTTGAAAAAGTGTTCGACGAAACAAGTAAAATGATAAGTAGAAGTTTTTTCATAGTCGGTTAATTTAGTTTAAACTTAATAAATGTTTTGTAATAAAAACGAAGGAGGGTAAATAATCAGGTTGCCTTCGAAAAAGAATTAAAATTAAGCTAAAAGCAGAGGTAATGCCTCGTTTGTTTCTGTTTTAAAAAACACAATAAGCGGAGGATGGTTCTAAATAATGGCAAGTCTAATTTTGATTTATTAAATAGTTGAACCTATTAGAAATTATACTATTTTTAGAATCGCTAAAAAACTACTATGAAAACAAAACTACTTACTACATTATTTTTTCTTTCCACTCTGATCGGTGTTCAGCGTGTTTCGGCACAGCATCAAAATGCACTTGACTTTGATGGAATAGACGACGAGGTAATTGTTGGCGGAGGCTCTGCACTAATTGCTAATTCTAGTGCAATATCTATGTCATGTTGGGTGTATCCTACAAATACAACACCTGTCTTTCCTAATTACGATGGCTTTGCAGGAATTCGTAACAACACCGACGCTGATTTTTATTTGGTGGAGTTCGGAGTAAACAGACTCGAAGCACGTTTTAGGAATTCTGCCGGAATTAATTTCGACATAGTCGATACTGCAATGCCGGTGAATGTTTGGGTACATTATACATTTACTTTTTCGGGAAGTGAATTAACATTGTATCGAAACGGAACAATTGTAAATAGCATTCCGGCAAATGGAACAATCACGAATGCCGGAGAAGATTTTTATATCGGGAATATGTATTACAATGGTGCATCGTTTTTATTGACAGGAAAAATAGATGAAGTAGCTTTATGGAGTCGTGTTTTAAATCCAAACGAAGTTGATTGTATTTACCATGAATCAGTAAATCCATCCGACATAGCACTAAAACTTTATTTCGACTGCAATCAAGGAATAGCTGATAGTAATAATACTGCCATTACTACTCTAACAGATGTGTCGGGTCATATCGATGGAACGATGAATTTATTTTCGCTAACAGGTTCAACTTCTAATTTTGTTGCAGGCATCAATAATTTTTCAACTGTTGCAGATGTAATTTGTCCAGGTACAACATATTCTTACGCTGGACAAAACTTCACTGCTCCCGGAACTTATCTTTTACGTTTTCCTATTACATCTGTTTGCGATAGTATTGTGAATTTAGAGCTAACAGGAATAGATACAACAGTAGCTGAATCTGGTGGAGTGTTAACTGCAAATCAAAGCGGAGGAACGTATGAATGGGTCGAGTGTTTGAATCATACCGTTGTTCCCGGAGAAACTGGACAATCGTTTTACTCGCAAGTGAATGGAACATTTGCAGCTGTTATTTCGGTGAATGGTTGTACCGATACTTCGGAATGTCATACAGTAATTTTTAATGGTATAACACAGCAATACAATTTTCCAATTCAACTTTCTAAAAATCCGTTTACTGAAAAGTTAACAATTATTAATTCGACAAAACTGATTAATGGTATTAGAGTAGTGGATATTCAAGGTCGTGTAATTTACACTTTGATGAATGTTGAAAATAAAACAGTAGAAATTAATTCATCAGAATGGATGAGTGGTGTTTATTTTATTTCTTGTTATACTGATAAGTCGGTTGTAACAATGAAAGCAATTAAGCAATAATTAGAAACTAAAACTTTAAAGGGCGGAATGAGCAATTGTTCCGCCTTTTTTATGGGAAAATTTTATGGATTTATTTCGCAATGAGCGGTATTTAGCGAGCTAAATCGGTATCTTTGAAGCATGATTGAAGAGTATAAAAAATTAATTGAAAAGGCGAGTTTTCTAAAAAAGGAGAATAGATTGTTTCTCGAAAAGCTGAAGAAAGTTCCGGCGAAAGAATTGGATAAGATGACAAATCAATTTCATCAAGAAGCATTTGAGAAGATTGATTGCCTTCAGTGTGCCAATTGTTGTACAACTACAAGTCCGTTATTAAAAGAGCGAGATATTGACAGATTATCAAAACATTTTAAATTAAAACCCGGAGCGTTTACTGAAAAATATGTGGTGATTGATGAGGACAACGATTATGTTTTCAATTCAGTTCCTTGTCCATTTTTGCAAGAAGATAAGTGCTGCTCAATATATTCCGAGCGTCCACATTCGTGTAAAACGTATCCACATACCGATCAGGAAAAAATTCACTCGATCTTATATATCACCAATAGAAATTTAACTATTTGTCCGGCAGTAGTGGTAGTAGTAGATAAATTGAAAGCGGCGTTAAAAAGAGACGAAGTGAAAAAGTAGCTACTCGATTAAAAGCTTTCATCAATAAATGATGATTGGAGGAAGTGGCAACAACACACAATTTTTTAACTTTGACTTTTAAGAATAATAGAATGGCAAAAAAGAAACTTTTTCTACTTGATGGTATGGCTTTAATTTACAGAGCTTACTTCGGTTTCAGTAATAATCATCGCATCAATTCAAAAGGGCAGAACACTTCGGCAATTTTCGGATTTACAAATACGTTGCTGGAAGTTTTGAGGAAAGAAAACCCGACACATATTGCTGTAGTGTTTGATACGTCAGGTCCAACATCGCGTCACGAGGAGTTTCCTGAGTATAAAGCGCATCGTCAAGAAATGCCGGAAGATCTTGCTAAGAGTATTCCATACATTTATCGATTGTGCGAATGTTTTAATATACCATTGCTTACAAAAGAAGGTTTTGAAGCAGACGATATTATAGGGACGTTAGCAATAAAAGCAGAGCAAGAAGGCTTTGACACCTATATGATGACGCCCGATAAAGATTTTGGGCAGCTAGTCGATGAGCATACATTTATTTACAAACCTGCAAGAGCAGGCGGCGCTGCAGAAGTGCTAGGTGTTGCAGAAATTTGTAAGCGTTGGGAGATAGAACGAGTAGAGCAAGTAAAAGATATTTTAGGATTGATGGGCGATGCTGTAGATAATATTCCCGGCATTCCAGGTGTGGGAGAAAAAACGGCGATCCAATTAGTGAAACAGTTTGGAAGCGTAGAAAATTTAATTGTAAATACCGATCAACTAAAAGGGAAATTAAAAGAGAAAGTTGAAGCCAATAAAGAAATGGCTATTCAGTCAAAACGATTGGCAACTATAATTCTTGATGTACCAATTGATAAGCAATTAGAAGAACTTATTCTTGTTAATCCCGATAAAGAGAAATTAAAAGAGTTGTTTACAGAGTTGGAATTTCGCCGCTTAGCAGAGCAATTAAATTTGTTGGCAGTAGTACCGGGAAAGCCGAAAGTTATTGTTGCGCAAAACGTGCAGACATCATTATTTGGCCAAGCAGAACCGGCAGTTGCAATTGAAGAGTCGGATATTCCTGATTTTGGTGGCGATAAAAATTTCAAAACAATAAATGACACACCACACGATTACAAATCGGCCGATACAAAAGAATCGCGTTCGGAACTTGTCGAATTATTAAAAAAAGAGAAATCAATTTGTTTTGATACTGAGACCACTTCGCTCGATTTAAGTGTGGTGGAGTTGGTAGGGATGTCGTTTAGCATTTCAAAACATAGCGGCTGGTATGTTCCAATTCCGGCAGAGAGAAGTGCAGCTCAAAAGATTGTCGATGAGTTTAAAGGCATTTTGGAAAATGAATCGATCGAAAAAATAGCACAGAATCTGAAATACGATATGGCTGTGATGAATAAATATGGAGTTGTATTGAAGGGAAAATTGTTTGATACGATGATCGCTCATTTCCTTTTACATCCGGAGATGCGTCACAACATGGATGTGATGGCAGAAACATATTTGCACTATACGCCTGTTTCGATTACAACATTGATTGGAAAGAAGGGAAAAGATCAGTTGAACATGCGCGATATTCCACCTGCCGAAGTAGTTGAATATGCTGCGGAGGATGCTGATGTAACGCTCCAATTAAAAAACGATTTTGAGCCTAAGCTAAAAAAGGCAGGACTAGATAAATTATTTTTGGAAGTGGAAATGCCATTGGTGGGTGTGTTAATGGAAATGGAATCAGAAGGCATTCGTTTAGATGTTGACTCTTTGAAAGAGCTATCAAAAGGATTAGCAATAGATATAGCATCTACAGAAAAAGAAATTCAGGGTTTGGCAGGAACAAGTTTTAATGTTAGTTCTCCAAAGCAAGTAGGTGAAGTGTTATTTGAAATATTAAAGATCGTCGAGAAGCCGGTTAAAACAAAAACAGGTCAGTATAGTACAGCAGAAGATGTGCTGAGTAAAATTGAAAACAAGCATCCTATTGTACGTCGCATACTTGACTACCGCGAGCTGGTAAAATTAAAAAATACGTATGTAGATGTTTTGCCGGAGATGATTGATAAAGGAACAGGAAGAATTCATACTAGTTATAATCAGGTAGTGGCAGTAACGGGAAGGTTGAGTTCTGACAATCCAAATTTGCAGAACATTCCGATACGAACAGAGCGAGGAAGAGAAATTAGAAAAGCATTTATTGCACGCGATGAAAACTTTTTGTTGTTATCGGCCGATTATTCACAAATAGAATTGAGAATAATCGCAGAGCTCAGTGGCGATCCAGGAATGTTAGAGGCGTTTAATAGTGGAGAAGATATTCACGCGGCTACCGCCTCAAAAGTTTATGGAGTTCCATTGAAGGAGGTGACATCAGATATGCGGCGCAATGCGAAGATGGTGAACTTCGGAATTATTTATGGTATATCTGCGTTTGGCTTGGCCGATCGATTAAATATTTCGAGAACAGAGGCGAAGGGAATTATTGACAATTATTTTTCTCAATACTCGCATGTAAAAGAATACATGGATCAGAGTATTGAATTGGCGAGAAGTAAAGGATATGTAGAAACCATTTTAGGTAGGAGAAGATATTTGCGCGATATTAATTCGGCGAATGCTACAGTAAGAGGATTTGCAGAACGAAATGCGATCAATGCACCAATACAAGGGAGTGCAGCAGATATGATCAAGATTGCCATGATTAACATTCACGATGACATTAGAAAAATGAAAATGAAATCAAAGATGTTGTTGCAAGTGCATGACGAATTGGTTTTCGATGCTCACATTTCGGAGGTCGATGAATTGAAAAAATTGGTAGAACAAAGAATGAAGACCGCATTGAAATTAAAAGTTCCGGTTGAGATAGGAATGGGGATAGGAAAAAATTGGTTGGAAGCTCATTAAAGAAAATTGATTCGCTGAACTTTTTTTAAAGCAGATTAATTCTCTTGATTTTTTTCTGGGAGTATTGTTTCTTTAATTACTTCAGCGGTTTTCTGCGGACTCAGCGGGAGATTAAATGCTTCAAATAACATTGCTAACTCACGCCAATTTTCCAGAGTCAATTCAACAAATTTCAACTCACGACGTTCGAATCTCAATTCACAAATCTCTAATTACGACAATCAACTCTCAACTCTCAATTCACAAATCTCGAATTACAATTCTCGACTCTCAAATTACGAATCACAAATCTCAAATCACGATTCTCAAATTACGACTCTCAAATCACAAATCTCAAATTACGACTCTCGATTGTCGACTCTCGATTCACGATTTCGACTCTCAATCTAAAAAGAAATCTTTAATTTTGCCCCAAGCAATACAGTGGGTCTGATGTAAAATCTTTTATCGTGTCCTTCTACAGTTTGAATTGAATCATTTCGGCCGGCTTCGATGTAGGTAATATTATTTACATAACGATCAGACAATGCTCCTGAGAGCCCAGCACCGTAATAAAATTCAAAAGCAAAAGTCTCATTCATTTCATAAACTTTCCCCCACGTAAATTCCAACGCAAATTTATTTCTGAAACGATGTTGGTTAACTCGCTCAATAAAACTTTTAGAACGCTTATCATCATAAAGTGTGTTATCGAATGATTGATTGTTGTAATACAAATATTTGTAAGAAATGCCAGGCGAGATATAGTCGCGCCATTTAGATTCCTCGTCTTGTTTTTTAAAAATTTTATATCTGAATCGAGCAGCGAAACCACGTTCGTAAAAATATTGTGTGTTTACCCAATCAATTGCAAATTTCTGAAGGGGGTCGTTTATATAAATGTATGCAGCATTAAATTCAATCCCTCTTCTGATAGAATAACGATGTTCAAAGCTCAAATTAATCTCATTCACTGCATAACTCGTCATATTGAAAGCAACAGCATTTTTTTTGTATTCCGGTGCGTCTTGGGCTAGCGTGAATTGGGTAAGGGAAATAAAAAGAAAGGAAAGGAGGTAATTGAGTGTTTTTTGCATACGTTAAAATCGAACTTATAGGTAGTACTTGTTGAAGTAGAACGATGTTACAAATCTTCAAAAAAAATATGAGAATTCCGAATGAAAGAAATGCATCTTCTGCTTATTTTATAACCATAATCATTTATATATAAAGCAAAAAAAAACCACCCTTTTGAGGTGGTTTTTTTGTTTAAGAAACTATAAGTCGTCTGACATGATGTTTGTTGCCTGAGTAAAGATCGATCATATAAATGCCTCTCGGAAGAACAGGAAGTTTTACCTCGTGTAAACCGGAGTTCAGGTCTTCATTAAGAACATTCTGAATCGTTTGGCCTAAGATGTTTTTAACTTCAATACTTACTTTTTGATTTTTCGATAATTGGAATTGAACTGTTGCTGCTTCTGTAGTTGGATTTGGATAAATGGCAAAGCCTAACTGAATCTCATCCATCTCGTCAACATTTACAAGTGTTCCTGTGATATTGATTTCATCAAGGTATGTATTATTTCCTCTATCACTTGTATTCGAGAATTTGAATCGAACATTCGGAAGAAGTTTGTATGAATTCAATACTACCGATTCTTGTCTCCACTGATTAATAGCTGTTGACGGTGTGTAAGGTGTTGCAACAACTCCGGCAGTAGCAAGTGTTGCTCCTGTCTTTGTAAATTTCGGTTGCCATGATGCGCCACAATTTAAACTTGCCGACATAGATAGTATATCAGCAGAAGTAGTGCTGCGCTGAGCATTGGCTACTTTAAAAGTCATTGCAATCGGCGTCGTTACATTCGAAAAATCGAACGTTGGCATTACCCATTCATCAACCTGGCCGGCAATATTACTGTAGTTATTAATTTTTATACTAGCCGTACCTGCACTTGCAGTATTAGTAACACGAGCCCAAGCAACGCCATTATCAGGATTCACTAAAACACCTTCAGCACCGGGGAATGAAGTTGTGTCTTCGAAGCTTTCGTAATAGGGAACTGAAAGCACAGAGCTGTTACTTACGTGAATAGTTTGTGTATGGGTAATTGAATCTGTTCCGGTTGCATTGCTTACTACCAATGTAGCTGAATAAACTCCTGCGGCTGCGTAGGTAACAGTAACAGCAGAATCTGTAGAGGTTGAAGGAGTACCACCGGGGAACGACCAGTTCCAGTTAGCAACTCTTCCTTTCCAGCTAAGGTCATAGAAAAGTACATTGCCATTCACACAAACAAGATCGTGATCGTTTGCAAAATCGGCTTTTGGTGTACACACTTGTGGTCCTTGAGTAACACCTGTGGCTAGTAGATTTGATGCTGACCATAGATTGCTTCTTCTTCCGTTGTTCGACGTAAGAGCAGCACGCATTCTTGTTTTTTGTCCTTGCGTAAACATTACATCGCAATAAGAATAATCCATATAATTTTGAACGTTCTCAATGATTGGAGGATTACAAACAGAACCATTTATCACGCAAGAAGTCCAACCTTTTGTTATTGGCGTATCAGAAACATTATCGTCACCACAAGCTACTCCCGGAGAATTTGTGCTTCCCCAAGGGTGAGCAAGATTAAAGCAATGTCCAATTTCATGAGTAATTGTACGGCTGTTGTTTACACTACTTGTTCCGATGCTACCGATATAATCATAACGACTAATTACACCGTCGTAAGCAGTATCAGGAGCGGCTCCCGGATAATATGCATAAGCAGCGGCAGCGGCATTTGCTAAAGTTTTAGCAGACCAAATATTTAAATATTTGGAATACGGCCATGGGTTAAGTTTTGACTGATCATTTGCACCATTGGTGAGAGGAGTAACAATGCGATCAATTCCATTTGTACAACGACCTTGAGGATCGATACTTGCTAAACGAAATTCTACTTCAATGTCGGCAGCTAGTGGTACAAAATCAGGAATGATAACTGATGTATCAGCATTTAGCTTACGATAGTCGCGATTCAAAATTGCAACTTCGTCGTAAATCTGAGCATCAGAAATATTTTCTGCTCCGTATTGATGAAGGATGTGAAACACGATTGGAATAACATAAACTACTGCATTGTTTCTTCTTTCCAACTGTCCATAGCGAGCAGTCCAATCTTCTAAAACCTGACGGTCTATTTGTAGTTGAGGGTTATTTTGAAGAGACAGATTATTCATTTCAGATGAATAACATGAATGCTCACGTTGTGCTGATGAAACATTAGCTAGAGATGCTAAAAGCAAAAGCGCCGCAAAATATTTTTTCATGGTGTAGGGTAATTGTTTATGAGTCAGTAAATGCTAATTTTTGATGAGTGACAAATTTAATGAAATAAATGAAATTTTTTAAATTACAGTGAGTTATGACACTCATTTGACCTTTTCATCAGCTTAATGCTTGTTTTAGGTCGGCAATCAAATCAGATTCGTCTTCGATTCCAACACTGAGACGCAAAAGAGAATCAACAACCCCCGATTTTTCTCTAATTTCTTTAGGAATTGAAGCATGGGTCATCGAAGCCGGATGGCCTATGAGCGACTCAACCCCGCCAAGTGATTCGGCCAAAGAGAAAACTTTAAACGAAGAAGCAATCTTAAAAGCATCTTCAAGTGAATTTCCTTTTAGTGTGAAAGAGATCATTCCTCCAAATTGTCGCATCTGTTCTTTAGCAACAGTATGATTTGGATGATCAGTAAATCCCGGCCAATATACTTTATCAACTTTTGGATGTGTCTTTAAAAAGTTAGCTACAGCAATTCCATTTTGACAATGACGATCCATTCGTACATGCAATGTTTTCACTCCGCGTAAAACTAAAAACGCATCTTGAGGTCCGGGTGTTGCTCCGCATGAATTAGCAATAAAGGCGAGTTCTTCTTGAAGCTTGTCGTTGTTTGTACATGTAGCTCCCATCACTACGTCTGAATGGCCGCTGATATATTTCGTAACAGAATGAATTACTATATCTGCTCCTAAGTCGAGTGGGTTTTGTAAATATGGCGAGGCAAATGTATTGTCAACTACAAGAATCAAATTATTTTTTTTAGCGATAGCTGCTGTCGCTTTAATATCGATAATGCGCATCAATGGATTTGTTGGTGTTTCCACCCAAATCATTTTTGTTTTTGCATTGATGTGTTTAGTAATATCATTTGCATTTTCCATATTTACGAAATGAAAAACGATACCGAAGTGTTCGAATATTTTAGTGAACATACGATACGATCCACCATAAATATCGTCGGTTGCAATAATTTCATCGCCGGGACGCATTAATTTAATAATTGCATCTTCTGCACCTTGTCCACTCGAAAAACACAAACCATGCTTCGCATTTTCAAGTGAGGCGATACATTTTTCTAATGCAACACGAGTAGGATTTTTTCCACGAGCATACGCATACCCTTTGTGTTTACCCGGGCTTTCTTGAACGTAAGTTGAAGTTTGATAAATAGGAGTCATAATAGCTCCTGTTGTTGGATCAGGCTCTTGTCCGGCGTGTATAGCGCGCGTACCGAATTTGTGTTTAGTGTTTTCCATTGACTAATGTTATTTATAAAAATTCATTTCTTCTATGAAGTCCCACACTTTTTCCGGAACCATATAGCGAACATCTTTTTTGTTTTTAATGCTTTCTCTGATGAAGCTGGAAGAGATTTCCATTAAAGGAGCTTCAATTATTTTAACTTTTGGATGATTTATTAATTCGCTTGTGGGCGCATCTTTTCTCGGGTAAACATACAGTTCTACTTGCTCGAGAATTTGCTCATAATTTTTCCACTTAGGAAATGAATCGAGATTATCACTTCCCATAATAAGCACAAACTTTTTATCTGGAAACTTTTCGAACAAATATGCAAGCGTATTAATAGTATAACTCGGCTTAGTAAGTTTGAATTCTATATCTGATGCTTTTAGTTTTCGGTTGTCGCCAATACCAATTTTCACCATACTTAACCGATGGTAATCTTGAAGTAATGTGTGTTTTAATTTAAGTGGGTTGTGTGGGGAAACTATAAACCAAACTTGATCCAGATCAGAATACTCCGTCATATATCCGGCAATGATGAGATGACCATTGTGGACAGGGTTGAACGAACCAAAGTAAAGGCCGATTTTCATGGCAAGAGATTATTCCTGTTTCAAAAATATTTTTCTAGATAAAAGCATTCACCATTTCGCTTGCGTCGGCAAATGCTTTCTCTAACGTGTCGTTAATAATTACACGGTCGAATTTGGGAGCGTATGTAAGTTCGTGTTCGGCTTTTTGCATTCTTAGTTTGAACGATTCCGGTGTTTCAGAATTACGAGCTGTTAATCGTTTGTTGAGATCTTCTACCGATGGCGGACGAACAAATACTGCAAGAAGTTTTTCTCCAAAAATTTGTTTAATCTTCAAACCACCTTCTACATCCACATCGAATACCGGAAGTTTTCCCGCAGCCCAGATCATTTCAATTTCCGATTTTAATGTTCCGTAGTAGCCATTGGTATAAACTTCTTCCCACTCTACAAAAGCATCGTTAGCAATTCTTTTTTTGAATTCTTCTATCGAAATAAAATGATAGTCTTCACCATCAACTTCATTCGAACGACGACTTCTTGTTGTGGCAGATACAGAAAATTGCAATCGCTGATCTGTATTTAACAAATGATGAACGATCGTAGTCTTTCCACTTCCCGAAGCTCCGCAAAACAAAATAAGTTTCCCTTCTTTCTTCATTACAACACGTTCAATACTTGTTCTTTTATTTTTTCAAGTTCGTCTTTGATCACAACTACCGATTTTTGCATGTCGGCATCATTTGCTTTCGAACCAATCGTATTTATTTCTCTTCCTATTTCTTGAGCAATGAACGACAGTTTTTTTCCGGCAGATGCATCTTCTTTCATCGTTTTAATGAAATAGTCGCAATGACTTATCAAGCGCACTTTCTCTTCTGAAATATCAAATTTCTCTATGTAAAAAATCAACTCTTGCTCAAAACGGTTACGATCTATATTGTTAAGCTGAATGAATTCTTCTAAATTAGATTGAAGGCGGCGACGTACAATTTCAAGTCGTCCGCTTTCGTATTTTTCAATTTCTTTTAACCCTTCTCTAATCGAATTAATTCTCATTTCCAGATCGCGAGTAATTGCATCACCTTCATTCTTTCTAAAATTCTGAAAAGCATCCGATGCTTTATTCATTGCTTGAAGTACAGCTTTAAATTCCTCTTCACTCAGCACCGAACGATCGTTCATCATCACTTCCGGAAGCGGTAAAATGATTTGCAAATAATTTGGAGTAATGATTCCTAATTCTGCATCGAGCAAACGCAGTTCTTCATAATAAGCTTTTGCAAGTTGTCGGTTGATGACTGTCTTCTTCGCAATTTCTTGCGATTCGATGTTGATGCTAACTTCCGATTTCCCACGTTCCAGTAAACGCGCAAGTTCAAGACGCAATTCCATTTCCTTTTCTTTATAAGCAGAAGGAAGGCGGAGGTTAAGGTCCATAAATTTGCTATTCACCGACTTAATCTCAACTGAGATGGTCTTGTTGGAAAAGTCGACAGAAGCAGAACCGAAACCGGTCATTGAACGAATCATGAGTACATTTTTATAAGAGGCAACAAAAGTACTCTAAGATTTTGTCCTGACAAACGTTGGTTGTGTCACCAGCCAAACGCCGGCAAAAATGAGAAAGCAAGCTAAAGTTTGAATCCATTGCAGCGATTCGTGGTGGATGGCCATCGAAATAGCCGTAGCGAAAATGGGTTGGAGGTAGATGTAATAGCTTACAACAGCAGGGCTTAATTCTTTAAGTCCAAGCGTATTGAGAAGGTATGCAAGGAAAGTAGTGAAGAAGATTACGAAAACGACAGCCATCCAATGTATGGGTTCAAAAGTGCTCCAGTTTATGAGTGAAAGGTCTGAGTATCCGAAAGGTATAACGATCAATAATCCAAAAAAGAATGTCCAGCCTAACACGACCCAAGTGTTGTATTTCTGCATCATCGGTTTTACCATAACAATAAAGATGGCATACGACGCAGCATTGGTAAATATCATTAAGTCGCCTGAGAATGAGCCTATTCCACGGACATTACTCATTAGAATAAGTAAGGCAGCACCTGTAATTCCCAATGCAATACCTCCAATTCGC
Organism: Bacteroidota bacterium; assembly: GCA_043747595.1. Lineage (GTDB taxonomy): Bacteria > Bacteroidota > Bacteroidia > AKYH767-A > 2013-40CM-41-45 > JADKIH01. The sequence goes on along the minus strand of JAYTOX010000094.1, from coordinate 8,173 downwards.
TGAAAAGTAATTCGTTCGCCAACCAATAATGCAGCGAAAACCAACACCATAACCGGATTACTAGTCATGATCAGAGCTGCGTTAATATTGCTTGTTCGGGCGAGTCCGTTAAAAAAAAGCAGTTGATTAATAGCCACACCAAAGAGTCCAAGAAGGAAAAAGCGGAACATGTCTTTTCGTTCAATCTGCTGATTTTTAGCAGTGAAGAACTTCATTATCCAGAATAGAATGGTGGCAAAAAAGACACGGAGCAGAATAAATCCACTGGGTTTAATCATTTCAGGCATTACCAATTTAGCAATGCTGAAGTTAGCGCCATAAATAAGGTTAGCGCTAAAAGTAGCCAGATGAGCCTTCCTTTTTCCGATCATTTCTGCAAAGCTGTTTTAGCAGCGGCTACATTTTTTTTACTATTTCCTACAAAGATGGAATCGTTGAGCACCAGCACGGGTCGTTTAAGGAAAGTATATTCATCGAGAATGTATTTGCGATAATCTTTTTCGGTCAGTTCCATTTCGTTTAGGCCGAGAGCTCGGAATTTTAGTGCCACGCGACTAAAAAGCGCCTCGTAACTTCCGGCAAGTTGCGACATAAGTTCGAGTTGTTCGGGAGTAATTTTTTCGGTCTTAATATCCTGTAATTGAATATCTTTTTTAGGATTCCATTCTTTTAATATTCGTTGGCAAGTTGAACAAGAGGAGAGATAGAAGATTTTTTTCATAGGAAGATTCTGCAAAAATAATTTAATAGGTGAAAGTATGGTTATTTTTTTAAGATCTTAATATGTTCGACTCTGAATAGTTTTGATTAAAGTGTATCGTTTAAAATTTTAAAGGAAGATATCATAAAAAAGTCCATTTGCTCAATTTTCGTGAATTGAAAAAATGGAAATTAATTCAAAAAAAGCTGAAGTGGTAACGGCATTTTTATTATTGACTGCAGCTATTTCAATTTTTTTTTGCAAGAATGTAGAAAATAATTTCTTTGTATTAAGTTTTTATTTTGATAATCTGTTTGCTGATAAATGGAAAAGCCTAAAAAAAACACCGTGACAGAGTACGATGTTTTTTTATTTTGTTAAAAGTTGTAAAATAAAACAATAGTAAAATATTTTTTATTCAGAATATTAATTTGATTTTACAATTATCTCACTATTAATTTTTCTCGTACTGTATTTTGAAAAGTTGAAGCAGAGATAAAGTAAATGCCTGGAGTTAATCGAACAGATTGGTCAAGATCGTATAACGTTTCTCTGTCATCGTCAACTTTAAATTGTTTTCTTAGAATTTCTTTGCCCGACATATCATTAATTACCAACATAACTTCATCGCCTTTTTTTGCTTTAATAAAAAGTTTAAGGTCGTTTCCTGTTGATGGATTTGGAATAGCTGTAAATGCAAAATCTGTTGTACGATCTTTAATTTCTACAGACACAATATCTGAATATGAATATTTGCCATCGTAATCGACTTGTTTAAGTCGATAGAAAGAAAGTCCATCTAAGCAGTATTTATCGGACGTGGAATAATTTAATGTTCGTGTGCTATTACCTGCACCATTTACTTTAATAATAGGTGAAAATTGAATTCCATCAACTGAACGTTCTACCATAAAATAATCGTTATTAATTTCCGCTGCGGTAGACCATTTCAAATTCACATTATTGTTGCCGGTATATTTTGCACTGAAAGAAACAAGTTCTATTGGTAAAGCGGTACCCGATCTTCCCGAGAAACGGCTGAAAGAAGTTCGTGCATCCCATCTAAATTCATGACGATCTACTCCGAGAGCAGTAAGAATATCTATATCCGACATTTCAGCAGGAATAGCATCTTGGAAAACTCCAGTGGCAATTGTTTGCTTGCAAGGCATAATACTACCGGTTCCTACCATATCGCCACCAGAGGCATCAGGTGTAGGAATATAGTAAACATACGATTCATACATAAAGTTGTCGAGCAATGCTGTACTACACGGTTCGATTGTCCAGTATCTGCTTAAGTATTTTGGAAAGCCTGTTGTCCAAGTGCCGGGAATGCGCGCATCAGTAACGTTAGCAGTAATAAAAGCTCCGGCATTTAATGTTGTTGCAAATTTTAAGTGAATAGCGCAAGGCGTAAAGTTTATGGAATCGCCAATAGGGAAACTGTACAAGTTGACATTTTTAGTGGCACCTGCACCTACACTATTTACAAATTGTTTCACTAATCCGGTATTGTCTGCCACAATGTAACTCGCATTTGTGTTTGTGGCAGGACTAATAATTGCATTTGAACTAGAAGTACCGAGTGTTAAATTATTACTTCCCAAAATAATATTTCTACTTGTCAATGTTAAAGCTGCTTGTACAGTAACATTATTATTAAGAGTAACATCATTGGCAGATTTTTGAATGACCAATGTGCTGAAGTTTTGAGTAGTTGAAGTAGAAATAGTCTGCTGATTTCCTCCTGAGAAAGTTACAGTGCCATTATTGCTATTGAACGTACCTGAATTTGACCAATTGCGGGTAACATTTATATTTCCTGATGAGGAAGTAACTACACCGATTGGTGATATAACGAAATTGTTGAATGTATTTATTCCGGTTCCACTTATAGTAGAAAGGCCATCGAAAATAACCGTTCCTGAATTTACATTGAACGTATTATTATTCGTCCAGTTTCCATAAACGCGAAGCGTATCTGTTGTTGCAATTGTTAACGATCCACCGGAGTAGATCAAAACATTTTTACAAACTGCACCGGGTGCATTTATTATTGGGTAGAATGGTTTTCCGGCAGGAATAATTGCATCAACAGTTGATGACGGAATACCACATCCCCAATTTGCAACATCAAACCAATCTGAACTATTGTTGGCGGCCGTCCATGTTGACAGTGCATAAATTGTTATAGTGCTTGTTGCAGATACAACTCCACAACCACCTGCCGAAGCAATGGTATTTGTAACAGTATAAGTACCCGGCGTACTAGTAGTAAGATTTATGGCTCCGGTAGATGTACTTACGAATACAAGTCCTGCAGTAGAAGAGAACACTCCGGCAACTCCACCACCGCTAAAAGTAGGTAAAGGATTGGCGCCCGATTGACAATATGGATTTGCGGTATAGCTGAACGTAGCAATAGGAGTAGGCGTAACAGTAATTGCGATATTTCTTGCAGCACCTGTACCACAAGCATTGATTGCAGAAACACTTAGTGTGCCACTTGTAGCTGTTGAATTGTAATTGATAGTAACAGAGTTTGTATTACCTGTAATAGTTGCGCCTGAACCTGAATATGACCAAGCATAAGAAGTAGAACCACTAACTGCCGGAACAGTGTAAGTTACTCCGGAAGTAGATTGACAAACTGTTGTTTGCGCAGTACTAAAGGCGAGAGGTTGTGCAGGTGAATATGAAAATGCAATTGAAACAACGCTGCTGGAAATACACGAACCATTACTGATCGTCCATTTCAATACGTATGATTTGCCAAGGAGGCCGAGGAAGTTAGAGTTTGGATTGCTATTCGACATTATTGTTCCACCTGTTCCTGAAACAATAGACCACAATCCTGTAGACGGAGCAACAGCCGAATTTGCATTAAGCAAAACACTAGTAACACCGCAAAGCGACTGATCCGGTCCGGCATTGGAAGTGTTAGGAGATGCAAATACATTTATTATAGTTGGATCTACCGCACCTGCAGTACTACTTCCATTGTACATATATCCGGTAAGTAAATAGTTGCCACCTATTGCTGTTGTAGGCAATGTGAATGGCAATGAATTTACAACGACTGATTGAGTAGCTCCAGCATCAACAGTATAATACAATGTGTATGGAAGAGTAATAACAATGTTCGAAGTAAAAGTAACAGGTATGCCTGAATTTCCACATACAGCACCAGCAGGAGAAAATGATGCTATCGGTTTTGTAGAAGAGATACTTCCAATTGAGAAATCAATAGGTGTAGAGGTAAGATTGATATTGTTAGTTGAAATTACATCTCCAAGATTATTCACTCCTGATGGAGTCGAAACCAAAGCATCCCAGCGTGTTCCTGTTTTTTGTGCAACACGGAGATCAGTATAACCATTCATCGTCATTGTTCCATTAAGATCGCTTTGGAAATCCCAACCAAGTTTCACTTTTGCTTTTCCTGCACCTGAAGTATTAACACTCCAATATTCTTTTACGTTTTCAACTACAAGCGGATTATTCAGGTTCGTTGCCACACCGCTTGGGTTCGGATTAAAATATTCAGCGGTCCATGGCGAACTAGCAGCAGATGTGGAAGTGATCGTGCATTTGTGACCAAGACCTACCGACATTTTACCGATTGGAAATAAGAATGAGTTACCATTTAAAAATTGTTTTGTTAATGGCCCATCGATATAAGATGTAGATGATCCACCATTTGGTACAACTGCAGTTGTGGAAGTGTTTACTATATTTAAAATATTAGTTGTACTGGTTGTAATAATTCCATTTGTCAAAAGTAAATTACCTTTGATCTCAATATTTCCGCCTGTACCAATTGCCATTCCTGCAGAATTATTAATTTCAAAATGATTGAATCCATTGCTGCCGGTGAAATTACCTAGCGTTCCACCGATTGTTTGTACAGACGAACCGGCAAAAGATACAATTGCATTAGCACCTGTTCCCGAATTGAAAGCGCCTGATGTATAACGTTCCATTGTACCGAGAATGGAAAGTTTTTTATTGTTAGAACTATTGTCGAGTGTAGGACCATCTATTTTTAATCGTTGGCAAATTGTGAGATCAGTATTGGGAAGTATTCTCGTTCCGGTTCCTGATAAATATAAATATGGAATGTTTGTAAATCCTGGAAGGAAAATTGAATAGGTTCCTGTGCCGCCGTATTCTAACGTTCCTTTTCCTGCACAATCAATAAATGAAGTGTAGGTTCCTGCAGGTAAGTTTCCGCTTTCAAGATAAAGAGTTGGAGTAGTAGTAGAAATAATATTCGGATAAGTAACTTGATCAATTTCGACATTGCCAAGATTGTGACCGTAAGTAGGAGAAACAACTTTTAATATTCCGTTTCCCGTAATTGTTGTTTGATAAGCAGAACATTGATTTACATCTGTTGTAATTGTTGAATTGATGATTACTTTAAAGCCATTCGGGCCACCGACAGGGCAATCTTGCAAGCCATTTGCAATGTTTGTCCACTTTGTATTATCAGACCAATTACCATTTGCATTTGAAACATAGGTAGGCATATTATTAGGTATGGCAATGTCATTACCACATGTATAATATCCTGAAATATTTGAGCTGCCTGAAAAATTAAAGTTGATAGTATGCAATGATTCATCGACATTGTCCGTTGCGGCTCCAGTAGCAGATTTTACCCAAACTGTTCCCGGATTTTCCAACCAAGCAGAAACATAATTACTTTCCGGTCCTCCAACAACATCTAGTGAATTATAATTCAACACAATGTTTCCTGAAAAACCAGCTAGACCAGAGCTTTGCATTCTCCAATAATATTTCAAAACATTATTTGGATCTAATACAGATGGTGCATACTGATTAACTGGTGTTAAGTTGATGTAATATCCGAGTGATGTATTTGCAGAAATAGTAAATACAGCAGGAGTGTATTTGCCTGTTATTCCAACAGGAAATGTAAAAGTTGATCCTCCGGTATTAAAGAATTTACTCAATCCTGAACTACTTGAAACTCCATCGGTCTTGATCATCTTCGTGACTCCGAAGGGTGCCCCACCAATATTACTGGTTTGACTTAGCGTAAGTAAGTTTGAACTGATAGTGAAGATTCCATTGGTAAGTACCAAATCATTTTGAAGTGTAATATCATTGAGTGTAATTGCACCTGCAGAATTATTTAAGTCTAATCTTCCAAATGCTCCTGTTCCCGAAACCTGTTGTTGCGTTGCACCGGCTAACAATATTCCTCCGTTCGATGTGTTGTTGTCGATGTATGATCCATTGTTAATTAGATTTCCAAGCAATGTAATTTTGTAATCGGTTGCTGCGGGATAAAGTATAATCGTTCCTCTAGAGATTGTCAAGTTTCTGTTAACGGTAAATGCGCTGTTGACACTTAACGAGCCAGAGCAATTCACGTTTAGGTCGTAAAAATTTGTTACAGATGTTCCATTGAAAAGTTGATTCACGCCATTCACAGTAGTTAAATTTGTTCCGTATAGATAAGATCCGGCTGAACCGTTATTCGTAAGATTGCCTGCAATAGTAACGTTCAGATTATTCGAATTTAAAATACTGTTTGCATTCGTAAAAGTTAAGTTTCCTTTTAAGATAAGTGGATTTACAGATAAGCCAAGCGTTGCATTCTTTGCTGCCCCTGCACCGGTCACCGTTAAGTTATTCAGTGAAATATTTGCATCGAGAGAAAAGTTTTGTGTTGCATTTGGAATTGTGTTATTGAATAAAATAGTTCCGCCTGTAATGGTAGAAGTCGATGGTCTCAGATAAACGTCGCCAAATGTTGTTCCTCCACCTCGAACGATTGTAAGAGTTGAAGTTCCCGACATATTAAATATACTTCCTGCGTTTACAATTTCAAGCTTAGCCCGAGATACAGCAGTCGCCGCTCCTCCGGCTGAACTTAATCCATTAATCGTAATAGCTCCTCCCGTTTGATTGAACGAAAGCGATCCATTAATTGATGTAGTAGGTCTTCTAATTTGTCCATTAACAATCAAACTACCTCCTGAAACCTGCATCGAAGCATAAGTTCCTGAATATTCGATATCGTTATTTGAAAGAGCAACACCTGAGATTGGGCCGATATAAACGTTTCCGTTTTTCACATTCAAAGATCCATTCAAGAATAGATCACTGGCATCCAATGTTGCATTACCAATTAATACGTTTACATTATTTGTATTGCTTGGCATATCTACAGTTAATCCTGCAGAAGAAGGAATTGTAAATGCTCCTGTAGAAATTGTAAAGTTTTGTCCCACTGCCGGGTTAGTACGTTTATAAATAAATGTCCCGTTCTGAAGTGTCAGCCAGTTGTTGGTAAGTGTTGTTAATGTTCCACCAATGTCACATGTAAGTGTCGTTGCTTGTGAGCTTCCTTTGTTAATTACAACCTGACCAAAAGTAGTAGAAGGTGCATTAATAGTATTTGAGATGGATGCATTCGTTGATCCGAAAAATGTGAGAGGTATATTGGTAAAAAAACAACGGCTCACTGTACTTGCCGGAGCGTTTATTATGCCGTTAGTATTATTAATTAAACTTCCGCCAATAGACAATGCTTTGCTTCCCAATCCAGCTCCCCAGTCTTCAATTGCGCCATTTGAATTTTCAACAATTACATTTCCATTTACAATAATATTTTGAAGAGGGTAGGCCGCTCCCATGTAGAAACCAAATCCACCACCTTTAATATCCATGTCACCATTCACCTGAATTGTTTTTGCAATAACAGCTGTAGGTGCTGTAGGATAAGCTGTGTTCCATGTTGGTAAAAACCATGAGTCAGCATTTTGGCCTTGTGCTGTTAATGTTCCGTAAATGGTTATACTTAAATTTCCAAAAATAATATTCGATCCACCAAGAGGCGATAAGATTAAGTTACCATAAGTTGTTTTTGTTTGAGGCAACCAATAGGTTGTTCCTGCAGTTGCATTTGTAGAATACAATTCAGTTGTACCTAAACCAATATCGAAGCTACTGAAATCTCCTAGAGGAAAAGTATAAGTAGATCCACTCGGATTCAATGCAGCTACACGGATAGTTCCGTTGCCACTTGGATCCGAAAGTACCATGCTGAAATTACTAAGAGAAAAGGTTTGCACATCTAAAGCACAACCTGTTTTTATAGTCAACTTCGCACAGTTGCCTGTAGCTGTAAGAATAACGAAATGATTATTTTCAATTACAACGATACTGCTTGGTCCCGGATAATTTACTCCTGCAACTGCTCCTGCCGGAACTGCCGCACCTCCTGAAGTATATGACCATGTTGTGTTTGTGCTCCATGTAGCATAAGCTCCTGATGTTCCTGCAATACTGTAAAAAGTTTTTGGCGTTCCGAATGCACCTCCTGCTGTTGTATTATCGCCTGCTGTATAATCGTCATCTAAAAAAGTTGGACTATTTGCAGGAGTTGACCAGTCGGTAATAGTTTTTGTGCCGGTATTAATATTAGCTATTGCA
>JAYTOX010000093.1:0-2186 GCA_043747595.1 Bacteroidota bacterium | reverse complement strand
TAACTTAATTGGAAAAATATCAGTTACCTAAGTCATTACCTCGTTGTGTAACTAATGGTATAATCTTTAAATAAAATTGTATGCGTAGTATTGTTGGTTACAAAAATTTCTAATTTATCATACAATGAATATTGCGTTGAGTCAATCCAAATTCCTGTTTGTAAATCAACCCATTTATTTTGAATATACCTATTGCTAGTTTTGAGATCGGGATTAGCAGAAAAATTTTCAATGTGGTTATTTTGAAATGAAAAAACAGCAAACAAATCCTTCTCCTTTAATTTATCAAAACATAACATAGATGTATTGATATAAATAGAATCAATTTTCAATTTCTTAATTTCTTCGATTGGAATTGTAATTGCATGACTATATTTAATTTCTTGATTCAAGATTGCGTAATTAGTAACTATAAACTGGCGATTACTGTATTTTAGATAATCGAATTTCACTCTGTCTTTTCCGGGACGTGCTATTGCGTCAATTCCTAGAATAGCCTGATCATAATCCGGTCGTTCTAATGTTTCCCACCATCCCGGAGCAAATGAGACTCGAAGAAAATTTTTCCAATATGATCTTTTAGTATTCCCATCAAAATGAATCATCCCTTTTGAATATTGCCAATTCTGAAATAATCCTACATATAAAAGAAAACTCGCAATTGGAATAAAGAAATAAGTTCTCCGTATATTCTCTCTGAAATAATTTACTCCTGAAGCAAAAGGTATTGCCAATAAAGCATAGTAGTCAACAAGAGGTCTGGAACCAAACGAACCTCCATACGACCATGTCCACCAACAGAATAAAATATACAAAGCGCTTACTAATGTAATTACAACTCCTTTTAAAAAATATTTCTCTCTATTTTTCATGACGAATAAACCAAAAATAGAAATGATCATGATTGGCGAATAGATTAGCCATCCCTTACGATAACTAATTAAAGCATCAATAATATGCGGGTGAGTCCAATAAAATCGTTCGATGGTATAGCTATAGTAAATGTAATTTCCGGTAAGGGAATGCCAATACAACGACTGAGGAAGTAGTACTAAAAAACAACAGACCAACATTAAAACAAGATTCCATTTTCGCTTCCATAGAAATAAAATTAACCTCTTGAAACTTCCTTCTTGGCTTAATAAATAAAAAATAAATGGAAGCAACATCAGCGTCATCGTTGGACGAATTAATATCATCAATCCTATTGTTGCACCTAAAAATAGTGTCCGCAAAAATTTTGGCTTTTCAATCCACATTACCATTAAATACAAATACACTGCGGAAACAGAAAAAAGGTATCCGTGCGACATCAGCGCTTCGCCTGTTGTGTACCAAAGCAAATTCGTTCCGAAGTAAATACTTATAATTGTTATTGCAGTACTTACCTCATCGTAAAACAATAGCAATAGTTTACGCAAAAAATAAAGTCCAATGAATAAATAAAATAATGCACTAATCATTAATCCCACTTGATACGGCAATGAAAATCCATCGACAGGATATCCTTGCCATTTGGCAATTTGATTGGCGACTAAAAAAAAGGGGCCATACAAATATGAGAGACCCATTGTCATTTTCAAAACTAATTTACCATCAGATGTTGTTTGAGGCCAGAACTGCAATTCAAATTTTTTCGGATCAGCTAAAGTAAACCGAAGTGATAAATCTTTATAAATAAATTTTGCCGGGAGATAATCGTAATAAATAATTACATCGTCGGTAATATGCTGGCGATTCCATTCTTTATTAATAAAAAAGAGAGCTATCCAAAAAACAACAATGAGTCCAATGGAATACTTACTCCATGGTTTATTGCTTTTCCAATTTAAATCGGATTTGATAACCTGATCCATAAATTCAATCAGTTTCTTTTTCTAACTGTTCGCTGCTCTATTCGTTTCTCATAATTCTCACCTTTAAAAATGCGATGAACATAAATGCCCGGTGTATGAATATTGTTAGGATCCAATTCACCTGCAGGAACAAGCTCCTCCACTTCTGCAACAGTAATTTTTCCGGCCATCGCCATCAACGGATTGAAATTTCTTGCCGTCTCGTGAAAAATTAAATTTCCATGAGTATCGCCTTTCCAAGCTTTAACCAATGCAAATTGTGCATCAAAAGCATATTCCATCAAGTAATCTTTGCCGTTGAAATTCCTAATTTCTTTACCTTCTGCAACT
>JAYTOX010000092.1:0-10604 GCA_043747595.1 Bacteroidota bacterium | reverse complement strand
CGCTTGCTCATAGGTAAAGAATTGAATGACGAAGTTAATTAGGAAGTTTGGATTTGCAAATGATATTATTTCGAGAATCGTTATTTGAAGGTCGACGGTTGAGAGACGTAATTCGAGAATCGAAAGTCGAGAATCGAAAGTCGAGAATCGAAAGTCGAGAAAGGAGAATTGGAATGATGATAATTAATCGCTACGAAATATTTTCTGCGAAAATCTGCGGTTTCTGCGGGAGAAAATTGCTATTGTTTTTCTCCCGCAGAATCCGCTGAAAAGCGCAGATTTTTTTTCGATCGATTCTCAAATTACGATTCTCGATTTACGCTTTAATATTTTCTGCGAAAATCTGCGGTTTCTGCGGGAGAAAATTGCTATTGTTTTTCTCCCGCAGAAACCGCTGAAAAGCGCAGATTTTTTTTCACTCGATTCTCAAATTACAATTCTCGACCTTCAATTGTCAACAATTCTCTAATCGACGAATAAGTATTCGAAAAAACAACAGAACGAATTTCTTCTTCATTCAGCCATGCAACTTTGGTTATACCTTCCTCCTCTTGTGGAACTAAATCTTGATTGCCTTCTGCCTCCATCTTATACCAATGTGTCACTTTTAAAATAGATCGCTCCTCCTCATGATAGGTATGATATGTTTTTTTTGTCTCGGACTTTATTTTCAAATTCTTTAATCCACATTCTTCTTCTACTTCTCTCAATGCAGTAACATCCGGCGTTTCGTCATATTCAGCTTTCCCTTTGGGCAGATCCCATTTCCCATTCCTAAAAATAAAAAGCTTCTCACCTTGTTCATTTTCTACTAAACCTCCCGCGGCTTCAATCAATACAAAATTCGAAATAAAACTTTTCCAACTTTCTTCTTCGTTGCTGCTCAAATAAACAATACTTTTTTCTTCGCCCGATTCTAGCTTCCTAATCACCTCCGCTACACTTACTTGCTCATCATTCAGCACAGCACCGCCGTCAACCATAGTCTCCAGTTTATCATACACGTTCGCAAATAAAAGGCGACGATCGTTTATATACACCACTTTTTTCATTTTACAAATCTCGCTATTTTCATCCCAACATCCTGTTTGTTGAAAAACTTTTTAACCTCCAATCCTCTTTAATACTCGCCTTATTCGTAAGTTTGCGCCATGTCGGTAAATATTATTACGTCCAAAAAAATTGCTGAGCTTCTCTTACAGATCAAAGCCATTAAACTTCAACCTGAAAATCCTTTTACTTGGGCGTCGGGATGGAAATCGCCAATCTATTGCGATAACCGCATCGCCCTTTCGCATCCAAAGGTTCGTACATTCATTCGCCAAGCTCTTGTTACTGCTATCGAAGAAAATTATGGAAAACCTGACGTTATTGCAGGTGTAGCCACCGCTGCTATCGCACAAGGCGCTCTCGTTGCCGAATCGATGGAACTTCCTTTTGTTTACGTTCGTTCTTCGCCGAAAGATCATGGTCGCCAAAATTTAATTGAAGGTGAACTTTCTTCCGGACAATCAATTGTTGTTATTGAAGATTTAATAAGCACAGGCAAGAGCTCTCTAAAAGCTGTACAGTCGCTCCGTGATGCAAATTGCAAAGTGAAAGGAATGATCTCTATTTTTACCTATGGGTTCCCTCAAGCAGAAAATAATTTCATCAACGAAAACTGTCCGCTTATTTCTCTCTGCAATTACGACACTCTTCTACTGCAAGCAATAGAATCCAATTACATTAAATCGAAAGATCTCGATATACTTAAACAGTGGAAAGAACAACCGGAACTATGGACCGGATTAATTTCTCAATAACTTATTCTTATGACACGAATCGAAAGCGATGTAAAGTCGGTTAATCAATCGGCAGCAACTATTTTTAATCAGCTCAGCAACTTTAATAATTTCGAAAAACTAATGCCCGAACAAGTCACTAATTGGACATCAACTGAAGAGGAATGTAGTTTTACTATTGCAGGAATGGCTTCTTTAGGAATGAAAATTATCGACAAAACTCCAAACTCATTAATAAAGGTGACTCGAAATGGAAAAGCTCCATTCGATTTTAATCTCGATTGCATAATCAAAGAAACCGGAAACGACACGTGCGAAGTTCAATTGGCATTTGATGCCGATCTCAATCCAATGTTAAAGATGATGGCTGTAAAACCACTTACTAACTTCTTGAATTTATTGGTGAGTCGCCTGAATTAATTATGTCAATCCGAGGTATTTGATCTCTTTCAAATCATACATTCTCATATCGCCATCTTCGTCTTCAATCTTGAGTAATCCTTGATTATCGACTCCTTTAATACATCCCGGAAATTTCCCTTTTTTGTCCTCGTAAAACGCCCATTCTTCACAACGAAAAAGCGCTTTTTGATAATCGGCATCTAACGTAGCTTTTTCACCACGTTTTAACTGAAGATATCGCCCTTCTATCGAATTACTCAAGCCATTAAAAATATCATCGAGCAAATAAGTGCTTGGTTGAATAAGCGCCAAAGACGATGGATTTGGCATCGATGTAGGAAAGTCAATTTGATTCACATTTAGGCCAATGCCCAAGATGCTATTTGTAATTACCGAGGTTGTAATTGTATTTTCAACCAACAGCCCGCCTAATTTTTTATTTTTCCAGTAAATGTCGTTTGGCCATTTAATGCTGCAGTCGGAGCCAAGAATGGAAGAAATAAAATCATAAACCCCTAACGCATAGGTTTTATTGAGGAGAAATAAATTGCGTGGAACCACAAAAGTTGGATAAAAGACAAAACTGACCAATAAGTTCTTCCCATCTTCACTAATCCACCGAGAACCGATTTGCCCGCGACCCGATTTTTGCGAAATAGCTCTGATAGCGCAGCCTTCAGCCACAATTTGCGACTTTAAAAGTTGCGAAAGGTATGTATTGGTCGAATCGACCGAATCCATAACAATTACCTGCCGACCTGTGAATAAGGTTGTTAACTCTTTCTGCATATTTAATAATCCTTCCTATATGATTGACGTATATTTATATTGACTACAATATTTTACCTATTTTTGCGTCAGCAAATAAAAAACCAACCCACATCTCTTGATGATCAAAAAGACAAAATCTCCTACTCGCAAATTAGTTAAAAAACCAATTCAAAAAATAAATGACGCAGAAGTATTACGTGATTGGGTTATTGAGGGAATGCAGGAGAAAAAGGCAAAAGAAATTGTTAGTATCGATCTTAGAAATCTCAAGAACTCAGTAGCCGACTTCTTCATCATTTGTCATGCTGATTCTAAAACACATACCGACGCCATTGCCCGATCTGTCGAAGAATTTGTCTTTAAAAACCATAAAGAAAATCCTCTTCACAAAGAAGGACAAGGGAACTCAGAATGGTTGCTTTTAGATTATCTCAATGTAGTAGTTCACATTTTCCAAAAAGAAAAACGCGACTACTACGGAATAGAACGTCTTTGGGCTGATGCAGAAATTCAAACTATTGCCGGCAACTTTTAATCCATTCAACTGTTAATAAATGACTATTTGTCTGAGTTAGCTTTCAAGGCACAACTCTTGACTATTCAAATCAACTTTTTATATCTAAATGAGCGAACAACGTAAAAGCGAGAACAAAGACAGTTCTCCAAAGAACAATACAGGAAAAAAATTTCCGGGTGGTAATAAATTTAATTTCAATTTTTATTGGATCTATGGTATCATCATCGTACTCCTAATTATTTCTCAGATCTTCCAAATGGGATCGACCGAAATTCAAATTACGACCGACGCTTTTGAAAAAAATATGCTCTCGCAGCATGATGTTCAAAAAATTGTTGTGACTGATGGAATTGCACATATCACTATCAAAAAAGATTCGCTGCTAAAAAAACCTCTTTACGAAAAAGTGCGTTACAAAAGCTGGCCTCAGATGGTGAATGACGGACCACATTTCAGAGTCAACACCGGTCCGGTTGAACTCTTCGCAAAAAAAATTGACGAAGTTCAAAAAGATTTTGTCGATAACGATAAACTCAGTATCGACTACGAACAAGATAAAACCGGCTATTGGGAATTCTTGATGAACTGGATTATTCCTGCTGTTGCACTTGTCTTTCTTTGGATGTTTATCATGCGAAGAGTTGGTGGCGGTGGCGGTGGCGGAAGTCAGATTTTTAATATAGGAAAATCGAAAGCTCAACTTTTCGATAAAGACTTACAGGTAAAAGTTACGTTCAATGATGTGGCAGGATTAGAAGAAGCGAAACTTGAAGTAATGGAGATTGTCGACTTCTTAAAAAATCCAAAAAAATACACAACGCTCGGTGGTAAAATTCCTCGTGGCGCTTTGCTGGTTGGTCCTCCTGGAACCGGAAAAACATTACTTGCAAAAGCAATGGCCGGCGAAGCTCAAGTTCCTTTCTTCTCTTTGTCGGGTTCCGATTTTGTGGAAATGTTCGTAGGTGTGGGTGCATCGCGTGTCCGTGATCTTTTCCGTCAGGCTAAAGAAAAAGCTCCATGTATTATTTTCATCGACGAGATTGATGCGATTGGTCGTGCTCGTGGAAAATCACCTTCTTTCTCCTCGAACGATGAACGTGAAAGTACACTTAACCAATTACTAACTGAGATGGATGGTTTTGGTAGTAATTCAGGTGTAATTATCGTTGCTGCTACGAACCGTGCCGATATACTCGACCGCGCATTGTTGCGTCCCGGCCGTTTCGATCGCCAGATTTATGTTGAACTTCCCGACTTAAATGGTCGTCGTGAAATTTTTAACGTTCACTTAAAGCCATTGAAAATTGCCATAGCCCTCGACATCGACTTTTTAGCTCGTCAAACACCCGGTTTCTCGGGAGCAGATATCGCCAACGTTTGTAATGAAGCTGCGTTGATTGCTGCGAGAAAAAATAAAACCGCTATCGAAAAGCAAGATTTTCTTGATGCAGTAGATCGCATCATTGGCGGATTAGAAAAGAAAAATAAAATCGTTTCTCAACACGAGAAAAAAGTAATCGCTTATCATGAGTCAGGTCATGCTGCGGTAAGTTGGTTGTTAGAATATGCACATCCACTTATTAAAGTAACAATTGTTCCTCGTGGTAATTCGTTAGGCGCCGCTTGGTATTTGCCTGAAGAAAGACAGATCACGACGACAGAACAAATTATGGATGAGATCTGCGCTGCATTAGGCGGAAGAGTTGCCGAAGAAATTATTTTTGGTAAAATATCGACGGGAGCTTTGAGCGATCTTGAAAAAATAACCAAGCAAGCTTATGCAATGGTTACCATTTATGGCTTAAATGAAAAAATTGGAAACATCAGTTTTTACGATTCATCGGGGCAGCAAGAATATACTTTTGGTAAACCATACAGTGAAAAAACAGCTCAGATAATTGATGAAGAAGTTAAAATTCTGATTGATGGTGCTTATGCCCGTACGAAAAAAATACTGGAAGAAAATAAGGAGAAATTACACATTCTTGCAGGAAGATTGTTGGAGAAAGAAGTGCTTTTCAAAGAAGATCTTGAAAACATTTTTGGCAAAAGACAGTGGGAAGACAAAAGTGAAATGGCGCATTTCAACAATTCAGTTGTTGCCGGAGAAACGATTCCGAATATTGTAATCAACCCTGCTCCAGAGAATAGCGAATTCACTCCACCTTCTATCGCGTAATTATTTTCAACGGAAGACCTAATAGTAAGTGTATGCAAGAAACTACATCACGCGAAAAAATTCTTAAGAAAATACGCAAGGCGTTAATTCATAAAACGAATCAACGTTTCCCTACAATAGATTGGGAGAAAAATGTGTATGCTGATTCCGGCGATTCGCTCGAAGAAAAATTTGCTCATGCCTTTTCGAAAGTCGGCGGACAATTTGTTTTCTGTGAAAGTGAATTGGAGTTTTTGGAAAATGTAATAACGCTTGCACAAGAAAATAAATGGAAACAATTCTATTGCCAAGAAAATAAAATTCTTGGATTTATGGACCAGATTGGATTTCCATACACGAAGGATGAGAAGAGCTTTCCGGAAGGAATGGTTGCCATTACTTCGTGTGAAGCATTGGTTGCTCGCTTAGGTGCAATAATGATCTCGAGTAAATTAGGAAGCGGTAGAAAACTTTTCGTCGTTCCTACTGTACATATTATTATGGCTTACACATCGCAACTTGTACTTGAGTTGAAAGATGCGTTGACGATGATAAAAACTAAATACAACGATCAAATGCCTTCGCTGATTGCATCATTAAACGGACCGAGTAGAACAGCCGACATTGAGAAAACTCTTGTAACTCCTGCTCATGGGCCACGCGATATTTTTGTTTTCTTAATCGACGACTCAACAAAGTAATTTATGGAAGGATGGGTAGTCGTTTATTCAAGCAACCTACAACATCGAGTTGATATAGTTGTTGAAGTATTAAAAGATCACGACATTAGTGCAGTGCCAATCGACAAACGCGACTCAAGTTATATTATGCTTGGCGAAATAGAATTATATGTAAAAAACGATGATGCTATTCTTTCTAAAGTCATCATAGAACAAAATCAACTGTGAGTAATTTAACCCAACGATTTATTACCGGATTTATAGGCGTAGCAATTGTACTGAGCGCAATCTTTTACAGCGAGCTAACTTCTTTGCTCCTGATAATGTTTATTTCGTCGATGTCGTTATTTGAATTTTACAAGCTTTCTAAAAATGATAACATACATCCGCATATCGTTTTAGGAATTGCTATCGGGGCAATTGTTTTTCTACCATTAATATTCGGCACGTTTATGCAAAATATTAATTTGCTTCCACTCCTTTTTGTTCTACCCTATTTCATTTTCATTCGTGAACTTTATTCAAAATCAGAAAAACCATTTACCAATATAGCTTATACGCTGCTTGGAAATATATATATATCTGCGCCAATGTTTATGTTTTTCTTAATCTCTTTTCAAGGTGCGGGAGAAGATTATAAACCAATGAATTTATTCGGTTACTTTTTTATTCTTTGGGCAAATGATATAGGTGGTTACACAGCCGGACGAATCTGGGGAAAACATAAATTGTTCGAACGTATTAGTCCCAAGAAAACATGGGAAGGTTTTGTTGGAGCCGGAATACTTTCGTTTGGTATGGGATTTCTTATCGCTCATTATTGTACCGCTTTTACTCTCACACAATGGTTAGTTATTGCCGGAATTATTTTCATCACCGGTGTATTAGGCGACTTGGTAGAATCGATGTTCAAGCGCAGTTTAGTTATAAAAGATTCCGGTTCTTTACTACCAGGACATGGCGGATTCTTAGATCGCTTCGACGGATTATTTCTCTCTGCTCCGTTTGTCTTTTTCTATCTGACAATGTTTGCTTAAAAATGCAGTAGTTTATTTTCAGATTAAAATAGGATCAATTTATTTTTCTTCGAAAAAATTCTTGTCTCAGTTAACAACGCTATTTTAAGTTTAAGTTTTTTATAAATTGCATTAACCCATCCTCTTTTTAGCCAAATGCAAATCACTTTTTATATTGTTGAACGAATCCCGAAAACGCTTTACAGTGGCCTAATTTGAAGCTTTTATAGAATAAACATCCATTTCGACATCTGACCTGAAAAAATCACGATTATAAACTACTGCTAACCAGTTCATTAATAGCTGCAAATGGTTAAAAATAACGTGCTTATTTAAAAATTTCTAGCTTTGTCGCCCCAAATATCAACTATGATTCAGGAAGTAGAAAAACCCGTAATGTCAACAGACACAAACAACCCGTATGAGTCGATGATTAGACGTTTCGACGTCGCTGCGCAGATTATGAAGCTGGATGCAGACACATACAACATTCTCAAAACCCCACACCGCCAATACTTGGTTAGCTTACCGGTAAAAATGGATAACGGCAAAGTTCAAGTTTTTGAAGGCTATCGTATCATTCATAACTGTAGCCGTGGTCCATCGAAAGGTGGTATCCGTTACTCGATGGAAGTAAACCTCGATGAAGTAAAAGCATTAGCAGCATGGATGACATGGAAGTGTGCTATTGCAGACATTCCTTATGGTGGAGCGAAAGGTGGAATTACTGTTGATCCTACTCTTCTTTCAGAAGGAGAATTAGAACGATTAACACGAGCCTATACAGCTGCTATGGTAGATGTATTCGGAGTTGATAAAGATATTCCTGCACCCGATGTAGCAACAGGCCCAAGAGAAATGGCGTGGATCGTTGATGAATATAGCAAACTGAAAGGTGCATTCACTCCTGGAGTTGTTACAGGAAAACCACTTGACTTAGGTGGGTCAGAAGGACGTGTTGAAGCAACAGGTCGTGGTGTAACAGTTGCAGCTATCGAGTTAATGAAAAAAATAAAAATGGATCCTAAAAATGCAACCGCTGCCATTCAAGGTTTCGGAAATGTTGGATCTATTACTGCAAAGCACATGCATGAGCATGGAATGTGTGTGGTAGCTATCAGCGATCACACTGGAGCGTTTTTCAATGCAGACGGTATCGACATTACAAAAGCAATTGCCTACCGCGATTCAAACAAAGGAACATTGAAAGGATTTAAAGATGCAAAGGAAATATCTAAAGACGATTTACTCACACTCGATGTAAATGTTCTTGCTCCTTGTGCATTAGAAAATCAAATTACTCAAGTAAATGCAGAACAAGTAAAAGCTCAAATAATTGTTGAAGGTGCTAACGGCCCTATTACAGCCGGTGCCGATGAAATTCTTGCAGCGAAAGGTATTCATGTAATTCCCGACATCCTTGCCAATGGCGGTGGTGTTACAGTTTCATATTTTGAATGGACACAAAATCGTTTCGGTTACTACTATCCGGTAGATGAGATTAACAAGCGTGCCGACCGTTCTATGATTAATGCTTTCCAGAATATCTGGGCAACATCTATCAAACATGGAGTTACTTTACGTATCGCAGCTTATATTTTTGCTCTTGAGAAAGTGGCTAAGTCACTTAAATCGAGAGGAAGTTATTAAGCGTTAACACTAAATTGAAAAGGAGGCGCAGTGTCTCCTTTTTTTATTTCTATTTATTCATCTCCCTAAAAAAAATAACATGACCATTCACAAAGAAGGTTACGCATCTCTTCTGCTTACATCGATTGTTTTAATTGTACTCAATGTAATTGCCGATAGTTTTTTAAATCCTAACTACAGCGAAATTCAAACAGGAATCATTATCATTTCGGTGATTTTATTCCTTGTTGTATTACAATTTTTCAGGAGCCCTAAGAGAGAATTAACGATTAGTGATAGATGTATTATTGCTCCGGCAGATGGAAAAGTTGTGGTAATTGAACAAACAGACGAAACAGAAGTATTAAAAGACCGACGCATACAAGTTTCTATTTTTATGTCGCCATTAAATGTGCATGTAAATAGATATCCGATAAGTGGACAAGTAACCTATTCAAAATATCATCCCGGCTTATTTTTAGTTGCATGGCATCCGAAGTCATCGACCGAAAACGAACGTACAACGGTGGTAATAGAGAACAATGCAAAAGTTCCAATTTTACTTCGTCAGATTGCGGGAGCATTGGCGAGAAGAATTGTTTGTTACCCGAAGAATGGATGGATGGTAAAGCAAGGAGAAGAGTTGGGCTTTATTAAATTTGGTTCGAGAGTCGATTTATTTTTACCGTTAACAGCGAAAGTAAAAGTAGGGCTTGAGCAAAAAGTAAAAGGCGGCGTAACAGTGATTGCAGAATTATAAGAAGAATTTATAAAGGTAAATTATCAAGAATGGCCATCGACAAATAGATTTGTTGGTGGCCATTTTATATTGCAACTATTCGAAAGTAGAATTTTAGTTTGACTTTAAACAAAATCGAAATTACTTTCTTCCAACAAAAACATTCTCCGTTGCGCCGAACTTGTCAACCAATTGCCGTAAAATTTTACAGCTCGAAGCAATTAAAATCTTGGAAGCTTCGTAATTTAGAATAACAAAGTCTGAACCGGGATTTTTCTGATTTTAGGATTTTTTGATACGTAATTTAGAATAACAAAGTCTGAACCAGGATTTATCTGATTTTAGGGTTTTTCTGATTCGTAATTTAGAAACTTGCGCTTGGCTGAATGTTGTGTGATGGGCTGTGTGAGAGATCATTCAGCCGCACACATTAGAGGGATTAATAATTTATTAATGATTAATGAAGAATAATTCTTTTTAATTGACTGCTATATTAGGCACTATTCCATTATAAAATTTCGAATCAGAAAAATCCTAAAATCAGAAAAATCCCGGTTCAGACATTTTTCCGCTAGGCGAAATGTTTATTGCAATAGCTAACGGAGGCTGAGTAATAATTTTTCTTCAATGCTATACCAATTCTTCCGGCGGCATTACCGCTAGGCGAAATGTTGATTCCGATAGCTATCGGAAGCTGAGCAATAACTTGTCTTCAATGCTAAACAAATTCTTCCGGCGTCATTTCGCCTGGGAGTTGGAAGAGTGTGAGTGAGGAGTTTGATTTTTGAAGTAGGAATTTTGAAGTATGAAGGAAGAAGTATGAAGTATGAAGTATGAAGTATGAAGTATGAAGTATGAAGTATGAAGTATGAAGTATGAAGTATGAAGTATGAAGTATGAAGTATGAA
>JAYTOX010000091.1:0-46025 GCA_043747595.1 Bacteroidota bacterium | reverse complement strand
ATCATTGTTGGGAGTTGCTCTAGTTGCATCGCAAACTATGAACGCCCAACGTTATCTCTCCGAAGTTTTTGCTGACGTTACAGTAACTTCGAATGTGGTTTACGGAAATAACATTACAATTTTTCCTACAGGAACACCTACACCACAAGATTTGAAAATGGATATCTACCAACCGGTAGGAGATCTTCAACCAATGCGCCCGTTAATTATTTATCTACACACTGGAAGTTTTATTCCTGCTGTTGCCAATCAAAATCCGACAGGTGGAAAAACAGATTCTGCGACAGTAGAAATGTGTAAGCAATTTGCTCGCCGTGGTTATGTTGTTGCAAGTGCAACTTATCGTCAAGGTTGGGTGCCAACATCGCCCGATCAAGATGTTAGAACTGGAACACTTTTGCAAGCAGTTTACCGTGCTCTTCAAGATGCAAAAGTTTGCGTTCGTTATTTCTATGAAAATGCTGCTATTGGTGGTAATAATTTCGGTGTAGATACGAATAGTATTATTTTAGGTGGACAAGGAACAGGTGGCTATATCGCCATGGCCTATGCAACATTAGATAAGCCACAGGAAATTCAATTGAATAAATTCTTGTCAACTACTACTAATGCAACCTATGGTTTTCAGATTGGTGCGCCATTTGTGAATCCGGCATTACTTGGTGATTACGATGGTTATGGCGGAAATGCAGCGTTGAACAATCCGAACAATCACGTAGGTTATAGCAATCATATTAATTTTGTTTTTAATATGGGCGGCGCTTTAGGTGATAGTTCTTGGTTAGAAGCAGGGGATGCACCAATGGTAGCTTTCCATGTTACGAACGATCCATTTGCTCCTTATGGCGATGGACCGGTTTATGTTCCAACATCGCCACCACAATTTGTTGTTGATGTAAGCGGAAGCCGAACAGTAATTACAAAATCAAATGCCATAGGAAATAATGCTTGTTTCAATTCTGCCGGTTTCACAGATTCATATACATTAGCAGCAAATGCAATCAACGGTGGAGAAGATGGATTATTCCCATTCCTTCGCCCTACACCTCCTTTCGCTCCAGGAGAAGCTGGTCCTTGGGAATGGTACGATTCAACTTCTTTAACAGTTTATGCACAAGCGATAGGTTTGTCTGCTTCTGCAGGAACACAAGCTTATATGAATGGTTTAGGAACGAATCCTGATATGTCTAAAACAAAAGCATTAGCATACATCGATACAATTCAGAATTATGTAAACCCTCGTATTGTTTATTGTTTAGGTTTACCTGATGGAATTAATGAAACAACACTTAACAAAGTGATTTCAGTTTATCCAAATCCGGCAACTTCTCAATTTACAATTTCTGCTGATGGAATTAATTTGAATATTTCTTCAGTAGAGTTATTTGATATTACAGGAAGATCAATTTGGAAGAAAGAAAGTCTTTCCGGATCAACTTCTACATTTAATAGAGGAAGTTTAAGTAATGGAATATACATTGTTCGAATTACTACAGACAAAGGAGTAACAAGCAAAAGAGTTACGTTACAGTAATCTCAAATTTGTTCATATAAAAAAAGACCGGAGAATTTCTCCGGTCTTTTTTTTGCAATAATAATTTTCGGTTAATTATCGTTTGTTTAATTCACAACAATTTTTCCAATTACTTTTTTATCGCCTAATAAAATATAAATTCCTTTTAAATCAGTAAGGTTAAGTTCTGTTTCATTTGTTTCTGCTTTTTTACTGAGAACAATTCTACCTTGAAGGTCAGTTACACTAAGAGTAGTAAAGTTTTTGTGTGTCTTTACTTTTATTACTCCGGTAGTTGGATTTGGATATACGTAATTTTCTGTAGCCAATTCACTAACAGCGTTCGTTGTATTAAATGTATTTGGGAGCGGATTCGGATCAGCAGGAGTACAACCTAATTGACGATACAGGAAATTACTTACAAAGCGAATTGTAGTATCCATATAGCTTGCGTTGGAATAATACGGAACATGATCAGATCCGAAGAACGTATACAACTGATTGTATAGACCGATAGAATCTGCATAATGAGCCAACGAATAACTTCCATCAACAGTCATAATTGGAAACCCGAGAAGTTTTATCACATCAGTTGCGTATGGAACCGTGTTGTCGTGATCGCCATGCATGGCACAAAAAGGTATATCAGTAGAATGCATCCAGGTTTTATTTCCGAGAGCGCCGCAAAGATCAACTACAGCATTAACAGTAGAAGAGTAGCCCGAGTTTCCACTATTGCCTTCCAGGTTTCCAAGCGCTGTAGTGTCAATAGTTGTAGGAAGTTCTGAATAAGTGTCCATGTATGCAAGATGTAAACATGCGAATGCACCGGCAGAACTACCGCCAGCATATATAATTGTTGGGTCGATTGTATATGAATTTGTTGTTGCTGCATCTTGTCTGAAATAACGAATAGCTGCTTTTAAATCTTGTACCGATCTA
The DNA here is from genome assembly GCA_043747595.1 of Bacteroidota bacterium. GTDB lineage: Bacteria > Bacteroidota > Bacteroidia > AKYH767-A > 2013-40CM-41-45 > JADKIH01. The sequence continues at coordinate 43,570 of JAYTOX010000091.1, read as the reverse complement.
TAAACAGCTTTTGTTGCATTCGCTTGATTGTATGGGAAACTGATACCTAATCGATAATTTATAGAGGCACAAACATAACCTCGTTTTGCAAAATGTTGGCAAAGCGTAGCAACATCTAAATCATTTTTTGTTCCGCTTAGAAAACTACCACCATGCACCCAAATGATTAGCGGACGTTGTACCATTGTATCGGCATGAGGCTGATAAATGTCCATTGTCAAAACAGTATTGGTTCCGTTGTAATCGGCATTAGCGCCATAGGTTACATTGCTGGTAAGGTCGTAAGAAGCAAAAACTTCAGTATCGAATCTTCCTGAGAAGCAATTGGTGCTCTGTGCGTTCATTAATCCCGAAGCGAACAGTAACGTCAATAAAGTGTAGAGTTTTTTCATTTTTAAGTGAGTAGTGAGTAGTAATTAGTAAGTAGAAATTAGTAGGTAGAAATTAGTAAATATTAAGTAAAAAAATAAGAAGGATGAATTATGAAGCATTCATTTTTCAATAATCAATATTCGTTAATCATTATTCATCAATCATTAACCATCAATCATTATTCATTATTCATTATTAATCAATCATTAATCATTAATCATCAATCATTATTCATTATTCATCAATCATTATTAATTATTATTCTATCTATCCGATGTCTGTTTAGAGAACGCCAATGGGTTTGCATTGATTTCGTCATATTCTTCTCTTTTGGCAAGAATATCTATCGCTGTATAAATTGCTTGACGGAACGACTCTTCGTCGGCAACTCCTTTTCCTGCGATGTCATAAGCTGTTCCGTGATCGGGCGATGTTCTTACAATTGGTAGACCGGCAGTAAAATTCACTCCGGTAGAAAAACTTAATGTTTTGAAAGGTACCAATCCTTGATCGTGATACATTGCCAAAACAGCATCGAACTTACTGTGTGTTCCTGCTCCGAAAAATCCGTCTGCACTATATGGTCCATAAACAAATACTCCTTCGTCGAAACATTTTTTTACTGCCGGAATAATAATTTCTAACTCTTCTTTTCCAATCAGTCCATCGTCGCCGGCATGTGGGTTAAGTCCAAGTACTGCTATCTTTGGCTTACGAATTCCGAAATCTCTCTTCAGTGTTTTGTGGATCATCGTAATTTTACTCGCAATTTTTTCGATTGAAAGTCCTGCCGCTACTTCTTTCACAGGAATATGTCCCGATACAACAGCTACCTTAAGATGGTCGCTAACTAAAAACATTAAATAATCTTTCGTATTAAATGCTTCAGCTAAAAATTCTGTGTGACCGTTGAAACGAAACTGATCAGACTGAATTGTGTTCTTATTAATAGGGGCAGTAATTAAAACATCTATCTTTTTCTCTTTTAGATCGGCAACTGCATGTTGAATCGATTGCAATGCATACTTCCCCGCATTTTCAGTAGCTTGCCCATATTCAATAGCAACATCTTCTTCCCAACAATTTACAACGTTTGTTTTGCGTAGAATAATTTCGTTGCTATTTTTAATCGTTGTGTATTGAAAATCGAGAAGGTTCAAATGTTTTCTATGAGCAGAAACTATTTTATTACTCGCATAAATTACCGGAGTGCAAATTTGATGCATGCGATTGTCAAAAAAGGTTTTGATAATTACCTCCAAGCCAATTCCGTTTATGTCACCACAAGTGATTCCAACTTTTATTCTTCCTTCTGTTTCCTGATTACTCATAGTAGTTTTTTATTAATTAAAAATATGTAATCACAATGACGAAATAAAATCGGTCAGTAATCTAACTGCAACACCAGTTCCGCCTTTTCCTCTATAGCTAGAAGTTGAATGTACATAAGATGGACCAGCAATATCAAAATGCATCCACGGATAATCTACATAACGTTGTAAAAATTTTCCGGCTGTAATAGCGCCACCAATTGCTCCGCCAATGTTTTTCATGTCTGCAATATCCGATTTGATTAAATCGTCATATTCATCCCAGAATGGAAATTCAGCCAAACGCTCATAAACTTTTTCTCCGCTTTCTTTTAATTGCATTCGTTGTTTCTCTGATGCAGTTCCCATACAAACTATTCCGTACGGACCTACAGCCATTGCCGCTGCACCTGTAAGCGTTGCGAAATCTAAAACTAACTCAGGCTTAAATTTTTTCGCATAGTGTAATGCGTCAGCAAGAATTAATCGACCCTCGGCATCGGTATTCAATACTTCAACGGTATGGCCGCTCATCATTGTAATAACATCGCCGGGAACGTATGCTTTTTCTGAAACTGCGTTATCGGTAGCCGGTACTAAAGCAATTACGTGAACCGGCATTTTCGACTTAGCAATTGAATACATTGCTGAAGCAACTGCTGCTGCTCCCGCCATATCACTTTTCATATAATCCATACTGTTTGGTGTCGGCTTAAGGCTATATCCGCCTGTATCATAAACAACACCTTTTCCAATCAAAACTATCGGACGTTTGTTTTTAGCATTTCTAGGTTTGTATTCCATTACAGTAAAAGTAGGAGGAAGTAAACTACCTTTATTTACTGCTAATAAACCACCCATTTTAAGTGATTTTATTTTTGCCTTAGTAAAAACCGTCACTTTAAAACCGCCTTCTTTACCCATAGCAACAAATTCTTTTGCTAGTTGAACCGAAGTCATTGTATTGGATGGCTCATTCACCAATGTTCGTGCTTTCAGAACAGCATCAACTGTATTCTGAAGTTGTTTCACTTGAATAAGCTGAAGACCTTTGCTTTTAATAGCTACTTCTTTCATCGAATTGGCTTCTTTCTTTTTGCCTTTTCTATAGCGCAAAAATTGATAATTGCCAAGTGCAATTCCTTCTGCAACAGCCATTGCTAAATCGTTACTCCCAATGTAGTCGGCAATCACAACTCTCTTGTATTGGCTTTTGTTGAGCGAAGCAAGAAATAGATCACCCATTCTGCGACATTGTTCCAATTGATAATTAATTGGCTTCGACAGATCGGGTTTGTAAATAAAAATTAATCGTTTAAACTGATTTATGACCAAGGTTTTCTTGTCGGCTTTCAGTTCTTTTTTAATAAATTCAGATTCTGTGGTAGAAAATAGACCGGAAGGAATGCTTCCTTTGTCATCCAGTAGTAAAATGATCGAATCCGCAGTTTTGTAAGAAGGTGTTAATAGGATTGTGGTCTGCATATAATATTGTATTTTTGAAGGGTGGAAATTAGTGAAAATATTTTTTAACCGTTCAATAAAAAGCAGAACTCTTTCCGATTGTTATTTGTCATAGATATTATATGAATTCAGATAGTTTACTAAAACGAGCCCTCAGTTTCGACTTTCTTTCCGCAGAAGAGGGACAATTTCTCTATGAAAATGCAGCAACAGCGGAATTGATGGATGTAGGCTTTAAAATGCGAAAAGCACTTCATCCTGAGAACAATGTGACGTGGATAATAGATCGTAATTTAAATACGACGAATGTTTGTATTGCCAATTGTAAGTTCTGCAATTTTTACCGTATTCCTGGTCATTCGGAGTCGTATATTACTACAATTGAACAGTATAAGACTAAAATAGAAGAAACTTTTCGTTTTGGTGGCGAGCAGCTTCTGCTTCAAGGTGGTCATCATCCCGATCTTGGAATTGATTATTATTCCAACCTTTTCCGTGAATTGAAACGATTGTATCCTCAGTTAAAACTGCATGCACTTGGGCCGCCGGAAATAGCACATATCACCAAACTGGCCGGATCTACACATACCGAAGTTTTAAAAACGTTGATGGAAGCAGGTCTCGATTCATTGCCCGGGGCCGGCGCAGAGATATTGAATGATCGTGTTCGACGACTTATTTCTAAAGGAAAATGCAGTGGAAGAGAATGGCTCGATGTAATGCGCGCTGCACATCAGCTTCACTTAACAACTTCGGCAACGATGATGTTCGGACATATCGAAACGATTGCTGAACGATTTGAACATTTGGTGTCGTTACGGCAAGTGCAAAGCGAGAAACCGGCAGATGCAAAAGGCTTTATTGCTTTCATTCCTTGGCCATTTCAAGATGAAGGGACTCTGTTGAATAGAGTTAAAGGTGTTCACAATACAATTACCGGCGAAGACTATATAAGAATGATTGCCATTAGCCGTATTATGTTGCCGAACATCAAAAATATTCAAGCCAGTTGGTTGACGGTAGGAAAAGAAATTGCTCAAGTATGTTTGCATTCCGGCGCGAACGATTTTGGGTCGATTATGATCGAAGAAAATGTAGTATCGGCTGCCGGTGCTCCGCATCGTTTTACAAGCAACGGAATTCAAGAAGCTATTCGAGAAGCAGGATTTACACCTCAACTGCGAACACAACAATATGAATACCGTGAGATGCCGGAATTAATGGAACAACAAATAATCAATTACTAAACTATCGTTTGAATGAAACTAGTGCGTTTCTTTCTTTTATTCGTTTTTGTTTTTTTGATTTGCGAAAATTCTTTCGCTACTCATAATCGCGCCGGCGAAATAAGTTATCAGTGGATTGGAACTGATAGTACCGACCTGACTTATAAAATTATTATTGTTACTTACACCAAAACATCTTCACCAATTGATCGTCCTGCACTCGATCAAGTGTATCTTGGCGATAATTCGGCGCCGGTAACTTTTAATCGACGATCTTCTACTCAATTAGTTGGTGACATTACTAGAAATATATACGACTATATTCACACCTATAATGGTAATGGTTCCTTCAAAATTAGTTTCGTTGATCCGAATAGGAATGAAGGTGTAATCAATATTCCAAATTCGGTTGAAGTGCCTTTTTATGTAGAAAGTATTTTAGTTATTAATCCTTATTTAGGTCCAAATAGTTCGCCGGTATTAACGTATCCTCCAATCGATCACGGATGTGTTGGCAGAATTTTTATTCACAACCCCGGAGCACATGATCCGGAAGGAGATAGCCTCACTTACGAACTTGTTCCTTGCGGAGGTGAGTCGGGCTTGCCAATTCCCGGTTATACATATCCTAATGCGACGCATTCTTTTACGTTAGATAGATTCACCGGCGATTTAATTTGGGATGAACCTGCCTCTCCCGGAGAATACAATGTTGCTTTCAATGTTATTCAATGGAAGCAAGGAGTGTTTGCAGGTTTTGTGCGACGCGATATGCAAATTGATATCGGAACGTGTAGCAATCATCCGCCAATCATAGAAGCAATTAACGATACCTGCGTTTTAGCCGGCGATACTTTAGCGTTCAACGTAACAGCAATCGACCCTGATCATGATCGTGTAGAACTTTCAGGTTACGGTGCAATTTTTCTCGATAGTCTCGTTCCTGACCCTGCTCGTTTAACACGAATTACTTTTAACAACGACACAGTAGTTTCGCGTTTTTCATGGGCAACGAAATGTCATCACGTCCGCTATCGTCCATACACAGCAATCTTCCGAGCATCCGATGTGCAAAACGTAGATAGCATTTCATTGGTCGATATAAAAACAGTAAACATTCGTGTAATAGCTCCTGCGCCACCTTCAGTTCTTGTTTCTCCAAATGGAAGTAACATTGATGTCAACTGGAGCGCATCGCCGTGTACTGAAGCGAAGGGTTATTATGTTTATCGGCGAACTGATTTGTACAGCGGCACACTTCAATGTCCGTGCGATAATGGCGTTCCTTCTTTCACAGGTTATCAACGTATCGCAACAATTAATAGTATCGACACTTTACATTTTCAAGATACAAATAATGGAAGCGGATTGGCTATCGGAGTTCAATACTGTTATTTGGTTACTGCATTCTTCGCCGATGGATCAGAAAGTTGTGCTTCGCCTCAAGCGTGTACAACACTTAAAAAAGATCTTCCTATTTTAACCAATGCCGATGTTAATTCAACCGATAATGTAAATGGATCTATCAATGTAATTTGGAGCAAGCCTACAGAGATTGATACAATTCAATATCCGGGTCCATATGAATATAGACTGTTTCACGCAATCGGATTTTCATCGAATAATTTTATTCAGCTAAGTACTTTTTCAGATTTGAACGATACTGTATATGTCGATACGTTAATTAATACTGTTGCTAATCCGTGGACTTACAGAGTTGAATTGTATTATACGAATAGTGGCAATCTTATTTTTAAAGGAGCATCAACTATTTCGTCGTCTGTTTTCTTGTCAATTGCACCAACCGACAACCGACTCAATCTAAGTTGGGAAGAGCATACTCCATGGACAGATACGGCGTATGTAGTTTACAGATTTAATTCGAACACATCAAGTTGGGATTCATTGACCACTCTCGCAAATCAACAGTATAGCGATACCGGTTTAGCCAACGGAACACAGTACTGTTATTATATCAAATCGATAGGAAGTTACTCAACACCGGGATTAGCATCGCCATTGTATAATCGTTCGCAACAAAAATGTGAAATACCAATCGATAATATTCCACCCTGCGCAACACCACTTATTGTAAATTCAGATTGTGAAAACAATGCAAATTTTTTGCAATGGGTAAATCCGAATCATACTTGCGCTGACGATGTGTTGAAATATTATATTTATTATTCGGCCGGCGATAGCTTAAGTTTTGAATTGATCGACTCTGTTCTTAATCCACAAGACACTACTTTTCTTCATTCGAACTTGGAAGTAATATCAGGCTGTTATAAAATTGTATCAGTTGATTCTGTTGGGAACTTAACATTGAATCCAATAATTGTTTGCGTCGATACATGTCGTCAGTATGTTTTGCCTTCAGTATTTACTCCGAATAACGACGGAGTGAATGATCTTTTTCATCCGTGCGATAATACAACATCACCTGCACTTCAAACCAAAAATTGCCCTGCATACAAGAATGTGAAGAAAGTTGATATGAAAATTTTTAATCGGTGGGGAAATCTCGTTTATGAAACAGAGAATAAAGATGTGAATTGGGATGGAAAAAATAAAGATTCGAAACAAGATTGTGCAGAAGGAGTTTACTACTACACATGTAAAGTCTATTTCTATCGTATATTTGGCGATGACGTGAAAGAACTTCATGGTACAATTCAACTGATAAGAAATAAATAAATGTTTACCGGAATAATTGAAGGACTGGCAGAAGTTATAGCTGTTCAGAAAGAGGGAACAAACATCCGTTTCACTTTTAAGAGCGACATCACTGCTGAGTTAAAGATTGATCAAAGCGTATCGCACAACGGCGTTTGTTTAACAGTAGTTGCATTGAAAGATGAAACGTATCAGGTAGTAGCAATCGATGAAAGCTTGCAACGAAGCAATCTTGGTAAACTGAATGCAGGCGACAAAGTTAATTTAGAACGATGCATGCAGATGAATGGGCGGCTAGATGGTCATATAGTTCAAGGGCATGTTGATACTACAGCTATGGTGACCGAGATAAAAAAGGAGGATGGAAGCTGGAGAGTTTATTTTATTTACAAAGAAAATCAGAATCATCTTACAGTAGAAAAAGGTTCGGTGTGCGTAGATGGAGTTAGTTTGACAGTTGTCGATTCGGGTAAAAATAATTTTTCCGTTGCAATAATTCCTTACACATGGGAGAATACAAATTTTCATTCGATGAAAGTTGGGAGTGAAGTAAATATAGAATTCGATATTATTGGGAAGTATGTAGTCAAAATGATTTCGTTTAACAAATAAATAACAGACACGAGTAATAAATTATATGAAAGTAACAGAACACTTATTAAACAATAAAGGCAAAACACTTTTTTCAGTAGAGATCCTACCACCGTTAAAAGGGAAAAGTATTAAGAGCATTTACAATATTCTTGATCCGATAATGGAATTCAAGCCGGCATTTGTAGATGTAACGTATCATAGAGAAGAGTATGTTTACAAAAAGCGTGAGAATGGATTGTTAGAAAAATTTTCAATTCGAAAGCGTCCGGGAACGGTGAGTATTTGTGCGGCAATTTTGAATTACTATAAAGTTGATCCGGTTCCTCATATCATTTGTGGTGGATTTTCGAGAGAGGAAACAGAGAATGCATTAATCGAATTAAGTTATTTGGGTATCGATAATCTTTTGCTTTTGCGTGGCGATGCAATTAAATCGGAGTCGGCTTTTGAGCCGCACCATGGCGGACATAAATTTGCATTGGATTTGGTTCAACAAGTTTCCAATATGAATAGAGGCGTTTATCTTGATGAAGATTTACAAGAAGTTACACCATCAGACTTTTGTTTTGGTGTTGCAGGTTATCCTGAAAAACATTTCGAAGCACCAAATTTAAAAACAGACTTACGGTATTTAAAGGCTAAAGTAGATGCAGGGGCTTCATACATTGTAACCCAAATGTTTTTTGATAATTCCAAATATTTTGAATTTGTAGAAAAGTGTAAAGAGAATGGAATTAATGTTCCAATCATTCCCGGATTGAAGCCGGTAACTACAAAGAAGCAAACGACTACACTGCCAAAAATTTTTCATGTCGACTTACCGGAGGACTTGGCTGATGCAATTGATAAGTGCGCAACAGATAAAGAAGTTCGTGAGCTTGGAATCGAGTGGTGTATTCAGCAATCGCTGGAGTTAAAAAAGGCGGGAGTTCCATGTTTGCATTATTACACAATGGGAAATGCCGATCTTACGACAAGTGTAGCGAAGAAAGTTTTTTAATCGAGCCTTCGAGATAGTTTTATTATTCTATTTTATGAATGATAATTAATCGATATTCATTTTTTTGATTGTTGTTCTTTGTTCATCATGTATTTTTGGCTGATGGATGAGAATGAAATATCATTTGCAATACGAGGCGCAATTTTCAAAGTGTATTATTTGCTTGGTCCCGGTTTATTGGAATCGGTTTATGTAGCTGCGCTAGAATTTGAGTTGGGGAAAACGATGGAAGTGAAATGCCAGGTTCCGATTCCTGTAATTTACGAGAATGAAAAACTGGAATTAGGTTTTCGGATTGATTTGTTGGTAAACAATAAAGTGATTATTGAAGTTAAGTCGATTGAAAATTTGGCAGCAGTACATCACAAGCAGCTACTCACTTATTTAAAATTAACGGGCATTAAATTAGGGATTCTAGTTAATTTTAATGTTGCCAAAATTGAAACCGGTATTTTTCGGAAAGTGAATAAGTTGTAGGTTTTTGTTCTCCCGCAGAAGCCGCAGAATGCCGCAGAAAATTTGCGTTGTAATTAATCATCTAGCGTCAAATCATAATTCTCGATTCTCGAATTACAATTTTCAACATTTAAATTACGAATTACGATTCACGACCGTCAATTCTCAATTCTCGAAAAAATATCTGCGCCTTTCAGCGGTTTCAGTGGGAGAAAAAATGTTGCTGTTTATTTTCCCACAGAGGCCGCTGATTTTTGCAGAAAAGTTTTTGTTACTATTATTCATCAACTATCAAATTACATCTGAAGAAACTCTGCGCCTTTCAGCGGTTTCAGCGAGAGAAAAAATGTTGCTGTTTATTTTCCCGCAGAGGCCGCTGATTTTCGCAGAAAAGTTTGCGTTGCAATTAATCGTCAAGCGTCAAATTACGATTCACGACTGTCAATTCTCAATTCTCAAAAAAAACTCTGCGCATTTCAGCGGTTTCTGCGGGAGAAAAAATGCTGTGGTATAAACTCCCGTTTAAGTCGATTAAATATGGGCCATCTACTTTTATAATACTTTATTTTATTTAATTTAATCCAAAAAACTCCATAATGAATAATTTTTTTTAAAATTATTTTAATTGTTTTCCCAATTAATAACTCTGCCTTTTCAAATACCAAGCAAATGAAAATCCAAAGCCATAGTAAATATTGTGAGTGGATTTCCTCTCTTTACTACTATACGTATGTAAAATTCTACTATTAAATCTATAATAATCTAATGTCGTAGTGTTAATTTTACTTAGAGTAGCTGAAAAATCTTCTGCATTGGAAAAATCATATTCAATAGTGCATCCCAATTTAATATTTAGTCGATCATTTAATTTTTTTGAAACACCAAAGCCTAAGTTAATCCCATAATTAATTTTATTAAATATAGAGCTTGTTGTTGAATAGCCATAAGTAGTTGCTTGATTGTCTGCAAATGTACTAGCCTCTATCGCACCGTTATTATTTGTAATTTGTTGAATTGAATAATGAGTATAGGGGCCGCTTGTGAAATATTCAGTTTGTGCTCCTTGTTCGAGATAGTTATTTATATAAGAAAAATGCATTCCAGCAGTTACGTAAAACTCCGGTTTAATTTCGGAAGAGGATCGCTTAATAAAATTATGGAACCAGCTCGAATGGAATGAAGTATATTCTAGCTTTGAATAGTAATAATAATAAACTGGTTTGCCGGGAAATACTGTATTATCAATCACATAATCCTGTCGAAAATTGGCCAAGCCTAAACTCATTTCAATTGAGTTTCTCTCATTGTATGAATGGCCAAAACTTATTCCAAAGGTTGAGTTGTATAATTTACTTACGTCCGATTTTTGCGGATCTATTATTAATCCGAACTGGTCGCTTGCTTTATTCGTATGCCAATCGTTATAATTGTATAATTTGTAAATTCCGGTGTTAGCATAAACTCCCAGGTACGACCCTTTTTGCCCTTGCGAAAGCAATGGTACTAATAAAAAAATAAATAGATATTTCATTTGAATAAGTTTTAGAAAACCCCAAAGAATAAAAATAGTCTTTTATTCTTTGGGGTTCTAGTATTTATTTTTGAAGTAGTATTTTCTGATTGGATGTTTGGAATGGAGAGACAATTGAAATAAAATAAAGCCCATTTGCCTCACTAGATAAGTCAACAATTAGTTGATTAGCCGCAGTAGTTTGATGGTAAATTACCTTTCCTACTATATTTGTAATCCAGATCTCCTTTTTTTCGGTTCCTAATTCTAGCGTAAAATTACCATTAGTCGGATTAGGATAGATCGAAACAGTTGTTTCTTGATTGGCACTTAACTTTAAAGGAGCGTTATTGCATTTGTCTTTCGGATCTTTAAATTGCGGAGGACAAACACAAGGATTAAATTGTGGGCAATCGCACCACCAGTCGGCCTCGCGACGAAAATCATAACTGGAAAACTGTGAACTCCCTTGACAATTTAAAGCCTGAATACGATAAGTTCCCATGTGAATGTTTGCATTGCTAGTATTATAATTAGGAAGATAAATTTCTACATCATTAATATTAGCTGCCATTACTGTTAAAGAACTTCCTGTTTGAAAACCTTCACGCAAAAGCCAAGGAAAAGAAACAGAACAATTATAACCGTCAATTCTCAATTCTCGAAAAAAACTCTGCGCGTGTCTGCGGATTCTGCGGGAGCAAAAATGCTGTGGTGTAAACTCCCGCAGAAACCGCTGAATGCCGCAGAAAATTTGCGTTACAATTAATCATCAAGCGTCAAATTCCAATTCTCGATTTTCAAATTACAATTCTCGATTTTCGAATTACAATTTTCAACCTTCGAATTACAATTCTCAAATCTCGACTCTCAACCTTCGATTCTCCGCCCATAATTATTGAGCAAAAAATGCTATCTTCGCCGTCCTTCTAAGAAAATTGCCATAAAGTGAAAAATATTCGAAATTTCTGCATTATTGCCCACATTGATCACGGGAAAAGTACGTTAGCCGATCGATTGTTGGAATATACCAAAACCATTAGTAAAAGAGATGAGAAAGCTCAGGTCTTAGATGATATGGATTTGGAACGCGAAAGAGGAATTACAATCAAAAGTCACGCGATTCAGATGAAGTATGAATTGAATGGCGAGCATTACACTTTGAATTTAATCGACACTCCCGGTCACGTCGATTTTTCGTATGAAGTTTCTCGTTCCATCGCAGCCTGCGAAGGCGCTCTTTTAATTGTAGATGCGGCTCAAGGAATTCAAGCGCAAACAATCTCGAATTTATACTTAGCCTTAGAGTGTGGACTTGAAATTATTCCTGTACTCAATAAAATAGATCTTCCAAGCGCCGATCCCGAAGTAGTAAAAGATCAGATTGTCGACTTAGTTGGTTGCGATCGCGATTCCATTATTCCTGCTTCTGCTAAAACCGGGATTGGAATATTTGAAATCCTCGCTGCTATTATTGAAAGAGTACCTGCTCCAAAAGGTAATCCCGAAGCTCCACTAAAAGCACTCATCTTTGATTCTGTGTTCAATTCTTTCAGAGGAATCATCGCTTACTTCAGAGTAATGGACGGAGAAATTCGTAAAGGAGAGAAAGTAAAATTTTTCGCCACAGGAAAAGAATACAATGCCGATGAAATTGGAATTCTAAAACTGGAAAAAGAATCGCGAGATGTTGTAAAAACCGGCGATGTTGGATATATTATTTCCGGAATAAAGGATGCGAGTGAAGTAAAAGTTGGTGATACGCTAACGCGTGCAGTAAATCCGTGTATCGAAGCCATAAAAGGATTTGAAGATGTAAAGCCAATGGTCTTTGCCGGAATCTATCCGGTCGATACTGATCAGTACGAAGAGTTACGTAAGTCGATTGAGAAATTACAATTGAACGATGCCTCACTCGTATTTCAACCTGAATCGTCTGTTGCTTTAGGTTTTGGTTTCCGTTGTGGATTCTTAGGAATGCTGCACATGGAGATTATTCAAGAGCGATTAGAGCGAGAGTTTAACATGACAGTTATTACAACTGTTCCCAACGTTTCTTATAAAGCATACATGACCGATGGTTCAATGAATGATATTCATAATCCATCTGAAATGCCGGATCCAAATAATTTAGATCGAATAGAAGAGCCATATATCAAAGCACAAATAATTACTAAGGCTGAATTCATCGGATCAATTATGACTCTTTGTATTGGTAAGCGAGGAGTAATTATTGGACAGTCTTATTTAACAACCGATAGAGTAGAGCTTACATTTAATATGCCATTGGCAGAAATTGTATTTGACTTCTACGATAAATTAAAATCGATCAGTAAAGGCTATGCATCATTCGATTATCATCCGATCGGTTATCAGCAAAGTGATTTAGTGAAATTGGATATTCGTTTAAACGGAGAGCCTGTCGATGCACTTTCCGCGCTTGTTCATCGCATACATTCTTTCGAATTTGGAAAAAAGATGTGTGAGAAATTAAAAGAATTGATCACTCGTCAGCAGTTTGAAATTATTATCCAAGCAAGTATTGGTGCTAAAATTATTGCTCGCGAAACGGTAAAAGCTCTTCGTAAAGATGTAACTGCTAAATGTTATGGTGGTGACATTTCTCGTAAACGTAAACTGTTAGATAAACAAAAGGAAGGAAAAAAACGAATGCGTCAGGTAGGTAATGTTGAGATTCCTCAAGAGGCATTCTTGGCCGTTTTGAAACTTGATTGATAAAAAAATAAATAATTTAAAAAGGGTTCATCGTTAATTTCGATGAACCCTTTTTTATTTCAATACTATTTTAATTTTCTTCAATCTAATAGTTGATAGAATTACTTTCAAATAAATACTAGCATTCACTTAAGCTCAACGGCACAGCAGTAGCAAGTCCGCCTTCGGCTGTCTCTTTAAATTTCGTGTTCATATCGAGAGCCGTGTTCCACATAGTTCTCACCACATCGTCTAACGAAACTTTTGCTTTATCAGGATCGCTGTTCAATGCAAGTTGCGCGGCAGTAATTGCTTTAATTGCTCCCATCGAATTTCTTTCTATACACGGAATTTGTACCAATCCTTTTATCGGATCGCATGTTAAGCCAAGATGATGTTCCATTGCAATTTCGGCAGCCATCAATACTTGTCGCGGTGTTCCTCCTAATCGTTCGGTAAGTGCACCAGCAGCCATTGCCGATGACACTCCAATCTCTGCTTGGCATCCGCCCATCGCAGCAGAAATTGTTGCACCTTTTTTGAAGATGCTTCCGATTTCTGATGCAGTCAATAAAAATCGAACGATATCGTCGTCTCTCACATCATCGAAAAATACAATGTAATAAAGTAGAACCGATGGTATAACTCCAGCGGCTCCATTAGTAGGCGCTGTTACCACTCTTCCAAACGATGCATTTTCTTCATTCACAGCTAGAGCAAAACACGTTACCCAATCGAGCGTATATTTAAAATCGCGTCCGCCATTTTTTATCAGCGTTAACCATTCATTAAAATTGCTGTGAGTTTTCCCGGTTAAAAATTTGTCGTTTAGTCGTGCAGCACGACGAGCAACTTTTAATCCTCCCGGCAATTCTCCGGTGGCAGAGCATCCGCGATAAATACATTCCGTCATTACTTTCCAAATGTTGAGAACGCCAGAATTGATGGCATCTTCACTCTTCCAGCATTTTTCATTTTCAAATACAACTTGCGAAACACTCATGTTGTTTTTGTCGCAATACGATAAGAGCTCGGATGCTTTTTCTATTGGAAATTTCAAGTCTACTCTGTTGGCTTCTGAAGTACCATCTTCGCCATGTTTAACAACAAAGCCTCCACCAACGGAATAATAAATTTCTTCCAATATTAATTCTTCGTTAGAGTATGCAGAAAATGAAAGAGCGTTTGAGTGAAAAGGAAGTGTTTCAGAAAAAAGAAAAGCAATATCTTTTTCTGGAGAAAAAATTATTTCTTTAGTGCCGTTCAGGATTAGTTTTGATGTTGCTTTAATATTGGCAATAGTAGGAGAGATGAGATTCACGTCAAACGTTACAGGATCGAAAGCAGAAAGTCCAAGTTGAACAGCGATGTCGGTTCCATGTCCTCTTCCGGTTTTTGCTAAGCTTCCATACAATGTTATTTTTACCCGATCAGTTTTAGTTAAAAATTTTTCCGTTACTAACGACAGTAAAAATCGATGTGCAGCTCTCCATGGACCAAGCGTATGAGAGCTCGACGGACCTATTGCAATCTTAAACATATCAAAAACTGAAATTTGCTCTTCTTGTTTCATAGTGCAAAAATACGCAAGTTAATCGATTCTGCTATTAATGAACAGATTGTTACCAACGACTTTTTGTGAGAACAATGAAATGAATTGGTTGTCTGAGGTTCCTTTTTGTCTATCGCTCAAATTAAGCTCATGGTTAATAAAATGTCGGATTCTCTGTTTGCACTTGAAGTTCGGTATATGAAAAGCAGGGTACGCTCTTTTTACTTCCTTCAGGCGATAAAACCCATATTCCGCTAAAATTTTTAACTTTACGAAGTGCTTGTAACTAATCGATACTGATAAGCGTCCTATTAATAAGCACGAAATCTTGAACATTTTTATGACACCCGCCGAATACAATCATTGCGTCGAATTACAAGCAGATAGCTTGTATCGATTTATCTTGAAAAATATTCGCGACGAAGAAGAGGCGCGAGATGTTGTGCAAGATGCTTTTGAAAAAATGTGGAGGAATAGAAGTTCGGTTGATGGAAAGAGAGCGAAGAGTTATTTGTTTACCACCGCTTATCATACGATGATCGATAAAATTAGGAAACGGAAATTTGTAAGCAACTACGAGGAAGTGAATGAAGAAAGTCTGTTTCATACAGATCAATATACCGATTTAAAAAAGATACTTGACCAGGCATTGAATCAATTGCCACCAATTCAAAAGGCGGTAATTACATTAAGAGATTACGAAGGGTATAGTTACGATGAAATCGGAAAGATTACTGATTTGAGTGAGTCGCAAGTGAAAGTATATATTTATAGAGCACGTTTATTTTTAAAACAATATATCGGTTCGCCGGAAAAACTAGTTTGATGATAACGACCAACAACTATGAACTTTACATCGTTGATTATTACGATGGAGCACTGAACAAAATTCAGACGGAGGAGTTGTTTGCTTTTCTTGCCGGTCATCCTGACATAAAAGAGGAATTTGATGAATATGAAAATGTTTCAATTACATCGGAAGCTATTGCTTTCGTTGGGAAGGAAAATCTTAAGAAACTTGTAAATAAAAGTTCGCCGCTCGAGCAACAACTGATAGCCTATTATGAAAATGACTTGAGCAATGATGAGAAAAGAATGGCGGAGAAAGAAATTTCTGAAAATGAAAATGCACAAGTGGAGTTGGAGATAATTAGAAAGACAAAACTTCTTCCCGATTACACGATTTTATTCCGCGATAAACAAAGTTTAAAAAGGGGAGGAAAAATAATTTTTCTTAGAGCAGGAATTGCTCGTACAGTTTCTGTTGCTGCTGTAATTTTAATATTGTTGCTCACTTATTTTTTTTATAGTTCGAATAAAAACGAACAAATTATTGCAAATCAAAACAATCAAGTGAAATCGGATTCTATTGTTGTTTCCAATAAAATTAAAAGCAGCAATAAATTCGAATTGGCGGTAGGAACTATTTCAGATAAATCAAGTAGTGATAATAAAAACAAAAAAGACAAATTTGATAGAAAATCAATTTTGTCGAAAAGTAATTCGATAGTCGAAAATAAAAGCATTCTTTCCAATAGTCAAAAACAAATACCGTCTGAAATCAATAAAGATTCTGTTGGTCATGGTACTGATGATGTAAATCGCACACTCCTTAATTCAGGAGTTGCAAATTCAATAAATAAAGATACAGGCAATTTCAATGTAAAAAATGTTCCCCAACAGGTAAATTTTTTGGCAGGAAATGGAAATATTATGGTGGCCGATCTAGCAACAATATTTTCTACAGATGAAATGATTGAGTTGGGAATTGCTCCAAAATCTAAAGCTAACGAAGGAGAGCCAATAAAAGCATTGAGTTTTATCACGCAAAAAATTAATTCAGCCGCTCAGACTAAAAATATTTTCGTTGCAGTGAATGACGATGCTAATTTAAAGGCATCAACATATGCTTTTAATATTGGAAATGTATTTTCAGTATCGCATACTAGGGTTAAATAGAATGTTTATAATTCTGACCATGATTTTTAATCTGTAATTTTTATCATTAACAGTAAATTATTAAGAAGACAAAATTATTAAATTAAAATAAAAATATTTTTACCTGTAACTTTTCATTTACCTAAGCCGTCCTATAATTAAAGATTATAAAAATAAAACTCATGAAAAATCTGAAACTCTTATTAATTAGTTTACTGTTTTCAAATATATTGGTAGCACAGAAAATGGAAACGATAGCGTTACCTCCATTTTCAAAAATTAAAATCAGTTCTGTCGCTACTGTTTATCTAAAACAAGATTCCATTCAAAAAGTAATGATAATTGGAGACGAATCCAGTCATGTTTATGCACATGTGAAAGACGGTATATTGAACATTGATAATTCAGTTGGGAATATTTTTTATATTAGTATTCAAAAGCTAGAGGAGATATCAGTCGATGGTAAAGGAGATGTTACTTCTGAGTCGAAAATTACAACTGATAAACTAGCTCTTGCTATAAAAGGGATTGGAAGTATAAAATTAGAAGTCGATGTCAAAACAATTGACGCGGAAGTTCCGGGAGCGGGTAAAATTCAATTGTGGGGAAGTGCAGAGAATGCCAACTTTAATATTAGTGGCAGTGGTAAAATTGATGCAGCAGATTTAAAATTAAAAAATGCTGATGTATCAATTTCCGGGATTGGGAAATGTATGCTCGATGTAAAAGATGTTTTAAACACAAATATAAGCGGAAGTGGAAAAGTTGAATATAAGAGTGAGCCGCTTAAAATTACAAATAACATAAGTGGACTAGGAAAGGTGAGAAATATGTCGCAGCCCGAGGATTCAACTGCAAAAGACACAACTCGAATTGCTTTAGGCGAAAGTCAATTATGGTTTATAGGTAAAAAGAAAAGTGAAGCGGAAAAACACAAAAACACAAAACCAATTTGGGCAGGTTTGGAACTTGGTTTAAATTCTTACATGGACAACAACGGACAATTCACATTGTCGCAAGGAAAAGAAAATTTTGATTTGAAACAGGAAAAGTCGGTGAGTTTCTCATTGAATTTTTTCCAGCAAAATATTCAGATGGGTAAGAGTAATATTTGGTTGTTTACCGGATTGGGAGTAACATGGAATAACTATCGTTTTGCGAACGACATTATGCTGACGAAAGGAAACTTTACTTCTGCTTATCATGATTTAACACCCGGAGTAAATCATTTAAAAAGTAAACTCGTTGCAAGTTATTTAATGGCACCGGTTATGTTTGAATTTTTTACTAGTAAAGATTATAAAAAAGCATTTCATTTGGGTGCAGGGGGTATGTTTGGAGTTTTAGTGGGGTCGCATACGAAATATAAAGTTGAAGTAGATGGAAATACTGCAAAGCTAAAAGATTTCGACGACTACAATCTAAATCCATTCCGTTATGGTGTTCGCGCTGCAATTGGTTGGGGACATTTTAATTTATTTGCCGACTATTACGCAAGCACATTGTTTAAAGATAAAAAAGGTCCGACATTATTTCCTGTCAATGCCGGAATTACGATCGTCGGATTTTAATTCGACTAGTTCCTAATTTACTAATGAGCGTCAACCGCTATCTTGGCCGTTCTGTTAAATCGCTGCAGAAATAATAATGGAATACTTAGAATGAAAAATATACCGATGAACCAAAAGGCATCGGTATATGTCATTAAGTACGTTTGTTTGATAACCGAAAAATCGACTGCTTTATAAGCTAATTTTTGTGCTGCATCAGCATCATAACCTTTCGATAAAAAGCCATTGTAAAGCATTTGATATCGTTCGTTGAAGACGGGAGAATATGAATTTACATTTGTTAAAAGGTCGTTGCGATGACCTGCTTGACGTAAATGGATAAATGTTGTTACTAAGGCAACACCAAACGAGCCTCCTAATTGTCGCATCATATTATTTAGTCCTGTTCCTTGTGCAATGTTTGCCGGAGACAGTGAACCTAGTGCTAACGTTGTTAGTGGAACAAATAGTAAGGCCAAGCCCATACCTCGAATAATTAGAGGAAGATAAAAATCGCTCTCTCCCGACAATAGTGTAGAAGAGGAAAGAAGGTAAGTGAAAAGGAAGAACAGTAAAAATCCTCCGGTAGCCATCAGCTGTGGCGGAAATTTTCGTTGCAAAAGTTTTCCTACCATCGGCATCATAAAGATGGTTGCCAATCCGCCGGGAATTAATAGCTCGCCTGTTTGTTGAGCAGTGAAGCCTAATAAGTTTTGACAGAAAATAGGAAAGACAAAAACAGAACCGAACAATCCAAATCCTAAAATGAAAGTCGTAAACATACCAATCGATAACTCACGATTTTTTAAAATACGTAAATCGACTACAGGATGTTCGGTTGTTAATTCATGATAGATAAATAAAATTATACTTAGCACCGAAGCAATTGCTAGTACAATAATGTATGTCGTTTCAAACCAATCTTCCGATTCACCTTTTTCTAATACAATTTGTAATGAACCAACACCTACGGCAAGTAAAAAGATTCCTAACCAATCAACACTACCTATTTTCCTGACGAGTGTAGAGTCTTTAATATAGGATAAGGCGAATAGAATTGCGATAATGCCCAATGGAATGTTCACGTAAAATATCCATGGCCATGAAAAATGATCTGTAATCCAGCCACCAAGTGTTGGTCCTAATGTTGGTCCCACTACCACACCTAATCCAAACATGGCCGTCGCCATTCCTAATTGTTCTTTCGGCCATGTTTCAACGAGTATTGCTTGTGAAGTCCCTAACAGCGCACCTCCGCCAATTCCTTGAATGAATCGAAACAATACTAATTCCCAGATATTATCGGCATTCCCACAAAAGAAAGATGCAACAGTAAAGAGCGCAATGGAGAAAACGAAATAATTTCTTCGACCAAATTTAGCCGACAACCAACCTGACATAGGAAGAATGATGACGTTTGCAACTGCGTATGCAGTAACCAACCAACCAACATCCATCAATGTAGCGCCAAGATTTCCCATAATCTGCGGCATAGAAACATTCACCACCGTTGTATCGATTAGCTCCAAAAGCGAAGCTAATATTACGGTGATCGTGATGATCCATTTTCTAAATCCTGTTTCAGCCATGGTAATTGTTCAATTAAATAAATTAATCGATGCGAACGGATACTTTTACAGACATACCCGGACGAAGTTTATCTTTGAAAGCATCTGAAACTTTCAAGGCTATTTTAACAGGAATACGTTGAACCACTTTTACGAAGTTTCCGGTAGCGTTATCGGGAGGTAGTAATGAAAATTTAGCACCTGTAACAGCAGAAAAACTATAAACCGTTCCTTCGAATTTTGTTTTAGGGAAAGCGTCTAATATAACATCAACAGAATTTCCTTTATTCATTTTTTCTAATTGAGTTTCTTTGAAATTTGCAACAACGTATAAATTACTATCAGCCACGATAGCAAATAAAGGAGTGCCGCCATTAACTAATTGACCAAGCTGGATATTTTTCTTTGAAGCAATTCCATTTGCAGGGGCAAGGATGGTAGCAAAAGTCATTTGTAATTTTGCAAAATCAACATCTACTTGCTTTTGATTGATCATTGCATTGGCAACAAGAATTTGTTTTTTGGCAGCATCTACTAAAGATGAAGCGGCTGATTGTTGTTTAGTTGCAATTTGTTGTTGAGCTTCGGCAGTTTCTTTTTCGGCTTTTGTCGCATCAAATTGTTGTTGAGTTACTGCTTTTTCATTTATTAAATTTTGAAACCGAACGAAATCTTGCGTGCTCTTCCATACTTTTATTTTAGCCGACTCAGCATTCGATTTAGCAGTCTCATAATTTGCGATAGCCGTTGAAACATTCGATTCTGCCACGCTCAATGTAGCTTTTGCGTTTTCTAAAGCAGCAACAGCTTGAGAAAGTTTTATAAGTAAGTCTCTATTGTCGATCAATACTAGCGTATCTCCTTTTTTTACAGATTGATTTTCTTCAAATCGAATTTCACTAATGTATCCTGTTATACGTGAGATTACAGGGCTAATGTCGTTGTCGATTTGTGCATCGTCTGTTTCTTCATGATGAAGAGAATATAAGTATTTTGAAAATCCGAATATGATTCCGATTATAACAACTGTAATTAATACAATGGGAAATATTTTCTTTTTCTTTTTTACTGTTTCCATTTTTGGTTTTCTTATTTAATATTTCCTGTTGATTTTAATAAACGATAATAAGCAATTTGTACATCTGCTTTTGCTATTTCCAAATTGATTTGAGATTGAACAATAATATTATTGGCTTCTAAAAGTTCGCTGAGGATAACAAGATTATTTTTGTAACGAGAATCGGTAAGCCTAAAATTCTCCTGTGCCTGTTGAACAGACTTAAGCATTACTTCAACTTTTTTTAGTGATTGATTGTAAGCAAGAAAATTCTGGTTTACTTCTACTTTTATACCATCAGACAATATGCTTACACCAATTTTTGATTGATCGTAGTACGACTGAAATTCATCAATATTATGACGGTTAGAATAGAGATTCATTAAATCCCAATTCAATGAAATACCTGCTGCCCATGTTGAATTGAATTTATCTACCGGAGGAATGAAGCGTTGGTTTGGTCGTGCATCTAATGCTTCGCCCTGAATGGAAATACGCGGAAGATAACTGTTCTTCGCAATTTTGAAATTATTAAACGAAGCATTTGATCGTATGACCGCTGCATTTAAATCGTTTCTATTCTTTGCTGCTAAGTCAAGATAACTTTGTATGTCGGTTATATTTCGAATGGTATTAACTTCGTTAGAATCAATTTCGAATGAACGAGTTTCATCGTAACCCAACAATAATTTTAAATTGTAATTAGAAACTTGTAAATTGTTTTGAATATCAAGTTGTGTCAATTCAAGATTAGACGATTGCAATTGCCAGCGGAGTACATCGTTTTGTGTAGCTAGTCCGTTATCAAGTGCACGCTGAGTAACTCGAACTCTTTCGTTGATTTGCTTAATATTTTCTTCTACAACTTTTTCAGAAGCTGTTAATTTGTAAATATTAAAATAGGCGCTGATTAAATTAAAAACAATTTCTTCTTTATCTTTTTTGAAATCGTATTTAGCAGCTTGCTGAAGAAGATTTGTAGATTCTTTTGCATATTTCAATCGGAACCCGGAGAAAATAGTTTCCGAAGCACTAAGGCTTACAGAATAATTATTTACGTACACAGGAAACAACGCTACTGGAGTAGAGGAGCCAGGGAATAGGAATTTCGGTGGATCAATATCGCTAAGACGATTGAAACCTGCATTTAATTTCACAGAAGGAAGCACAGCATCGAGGGCCTGATTGTATTTTGCCTTGGCTAATTCTAGCTTAGCTTCCGAAAGACGAAGTGCTTTGCTACTGTCGAGACCAATTTTAATGAGTTGATCGATCGTTAGAATTTCTTTTCCGCTTTGAGCATTTGAAAAAATAGAAATGCAAAGAGAGAAAAGGAAAGTGAAAAATTGGATTCGTTTTTTCATGAGTTTGATAACAGTTTGTCGTTGTTATTAGCTGAAATTAAATATCGCTTGAGTAGATCAGTAAGGAAGTATTTCATTCTGTTTTGAATCTCCGGGTATTCATTAATGTGTTTATTTCCGGGAATAGAAAGTAATTTTTTTGTTAGCACAGAAGAGTTAACAAAGTGAGCAACTGCGCCGAAAAAAGTGAGTATCACAAATTCTATATCAACATTTCTAAAAACATTTTTTTTTATTCCATCTTCAATTATTCTACGTACTTCGTTTACATTCTTCATGAGTATATTGATAATACTTTCATTCAACTCAGAAGCCGCTTGAATGGAAATTTGACGATGTAATATTCTGTGAAAATTTTGCTGCGACATAACCCGGTCAACATATACATCAACCATTTTTTCAATTTGTTCAATGGGATTTGTAATTTCCTTTTGAATATCTTGAAGCTTAAGGCGTAAAAAGGAAGCGCGATATTCAACCAGTTCGGCAAACAATTGTTCTTTCGATCCGAAATAATAAGAGATCATGGCAATGTTGACTCCCGCTTTTTTAGCAAGATGGCGAACAGTAGTACCAGTATAACCAAATTCAGCAAAAAGCTCTTCACTTGTTTCCAGTATCAATTCTTTCTTTGTCATGTTTTTAAAATCGGCACAAATTTAAACAAGTGTTTAATTTAAACAAGTGTTTAGTTTAATTATAAAGCAATTGTCCATTTTAGGCCGGATTAACAGGTTTGTCAACGGTTTTTTACTCAGGTAGAAGGTCGATTGAACAAAACCGTTTAGCTTTCTCGATTTGCAAAAGCTGATAAACGATACTAATTGATCAATATCTCTAAAGCAACTCAACTATTTTTTCACTCTTTCTTGGGTAAATCGATTCAAAATAGTTGAAGGGCGACGATAGTTTTCGCCTTCAAATTCTCTGGTTAATTGGAAATTATATTTTAAAAAGATTTCCGTCTATAAATAAAATTCCTTGTAAGAGTATTATCTTAAACTTGTAAGTGGTTGATTATGATTTGGGTATAAGTTCAAATTAGTTATCGGATTTTATCCTGTTTTCTCTTTCATTATTTCTCCTATTTCTGCTGAAAAAAAATGAATAAAAACCAATTTATGCGCTATAAAAAATCCTAAATTTGCTTCATATAATGAACGTATATTGATTTTTAGCGTAAAATGAGCAATTCTAGTCAAGCGACCGATTTCCTACCAATTCTTATCCAATTTTTTGTGGCTCTGGGCTTTGTAGTTACAACGATGGTCGCGACTCATCTCTTGGGTCCAAAACGTAAATCGAAGATTAAGTTAGACACGTTCGAATGTGGTATTGAAGCACATGGCAACGCACGTATTCCATTCTCTATCAAGTATTTTCTCGTTGCAATTCTCTTCGTCTTATTCGATGTGGAGGTTATTTTTATGTATCCATGGGCAGTCAATTTCAAAACATTAGGCGTTCAAGGACTGTTAGAAATGCTCATGTTCATGGGTTTACTACTTACCGGCTTTTTCTATATCATTAGCAAAGGTGCTCTTAAGTGGGAATAATTTATTAGAAAGCAATTAAAATGAAAGATATACAAACAGCGTCGAAGATCGATATCGTTAAAGCTCCGGAAGGATTCGAAGGTCCGGGATTTTTTGCCACGTCGCTCGACAAAGTAGTTGGTTTAGCAAGAAAAAATTCCATTTGGCCTTTACCTTTTGCCACATCGTGTTGCGGAATTGAGTTTATGTCGACCATGTCATCAACATACGATCTAGCTCGCTTCGGTTCGGAGCGCTTAAGTTTTTCTCCTCGTCAAGCCGATTTATTAATGGTGATGGGAACGATTGCAAAAAAAATGGGACCAGTACTTCGTCAGGTGTACGAACAAATGGCAGAACCAAGATGGGTTTTGTCCGTTGGTGCATGTGCTTCGAGTGGTGGAATATTCGATTCATATTCTGTACTTCAAGGTATCGATCACATTATTCCGGTAGATGTTTATGTTCCAGGTTGTCCTCCACGTCCGGAACAAATTTTACAAGGTGTAATGAGCATTCAAGAATTAATTCAGAATGAATCGTTGCGTCGTCGTAACTCTCCCGAATATAAACAGCTTCTTGCTTCTTACGGTATAGAATAATAATAAATGGATACTCCTACAATAGAGCAGATTTCTGAGGCTATCAAAGAAAAATTCGGAGAGAAAATACTTTCTCAAGAAACGCAATTCGATATTACAGTTTATACAATCGATAAAAGTATTCTACTTCCACTTTTTACATTTTTATTCGAAGACGAGCGATTTCAATTTCGATATCTCACTACAGCGTGTGGCATTCATCTTCCAGATGAGCCAAAGCCATTCGCGATGATGTATCAATTGCATAGTTTAGTTTTTAATCTTCGCATTCGATTTAAAGCTTATACAACGTTAAACGATTTACATTTCGATTCACTTATTCCTCTTTTCTCGGGAGCTAATTGGATGGAGCGAGAGGCATTCGATTTTTATGGTATCCGCTTTAACGGACATCCGAAAATGATACGCATTTTAAATGTAGAAGATATGGATTATCACCCGATGAGAAAAGAATATCCGGTAGAAGACCAAACACGTTACGATAAAGACGATCTATTATTTGGTCGTGAACGTGCAGGTTATAAAAAATTAAACTAAAAGTAGATGTTTGATCATTGCTGATCATTCAAAAAAATAAGATGGAAGTACCTACAGCATCACAAGAAAATAAAAAGCAGTATACCACGCTGAACCTTGGCCCCACTCATCCCGCTACACATGGAATTTTTCAAAATGTGTTGACGATGGATGGAGAGATCATTGTTGATTCTGAATCTACAATTGGTTATATACACCGTGCGTTTGAAAAGCTTGCAGAGCATAAACCGTTTTATCAGATCACAACACTTACCGATCGAATGAATTATTGTTCATCGCCAATCAACAATATGGGTTGGCACATGACGGTAGAAAAATTAATTGGAGCCGAACTTCCTAAGCGCGTTGAGTATATGCGTGTAATAATGATGGAGCTTGCGCGAATTACCGATCATTTAATTTGCAATAGCGTAATTGGTGTAGATACCGGAGCTATGACCGGATTTTTATACGTGTACCAGTGGCGTGAATTTATCTATGAGATCTATGAAGAAATTTGTGGGGCGCGACTAACAACAAACATAGGACGTATTGGTGGTTTCGAAAGAGACTTCAATGAAATAGTATGGAGGAAAATAAAGCATCTTCTAAAAGAATTGCCTGCAGGGTTAAAAGAATTTGAAAAATTACTTGTGCGCAATCGCATTTTTATGGACCGCACCATTGGTTGCGGACCAATTAGTGCAGAGCGTGCATTGAATTATAGCTTCAGCGGACCAAATCTTCGTGCTGCCGGAGTTGATTATGATGTACGAGTAATGAATCCATATTCATCGTATCAGGAATTTGATTTTGAAATTCCTATTGGAACGAATGGCGATACGTACGATCGTTTTATGGTTCGTGAAGAAGAAATGTGGCAGAGTCTTTCTATCATTCAACAAGCAATAGATAAAATTGAGAAGATTCAAGACAAAACAACTTTTCACGCCGACATTCCATCGTTTTATTTACCTCCCAAAGAAGATGTGTACAATAACATGGAAGCGTTGATTTATCATTTCAAAATTGTAATGGGAGAAACAGATGTACCGAAAGGCGAAGTTTATCATTGCGTAGAAGGAGGAAATGGAGAGTTAGGATTTTATTTGATGAGTGATGGCGGCCGCCAACCTTTCCGTTTGCATTTCCGTCGCCCTTGCTATATTTATTACCAAGCTTATAAAGAAATGATCAAAGGATCTTTTCTAAGTGATGCAATTTTGACGATGAGTTCTATGAATATAATTGCAGGAGAACTCGACGCATAATATTTATTAAAAAGAAATTGACCGAATTAAAATGAATAACGGTAAAGAAATAAAATTCAGTGACGACTCACTTACGCTTGTACAGCGTATGATGAAACGTTACCCTGAAAGAAAACATAAGTCGGCATTAATTCCGATACTGCATATTGCACAAGCAGAATTTGATGGATGGCTAAGCTCCGATGTAATGGATTATGTTGCATCGATTTTAAAAATTCAACCAGTAGAAGTTTATGAAGTAGCTTCGTTTTATTCGATGTTCAATTTAAAACCGGTTGGAAAATGTGTAATTGAAGTTTGCAGAACTAGTTCTTGCTGGTTACTGGGAGCAGAAGATGTTATTGGTCATCTCGAGAAAAAGTTAAACATCAAAACAGGAAGCACAACTGCCGATGGAATGTTCTCGTTGAAATCGGTTGAATGTTTAGGATCATGCGGAACAGCACCTATGATGCAAGTTGGCGCCGATTACTATGAAAATCTTACACTCGAAAAAGTAGATAATTTAGTTGAACGTTTTCGTAGCGATAACAAGCGGAAAGCATATACAGATAAAGCGGAGGCGAAGAACTGATGGGAAAGAAACTACTTTTAAAAAACGATCACCTTGCCAATTGCCATACGTACGACGTATATCGTAACAACGGCGGCTACACATCTGTTGAAAAAGCAATAAAGACAATGACTCCCGAAGCCATTGTTGAAGAAGTAAAAAAATCGGGACTACGTGGAAGGGGAGGAGCGGGTTTTCCAACCGGAATGAAATGGAGTTTTCTTGCGAAGCCACCGGGAGTAGCGCGCTATCTCGTTTGTAATGCCGATGAATCGGAGCCGGGAACTTTTAAAGATCGTTACTTAATGGAACGTCATCCGCATTTTTTAATTGAAGGGATGATCACTTCCAGTTTTGCATTAGGCGCTAACACTTCCTACATTTATATTCGAGGTGAATATTTTTATGTTGCACGAATTTTAGAACAAGCCATCGATGAAGCGTATGCAAATGGATGGTTAGGCAAAAATATTTTAGGAACCGATTACTCGCTCGACTTGTATGTGCAAGTAGGAGCAGGAGCATATATCTGTGGCGAAGAAACAGCATTACTCGAATCGCTCGAAGGCAAGCGAGGTAACCCGCGAATCAAACCACCATTTCCTGCTATCGCCGGATTATATGGTTGTCCGACAGTTGTAAATAATGTAGAAACAATCATGGCTGTTGTTCCAATCATAAACGATGGCGGCGAAGAATATGCAAAAATAGGAATAGGAAAAAGTACAGGTACCAAATTAATTTCGGCGAGCGGACATATCAATAAACCGGGAGTTTATGAAATTGAATTAGGATTGCCTGTCGAAGAATTTTTAAACAGCGAAGAGTATTGCGGAGGAATGAAAGGTGGAAGAAATTTAAAAGCAGTTGTGGCTGGAGGTTCTTCAGTTCCCATTCTTCCTGCAGAGTTGATCTTAAAAACCGCAGCCGGCGAACCGCGATTAATGTCGTATGAGTCGTTGGCTGATGGAGGATTTGCAACCGGAAGTATGTTAGGTTCCGGCGGGTTTATAGTGATGGATGAAACAACGAGCATCGTAAAAAACTTGTGGAATTTTACACGCTTTTATCATCATGAAAGTTGCGGACAATGTTCGCCGTGTAGAGAAGGAACAGGTTGGATGGAAAAGATACTTCACAAAATTCTCGACGGGCATGGAACATTAAAAGATGTCGATTTACTATGGGAAATACAGTCGAAGATAGAAGGTAAAACTATTTGTCCACTCGGCGACGCCGCCGCATGGCCAGTAGCCAGTGCCATTCGTCATTTCAGAAAAGAGTTTGAAGAATACGTAACCAATCCTTCGTCTATTAAAGATGTAAAGCATTATTATAGGTTGTTGGAAAGCGTTTGATGGCGACAAAGAGATAAAAACTTAAGGTCAAAGTTCAAAGGTCATGTTACAGGAATAAATAATGATTGACACCTTTGTTTTGAATTAATTTAAAAGTATAAAAAGTAGAATAATATATTATCTCTATTAAGTTGGTTGACTATTATGAGAAGGAAAGTTACTTTTCAAAATGGACACGAATAAAGAAAAAAAAGAAATACTAACACGAACAAAAGAGTTCTCAGTTAGAGTGATAAAATTAACTCACTATCTCCGAAAGATCAAGGTAGAATATTTCCTAAGAGATCAAATTGGAAGAAGTGGTTCATCAATAGGAGCGAATATTCATGAAGCTAAAGCAAGCAGTAGTACAAGAGAATTTTGCAGATATTATGAAATTGCACTTAGGTCAGGATATGAAACACAATATTGGTTTTCGATTTTAGATCAAATATATAATGTGGGTGAAATAGTTGCATTTCGACATTTAGAACAAGAGTTAGATAGTATAATCCGAATTCTATCTTTTATTATAATAAAATTAAAACTAAAATTAGTTAAAGAAGAAAAAGTAAAGTGAGAAAATAAAAAGGAAGGGCGAGTTTAGTGGTTGCACTAGTTGTTAGCAGCAAACTTTAATGACCTTTGACCTTTGACCCTTGACCTTTTTTTAATACTTACCACACCAATGCCCAAAGTAACCATAGACGGCCAAAGCATAGAAGTTCCGGAAGGAACAACAATCTTGAATGCAGCACGCATGATTGGAGGAAATATTGTTCCTCCTGCAATGTGTTATTATTCTACGTTAAAAACAAGTGGTGGCTATTGCCGCACATGTATAGTAAAAGTTTCGAAGGGCTCGGAGAAAGATCCGCGTCCTATGCCGAAGCCTGTTGCTTCTTGTCGCACTACGGTGATGGATGGTATGGAAGTGGAAAATATTTCTTCTCCCGAAATTATCGACGCTCGCCGTGGTGTTGTTGAATTTTTATTGCTCAATCATCCTTTAGATTGTCCTATCTGCGATCAAGCAGGTGAATGTTCACTGCAAGATCTTGCTTACGAACATGGATTAGCAAAAACGCGTTACGAATTTGAGCGTCGTACTTTTGAAAAAATAGATATTGGCTCGAAGATAAAGTTACACATGACTCGCTGTATCCTTTGTTATCGCTGTGTGAAAGTTGCAGAGCAAATAACCGATGGTCGTGTTCATGGTGTAATGAATAGAGGCGATGTTTCTGAGATCAGCACGTACATTCAAAATGCTGTCGATAACGATTTCTCCGGAAACATGATTGATGTATGTCCTGTTGGTGCTCTCACTGATAGAACATTCCGTTTTAAAAGCAGAGTTTGGTTTGCCAATGCAGTAGATGCTCATCGCGATTGTGAAAAGTGTTGTGGTAAAGTAACACTGTGGATGAAAGGTGAAGAAGTTTATAGAGTAACAGCGAGAAAAGATAAGTACAGCGAAGTGATAGAATGGATTTGTAACGATTGCCGTTTCGAGAAAAAAGAAAATCGCGATTGGGTTATCGATGGACCAACACAAATAGAACGTCATTCAGTTATTTCTCAAAATCATTATACACTCCATGAACCGGCGCACAAAGAATTAATGAATAGTGTGAATGTAGTTCAGAATAAACAAATCAAAAATTAATAATTGAATTCAAGAAATAAAAAATGTTCTCTACATATTTGATCGTTAAGATCGTAATCATTGTTTCAATTTTTCTTATCTCCTTGCTGGTAGCTATGTATTCTACCTATGCAGAGCGAAAAGTAGCCGCATTCATGCAAGATCGTATTGGTCCTAATCGCGCAGGACCTTTTGGTATCTTACAACCGCTGGCCGACGGAGTAAAGATGTTTATGAAAGAGGAAATCATTCCCGATGTTTCGAATAAATTTTTATTTATATTAGGACCAAGTCTCGCAATGATCACCGCTTGTATGACGAGTGCCGTGATTCCATGGGGAAGAGGACTTACTATCAAAGGAGATTTTTATCCGATACAAGCTGCCGATGTAAACATTGGAATACTATACATCTTCGGCGTTGTTTCAATCGGTGTTTACGGAATAATGATTGGTGGATGGGCATCGAACAATAAATATTCGTTGCTTGGAGCATTGCGTGCATCTTCGCAAATGATCAGTTACGAAATTGCGATGGGACTTTCAATTATCGCATTAGTGATGATGACAGGAACATTGAGCATCCGTGAAATTGCAGAGCAGCAATCAGCAGGCCATTGGAATATTTTCTATCAGCCTTTAGGATTCTTGATCTTTCTGATCTGTGCTTTTGCAGAAACAAATCGCGCGCCATTCGATTTGCCTGAATGCGAAACAGAATTAGTTGGCGGCTATCATACAGAGTACAGTTCTATGAAACTTGGATTTTATCTCTTTGCCGAATACATTAATATGTTTATTTCGTCGGCTATAATAAGCACACTGTATTTTGGCGGTTACAACATGCCATTGATCGGAAGGTTTATTACAAATCCAAATTGGTTGAGTATGGCCGGATCGTTATTCCTCTTCGGTAAAATATTTTTCTTTATCTTCTTCTTCATGTGGGTTCGTTGGACACTTCCACGTTTCCGGTACGATCAGCTGATGAGATTAGGTTGGAAAATATTAATTCCGTTGTCAATCGCAAATATCTTCATCACCGGAATGGTAATGTGGTGGACGGGAAAAATCAGTTAACAAAAAATTGCACTAGTACATTCAAAAAAATAAAATGCAATCTCTAACAAATAGAAGTAAGGTAGTTGTAAAAAAAGAAATGACATTTTTGGAAAGGATTTATTTACCTGCCATCTTAGGTGGTATGCGAATTACCTTCAGTCATCTCTTTAAAAAATCGGTTACTATTCGTTATCCGGAGCAAAAGCGTGAAATAGCTCCAGTGTGGCGCGGCCAACATGTTTTGAAGCGCGATGAGAATGGCGCAGAACGTTGCACTGCTTGTGGCTTGTGCGCTCTTGCTTGTCCGGCAGAAGCGATTACCATGGTTGCTGCAGAACGTGAAAAAGGTGAGGAGAAGTTATATCGTGAAGAAAAATACGCATCGATTTATGAAATCAATATGCTTCGATGTATTTTTTGCGGACTTTGCGAAGAGGCTTGTCCGAAAGAAGCGATCTTTTTAACTGACCGATTAGTTCCAACAGAATTAAAACGCAGTGAATTTATTTACGGAAAAGATAAATTGGTTGAAGGAGTGAATGAACGGATAGATGTTACCGTTCGTCAAACGAGTGAAGTAATTGAATTTAAAAAAGACAAAACATTTCAACATAATAAATTAAAATAGACTACCCTCAATTACCCAAAAATGATTCTCTCACTATTTTATTTTCTTTCTTTCTTGGCAATCTTAAGTGCGCTCATGGTTGTGATTTCTAAAAACCCGATCCATAGTGTGCTTTATTTGATCATTTGCTTTTTTGCAATTGCCGGGCATTATGTGTTAATGAATGCACAATTTTTAGCTGCTGTTCACATCATTGTTTACGCCGGAGCTATAATGGTTTTATTTCTTTATGTAATTATGATGCTAAATTTAAATGCAGAAGTAGAGCCTCATAAAAGTAAGTGGTTGAAATTAGCAGCTACTGCCAGTGGTGGCGCTTTAATGTTAGTGATGGTTGGAGCATTGCGTCAGGCTTCTACAACAGTTGCTCCCGGTACCCAGCAAAATATCGGCTTGATAAAAAATTTGGGAGTAGTATTATTTCGCGATTTCGCTCTTCCATTCGAAGTGTCGTCTATTTTATTACTGGCCGCTATGGTTGGTGCAGTTATGTTAGGTAAAAAAGAAATTAATTAAACGATGAATCCATTATTCACTCATATCCCATTATCGCATTACGTTATACTTAGCACGTTAATTTTTTGTGTAGGAGTTTTAGGTGTACTCTTTAGAAGAAATGCAATCATCATTTTTATGTGCATTGAGTTAATGTTAAATGCTGTCAATTTATTGTTGGCTGCATTCTCAACTTATTTTGGCGATGCATCCGGACAAGTATTTGTGTTTTTCATTATGGCTGTAGCCGCCGCTGAGGTTGCAGTAGGATTAGCCATATTAGCTATGATCTTTAGAAACACGGGTTCGGTCGATATCGATTTTCTGAATAAATTGAAACATTGAAACATTGATATGCTTGATAAAAACAAGTATTTTTTTCTAAATAATAATCTTTTAATTAATTTCTCCCTCGACTGATTTTAATCAGTGAGCTATAATTTTATTGTCCGCACCTTTGAAATTAAAAGACGGAAGCCCTTTTTTTAAAATGAAACATTTTGGAGTCAATGTTAAGTTAGGGAAATGGCTAACGATATTCAAATGTTTATTTGTATGTTTGTTTGATACAAATTAACTATGAAAGATGTAAAATTTGATGTCCGGTTCGAGTTCTCCAAATTGGAAGATGCTGCTTACATCCTAAAAGCTGTCGTGCATCCTACCAGATTAGCAGTAATAGATTTGCTCGATCAACACAAGGAAATGAATGTAACGGAATTTGTAAACACATTGAATTATTCGCATGCGTTGATTTCTCATCACCTTACCGATATGAAAAGTAAAAATATTTTACAAGTAAGAAGAGATGGTCAACAAATGTATTATTCAATAAAGGAAAAAGCAGTTCTCGGTTTATTAAAATGTATCCAAAAATTATAATATAAATAAAGCAATGAAGAAAAGTTTACTAACGCTGGCATTATTGATTAGTGCTGTTATTTCTAGTGCGCAAAATCTTATTCCTATTCCTGATACACTTTCAGGAAATACTATTAATCT
The DNA here is from genome assembly GCA_043747595.1 of Bacteroidota bacterium. Classification (GTDB taxonomy): domain Bacteria; phylum Bacteroidota; class Bacteroidia; order AKYH767-A; family 2013-40CM-41-45; genus JADKIH01. Next base: position 10,570 of record JAYTOX010000091.1, on the reverse strand, counting down.
AATGATCGCCGATAGTGTTCATCAGTTTTACCCAGGCTTTAACACGCATACTGTCGCATACAATGGCAGTTATCTTGGACCTACTATTATTTTAACGAAAGGTCAAACGGTAACTATGAATGTAATGAATATGTTGGGCGACACTACTACCACGCATTGGCACGGTTTACACGTTGCTCCTATGAACGATGGTGGCCCACATACTCCAATCATGTCGGGCGATACTTGGAGTCCATCGTTTACTGTAATGGATCACGCAGCTACATACTGGTATCATCCGCATTTACATGGCAAAACAATGAAGCAAGTTGTAAAAGGTGCTGCCGGTCTAATTATTGTTCGCGATTCTGTAGAATCGTCGATTGCTCTACCGCGCACGTATGGCGTAGATGATATTCCTCTGGTCAGTCAGTTTCAACACATGGATAGCACCTCTAAAGAAATTATTCTCGACGATGAACTCGATAATATCACCATGGTAAACGGTACTATCAATCCAATGGTAAATGTTCCTGCGCAAGTTGTTCGCTTGCGAATTTTAAATGCCAGCAGTCATCGCGTGCTTCAATTTGGATTCAACGACGGACGAACATTTTATCAGATCACTTCCGACGACGGACTTTTAAATAATTCGGTTGCACTTACACGTCTGCGTTTAGGTAGCGGCGAACGTGCAGAAATCTTAGTCGATTTTTCCGGACAACAAGGCAATACATTCTTTATTAATCAATATGGAAATGAATTAGCTTCCGGTTTTCCGGGAGGACCTGCTATGATGGGAAATGCGATTGGACCATTCGATAACATCACCTTCAATTTCCTTCAGCTGAATGTTGTGGCGCCTACTTCAAATCCTATCACAACTATTCCAACTACACTTACAAGCAATACAATCTGGAGTAGTACAGGAGCATCAACTATGAATTTTGCAATTGCCGGTTCACCTATGATGAGCATGACAAATTTTACGATCAATTCTGTTCAGTTTAATGAGGGCGTCGTTAATTTTACAAAACAACAAGACGATGTAATGATTTGGAACATCACCAATTCAAGTATGATGGCGCATCCTTTTCATGTTCATGGAAATCATTTTTACATTACTTCTTATAACGGAACTACAACACCTCTTAACTTGCGAGGAAGAAAAGATGTTGTGTTGCTTGGCCCTTCAGGTGGATCTGCAACAATTATAATGAAGTTCGAAGATTTCAGCGACCCAATGATGCCGTACATGTATCATTGCCACATTTTAAGTCATGAAGACAATGGAATGATGGGGCAATTTATTATTAATCCGAACACTACGGCGGTGAACGAACTTCCAAAATTAAATGGACTGTCAGTTTATCCGAATCCGACCAACGGAATATTGACACTTCGATTAAAAGATTACGTTGGGAGTTTTAAGGTGGAAATGGTAAATATTTTAGGCGAGAAAATTTTAACAGTGACCAATCAATCTACAATCGACGTATCCGCTTTTCCTTCTGGAATCTATTTCGTTCAAGTGAAGCAAGGGTCTACTATACAAGCAACAAAATTTATTAAAGAATAATTTTTATCTGGAAATTGAAAAGGGGTGAAACATTGAATTTGTTTCACCCCTTTTTTTGTCATTAATATTTATCAATACTTTCGTTTCAATACTCTTATATGATTAAACATTTTATATTTTATCTTTTTTATTTCTAAAATAGTTACGTATGTTTTTCCAATGTTCTAACAGCAAAAAATACCGAGATAAGTGTAAGTATTGCACCCATTAAAAAAGGTGCTCCCGGAAATTGTATGCTTGATTTCGGTGATGTAAAATAGTGAAACAAATAAGTCATCATCAAAGGACCTACAATGCTTGTTACACTTATCAAACTAGTAAGCGCTCCCTGTAATTCGCCTTGCTCGTTGCCCGGAACTTGCTGCGACATGACGCCTTGCAATGCCGGTCCGCAAATTCCTCCAAACGAAAATGGAATCACGAACGCAAACATCATCCATCCTTTTGTTGCGAATGCGAAACAGGTAAAACCAACTACATAAAACGCAAGCCCCACATAAATTGACATTTTGTGTCCCAGCTTCGGAATAATTATTCGTATCAGTCCGCCTTGAACTGTGGCAATCATAATTCCTACGAAGCCGAGCGAATAACCCACCATCTTTTCGTCCCAATTGAATTTCTCCATCGTGTAAAACGTCCACGTGCTCTGTGTTGCATGCGATGCCAGATAAATGAGAATTAGTGAAACGACTAAGCTTAATATTAACGGATATTTTTTTAATCGTTTCAACGAACCAATTGGATTCGCGCGCTTCCAATCAAACGCACGACGATTTTCTTTCGACAACGATTCAGGTAAAATAAAATAACCGTACGTCGCATTAATCATTGCCAATGCTGCTGCTGCAAAGAATGGTATGCGAGCACCGTATTGTCCTAGTACACCGCCGAGCACAGGACCAATAATAAATCCCAAGCCGAATGCGCCGCCTATCAAGCCGAAATTTTGTGCTCGTTTTTCCGGCGGACTAACATCAGCAATATAAGCTGTGGCAGTAGTGAAACTTGCTCCCGTTATTCCGGAAATAAGTCGGCCAATAAACAGCCAAACAATTGTTGGAGCAAAACCCATCAGCGTATAATCCAAGGCAAATCCGAAAAGTGAAATCAGTAACACCGGTCTTCGGCCATATCGATCGCTCAGTCCGCCCACTACCGACGAAAATAAAAATTGCATTCCCGCATAAGCGAAAGTAAGCCAACCTGCATATTGCGCAGCTACGCTTAGGTTTTCGCCCGTCATCTGTTGAATTAATTTTGGTAGCACAGGAATAATAATTCCCAGTCCTATTACGTCGATGAGTAGCGTAATAAAAATAAACGTCAGCGCGTTTTTTGGTTGTGGCTTCATAATTTAAGGATGCACTTACAGCATCGTAGCCATTCCGTACTTGGCCCAGTCTTCTTTCGTTGGACCATAAGCTCCAATAATTTTTAGTCCTAAGATGCGCATCAGCACCACCATTTCTGCACGGTGATGTGCCTGATGTTTTACAAGAATAGAAAGTGTAACCGATCGCTTCCACAATTCGCCATACATATTATCCTCTTTGTCAAGATCGGCATCCGTCCATTGTGTTTTAATAGCTTCAGCAAGCAGTTGCGCACCTTTTTCGTACGTGTCGCAAATTTCCTTTACCGTTTCGCCCGAAAAATTTGTTTGCTCTTTAATGGCAACCGTCAAGCCCATTTTCGCCGGCATTTCTTGCAAGGTGTGAATAATGTGCCAGCTTAAAAACCCAAGCGTGCGAACATCTTCATGAACAACTTTCGTAAGCGATTCTTCAGTTAAATTCTTAAACAGGTCGAGCGTTGTTTTGCTTTCGTATTGCCAGTCGCTAAGAAAATTTGTTAGTGTAGTGTACATGTTTAGTAAAGTTTCTTAATAAAGTAGTTCACTATTAATTTTGAATAACCTGACGAATCGATTGCACTTCCATTTCAAGTTTAGAAAGTTTGTCGATCAAATCTTCTTTTGCAAAATTACTTTCCGGAATTTCAGTGCTCATATAATTGCAAAATTTCCATACTTCTTTTACTTCGCTTACATTTAGCTCGTATGGTTTGAAGAGCGTGTTCAATGATTTCAGCATCAGCGATTTTTTCTTCCGAAGATTATTTTCTACCAGTTTAAAAACAATTCCTTCCTCTTGAGTAAGCAATACGTATGCTTCATCGTTTTTTATGTCGTACCAGTTTTCTAAATATTCGGCAATCACGTACGATTTGTCGGGAATAGGCAGCATAGAGTCGCCGCTAATTTGAAACATACGGTATTTACGATCGCTAAAAAGAATTGGCAGTTGAAATGTAGGAAGTTTCTTGATAAATTCCGGATCGGCAAAACCATTTTTATAACCGGCTTTTGCTTTCAGCGGCACCACCTCAATATTTTCTCTGTTGTGGCTATCAACCGTAGTGGCCAACACTCTCAGTCGCGAGCCCGTAACAAATACGTCGTTTCCTTTTTCCAATTCCGCCAGTTGAAATTCAGAAAGTTTCGACATATCAATTTTCACCATCGTGTCAATCGACACTTTAAAATATTTCGAGAACATCATTAACGCATCGAGCGTAGGGTTTTTTATGCTGCCGTTTTCATAGCTGTTTACAGTAGATCGGCTAACATTTAATTCGTTCGCAATTACATCTTGCGTACGCTGACGACGTGTACGTAAAATTTTGATGTTGTTGTTAAAGATCATGGCGATAGATTTAGCAAAGTGATGAGTAAGATAATTAGTTACAAACAACCATTTTTTTTTGTTGCCGCCGACAAATATAAAGACTATATTGGAATCATGCAACATGATTGTAAGGCAGTCATAAAAAAATAATTACTTAACGTCGATTTTAACATGCGTTCAATAGTACACATGGATTTGGATTCTTTTTTCGTTTCCGTTTCGTGTTTAGATCATCCGAAATTAAAAGGGAAGCCTGTAATGATTGGCGGCACGAGCGATCGCGGCGTAGTAGCTTCGTGCAGTTACGAGGCGCGGGCTTATGGCGTACATGCCGGAATGCCTATGAAATTAGCGCGTAAGTTGTGTCCTGATGGGCTTGTAGTGCGCGGCGATTACGACAGGTACAGTTATTTTTCCGATACCGTTACCGACATTATACGCGAGAGTGCGCCCGTATATGAGAAATCGTCGATCGACGAATTTTACATCGACTTAAGTGGTATGGATCGTTTTTTTGGTTGTTATAAATGGGCTACCGAGTTACGCAAGAAAATTACGCATGAAACAGGATTGCCGATTTCATTTGGCATGTCGGAAAATAAAACCGTTTCGAAAGTAGCCACCGGCGAAGCCAAGCCGAACGGGCAGCAGCAGATCGATTACGGTATGGAGAAAAATTTTCTTGCGCCCTTATCAGTCCGAAAGATTCCGATGGTAGGCGAGAAGACCGCGCATTTATTGCGTACCATGGGCGTAGAGAAAATAGAGGCCGTGCAGAAGATGCCCGTAGAGTTAATGGAAAATGTATTGGGCGAAAACGGAATTGCAATTTGGAAAAAAGCGAATGGCATAGATACATCGCCGGTAGAGCCATACAACGAGCGGAAGTCGTTATCGAGCGAAGAGACATTTGATCAAGACACGATCGACATCGATTTTTTGAAATCGACTATTGTAGCGATGACAGAAAAGCTAGCGTATCAGTTGCGCACAGAAGATAAATTAACAGCATGCGTAAGCGTAAAGATCCGTTATTCCAATTTCGACACACACACCGTACAGGCGCGCATACCTTATACCTCGAACGATCATTTGTTGATAGCGCGAGCCAAAGAGTTATTCGATAAATTATTTGACCGGCGCATGTTGATACGTTTGGTAGGCGTACGTTTTAGTTATTTAGTAGGAGGAGGATATCAAATTAATTTGTTCGACGACAGCGAAGAGTTAATAAAGTTATACCAAGCCATGGACAAAATGCGCAAACGTTTTGGCGAAACGTCGATTCGACGGGCGATAGGACTGTGAAATTTGATGGTCGAGATTCGAGATTCGACGAATTACGAATTTCGATTTTCGATGATTTTCGAAATACGATTTTCGATTCTCGACATTACTCGACGAATCTCGAATTACAATTTTCGATCATCCATTTTCGATTCTAAAATTACAACTCTCGACCGTCAGTTTTCAAATTACGATTTTCGACTCTCGATTTTCGACGGATATCGAATAACAATTTTCGGTCATCCATTTTCGATTCTCAAATTACAACTCTCGACCGTCAGTTTTCAAAGTACGATTCTCGACTCTCGACCGTCGATTTTCGATTTTCGACGAATATCGAATTACAATTTTCGACCGTCGATTTCCGTGTAAAAAAATTGCATCCTAAAAATTAAATCAGTAGTATTGTAATCGCTCCCACAAGCACAGTTAAAATTTTAAATAGGGGAATGGTTTATTGGAATACAATCATGGATGATTTATTGGATTGGGGTGTGTTGCTGTGGATTAGCGATGGGGGATTTGTCTGGCGATGAATGGGACTGATGTATAAAAGTATTTGGAAGAATGGTAAGGGAATGGGTGGTGTGAATATATTAGTTGGCGGAAATATTAAAACAACCGAAAATATGTACCTAGATAAAACGTTAAAAACTAAATACTATAACGACTTCATTGAAAATGTTCTAACAGAAACGGATACTTTTTGGAAAATTAACCAGTCAATTCGAAATCATTTAATTAATCTGAATGAATGTAAGAATATTCAACCATTGTACTCAAAATTCCCGGACAATAAAAATTCTTTTTCAAACGACGACAGTCTGCTTACAATTGCTTATACACGTGAGATTGAGTTAGTAATTTTCAAGGATGTATTGCCACTCATTGGAGCCAAATATTTTACTGACAAGCAAGCAAAATTTGCATATTATTTTGATGAGGATGGTGATAATGCAAATTATTCAGAAGATCCGACCAAATTTAAAATGGGTTGTATTAGTGATCCAGATTATTTTAGAATAAATAAGATTAGAATAATGTATAGTAATTGGGATAGGGATGCACATGAAAAATATTGGCAATATATAACAGAAAAATTCATGGAGCTATCTAATTAATACTTCCGCTAAGATTGGGTTAAGTGAAATGGCAAGGGCAATGCTTGGCGGCTCGATTTGTCAATTTTTAAATTATTGTTTGAGCCGCCAAAGAAAAGTTGTAGCTTCGAATTCCGCCACTTAATTAACCTGCAACGTAATCAGTAATACCAAGACCCAAACATAACTAATAGTATATTTGCAACATTATTTAAATTTATTAATCGTAAATAAAAATGACAGAATTAAATGTAATAAGGGAATTAGAAAAGAATTTGAACTCGCTTCAGCCTTTAACTCCCGAAAATCAAAAAAGACTTGATAAAAAATTTAGACTTGAATTTAATTATAATACTAATCATATTGAAGGAAACACAATTACATACTCCGAAACAGAGTTGCTGCTTATTTTTGATGATGCAAAAGGAGACCATAGTTTGCGTGAGTTAGAAGAAATGAAAGGAAGTGATGTTGCATTTCAATTAATTGAAGAATTAGCAAAGGATAATGAAAGACCTTTAACCGAACAAAATATTAAATACTTGAACGAAATATTGTTGGTTAGACCATTTTGGAAAGAAGCGATAACCCCAGATGGACAAACAACAAAGAGATTAATTAAGGTAGGCGATTATAAGGAACATCCTAATTCAGTTCGTCTGCAGAATGGTGAAATTTTTAATTATGCAAGCCCTATTGATACCCCAATTAAAATGGCTGAACTTATTGAATGGTTTAGAAATGAAGAAGAAAAGAAAGAATTAAGCCCAGTCGTTTTAGCCGCAATGTTACACTATAAGTTTGTACTAATACATCCTTTTGATGATGGGAATGGAAGAATATCAAGGCTGTTAATGAATTATGTTTTGTTTAAAAATAATTTGCCACCAATAATAATTAAAACTACGGATAAGCGAAACTATTTAGCAGCATTAAATAGAGCGGATTCAGGAGATATAGAAAGTTTTACAAAATATATTGCGGAGCAGCTTATTTGGAGTTTAGAAATTTCTATTAAAGCTGCTAAAGGCGAGGAACTTGATGAATTAGGCGATTTAGACAAAAAGATAAAACTACTAAAACAAAAACTAAATTCAACCGGTGAAGTTGTTAAAATCACAAAGACTAAAGAATCCGTTTTGAAGCTATTCAATGAAACTATCACTCCTTTACTTCAACAATTATCTGAAAAACTATCTGAATTTGATAGTTTATTTAAGTCAAAAACAGAACGCTTTATAGTGCGAGGAGCTTATTTAGGTTCAACGCATTTATCTAGCGAAATTGTTGCAATTCAAAATTTGTTAAGAGGGGAAGTCCTAGATAACATTCAATACAGAGTTGAATTTGCTAATTTCCGTAAAACAACAAAATCATTTACTCTTACCTGTAAAATGGAAATTCAATTTCATTTAAATGTCTACGAATTAAAATCAGATAATGCAAAATTTAATTTCAGTAAACTTTATCATGAAGATTTAAGTGACATTGAAAAAAAACAAATTGTAGAAGAACTTGGTACATTTATTTACGCCGAAATCGACAAGAATATAGGAAGCTAAAAAAAGAAAGCACTACTAATATCATAATATTCATTGTAATCCCACGTGGTGGAATCGTTGAGCGATGCCATAACACAAAATCTAATCCCACAACCCACCACTCTCCCAATTTGAATCTTCCCCCAATAAAAAACGATTCGCTCATTGGTGGCCGAAAATAAATCCACTCATAAAGGTTCACTCAAAAAAAATTTACTCCTGGTTAAAATTTCAGTACGGCACTCGCTGATAAATTATTCTTGCACAGAATTATAAAAAGATAAATTTATCCGGGCGTAAAATGGATGAACTGTGAGTGGTATAATTTCATAGTGCAAGCGGTTTGTGTTTGAACTATGTTCGATTAATGTTTTCAAAATGTTTTTAATTCGGCCCCGTTTATTTTTTCAAACAAAATTCTAAAAACTTTTACTGATTGTAATTTCCATCATTCAAGATGGCTTTCATAAGTATGAAAGAGTGTATTGCGGTGGTAATTCTGTAAACAAATATTTTTCTTTGTAACGAAAAATAAATTCGCCTGCTATCAATTGTCTGAGGCTGTTAGTAAAATTCAAAATTTAATTCCATCGAGCTGCATAGTTCTATGCAACGCTAACTGAAAGATCTGAGGGAGTGTGTGAATTTAGAGAAACGAAATTTATACAAATCAAGTTGCCAATCGTTGAAATTAAAACAACGTTTAACGGTTTTAATTTTCAGAAAATAAAAAAGAAGGTGACTAAAAATAAAATCATACATGTAAAAGGAATTGAAATTGGCATTATAAGTCTGGAAGATGCGGACTTTATTTCCTTAACCGACATGACGAAAAGTTTCAATGAAGGAAGCGGGCTCATTGGAAAATGGATAACAACAAAAAACACTCTTGAGATCTTTCAATTTGGGAGTCAATCCATAACGCTAGTTTTAATTACCCCGAATTCGGTGTAATTAAAATGGACGCTGGGGTTAACAGATTTATCATGTCGGCAGGCCAATGGATTGAAAGGACAAACTCAAAAGGAATAATTGTAAAAGCCGGCCGATTCGGGGGGACGTATGCACACAAGGTTATTGCTTTCCATTTTGCGATGTGGCTTAGCCCTGAATTTCAGATTTACCTCATCAAAGAATTTCAGCGCCTTAAAGAAGATGAAAATGACCGCTTAAAATTAAACTGGAATCTTCAATGAACTTTAGCCAAAATAAATTATCACATTCAAACCGATGCCATCAAGGAAAAACTGATCCCGATTTTGCTTTCAAAAGAAAAAATAAATGTTGTGTACGCCGATGAAGCAGATATGTTAAACATGGCCTTGTTTGGAAAAACGGCTAAGCAATGGAGAGTTTCAAATCCCAATGCAGAAGGAAATATTCGTGATATGGCTAGCATTGAACAATTGGTGGTGTTGAGTAATATGGAAAGTATAAATTCTGTAATGATTCATCAAGGGCTTTAACAAAGTGAACGATTGTTACAGCTGAATAAAATTGCAATCACACAAATGAAAACGTTAATTGGCAACAAGCAACTGAAGAAATTAGGGTAAATAATTAAGCTGCATAGTATTTTGTAATCCAATCAAATCATACCCCAAAAAAAGAGTTTCCCTATTTCTGAAAATTAAATTTATCTACAACTTCAAAAGGCAATGGCTAAAAATAAAAAAATAATTGTAAAAGGAATTGAAATTGCCATTCTTGAAAAGGGCAAGGGGGAGTATATTTCCTTAACCGACATGGTAAAAGGTTTCGGAGAAGATAGTATGATTTATAGCTGGATGCGTAATCGAAATACGCTTGAATTCATTGGTATTTGGGAAGAACTGTACAATCCCCGATTTTAAAGGTAACGAATTCGTAACCTTTAAAAGTCAAGCAGGATTAAATAGTTTTAACCTTACTCCAAGAAAATGGATTGATGCTACAAATGCTATTGGAATTATTTCTAAGGCAGGAAGATATGGAGGTGGTACATTTGCCCACAAAGATATTGCATTTGAGTTTGGCAGTTGGCTTAGCCCTGAATTTAAGCTTTACCTCATCAAAGAATTTCAGCGCCTCAAAGAAGATGAAAGCGACCGCTTAAAATTAAACTGGAATCTCCAACGAACTTTAGCAAAAGTAAATTACAAAATCCACACAGATGCTATTAAAGAAACTCTCATACCTGAAACTCTTTCAAAAGAAAAAATAAATGTTGTGTATGCCGATGAAGCAGATATACTAAACATGGCCTTGTTTGGAAAAACGGCTAAGCAATGGAGAGGTTCAAATCCCAATGCAGATGGAAATATTCGTGATATGGCTAGCATTGAACAATTGGTGGTGTTAAGCAATATGGAAAGTATAAATTCTGTAATGATTCATCAAGGGCTTCAACAAAGT
>JAYTOX010000090.1:0-2602 GCA_043747595.1 Bacteroidota bacterium | reverse complement strand
GGAAATTTATATTATTTATGGATTTATATCTTAGCACCCATAATAGGTGCTGCTGCTATCTGCACACTTTGGAAAAACGATTCAAGGAAAAAAATATTTAATAAAAAAGAGCGATTCAACTAATTGAATCGCTCTTTTCATTTATCAAAATTATTTATTTCTTTAACCCGTATTTCGTTTGATATTTAGTATAAAGTTGCTTCTGAATATTGTCGAGATTAATTTCTCTTCCCTGAATAAAAGCAGATGTTACGTGATTAGATTTCATATCTAGTGCATCGCCATCGGAAATAAATAGAGTCGCATCTTTGCCCTCTTCTAACGAACCTACAGTAGCATCAATCCCTAAAATCTTTGCGGGATTCATCGTGATACTCGTCAATGCTTCTTCTTTCGAAAGTCCGTAACCGGCTGTTGTGCCTGCATTGAAAGCTAAATTGCGCGACTGCCAAGAACCATCTACAGAAACTGCAAAATTAATTCCGGCTTTAGAAAGTATTGAGGGTAACTTATAAGGCATATCCACATCATCATCTTCACGTGCCGGAAGAGAATGAGTTCGACCAAGAATTACTGAAACATTTTTAGCCTTTAATAAATCTAGAATAAGATACGAATCGCTACCTCCTACTATTGTTAAATTGATTGCAAACTTTTCTGCTAAGCCGATACAACTAATCATTTCCTTTACAAATCCACAATGAACATACATCCTTTTTGAACCGTCGAATAATCCGCGCATGGCTTCGAACTTTAAATTTTTGTCTTTGCTTTCACCTGTTGTCGGTTTCAAAACAGAAGCAGTATTCAGAGCGCAATAAGATTTTGCCTCTTCAAAAAAAAGTTCCAAATCATTAAGTTGCTTTTGAATTCGCGTACGCTGAACATCTTCCGGATCGGCATTAGCCCCTTTATAAACATACATCCTCGGCCAATTCACATGAATCCCTTCATCCGTTTTGTACGCAGCGTCTTCCCAATTCCAAGCATCCAACATCACCACACTCGACTCACCTGTAATTGTTCCGCCTTCAGGAACAATTTGCGACAACAAAACTCCATTCGTTCGTACTGTCGGAATTATTTTAGAATCGGTATTATAGGCGATAATACTTCTCACGTTAGGATTCATTTCTCCTACTTCATTATCGTCGTGAGTTGATCGTACAAGATCTATTTCCGTTAATCCGATTGTAGAATTCATTTCAATAAATCCCGGATAAACTTGTTTTCCATTAGCATCAATAATCTTATCGTATTTCGAACGATCGATTCGAATCGTTTTTGCATCGGCAACTAAAGTCAACTTACCTTTTTCAAAACCGATTGCAGAATTTTCAATTACTTTACCATTACCTAAATGAGCGATGCCGTTTAAAATTAAAATTCGTTGCGATTGAACAGGAGCCGGCGCCGGGTTTTGTGCATTCACTTGAAATGCATAAAAGCCAAATAACATATAGAGTGATTTTTTCATTTTAGAGTTTTTGAGATAATCAATTTGGAAGTACTAATTCCTTTTCATTACAATGTTTTATTTCTAGTGCTTTGAAAGAAGGCTTCTGCATTCCTTCTCCTCTATTTTTAGCATCAGTCATTTTTTGAATCAGACGCGCCTTTTCAATTTTGATTTCTTTTCTCATTTGCTCATCGCGTTGAATATCGTAATACAAAATTCCATCTACAAATGTATCGAGTGGTTTAGCATAAATAGAAAGTGGGTTTTCATTCCACACAACTATATCAGCATCTTTCCCAACTTTTAAACTTCCCGTTCGTTGATCAACGTGCAACATCTTAGCAGGATTAAGTGAAACAAATTTAAACGCTTCCTCTTCACTTACTCCGCCATACATCACAGCTTTCGCCGCTTCTTGATTTAGTCGACGAGCCATTTCAGGATCATCAGAATTATACGAAACATTTAAGCCTACATTATGCATGATTGCTCCATTGTAAGGAATGGCTTCATACACTTCAAATTTATACGCCCACCAATCAGAAAAAGTAGAAACGCCACTCACACCATGAGCTTTCATCTTATCGGCCACTTTATAACCTTCTAAAATATGTGTGAAAGTATTCACTTTAAAACCGAAAGTATCTGCAACATGCATGAGCATATTGATTTCACTTTGAATATAACTATGACAAGTAATGAATCGTTGTCCTTTCATAATTTCAACCAGCGCATCGAGTTCTAAATCGCGACGTACAGGGATTTCACCAGTTGAAATTCCTTTTTTACTTTTACTCGGTGTATTTTGCAAACTACGTTTAGCATCATAAATACTTGCTCGGCTGAAATAGTCAACATAAACTTGTTCTACTCCCATTCGTGTTTGAGGAAAACGAAGCACCTGCTTATCACCCCAATTAGCTTGCTTTACATTTTCTCCCAAGGCAAATTTTATAAAACCCGGTGCGTCTTCAAATTTTAATTTCTCAGGAGCTTGTCCCCATCTCAACTTTATTAATTGCGTTTGACCACCAATTGCATTTGCACTTCCATGTAACAAATGTGACGTAGTTACACCACCGGCCAACTGGCGATAAATTTGAATATCGTCGCCATCTACAACATCAGCTATCCGAACTTCTG
>JAYTOX010000089.1:0-2579 GCA_043747595.1 Bacteroidota bacterium | reverse complement strand
TTCACAAGAATATTGCAAACAAACTGGTCCGGTGAAAATATAGGTGATCAATTTGCATAGTTTGTAATAGATTTGTGTTACTCATAAGAAAGTGTGTACATTGAGGTCGGCGGAATCTCGCTACGGCGTGCGAAAGGTAATTTACGGAAAGATTGACGCTAAAGATTCCGCGAGCAGGCTGACGGCCTGAAAAAGAAAAAGGGAGCCTTGTTAGTCTCCCATTTTAATTAAATTGTCTGAAGGAATTCTCTGTATGTTTTTGCCGCACTTGTCGCGTCCTTTTTTTTCTTTTTTGAAAGATTTGTGCTAGATACTTGAACACCTTATGCTGCTTTAAATCTTATCTTTCCAATTATTTAATATCTATAGGAATATAAGTTAAATTTTGTCTTTCACCAGACTCAGGGAATCTCGCAATTATTTCTTGAAACACCAAGTGGCAAGGTGACTTTAATTGATTTAATTTCTGTTGCATTTCAGTTGTTAGCCTGCCATTGTTGTTTACATAAACGCTCGTGTCAGTACCTGAGACAACTAGTAACATATAAGAGTAAACCTCAACCGAAACAACTTCCCCTTTAGCGGAAATATAGAAAGCATCAACACCTTTTATCCCTTTTGCTTCTTCTAATGTTAATGTTCTCTTTCCAATAATTCCAAGATTACCATAAATTGTTGAATATGCTTTTTGCGCATAAGAGTGATTAAATATTGATAGAAGCAGAATGATTATTATGTTTTTCATATTTAATTTCCTCCTTTCATAACGTGTTTGACATTAACAATTACTCCACCACCTTTACGCGCAATTGCCCCGTTTCCAGTTCTAGTAGTTGTGCAAACAGTAGTGTAACCACTCGGACATTTACATTGAGAGCAACCGCCGGAAGCAGGTCTCCAATCACACTCACCAGGTGTATTGCCACATCCACCACAACATTCATAATAATATGGAATTTCCCTATATTCTGAAATGTCATCTGATGGATTGAATGGAATAAACCACAAATTTTCAGATGATGGAGCGTCAACGTAAAGTCGTTTAAGTTCATTTATTTTTGTCGGAAATGGCGTCCTATTATATATTTTTTGACTAAATCCATTAGTAAAATTAACAGGCACATATAGCACTTTTAATGTGGAATCTGTATCGGAATAATTACATTCGAATTGCAATTGCATCAATCCATCATTTCCATTTTCATACTTGTATGGACCTGTTAGGGCATATCTTTCTATAATCTTATTGCCCTGAACAATAATTCCTGACCCGCTATATCGTGATTGTGCGTATGTACCATTAGTGCAAATTGTCACGACGCAAGGATTAGACGTGCCGCTTCCGCAGTCGCAAGTCCCATCAGATTGCCAAGCACATTCTCCAGTAGTGCAATCATAAACGTTATGACATTCTACTGACCAACCGTTTGGCTTGAATAGTATTACAGGGTCAATGTCAAAAGGAATATACCAATATTTACCTTTTTGTTCCTCTGAAATAGTAAATTTACTATCAGATAGCACAAGATCAGATATGTTAAAAAACTGTTGTTTTACGTTTTCTGTATTTACATAAATGTTACGTTCAAAACGGACTTCGTCACCATTAACATCGATTGTTATTTCGGCATACTCCTTACCATCTCCGATTTTTGACTTAAATTTATAAGTCTGTCCGCATAAATAAGAGGTTTGGAACAAAAATAATAATGCAACAAGAATTAAGTCTTTTTTCATAGGAATTAGTTTTAAAGTTTAATCAAATATATTGCTGATCCCTGTCGAAAAGAAATGTTTTAGAAAATAGTTATTAACTGCAAGCACCGATGAAATTGACCACCCTTTGTCGATTCAAACTGTAAAAGACAATAATTCCATTGCCATTGACTTCAGTCAATGGCAATGGTGTAAATGAACAACTTTTGTCCCTCCCTTTTCATTTAAAACACATCACAAACACCCACTTTTGCAACCTAATCAGCTCAGTTGAATTCAGTCCTTACTAATAGCCCTCGCTTTAGCCCAAATCCCAACTCCTCTTTTTATAGAGAAGTTGAAGCTGTATTAGCCAACTTCCAACCCATTACGCTGGAAGAAATGGACCATGTTATGCTCTTCGATCGATTTGATCAAAAATTTATTCTTCCGGAAACTTTTTTACCTACTCTTTTAAAAAAACTTTCTGACGAATATTTTGTCTTGGAGGTAAAATCAACGCGCATTCACACTTACCACACTCGTTATTTCGATACGCCCTCTTTCGAACATTATCTCGCTCATCACAATCTACGTAAAAGTCGTTTTAAATTCCGTCACCGAATTTATGTTGAATCTGACCTTCACTTTTTCGAAATAAAAGAGAAAAATAAAAAAGATCGAACGGTTAAATCAAGAGTGATGGTTAAAAATAAAATTGCTCTTCCCGGCGAACAAGCTTTACTGTTGGTAGCAGCAGCAACAACTGCCGATGGCAAACTACTTGAACCAAAACTCTGGTCAAACTTTCATCGACTTACTCTTGTCCACAAAACCAGACAAGAACGAATGACGATCGATATTAATCTTATTCTTGAAAACGA
>JAYTOX010000088.1:0-38391 GCA_043747595.1 Bacteroidota bacterium | reverse complement strand
AAGTAAATTGCATAATTACCATAATAAACGTATGCCATCTGATCTGTTTCTGCATACCTTACTCTAATCTGAGTTTCGCTTTTGATCATTATTTTTTTTTGCTGTGAAGTTACAAATCGAACCAATTTTATTTATTATTGTTATTCAATTATAATAAAAATTAATGACAAAGTATTTACAATCGTTATTTTTTGTATCTGTGCTTTTTGTTTCTTGTAGAAGCCCATTCGTGGTTACAAAAAACACATCCTCACAATATAAATTTACAGACACTTCTTTTACTGACGTTGATTCATCGCTCGAAAAAGAAATAGATCCTTATAGAGAGAAAATGAAGGTAACCATGAATCAAGTATTGGCATATAGTACTCATTCATTAGAAAAAGGATTACCTGAAAGTCGCTTAGGAAATTTTCTCGCCGACGCCTGTATGTTTTCTGCAAACGTAAAAGGAACCAGTCCTGATTTTGCAGTTTTTAATAATGGAGGATTACGACGGCCATTGCCACAAGGACAAATTACACGTGGCGATGTTTTTGAATTAATGCCTTTTGAAAATGAACTTGTAATTTTGACAGTAAATGGTAATGATGTGAAAAAAATTTATAACTTCATCGCTTCCAAAGGAGGGGCGCCAGTTTCAGGGCTTCAAATGCACTTTAGAGATTCTATGGTTACGAATGTTCTAATAAACAACTCTCCTTTTGATTCAACAAAAACATATAGGGTTTTAACATCCGATTATTTAGCGAATGGAGGAGATTCATTTAATTTTTTTATCGGACTTCCTCGACAAAGTGTTTCGCTAAAAGTTCGAGATGCACTAATTTTTTATCTAGAAGAACAAACTAAAAAGAACAAACAAATTTCAACAGAGCTTGACGGGAGGCTGATTCATGACAAATAGAAGAGCATTCATAAAAACAGTTTTTGGAAGTATGGCATTGGCAGGATTAAGTTCGTTACCATTAGACTTGCTTGCAAAAAACGAATTTACGAAACTGACAATTCTGCACACCAACGATGTACATTCACGCATTGACCCTTTTCCAGAAAACGATCCCAAGTATCCCGGTATGGGAGGAGTTGCAAGGCGCTCAGCAATTATTAAAAAAATAAGAGCGCAAGAAAAAAATGTTTTGCTCTTAGATGCCGGTGATATCTTTCAAGGAACACCTTACTTTAATTTATATGGCGGCGAACTTGAATTTAAGTTTATGAGTGAAATGGGATATGATGCCACTACTTTGGGTAATCATGATTTTGATAATGGAATAGATGGTTTGGTAAAACAAATGCCTCATATGAACTTTCCTTTCCTCAATGCTAATTATACCTTTTCAAATACACTGTTAGAAAACAAAGTTAGCGAGTACAAACTTTTTAATAAAAGCGGGATAAAAATTGGAGTGTTTGGTATTGGAATTGAACTCGCTGGATTGGTCGATCCGAGATTAACCGGAAATATTATTTATAATGATCCGATAATCCATGCAAAAAGAGTATCTTCTCACCTGAAAAAAAATGAAAAGTGTGATATCATCATTTGTTTGTCGCATCTTGGGTATAAATACTCCGATAAAAAAGTTTCAGATATTATCTTAGCAAGTGAAAC
This sequence comes from Bacteroidota bacterium, assembly GCA_043747595.1. GTDB lineage: Bacteria > Bacteroidota > Bacteroidia > AKYH767-A > 2013-40CM-41-45 > JADKIH01. The sequence goes on along the minus strand of JAYTOX010000088.1, from coordinate 36,776 downwards.
AGATTACATTGACTTAATTATTGGCGGACATACACATACTTTTCTCGATGAACCATCGGCAGTTATGAATAAATCGAACAAAGAAGTTTTAGTAGCGCAAGTTGGATGGGCAGGCATCAAACTAGGACGAATAGATTTTTATTTTGATCACATGAAAAGAAAAAAAGATTCAATAGCATCTACTGTAAAAATTAGTGAAAATACAATAGGAGTTTAATTTTGTTTTTATTTTTTTTTACAGAATATTTGTTGCTGTAATTATTTATGAGACATTTGAATTCTCAACCAAGATTGAACTACGAAAAACATCATCATACAAACCATTTAACCAACAAATTTTTTTCTTGAAAACCACAACCATCGAAAAGACTTGCGAAAGCGTTTGGAACAAATGCCTCCAGATCATTAAAGACAATGTTAGCCCTCAAAGCTTCAAAACTTGGTTCGAGCCAATCAAACCGATTAAACTCGATCTTAAAGTTTTGACTATTGAAGTTCCTAGCCAATTCTTTTATGAATGGTTAGAAGAGCATTACATCACGCTTTTAAGAAAAACGATCCGTCAGCAATTAGGTACTGAAGGTAGACTTGAATACAGTATTGTAATGGAGCACGCTACGGCCGATTCAAAGCAATACACTGTAAAGATTCCAACTCGTTCACATGCTGAATTGAAAAATTCTCCTGTGAATGTTCCGATGAATAATTCTACTGCAAATACCATTCGTAACCCGTTCATTATACCGGGCTTAAAAAAGGTAAATGTAGAATCACAACTCAATCCTAATTACACGTTCGAAAATTTTATCGAAGGTGATTGTAACCGTTTAGCTCGTTCTGCCGGTTATGCTGTTGCTAATAAGCCCGGTGGCACTTCTTTTAATCCGCTTTTAATTTATGGTGGAGTTGGGATGGGAAAAACACATCTGGCACATTCTATCGGTATTGAAATCAAAAATGCACATCCCGGAAAAACTGTTCTTTATGTTTCTTCTGAGAAATTTACTCACCAATTTATTGATGCAGTAAGAAATAATGAGCAAAATGATTTTGTTCACTTCTATCAAATGATCGATGTTTTAATTATCGACGATATTCAGTTTTTTGCAGGTAAAGAAAAAACTCAGGATGTATTTTTCCACATCTTCAATCACTTACACCAAACCGGTAAACAATTAATTCTTACCTCTGATAAAGCGCCTGTCGATTTACAAGGTATGGAGCAACGTTTGCTAAGCCGCTTCAAATGGGGCCTTGCAGCTGACCTTCAAGTGCCTGACTTAGAAACTAGAATCGCTATTTTAAATAAGAAGATGTATATCGATGGAATTGAACTTCCTAAAGATATTGTTGAATACATTGCTTATAGCATTACTTCAAATGTAAGAGAACTAGAAGGTGCTTTGATTTCAATCTTAGCTCAAGCTTCATTGAATAAAAAATCTGTTACGCTTGAATTAGCTAAACAGATGATCGACAAATTCGTGAAAAATACCACTCATGAAGTTTCGATCGATTATATTCAGAAAATTGTGTGCGACTATTTCGATTTACCTATCGAAATGCTTAAATCTAAGACACGTAAACGTCAAGTAGTACAAGCTCGTCAAATTGCCATGTACTTTGCTAAAAGCATGACTAAATCGTCTTTAAGCAACATTGGTGCTCATTGTGGTGGTAAAGATCATGCTACAGTACTTCATGCTTGTCGTACAGTCAATAACTTAATAGAAACGGATAAGAAGTTCAAAGCAAGTGTTCTTGAACTTCAAAAGAAAATAAGTATTACTGGAAAATAATATTCATCTCTTTCAAGTTAAAACCACCGAAATCAATTCGGTGGTTTTTTTTATTCAATTTCTCCCCTATTTTTACCCGATGTTTGTCGGTGGATAAACACTCTAACCAAAGGTATTCAGTTTATTGAAATGCAAGTGATTGAAGTTGTTAGCGAAAGTGATGCTAAGGAGTTTTTACTCCTCCCCTTATCTATTTATCATAACGACCCGAATTGGATTCGTCCTCTCAATAAAGATATTGAGGAAGTTTTTGATCCCAAAAAAAATAAATTTTTTAGACATGGAAAGTGTACTCGCTTTCTCTTAAAAGATCAGAATAATATTATTATTGGGCGCATTGCGGCTTTTATCAATGAAAAGACATCAAGGAAAGAAGAGCAACCAACCGGCGGCATTGGATTTTTTGAATCACTAAATGACCAACAAGCTGCCAATCTGCTTTTCAATTCTGCCAAAGTATGGTTGAAAAAAAATGGAATTGAAGCTATGGATGGACCAATTAATTTTGGAGAGCGCGACAGTTGGTGGGGACTCATAATCGATGGGTTTGATCCTGTACCCTACAAATTAAATTATAACAAACCCTATTATCAGTCGCTCTTTGAAAATTACGGCTTTCAACCGTATTTCAACCAGTTCTGCTTTTCACTCAAAGTTCACGCTCAACTTAGCCCTAAGTTTCACCTCAGACATGAAGCGATAAAAGCCAATCCCGATTACCATTCCGAACATCTGAAAAAATCTAAGTTGGAAAAATATGCTGAAGATTTTAGAATTGTGTATAATAAGGCTTGGGCTCGACATGGTGGTGGAAAAGAACTTGAGTTTAAACAGGTTCAGAAATTTTTTAAAAGTATGAAGCCCGTTATAGATGAAAAATTGATTTGGTATGTTTATTATAAAAATGAACCTATTGCAATGTGGGTTAATTTACCTGACATTAATCAGATCTTTAAAAAATTTAATGGCAAATTTGGATGGCTGGAAAAATTACGATTTGTCTATCTCTTGAAAAAGCGAAACATAAAAAAAATATATGGCCTCGTTTTCGGAATTGTTCCTGAACATCAAGGAAAAGGAATTGACTCCTATCTTATCTTAGAAGGAGCAACATCTATGAGAAAAGAAAACAACTATTTCGATTATGAAATGCAATGGATTGGTGACTTTAATTCTAAGATGGTAACAATAGCAGAAAATTTGGGAACATATAAGAGTCGTACTCTTGTTACGTATCGTTTTTTATTCGATCGAACAAAAGAATTTAAACGTCACCCTTTTATCTGACAATAAAAAATGGAATGGCTTTAGAAAAGAAGTTCGATTCAATGATTGCAAAATAAGCACCTTCACTCAGACTTTCTGTTCCTTGAATTTTGATTTCACCCGATTCATTTTGACTAGGCTGAGTTGAAAAAGATTGTCCAAATTTATTGATCAACTTAATTTTCACATCTTCTCTTCCATTTTCCTTTAAATCAAGAAAAACATTTTCACCATTTGAAATTGTTGGGAATAATTTTAAACCTATTAACTCGCCACTTATAATTCGCAAATCAGAAAAGACATATTTTCCGTCATAGTCAACTTGCTTTAAGCGATAATACACGTTCTGCACTGGAGAATAAATATCGGTATATGAATAATTTTGTTCTATAGTACTATTTCCATTTCCTTGTACTTGTCCTATTTTATCAAAATTAATTCCATCTATCGAACGCTGAACTTCAAAATAATCATTATTGATTTCTGCAGCAGTTGCCCAGCTTAAACAAGAACCTGATTTGCAACGCTCAGCATTAAAGTTTATCAGTTCAACAGGTAGCGCATTACTTCCTCCAGTAGTATTTGCAAGAGTGAAAATACCGGAAAATGTTGTGAAACTTGCTGAAGTAATATTGCCTGAATAATTTGCGCTTCCAACACCTCCATGATCGGCCCACGTTGCCACAATTCCTTGACCTACTCGCAAACTGTTGAAATCTGTTACACCATCGTCTATTCCATAATAAAGTTTGGCGGTTGCATTGGTAAAATTCGATACACCTGTTCTTACAAATTGCCAATATCTTCTTGTAGAAACTTTTGACAATGTTCCTGGTAGCGCATAAGGAAGTGCTGCTGCAGGAGAAGTAACCACTTGTCCCCAATAGGAAGTGGCTCCTGCGCTTGAGTGCTTTACTGTAATTTGAGCCGGTCGATAAAAACCATTTGCACCAATTGGGAATGTTAAAGTTGTGAGTAACGAGGATGCAAAATCTTTTTTCATCGGGCCGGAAATGTAACTCGAATTCGATCCAATACCTGTTGTTCCTGCCGAAGTTAACGTAAGTAAATTTGTTGATGTTGTATTAATTATTCCGTTCGTCAATGTTAATACATTCGTAATTGAAAGAGGAACATTCAATGTGAGATTAGCGGCATTGTTAATTTCGAAATTGTAAAATATAGTCGCTGAACTTCCATCAATGGTTTGAAGTGTATCGTCTGCGAAAATTACAGTTCCAAGTCGTTGTGTAAAGGTTCCGTTATTATTCAAGGCTGAATTAACAAGCCCACCTTTCAAGGTCAAATTCTTACTATCACCATTCGCTCCACCTGTATTCGAACGATTGTCGAATGTACCTGAAGGATCTATTTGCAAACTTAAAAATTCGTAATGAGCAGTATTGCTTGATCCGGACTCTGGCCTCAACGTTCCATTATTAACGATCATATTTGGATATAATGCCGTGGTAAATGGTTTAAAAGAAAAAGTTAATCCGGATGCAGTTGTAGCTGTTCCAAATTGCATTGTACCTCCGGTTGTATATACATTGCCTAAGGTTCCGCAAAGTTTTAAGTCGGTAACTCCACTTCCTGAATTATTCGGTTGATTGAAAATAATTGTCCCCCCATCCATTTCGAAAATACTTCCTGCTATATCTGTAATTTTTAATCCTTCGTTGCTTGAAGCTGTAGTGCCTGTTTCAAGATTAATTGTTCCTCCTTTCATAATAAACTGAAAAGCCTCCCCTGCAGCAACATTTCTATTTGTAAACCCTCCATTAATAGTCAGACTCCCCGATGAAATTTCAAAATAAGGAATTGGAATTCCATTTTGATCTGTCCTTATACCACTTCCTCCACTTGAACGGGCAACTGTCAAACTTCCACCATCGATGATTAAAGAACCTTGAAGAAAAAGTGTTGTTGCTCCAGATCCTAACCACATAGACCCTTGTGGAATTTCAAGAGAAGCATTTTGTGTAATTGTCGTATTGATTGTAGGGTTACAATTAAAAGTGGATGAATTATTGTGTATGTATCGACCTTGGGTAAAAGTCACATTATTCGTGATAGCATTTTCAAATTGCGTGCTTATAACAGTCAACGTATTGGTACTTGCAAGCAGATTTAAAGTAACGTTGTATATTTCATAAAAACCATCGCCAATTATTGTCGAATTTCCTCCGTTGATTGTAAATAGTACACGATCATTCACATCCGAATTCAAATCGAATGTACCAGCAATGTTCGATAAATTTCCTCCTAATGTTAGAGTATGGCTTCTGCTTGAATTTCCGTTGTACCAAAACTTGCCACCGGGATTAACAATTAAATTTCCAGTGATTGTTAAAGTCCTTGCTGCTGCTGAGGTGTAAACCACAATTCCACTAGCGCCTTGTCCTACTGATAAAGCCAAGCAAGCAGAATTTACATTGATGGTTATTGTATGACCATCGCCAACGAAAACCGAATCCAATGAAGTTGGAAAAGTACCTGTATTCGTAGCATTGCCGTACGTTACCGTTGACCAAGATCCATTTGCGTTCCAATTTCCTGAAGCACGTGAATAGTATGTAACAGCCATTGCATTCGGCATTACATACAATATAAAGAAGAGAAATAAAAGACTTTTAATCGTCTTCATGAGGGGTGGGAATTGTATTTAATTGTTAGAGTGTGCTTTTGTAGAACCTTCTTTACGATTGAAGGAATCTACCCTTAACAATTTAACGCTTTTAGTACCCTATTATATACATCAATGTAAAACGTACCTTACAACTGGGAGAAAATTGATATTTTGAAAAAATAATTTCAAAAACATAAAACCTCTTATTTAATCAAAAAGAGAAGTGTTTTATTGAAATTTCACTTAACAATCGTTTGTGGAAAAGTGGTTTTCTTTAGATGTCAATTTGTACGATAATAACCGACCTTTACTAATATTCAATTGGGTTACAGCCTTATTGTACTGCAATAAAAATTGTCACTATTTACGCCTATCTTTTTGTAAGAAAAGGCCTATTTAGTCACAATTCGAACATCAAAATAGGTTTTTCTGTGTATTAGTTGCGCAACTAATAGTCCCACCCAGAAATATATTTGTTAAAATTTCATTTTTTTGAAAAACAACTATATGGAAGGTAAAATACGGGCACTGGTTTTGACAACCAAGCCAACTGAATTTCAGTTGATCACTAGTGTATTGTCAGATTGTGATTTCGGTTTCGAGACTAAAAATGCTAGAAACGAAAGCGAATTTTTAAAACTGCTCAACAGGTATAAACCCGAGGTGATTATCTCATTTTCAGAAATTGCAAATTTTCAGGTTGAAGAAATTATGCTTTTTCTAAATAATAATGATTTTCAAATTCCCTTTATCCTGATATCGGGGAAAATAACCGACGAGTTATATAAAAAATATGATAAACTAGGTATAGACGAATTCATTCATAATCACAATTTATTGTTGTTGCCATCAACTATAATTAAGTCGATAGCCGCTAGAAAAATTATATTGGTTAAAGATGCTGCGGTACAACAATCCAAGAGTACTGAAGCCAAATTAAACTCCTTTTATGAAAATAATCCGGAGATTATTTTCGAGATTGGATTTAATGGTGAATTTATTAATATGAACTCTTCAGCTTCTCAATTAATTTCATCTTGCAAAACATCAAAGCCTTTAGTTAAAAAAAACAAACTGACAAATTTTCTGTCTGGCTCAGAAAGTAAATTGTTCAAAGATGCTCATTCTTCTGTTTGCAGAGGAAAGCATAATACTCTTTCCCTTAATTTTTTAAATAAGAAAAAGGAAGAAATAATAGTTGAATTTAAACTGTCGCCAATTTTTGATGATGCTCAAATTATTACTTCCGTTTTATTAATTGGAATAGATGTTACTGAAAAAGTCATTGTTCAAAGAGAATTGACATTGAGCAAAGTTAATTTCAGTAATCTTTCTAATTCGATCGATGAGGCTATGTGGTCGGTTGATACTGAATTTAAGATTGTTGATTTTAATGAACGTGCAGCAGAACAGTTTAGTATTATTAGAAGAAAAAAATTAGTGAAAGGAATGTCACTCTCCGATTTTTCAGCTGATGAAGAACGATTATTAAGATGGGAAAGTCGTTATAAAAAAGCTCTTTTAGGAGAAAAAAATTCGGATGAAGATTTTTTTAGCATGAACGATATTATCAAATATTCTCAAATAATTTCATACCCAATTATTATTGATAATTCAATAATTGGAGTTTCCGTTTTAGCAAGAGATATTACGAGTCAAAAATTGGCGGATGATAATTTGAAAAAAAGCGAATCCAAATATAAAGCACTTTACGAAGAGTTGGCGTCAAAGCAACTTTTATTAAATGCAATTGAATCGACTTCAAAAATTAGTTTTTGGACTCGCGAAATGACTGATGACTATCCAGGAGAATGGTCGGATGACACTTATACGATTTTTGAACGTAATAAAAGTCAAGGGCCGCTAACTTTTTCAGAAATGATTAGCTGCATTCATCCTGGCGATCGAGAAAAGTATCTTAGCCAATTTCATCAAATTAAAAAAAATGGTGTAATGAATCTTGAATACAGAATAGTTGCTCCTTCCGGGAAAATTAAATATTTACAGACCACTGCTTATCCATTGCTTGATGAAAAAAATAATCTCATTAGAATAAGCGGGATCCGTATTGATCTTACAGAGTTGAGGAAAATTGAAGAGGAAGCATTCAACCAGCAGCAATTTCTGCAAACAGCAATGAAAATTGCCAACACAGGACTTTGGGAATATAATGTTTTGGAAAAAACTACAATTTGGTCGAAGGAAACAAAAAAAATGATGGGGTTAAAAAGTGATGAAGCGCCTCTATCAATGGAAGTTTATCTTGCATTGGTACATCCAGAAGATCGCGAAAAATTAAAAGATTTTTTTAGAAAGCAAATTCATAAAAAAGAACCTAGTTCACAAGAATATAGAATCTATATTAATGGCTTTCTTCATACTCAGTTAACTTTTTCAAGACCGATAATTAACAAATCAAACGAGGTAGAAAAAATTTCCGGAGTAATTATTGATCTGACCAATCATAAAACTACAGAATCTAAATTGCGTGCATCTGAAAAACTTTTTAATTCATTTTTTGAAAACTCGTCGGATGCAATATTCATTGAGGATGAAGAAGGAAATATTTTAAATGTAAATAAAAGTGCATGCGAAATGCAAGGCCAATCAAAAGAAGAATTAATTGGCAAGAATATTTCTGATCTAATTCCTGAAAATGAACAATCTGAAATATTGAAAGAATACAAAAATCTATTCGCTAATCAGAAAGGAAAATTTATAAGTAAAACATGGAAAATTTCCGGTGAAGTTCAGAATGTAGAAATCAATGCTCTCAAGATTACCTACAAAGACACCCCTGCTCTACTATTAAATGTAAAGCAGTTAAATTCTTAAGGAGGTTTTAGATAAAATTGATACCACTATTGATTTAATTTAGATTGCTATGACTCAATCTTCTTTATATTTTATTAATAGCTTATTTTTAAGATGAGAAATATCGTACTACTATTTCTGAACCATTAATTTATTAAAAAAGGACTTGCCATCAGCAATACAATTTATTACATAAACGCCTGAAGCTAAATCTAAGGATAGGTTTATTTTTCCATCTATGATTTTTTCATTTTGAGAAAAATAATTTATTTTGCCAAAGGAATCAGTAATAATTATTTTACAATTTAATGAATTATTTGGAACACAAATTTTAACTGTTCCATTTGATGGATTAGGTGAAACTAAAAGGAGATTTCGCAAATAATTGTCTTGAATTGATGTTGGAAAATCAAGTTTGAATTTGAGTAGCCAAATATCACCACCCGGATTATTAGTGACATCAAAATCATTCGACGAAGACCCTCCGACAACAACTATAACAGAATCATTTTCCATTGTTATATCGAAGGCGCCATCAGCCAGTGAGCCACCGTAAGATTGTTGCCAGGAAATATTTCCTGTTGAATCGAGTTGAACAATCCATAAATCATCGTACCCTTTATTTATTGATAGATCGCCATTGATCGAGGCAGAATATCCAACTACATAATAATTGTTTCGTGAAGAAATTATTTTAAAAGCTTCTTCATTTCCTGTTCCGCCAAGGCAACTCTGCCCTATGAAATTTCCAAAATCATCGGTTCGCACTACCCAAATATCTGCACTTCCATGATACCCATTAACGTTTATATCATTTGAAGACGTTGATCCCGTCAGTACATATCCTCCGTTTATGCCTTTGACTATTGAATGACAGTTTTCATACCAACTACCACCAAGTTTATTTTGTGTAAGAATGTTTGCAGATGAATCAATTAATACCGGCCAAAAGTCATATTGGCCCAACGAAAAAGTTGCATCACCATCATTGGAATACGAAGTAGCGCCAAGCATAATGGAATCATTACTTATTTTGACGACAGATTCAAGAATGTCTCCACTTGATCCGCCTATGCATTTTTGCCAAAGAAGCACACCGGCTGTATCAATTTTTATTGCCCAAATATCATAGCTGCTTGGTGAATGATTCCCGAAAACATCGCCATCATTTGAGTCTTCGGTTGATCCAAAAATCATGTAAGAATCAGACAGATCAACTGCACAATATCCTTCTTCCGAACCTGATCCTCCATAACATGATTGCCAAATTTTATTACCCAGACTATCAATTTTAATTACCCAAAAATCACTGGTTCCCCATCCGCCAAAAGCGGCCCCCGGAAAATGATTGTTTGTTACATCACCCTCCATTGAATTTGTTGAACCTACAATTAAAAAATTCCCATCAGCTGTTGAAATAATATCATGCGGTATGTCAGACGAATCACCGCCGTAACAAGTATTCCAAATTAGATTTCCGGCAGTATCTGTCCGTATTAAAATGATATTTTCGTTTAAGTGACAGGAAAGGGTATCGTAGGTTTCAGTCCTTCCTAAAATCAAAAAGCCATTTGGTACTGCTAATATCTTATTAGGATATTCAACAGCAGAGGTCCCAACGAACTTGCTCCATAATAATGTTGGCGTTTGAGCTTCAATAATAGTAATTGAAAGTAAAAAGAAGACAAATATCCATTTAGTCATAGTGGGAAGAATAAAGAAAGAAGTAGTAAAGATAAAAACCATATCATTTAATCCTACTCTCTGTTTGTCTATTATATTGGTTGCACATATGATCGATGCTTTCAACCTTGCATTAAAAAAATGTTCGGCTTCGAAAAATTACAAGTTTACCAAAAGGCAAGAGAATTTAATCTTGAAATCAGAAGAGACGTGTTATCTAATGAGAAATTAGATAGGGTTTCAAGAGATCAACTCAGAAGAGCAGCTATGAGCATTATGCTTAACATAGCTGAAGGAACAAGTCGTTTCAGCAACGCAGATGAACGTAATTTCTATGTAATTGCAAGGGGAAGTGTATTTGAATGTGTTTCAATTCTTGATCTATTATGCGCTGAACAGACAATTAGTGTTGATCAACAAAAACATTTCTATTCTAAAGCTGAAGAGGTTTCTAAAATACTATTCAAATTGATTAGTGACCTCAAAGCAAATTATAGTCCGAGTCTTGGAAAAAAAGTTCGAGTTTGAAGTCCGAGTCTGGAGAGAGTCCGAGTTTGAAGTCCGAGTCTGGAGAGAGTCCGAGTTTGAAGTCCGAGTCTGGAAAAAAGTCCGAGTTTGAAGTCCGAGTCTGGAGAGAGTCCGAGTTTGAAGTCCGAGTCTGGGAAAAAGTCCGAGTTTGAAGTCCGAGTCTGGGAAAAAAAGTCTGAGTTTGAAAATCCAAGTCTGGAAAATTAGTCGGAGTTTGAATTTCGAGTTTGGGAAAAAAAAGTCTGTCTTTGACGGTCCAAGTCTGGAAAATTAGTCGGAGTTTGAAGTCCGAGTTTGGGAAATTAGTTAGTGTGAAAAAAAAATCCGAGTTTGAACATCCTTAAGAATCGCTCGGACTCGGACTTTTTTCCAAACTCGGACTGTACTAAGTGATCCCGCTGGGACTTTTCCCAAAACTTTGTAACGATTGATAATCAATAGATTACTAACAATATAATATTTCTGTTGAACAATGGGTGAAAAACTCTCGCTTCAGTTCGATAAGGTTCACTTCGCTTCAGTATACACCACCAAAAGTAATAATTAATTTAGAATGAGATGAAACAAGAGAAGTTTAATTTTTAGTTAATCTTTCAACGGTAATTTTTTTGTTTAACTTTTAATTCATTTATTGATTCATTTTGTGTTCCTCCTTTATAATTCATTGACAATTCGTATTCTTTTAAATGTTTGTTGTTTCCAATATCTAAATAAGCAATTTGCATATTGATAATTGGTAAGGTAGGAAAATCCATTTCTTCTTTATATCCGAGCCAAAAATTATAAATTAATATTGAATGTATTAGTAAAATATAAGAAGGTATTTGAATTTTGATTGATTTATTTTCAATATTAATAGGTAAAATATGATTAATTTCTATTTCATATTGATTATCTACAGAGTGAATAGAACTCAGTCCGAATACATTTTTGTCCGATTCAAATTTAATAATTGATTTTATCGTTTTGACACTTATTGTTTTTTCAATTGGCAAACTTTTATTTTGTTCGTTTATTTTTGAAATAATTTTTTCGTAGTCAAAAGTGAAACCAATCTTGATTTCTCGAGCAGTTGCTAAGCCAATGTTAAATAAATTAATATAAAATGAACACATATTAAATTCATCGCAAGAGTACAGAGGATGCTTCTGTTCATAAGTGTATTCGATTGGAAACTCACCATTTTCTGATTTATAACTATATATATAAAACAAACCCTCATCAACTATAATATCTGGTCTGTATGTTGTTTCTCTTTGGGCTTTTATTTCTAAAAGGGTCTTAAAAGCAACAAATGTATATGCGACTGTTGCTAATGTTGAAATAATTGTAAATATTAGAATTGTCATAATCAAAATTTGTCCTAACATAACGATTAGCCAAACAAGTTCCAAAACCCAATCTCACCTTCAATAGACATACCTCTTCCCTACTTTTCCCATGTCCCAAACCCACCGACTTCTTCCTTCGCTATCTGAAAAATTCTTATAAAGACCTCCAAAATGTCCCTCATTTAACCCCTTTTCTGAATTTAATCCAACAGTACCTAAAAACAGCACATTTGTCCTCAAAAGGTACTTCTACCTACCTTTCCCAAGAAGTGCGCTCATATCGTTCACCCTACCCCAATAATCTAGATAAATCACACACCCTCTGACCCAATTTCGTATTTTAATATTAGTTGTCCCCTTTACCGCTGTTTTGTTTTGGGAATTGTTATAACTTGTCGCACCATTGAAACTTCTTGTTAAAGCTATTCACTTCTTCTCAATGCTAATGTCCAAAATCGGATTTCGGGTTTTGTTTTAGCTTAACTCGATTCACCTTTCAATTGTAGAAATTGACAAATCAACTATATGTTCGAACAAACCTTTAAAAACATCGATGACATTCTCCATAAGGATGCGGGATGCGGCAGTGAATTAGATTACGTTGAACAGACCTCTTGGGTGCTGTTCTTAAAATATCTTGACGATTTAGAGAAGGACAAAAAAACGGCTGCGGAACTGACGGGAAAGCCCTATACAAATATCATTTCTCCTAAGTACCAATGGTCGAAATGGGCAATGCCCAAAAGCAAAGACGGAAAGCTCGACCATCATAAAGCTCTTACGGGTGACGACCTTGTCGATTTTGTGAATCAAGATTTGTTTCCCTACCTCAAAAAGTTTAAAGCGTCTGCGGAAAATGCCGACACCATTGAATATAAAATCGGTGAGATTTTCAGTGAATTGAAAAACCGTATTCAAAGTGGCTACAATCTTCGTGAGGTGATAAATAGAATTGATGAACTTCGTTTCCGTACTCACGCCGAGAAACATGAAATGAGTCATTTGTACGAGGACAAGATTAAGAACATGGGCAATGCAGGGCGCAACGGTGGAGAGTATTACACGCCACGTCCGTTGATTAAAACCATTGTGAAAGTCGTTGCTCCCGAAATAGGACAGAAGATTTACGATGGTGCTGTTGGTAGTGCAGGATTTTTGTGTGAGGCATTTGATTATTTAATGCACAGCAAAGGAAAAGAGAAACTGACGACCAAAGACATTACCACTTTACAGAAGAAAACATTTTACGGTAAAGAGAAAAAATCGTTGGCGTACATTATCGGTACGATGAATATGATTCTGCATGGTGTGGAAGCACCGAACATTGTGCATACAAACACTCTTGCCGAAAATCTTGCCGACATACAAGAGAAAGACCGCTATGACATCATTTTGGCGAATCCTCCGTTCGGTGGAAAAGAAAGAGCCGAAGTGCAGCAGAATTTCCCGATAAAAACGGGTGAGACTGCTTCTTTGTTCTTACAACATTTTATCAAGATTCTAAAAGCGGGTGGTAAAGCGGGAGTGGTTATTAAGAACACATTCTTGAGTAACACTGACAATGCTTCGGTTGCTTTGCGGAAACAATTACTCGAAAGCTGCAATCTTCATACGGTGTTGGATTTGCCAGGCGGAACGTTTACAGGTGCGGGAGTAAAAACGGTGGTTTTGTTTTTTGAAAAAGGAAGTGCGACAAAGAAGGTATGGTTCTACCAACTGAACTTGGATAGGAACTTAGGCAAGACCAATGCCTTGAATGAAAAAGATTTGGAGGATTTTGTTAAACTTCAAAAAACAAAAAAGGAAAGCGAAAATTCGTGGAGCGTAAATATAAAAGACATTGACTCGAAAACACTTGACCTAAGTGCAAAGAACCCAAACAAAAAGGAAGAAGCAGCTCTTCGACAACCTCAAGAGATTCTTGAAGAAATGAAAGCGCTCGATGAAGAAAGTGCAGATATTTTAAACTCAATTTTGGAACTGATATGAAACGAGGTTGGGAAATAAAAAAGTTGGGAGAGGTTTGTGAAGTAATTGGAGGCGGAACACCATCTAAAGCGAATGCTAAATTTTATGATGGAGATATTTATTGGGCAACAGTTCGAGATATGAAAGGTGAGGTAATCACAGATACAGAACATAAAATTACAAAAGATGCAGTCAAAAATAGTTCAACAAATATTATTCCAAAAGGAAATGTAATTATTGCAACAAGAGTTGGTTTAGGGAAAGTTTGTTTAATAGAAAGCGATACTGCAATCAATCAAGATTTAAGAGGAATAGTGCCTAAAAATAAATCAGAAGTTTCTGTTGGTTTTTTATTTCAGTGGCTAAAAAGCATCTCACATTTAATAGTTGAAGAAGGAACGGGTGCTACAGTACAAGGTGTAAAGCTTCCATTTATCAAAGAACTAAGAATCCCCCTTCCACCACTCCCCGAACAACGCCGCATCGTCTCCATCTTAGACGAAGCCTTTATCGCCATCGCCAAAGCCAAAGCCAACGCCGAACAAAACCTCAAAAACGCTAAAGAACTTTTTGAGAGTTATTTGCAGGGAGTGTTTGAGAATGGAAATTGGGAAGAAAAAAGGTTGGAAGAAATTTGCATCTTAATATCAAAAGGTTCATCACCAAAATGGCAGGGTATTAAATATGTTGATGAACCAGGAGTTTTGTTTGTTACAAGTGAGAATGTAGGAGAAAATACTTTACTGCTTGAAAAAAGAAAGTATGTTGAAGAAAAATTCAATATCTCTGATAAGAAATCAATTTTAAAAAACGGTGATGTTTTAACAAATATCGTTGGTGCTTCAATTGGAAGAACTGCAATATTTGATTTAGATGATATTGCAAATATCAACCAAGCTGTTTGTTTAATTAGATGTAGTCAGGAGTTTTTGTTCAATGAATATCTAATGTATTTATTGAATTCGCCTTTCACAAAACAGCATTTACACGACAACGAAGTAAACAATGCAAGAGCAAATTTAAGTTTAGGTTTTTTTAGGAGTTTATCAATTCCACTACCTGAATTATCTGAACAGAAAAAGATTGTAGAAAAAATAAAAGAGTTCCATATAGAAACAGATAAACTAGAAAGCATCTATCAAAATAAAATAAATGATTTGGAAGAGTTGAAAAAATCTGTTCTTCAAAAAGCGTTTAGTGGCGAATTGAAAACAGCAAAAGCAGTAGTCCTATGAAAAAAACATACTTGATTTGTGATGAATCTGGGGCTAAGGGGTTTTCAGATAATAATGAAAAATTTGAAGGTGAGTTCGGAATATTCGCTGGTTATCTTTTAACGGATGAGAACTTTGAACAAATGAAACTCGAATTTCAAAACATCTATGAAAAATACAAAACTGATAATGGCAAACTTCATATCACTGATTTAGAAAAAACTAATCAAGAAAGCCTAAGGAATGAAGTTTTTGAAATTTTAGTTAATAATGATATAACGATTGTTTATGAAGCAATATCGGTAAGAGGTTATAAAATTAATTCTGAAATGTTATCTAAAATAAAGGAAGATAATATTGAAAAGTTAAATAATGATTTTTCATTTTCAAAAAATATTGAGTTATCAAGGCTTCACTCTGATTTATTTGAGGGCATCTTTGGGAAACTAATTGCACATTCTATGGATACTTTTGGAGAAGATGAAGAAATTCAGTTAGAAGTAATAACTGACAATATTGATAAACAATTAAAACAAGAATTTGAATTGAAAGCTAAGGAACTTATAGCTCCATTTCCATCAAGTTTAAAAGTCAAGGCATTTGACAAAAAGAATAAAAAGCCCGTATCAAAAGAAATAAAATTCTCTTCACCACAATTAGAAGATGATTCAATTTCTAAAATTAAATTTGAGATAAAAGTGCAAGATGATGCTCTTACATTGATTGCTGATATTCTTGCAAACAGTCTTTGTTATTTTATAAAACAAGAGTTGAACAACAATGTAAACATCAATCTAAACTCTAAAGAAGCAATAATAAAATACCCTTTACTAAAACAGATATATGGATTATCAACTGAGACTAATGTGAATATTGTTTCAGATATAATTTATGGAAGAGAATCTCCAAATGATAATGAATTAAAAAAATGAACGAATCAGAAACACGAGCTGAACTCATAGACCCCAAGCTAAAAGCTTGTGGATGGGGGGTTGTGGAAGGTTCTAAGATACTTCGTGAGCATAATATTACGGCGGGTAAAATTCAAGCGGGTGGCATCAGAGCAAAGAAATTGACTGCTGATTATGTCTTGGTTTATAAAGGCATTAAACTCGCCGTCATTGAAGCGAAGAGTGATGAACTCGGAGTTGGCGAAGGAGTTGCACAAGCAAAACAATATGCTGAAAAATTGCATATTGAATCTACCTTCTCTACCAATGGCAAGGAGATCTATAGCATCTGCATGAAAACGGGAAAAGAAGGACTAACACCCAACTTCCCTACTCCCGAAGAATTGTGGAATAAAACATTTTCATCACAGAATGAATGGCGAGAAAAGTTTGCCGCTGTTCCTTTTGAAGATAAAAGTGGTACTTGGCAATTACGTTACTATCAAGAAATAGCAGTGAACAATGCGATGGAAGCAATCGCAAACAAAAAGCAACGGATATTATTGACGTTAGCTACGGGGGTTGGGAAAACGGCAATTTCATTTCAGATTGCGTGGAAACTTTTTCAGACACGTTGGAATTTAAAACGAGACGGAAGTCGCAGACCACGAATTTTATTCTTAGCTGATAGAAATATTTTAGCTGACCAAGCCTACAATGCTTTCTCTGCTTTCCCCGAAGATGCGTTCGTAAGAATAAAGCCAAAAGAGATTACTAAAAAAGGTAGTGTGCCAATGAATGGCAGCATCTTCTTTACCATTTTTCAGAGCTTTATGAGCGGGACAGATAGTGAGGGTAAAGCTGCTCCATACTTCGGTGCTTATCCTCCCGACTATTTTGATTTCATAGTAATTGATGAGTGTCACAGAGGCGGTGCAAACGATGAAGGCAATTGGAGAGCGATATTAGAATACTTTTCTCCCGCTGTGCAATTAGGCTTAACAGCAACCCCAAAACGACAAGACAACGTAAATACATACAAATATTTTGGTGAACCCGTTTACATTTATTCGCTCAAAGAAGGCATCAATGATGGTTTCCTTACACCTTTTAAGGTGAAGCGTATCAAGACAACTTTAGATGATTACCGATACACAAGCGATGACCAAATCATAGAGGGAGAAATTGAAGAAGGCAAGTTGTACACCGAACCCGATTTCAACCGAATCATCGAGATAAAAGCAAGAGAAGCCAAACGTGTAAAGATTTACATGGATGAAGCCAATCAGAAGGAGAAGGCAATTATTTTTTGTGCCAACCAAGAACATGCAGCTGCCGTTCGTGATTTGGTGAATCAATTCAAGAAGAGCAAAGACCCGAATTACTGTATACGTGTTACAGCTAATGACGGAGAAATCGGTGAGCAGTTTTTACGTGAATTTCAAGACAACGAAAAAACGATTCCGACCATCCTCACTACCTCACAAAAACTCTCAACGGGAGTTGATGCTCGGAATATCCGTAACATCGTTCTGATGCGTCCTATTAACTCCATGATAGAGTTCAAGCAGATAGTAGGACGAGGCACACGATTGTTTGATGGCAAAGAGTTTTTCACAATCTATGATTTCGTAGATGCCTATCATCATTTCTCCGACCCCGAATGGGATGGTGAGCCGATAGAACCCGAAGCTCCATCGATTAGTGAGCCAAAAAATACCTACAAAAAGAAAGAACCTCAAGAATCGATTCATGACGATGACAAAGAAAAACCGAAACGAATCAAAATAAAACTACGTGACGGCAAAGAGCGAGAAATCCAACACATGGTTTCAACTTCGTTTTGGGGAGCTGATGGAAAGCCAATTTCAGCAGAAGAGTTCATGGAAAACTTATTCGGTAAACTTCCCGACCTATTCAAGAACGAAGAAGAACTAAGAGTTCTATGGAGCAATCCTCTCACCCGAAAAACGCTCTTGGAAAAGTTGGAAGAAGCGGGATTTGCAAAAGGAGATTTACTAACGTTACAAGAATTATGTAGCTTGGAAAAGAGTGACTTGTTTGACGTATTAGAATACGTCTTTAACGGAAACTTCAAAGCAATGACTCGAGAAGCAAGAGTCGCCGCAGCACAAGCAACCATCTTCGCCATACTTAACAACAAACAGAAAGAGTTCATCGAATTTGTCCTCAATAAATATATCGAAACGGGTGTAGAAGAATTAGACCAAGATAAACTACCCACTCTACTCACAAACAAATATCAATCGTTGGAAGATGCATTGGAAGTCCTTGGAGAGCCATCGAGTATCAGTTCGATGTTTATTGAGTTTCAGAAGTATTTGTATGAGCAGAGGGTGGCTTAAAACGTATTCAATCTATTTGAATCAAGCCAATAGATAATTTGATTTGCGAAATGAAATAATTCAATTAATATTGTAAAATCAATTCAAAAAAATGTAAAAAAAACAATAAAAATATAGGCGGTCATCTTTACTGTTAGTTGAAAATTTCCACAATTACTACTAATCAAACAGAGAAGAGCATGAATCACCTACGCCAAAGGCGTGGGCTTTCGTTGCTTCTGTTTGAAGGTATGTGGAAATACCTCAACTAACGGGAAACGATAAGTTCCACGCCTCGTTATTTTATAACAAATCGTGTTAGGAGCTTGGCGATTAAAAACTAAATTTTTATGAAAAAAACGTTACTAACCTTGATTGGTTTTTTAATTTTCACACAAACACATGCCAGGTATGTAGTTGTTAGTGCATCTGAACCTGATGCTAAAATTATTGTTGATGGTCAAAATTTGGGTACAGGAACATTGAAAGTAAAAGTTTCAAAAAACAGTTGTGTAACTGTTAAAGTTGAAAAAATTGGATTTTTAAAGTATGAGCAAACTTACTGTGATAAAAAAGGAAGTACTGCTCCTCCCAAAAAGCAATATTTTGAAATGAAGAAAGATGATGCATATGAAGCATCAGTTAAAACAGACCAAGCTAACGTAGATTTTTCGGTTGTAATTAAAGATAAATTATCCACTGCTGACGCATGGAAATTAGCAACCCAAATTGTAACAGATTATTTCGATGCCATAGAAGTGAGCGACAAAGAAACTTCTTATTTAAGAACAGCTTGGAGTGTGCAAACGTTTCAACAGAATACTATTCGAACGAGGTTAATTATTAAACTCGGAAATTCAAATCCTTTAACATATAAAGTAAAACTTGTTAGTGAATACTCTGGTTCTGGTGGAACAAGTGTGAAAGCTGACGAACTTTTTAGAGAATGGGATAGATTGCTTAGGAAATATCAGAATGTAATTAGTGACTTTTCTACTCGGTTGGGGAGTAAGTAATGTCTAATTAAATTCCCCGCAAATTGGTAAATCGCACCTGCAAACAATTGTGCAAACTTGGACAGACATTACTTCGTGGAGACAGTAGGATTTCAAATAACTTGAAATTTCGTTAAGCTCTTCTTCGTTGTGTAAAACGAGATGATGTCCGTTCATATTCAAACTAACTTGTACTAATAACAAAAAAGCTATGAAAAAATTTTATTTTTTAACAACACTACTAATATTTACGTCATTAATTTCATTTGCACAAACGGAACAATGCGGTGTTAATGAATTTATTGAGGCAATCAAGAATAGAAATCCTGAACTGTACAAAAAAATTCAACTCAATGAAATGGAATTTGAGGCTAAGGTTAAGTTAAGTAGCAAAGAACATTCAACTGAACAAACTTCTTTTGAACCAAAGAACTTAAATCAAAGGAATGGTGGACTTTCGTCTGTCCAAAGTTTGTGTGGATACAATAATTCTTATATCGGTTCAGGAGCAGCTCCAAACGTTTTAGGCAGCACACTTACTACAACAAGTATTTATGGTGGAGATTACATTACTGTTACAAATATGATTGCTGGTAGAACTTATCGCGTTTCCACTTGTGGCAACAACGATTTTGATACGCAAATAACTATTTATACAGCAGGTGGTGGAAGTGCCGTGGGCTATAATGATGATTTATGTGCCAACAATCAATCTGAAATTTATTTTACACCTTTTGTTTCAGGTAATTATGACATTTTACTTAACGAATATGATTGCCAGTCAACTTTTTTAGTAAGTACAACACTGGTTGTAGAACTTGATTATACACCAGATCCTATAATAACAATTCCAGTTGTTGTTCATGTGGTGTGGAATACATCAACTGAGAATATTTCCGATGCACAAATTTTCTCACAAATAAATGTTTTGAATCAAGATTTCAGAAGATTAAACCCCGACATTTCATTTGCGCCTACTGCTTTTAAAGGGTTTTCTGCCGATACACGGTATCAATTTTGTTTGGCGCAACAAGACCCATACGGGTTTGCAACAAATGGAATTACAAGAACATTTACTAATAAAACACAATTTGATATATCTAATGGAGATACTTCCATTTGGCTTACAAATTCAGGAGGACAAGATTCATGGGATAGAACAAAATATTTAAATATTTGGGTTTGTGATTTTCCTGCCAATTATCCGACATGGGGCGGGATGATTGGTATTGGACTTCTTCCATGGCTTGGAATTGCTTTTCCTCAAATGGACGGAATTGTAGTAGATTATCAAGCTTTTGGAACAATAGGAACTGCTTCGCCCCCCGTTAATTTGGGAAGAAACACAACACATGAAGTTGGACACTATTTAGGATTGAGGCACATTTGGGGAGATGAAGATGCTTGCATAGGTTCTGATAGTTGCGTAGACACACCTAACCAAACAATGAGTAGTTCAGGAACACCAACATTCCCATTGACAGATGCTTGTTCTCCAAACTTCCCTGGTGTCATGTTTAATAACTACATGGACTATTCTGATGATGTGAGTAAAAACATGTTTACGTTTTTTCAATTTGTAAGAACTGATGCAGCAATAAGAAATGGTGGAATAAGAGCAAGTTTAGCAACATCCCCTGGCTGCACGCCATCAACAAGTGAAATTATCGAAAATTCTTCAGGTAATTTAATTTCACTTTATCCAAACCCTTCAACTGGGAATTTTACTTTGGATGTTGCCGAAAAAATTCATTTGAGTCGGAGCCAAAATAGTATAAAAATATTTGATATATATGGGAGAGAAGTTTTTACTACTCCAATATTAGAATCTAAAATATCAATTCAACTAAACGAAACAATTTCCTCAGGTATTTATTTCATTGAAGTCGTTAATGAAAAAGGATTTATTTTAGGAAAGGAGAAAATAATTGTTCAGTAATAAATTATAATATTAAATATTGAAAAATGAAATATAAATTACTTGCTATCGTTGCAATAATCTTTGCACTGCAAATTCAATTTTTATCGGGTCAAATCATTATTCAAATGAAAAAGGAAGGTGGCGTTGATGGTAATTATTCAAAACAAACAAGATTCTCAGTTAGATGTATAGAAGATTGAATTGCTTTAATTATATAATTTACACTTTAACAAAAATAAAACATTTATGAAAATTTTACTCGCCCAAGATGAAGAAATAAAAGCATCTTATTTCTTTGAGAATGTAAAAAATAAGGAATATTCTGACGATTCCAATAAAAGTATTCTTACGAATAGAAGACTGATTGTGATTTACAGAAATTCAGAAGAAAATTATCCCTTAAGTAAGATAACAGCTGTGAAAGTAGTTGACTTGCAGAAAAGATGGCTAATTCTTGTAGGAGCAATTATTGCTTTAATATTTTTCCCAATAGGAGCTTATGGTATGGGAGGTGGAGAGAAAATGCCATTATTTATTGTAGGTGTAATTTGCTTACTTATTGGACTTCGGAAAAGGACAGCATTAGCAATTAATCAAATGGGGGGAGAGAAGAAATATCTTGTTAATAAACTTGATGAAGAATTAAAGGTCTTTATTACTGCTGTAAATCATTCTTTGATATAGTTATTGCTAATAAGCCAATTGTCATTCTAAAGTTGTTTTTTAATTTGCTGTCCTTATGTACCGCGAACATTCAATATGTGAAATTCCATCGCTTAATACTAAAGTTTGGCGTTATATGTCTTTTGAAAGATTGACGCAATTGATTAAAAGCAGCTCTCTTTATTTTTGCAGGATTGACAAACTTGGTGACCAAATGGAGGATATAATCCCAAAGGTAACTGTTTCATGGTGGGAAAATCAGATAAGTAGCGGAAGATATCCAAATCAAACGATTAACAGTTTGCATAAGTATATAAATTATTTGCAAAAAGATATAAGAAGAATTTCTATAGTGAATTGTTGGCAAATTTCAGATTACGAAAGCTCGACAATGTGGAGTGCATATGGTAAGAATAATAAGGGAGTTGCCATTCAAAGTACAGTTGGTGGTCTTATTAATTGTTTCAATAACTCATCAGAGGTAATTAGAATTGGAAAGGTAAAATATTATAGACCTCATGCTCCAATGTTAGATATGAGCAACACAATGATTCACTGTTTCAGCAAATAAATTTATTATGAAAACGAACATGAACTTCGAGCCTATACCGAAGCTTATAAAATGCATGGCTACATTCCGAAATATGAAATTGGAACAAGTATTCAAATAAATTTGGATTTTTTGATTGATGAAATATTCCTTTCTCCAAATTCAAAGAAAGCAAATAAGAAAAGAATAGAGCGAATTTTAAAATCGGCAGGTATGAATAAAAAAGTAAATTATTCGACGATTTCAGATTTTAGTATCAATCCAAAGAAAGTAAGTTTTTTGTCATCTTTAAATGATTTCTTTAAAAGGATAAAAAATAAATAGTGCATTGGTTTTGTTGCATCATTGATAGTGTTGTTTAAATATTGAGAATTAATAAAAACGTCCGTTTATTTAGATACCTATTGACAGGGGAGGTTGCTTCGTTTTTAAATCGTTTAGAACTATGAAATTATTTTGGGGGAGGATTTTCAGAATAAACATAACTGATTTGATATTCTTTTTTTCCTTGTAAAGTAGATCGGTCTTTTATACTGCTTCTTAATAGAACCCGCACTTTTATGAAAGACTAACTCAATCGTAACTTCAAGAGGCACACAAGCAATGCCGACAACAGAAACCGCAATCGGTAAATTGTTTTTAAATGAATTGACAAAGCGTTCGTCGAGTATTAATCTAGATTGCATTGGGATATTACCGATTTTCTGATGCGCTGAATTAAAAACAGCGATACCAAATTTATCACCACCGTTATAAGCCTCTTGTTTTAAGTAAAGTGAATCAAATATTTTGGGTAACTCTTTACAATAATTACTAAAGTCAGAAACACCAACTCGAAGAACAGTTCTTGTGCTTTGTTCTTTGTAATAATCGTTTTTGTATTGCATTTTCCCAACTTTATTTAGATAGAACTAGAATTATCCGATTGTTTATTTTGTATCCATAGCTAATATCTCTGCCATCATCAATGCTTACTACTTTTTATTTCAAAATTTTCTTTACTCTGATTACCGTATTTTTCGAACACTGATGAATTTTCATGCATTGTCGCAGACTAAGCCCTTTTCTAATATCACTTGCTAACTTTGAATGTTTCCGAAGTAAATCTTCCGATGAAGAAACTGAACCCTTTGGACGCCCGATATGTTTTCCATTTGCCTTTGCCTTGTCTTGACCGCTTTTAGAACGTTCGGTTAGCATCCGTAGTTCTTCAGCAGCAAGTTCAGAATATATTGCAATTATGATATTGGATACGAAGGTTTCTTTTCCATTGTCGTCCAAACTCTCCATGCCACCGAGATTATGGAAGCAAATAGATATTCCGTTTTCGTGGCATCTGTTTATTGTTTCTTGAAGCGCCTTCTTTACTCTTCCTAGCCTACTTATTTCACTTACGAGTATTTTGTCGTATTGCTTTGCGGCAATGCCTGTATAGAGCGTAATGAGGTCTAGACGCACCTTTGACTTTCCACTAACTTGTGTATCTATTTCTTCAACGACAACCCAACCTTTTCTATTGCAATAGTCCCGGAGTTCGCTTATTTGTCGGTCGCTATTTTGTCGGTCAGACGAAACACGAGTGAAAATGCAAACTCTTACGTTGTTATTCGTCAATTTCAAATTGGGTTGGTTCATAATTAGCGCTCACATTAATGAAACAGTTATTGGTGTAAATAAAATGGTCTTTTCCATATAATTTCAAAGGCAACTATCCAAGCACTTTTTTTGAACTAAGTTTGAATATAATCCACCATTCAATTAAAAAAAGTTCTTCCATATCTATGCTTGAACTATATCGAGCAGATTTATCGCTTCATTGCAGTCGTTAAATCTTTATAGCCATGAACTGCCGTTGCGACAATTGAAAACGATTTCCCTAAGATATATAGTACTGCTAAGCCTCCCGCTGAATAAACAACAATTCGAAACCCCTTGTATTGTTTGAACAACTTGTAAATTGCTTCAATATCTATTTTATTGTTTGTTTTTATTAACATTATTTAGATTTAGATAATAAGCTCCAACTGTTACGGCAATTCCGAAGCCGAACAACCAGAGGATGGTTGATAATTTTATACCGCTACTTGATGGTTGAGTTGTATTGGAAATGGAAGGCGGAACTCCAAATCCAATAATTTTAAATTCGTTAGACATTTTTCTTTATTTTAATTTTTTCAGAATTGATGTAGAACAAATCAAATTCGTAAATGCATTTACACACATCGCTACTGCTGTATTGTTTTTGATGAGTTTGATAACCATCAACAAAACCGTTTTCAGTTAAATGCCTTAAAAAAACTTCTTTTTCCAACAAACCGTCAAGTTCTTTTAATAATACTTCTCTGTTTCGGTTTAATTTTTCGTCGATGTAATGCTTGCTTCGCCGTCTTTGTGTAATCCGTACATTATTCGCAGCAATTTGGTTTTTTCTGTTCTTGTAAACTTGATTTTGCCGAGAAGGAGTGAACACTTCTTTCGTATATGGGTCGGTTTTTTGTATCATGGTTGGACGTTTGATTTAAAATTAACAGTTAGATTTTGAATAGCAAAGAAAATTTTGATTTATTTAGAGCTGATTAGAATTTAATTTTTCGATTATTATTTATTTTTATTCAGATTGAGTTGGATTTAATTTTGATTGAA
This sequence comes from Bacteroidota bacterium, assembly GCA_043747595.1. Lineage (GTDB taxonomy): Bacteria > Bacteroidota > Bacteroidia > AKYH767-A > 2013-40CM-41-45 > JADKIH01. Next base: position 11,537 of record JAYTOX010000088.1, on the reverse strand, counting down.
GGTTCGGTAGAAATGTTTCTGAACAAGAATTGCAATAACCAAATTTGACGCAATTCTCAAACGGAACAAATTTCTCCTCTTTATTACTTTTGCCACACTGACAAGTTGCAATCGTAAAACGGTTTTTGCTATTTAATTTAAATTTTGTGTCAGTTATCTAATATGAATTGAATGGTTGTAATTGTAGCCGCCTATATAAGGGGTTACAATGATTCAATGATTGTAAAATCAATTACAAAGGTTTTTACAATTACAAGGGTTTTGATAAAATTATTTACCCGATTCTTCTTGCTCTTCAGTATGATTATCTGTTGGTGACATAAAATACTTGATTTCCTTACTGCTCTTGTCCTTTTCCAAGTTGCACTCTTTACCGTTCTGGTCTTGCAGAGGCATTTTGTTTTGACAAATTTCTTTAAGCCTATCTTCTAAAGTTTTTTCCGAAGCCCCAAATTCTTCAATCAGTTTATCCAACAGTTCACGCCTTGAAACGTGTGAGCCATCGCCTAAATACATTTCTAAATACTCACAAACTACATTTGGGTCAGCCTTTTGCTTTTTGCCGTTCATAACCACTTGTATATCGTTAGCATCTGCTAAAATCAATCCCTTATCTTCATCGGAGTATTTGGCATAGAAGGGAATATGACGGGCGGTACTACGACATTTCAAATACCTTATTTTTATTAGGTCAGTATCATTGTTGTTAGAATCCTTTTCATAGGAAACTTGCATTACCGTACTTGCCTTATTCATTAACTCCGTTCCAAAATGACCTCTTGCTTTTTCACTTTTAGGATTCTCATGAATAAGGCAAAGGAACACAACATCGTGTTCATTTATCGCCACGTTCATTAGGTCAATTAACTCCATACTTTTGTCAGTCTTATTAAAATCCTCAATACAATCAGTTGATACGTCCAAGACAATAAAGAGAGGGTTTTTTGTTTCTTGCTTCAATAGTTTGAGATACTCGTCCAACACACCAAAACGCTCCTTTCTTGGTATTTCTAAAAGTGAAATGTATTTAAAGTTGTTAGGATGTTCGTGTTTCTCGTAACCCGCTTTCATTTGAATACACTGCAAGGCGTAGGGAAACTGCTCCGATTGATTCCTTTCAGTATCAACATAGACTACGGTATTATTAGCATCAAAGTTCTCACGTTTGTAACCTAATAATTCAATAATGTAGCCGTTTAGTTTCAACATTGCAGCGCAGAAAAATTCTGCTAATCTGCTTTTATGAACTCCAGCTTGTCCTTGGATAACATTGATGGTGCGAGGAAATATAATTGCGTTACCGTTTTGCCTTATAATAGGGTCTGAAAATCGTATATCCCTCTCTTTGATTTTTTTTATTTTTTCAGCAGTCATGATTATTTTACTTAATAAATCGGAAGGTTTATTTAAAGTATTAGTTAATCGTTCAACTTCCTTTGGTAATCCATCATTGTTAATTTCATTTTTATGAAGAATTATTTGGGAGTCGTTATTTTTAATATTATTTTTAGGCTGCATTTTCTTTACGTTTTAAATCCGCCTCACTCGAAATGAGGCGGATTATTTATTATAATATAATATTGATTGTTGGTTTAGGTGTTTCATCAAAAGTGATGAGTATTTTAAAGTTACCCCTACACCCTTTTTTCTCCGATTCTTCGAAGGCTTGGTCGATAGCCGATAAGACTATTTGAATGTGAAAAGATTGTAGTCTACACATCAACTCCTTCATCAACTCATAACGAGTATTGTGGTGGTCTATCCTTGTTCTATAAGAAGTATCTTTACCATTATAATCCTCGTATTGTTTTTCCAACCATGCACAATCCTCATCAATGATATTCTGCAAAGAATTTAAAATTTTAGGCAAGGAATGATGAGTCCAATGATAATCGGGTCGTCTCATTTTGAACCTCCTTTCAAAACATTTTTCTCTAAATAGTCAATTAGAGATTGCGTGTTAATAAATTTCCTTCGTCCAATTTTGGTTACTATAATTTCGCCCGAATTCTCCAAAGTTGTCATGGCGGTATCACCATAATTTAGAAATGACATAATTTCTGCCCTTGGTGCCCAAACACCAATCGATTTTGGAGAATTTATAAAATCACCGTTTACAGTCCTTGATGTATCAGCTTTCTGATTCAGACTAATGTTGTTCTTTTTCATTTGTAGGTTTTTCATTTTACAAATGAAGAGAATCAGCAAAACTGAAATGAACCAATTTGGGTCCAAGTGAGATTGGACCCAAATTGGTTCACTTTCCTATAAGAATTTTTTTCACGTGATTAAACTGATAATTGGAGTAATTATCTTGATACTTTGATTTATTTTCATCAAAATCTATCTTATCTTCAAAATTGACATCTTTACAAACTAATTTTAGAAGAGGAAATAATAAAATAAAATATTTTCGCTTTGAAATTATATCATTGAAAAATAATTTGGAAAAATCATTAAGAATTTCTTTTGTATTGCCATTACTTATTTTGAGTATTTTGTTATCTGTAATATTGATATCATTTGTAAAGGAAGTGATAATTGATTTTTGATAAGCTATTGATTTTTTCGTAAAACCAACAAAACCATCAGAATAATCTTTGGATGTTTTTCTCCTTTTTGCATTCTTTGCTTCTTTCTCAAACATTAATGATACTTTCGTTCTATATTTACCTTTATCATCCATTTCAATAAAATTATAATCCATTAATAATTGATGATTCATTTTAGATTCAATATGAGTTTTTAATAATATAAATTTGTTATTAGTCAAGCAAATTACACCTTCAACATCTTCACTTTTTTTAATTTCAAAAAGAATAGAATCATATGGTATAAACCACTTCAATAATGTATTACTTATTTTAAACTCTTTTAATCTTTTTATTATTTCATCGTCTGGAAATAGGCATAAAGGGCTTAATAATAAATGCAAGATTGTAATATTCCTTATACGGTTTTCTTCAAAGTTTTCTTCACATAAACAATCGCATAAAGATGATAATAAAATTTCCTTAGCCTTTGCTGCTTCAATCTTAAATGATTCAATATTTTCATTAAGCAACAATTTCTGTTCATCAATTATTTGATTATAATATTCAATGCTTTGAATTTGTTTGAATAAGATCATAACTGTGATGAATTAAATTTTCATCCAAATATAATTGAAACTTTCGTTTCGCTGCAATTAAACCCGATTCGGTTACTTCATAGTATAAGCTATCCATTTCTCGCGCATTACTATGCCCAAGCATCCTTTTTATTACTCCCGCATTATTAATTTCAGCATCAAAAAGCAACTGTCTGTTGCTATGTCTGCCTATATGTGAGCTTAAGTTCACTCCAAGGTCAAGCCTTTCTGAGATAATTTTAAGATTTGCATTTAATGTTTTATTGCTTCTTTTTGGCAATACTCCTCCCTTTACCTTGATTTCGTGGTGGTCGGAGTATTTGTTGATAATGTCAATTGCTTGATTGACCAAAAACAATTCAGTCAATACCCCCGATTTTGCTCTGTCTATGCTTAATTTAATTGAGCCGTCAATGTATTTAGAGATATTATTTTGTGTTAAGTCAAAACAATCCTTATAAGCAAGACCCGTAAAGACACTAAAAAGGAAAATATCTTTGCAAACGGTTAAAGATTCCGAAAATAAAAATGAAGCTTTAAAAATTGTCCTAACTTGATTAATGTTTAACTTAGGTTTTCGTGGCGACTTTTTCTTTAAAACTATTTCTTTAAAAGGATTTCGACTAATCAGACCTTCAAGCATTGCATATTTGTAGATAGTTCTAAATTTTTTTATTATTCCAAGAGCGGAGGGTTCAGTCATACCAACTCTATGTTCCATCAAATTATCGTTTAATAAATAATTTTTGAAACGGTTAGCAAATGAATTGTCAATTTCAGATAATAAAACTTGCTCTATGCCTTCGACCTTTAAAAAATTTTGAAGGTGCTTAATTGCCTTTTTATAATTCTTTTTTGTTCCAACTGCTAACTCACGTTTTAATAACACTTCAGAATTATAATATCTATTTACATATTCAAGTAAGCCACTAATGCTTCTTTTGGGTGATTTGCCCAATATAGAATCTCTAATATCTATTGCTTGTTGACTTGATATGATTACAGCATTTTTGAATAAATATTCGTCAAAAATTGCTTGATATGTATTCAATATTTTGTTTTGTTTTGAGTCTTTTAACCCAACCCGCATAAGTATCGGGTCCCAACAAGCCAATTCATTTTCATTCAAAAGTACATTGAGCCTTGATTCTGCTTTTCTGCCTTTAAAAATGATACGCAAATAAATAGGGATTTTTTTTGAGCGTTTCTCTACTTTATAGAGATTAGGATAGAATATTAGAGTCGCTTTTGACATAACAATTAATTTTTGGTGAAACTCTTCATTTAGGTGAAGAAATAGCGAACCAATTTGGGTCCAAAAGCAAGGACTAACGCCCATTAACGAGAAATAAAAAACCCTTAGAAGTTAATCTAAGGGTTATCGTGCCGTAGTGAGGCTAAAATCGTGATCCCGCTGGGATTCGAACCCAGGGCCCATACATTAAAAGTGTATTGCTCTACCAGCTGAGCTACGGAATCATTGCTTGTGTATCAAAGCGGCTGCAAAAATAGTATTTCCTATCATAAAACCACGTTTTGTTGATAAAAAATCGAATAAAATTTGAACTTTTTTTCAATTAATTCCGCTTTCTTTACGTTCGAGTAGGTAAATCACTTATAATGAATAACAAAGAAAAACACACAAAAAACTGCCTTTTTAATTTATTATGAAAATTCAAACAGCAATCTCCAAAGAATCGATACAAAAGTGTTTTACTGCCCTAAATGCGCTTCGACCACATCTTGAAATATCTACGTTCGTTACTCTCATAGAAGGAATGATTGCTCGTGGCTATCATCTCATATTCGTAGAAGAAAATAATCAAGCTGTAGCAATTGCTGGATTCAGATATACCGAACATCTTCATTGGGGAAAGTTAATTTACATCGACGATTTATCTACCTTACCTGAACATAGAGGAAAAGGATATGCTTCGCTCCTTTTGAAATTCATTGAAGATAAGGCAGGCGAAGCAAAATTAGATAGTATTCATCTCGACTCGGGCTCTGTTCCCTCTCGTTACGATGCACATCGCCTTTATCTCAATAAAGGATTTAACATTTCCTCTTTTCATTTTGCTAAAAACCTTAAGCAGTAAGCAATCGTATTAAACCTTTCAATTCTCATCAAGTCATACACTAAATCAAAAATTATAAACTAATGAAAACAAGAAAAAGCCTTACTATGCTTGCAGTGGCCGCTTCCACTCTTTTTATTTTTTCTTTAAGCACCGGTTGCAAAAAAGAAAATAGTGATTCAGAAGATTTTCAAACAACTGCTCAAGACATCGGACAATCTGAAAGTATTGCACAGGATGTCGATAACATGACAGCTCAAGTGTCTCGCACCGGTACTTTTAGTCATGGCTCTTGCCAAAATTCGGGCTACGATCAATTTGCTTTTAACACGTGTGCTACGGTAACGAACGATTCTATTAATCATGTAGTAATTTATGATTTTCATACTGGTTGTACTGGTCCTGATGGTAAAACTCGCGCAGGTCGTGTAATTGTAAACTATACCGGAGCCGGTTATTTTGATCCGGGTGCAAGTTGGGTAGTAACATTCGATAGCTTCTATGTAAACACTCGTCATGTAGAAGGTACTCGTTCTGTTATCAATAATGGTTTCAATGGCGCAGGAAATATGACTTGGTCGATCACTGCTACGAATATGCGAATTACTCGTACTGATGGTACTTGGAGATCATGGAATTCAAATCGCACACGTGAAATGGTTGCAGGTTATGGCGACTCAACATGGGTAAATGATGTTTATCTTGTTAATGGCACTACAACAGGAACAAATAGTAACGGAGAATCGCATTCATCAGTTTTGACAAATTTACGTCATGAAAACTCTTGCCATTGGATTACCAGCGGAACAATGGAAATTACTCCTTCAAATAAACCGGTGCGCACCATCGATTTTGGAAATGGTACTTGCGATGATATTGCAACGGTTACTAAGAATGGTTTTTCTAAAACAATTCACCTTCGTCCTTAAGACACAATCTAGAAATAATAAAAAAGCGGCTGTAAATATTCTTACAGCCGCTTTTTTTATAAATGCATTTTGTTCCTTCTAATTTAAACTTGGGTCTTCCGGGAAATCATTTAGAATTCCGTAAACGTGTCCCATTCGCTGCAAAACATTTCCCCACATAACTGTAGGCTCTTCAATTAATATGTCATACGGATCAGCAGCTGTAATCCACCAATGATCTACTTTCAACTCTTCTTGAAGTGCTTTGTGATGCCATGCAGAATATCCGGCAAGAAATTTAATCTGACCCGGGTCTATCTCCTCTGCTTCTATCATCAATTTCAATTGCTGATAATCGCCACCCCAATATAACCCTTCTGAAATTTTATGCGCTCCTTTTAATGACTCAATTGAATGAATATAATAAATCGAATCGAGTTTTAACGAGCCACCCCAATAAATAAATGCGTCAAATTCGGGAAAGTCGTCTAAGGCCTCATTTACCTTTAATAGCGTCGGCTTGTTAATTATAAAACCTATTGATCCTTTACCGGTATGCTGTGAAATTAAAACCACCGAACGCTTAAATGAAGGTTCAGGATTAAAAGGCTCTGAAATTAACAGTGCCCCTACGTATGGTTTTGGTAACGGTGGTTTCTTTTTCATACCCAATTAGGATAATAGTAAGTTAAACACCTCAGTAAGTCAAATAGTTACTTCTTGAACCGATTCAATCTTGCATGGCAATAAAAATGATAAAAAAATTAATAAATGGATATTTTTTTGTTAATCAGCGTTTTACCGTCGGTTATCGACAGTAAATACAAGCCTTCCATTACATCTTTGCCAAGATCCAAGGGAATAATATTCGAGCCTTCGGTTATTGGATAACCAACTAATTCGAAACATTTTCGACCTGCCAGATCAGATATAAGGACGTTAATTTTGGACTTAGAGAATGCATTTAATTGGATCGAAAAATTTCCTTCAGAAGGATTCGGGAAAATGAATATTGATTTATCTAAACTCACTTCTGAAACATCTGTAGTGGGGCCAATCTGTAATGTCAGGTAAACCGGTAAATGATCGGAGGCGCCATATAACGCATTTGCCACCGACAAGGGAACACTCGAATTCATTCCATTATTCATCGCTTTATTAAAATGTAGTCCATCGTTTCCTACCACTCCTGTACTTCCCGGTAAATAATATACTCCTCTAGGTTTCTGTACTGCATTTGAAAATAAAATCATGTCAAATCGATCATTTAAACCGCCGGTTGAACCACCTCCGAACTGAAGTATTCTAGTTGATTGTGTATGGTATTGTGCAAATGGATAATAGTTCCATGTTCCATTCATTACTATTGGATCCAAAAAATTTCCATCGTCATTCGAATTATCTTGCAACAACGCACTATATGCAGGTTCGAATGATGAATAAATATTGAAATCGCCGGCAATTAAAAAATTGGTTTCAGCCGGAAATGAATTGGTAACTTGTCTTAACAACGACACTTCATCGTATCTGTTTTGTTCATAGCCTTGGCTGGCTTTTAGATGGACAACAAAGATGTGAATTGTATCGCCGGTGGGAATGAATGACAACGTGAAATGGCTTATGTCGCGCAGTGCTGTTTGAATAGGAACATTGCTAATAAAATCGAAAAGTGAATCTTTGTAATAGAGAGCATTGTCTGAATCGTAACCATTAATAAAAGTACCTTGTGCATAGTGATTAGCTCCGGAATTCATAACGTTAGATAAGATCCATGACGCACCCGTGGCACTCGTATTTTCCATTGTTACCAAAATATCAGGCTCTACAAAATTGACAACTGTCCTATAGTAGGGACAACGCAATGTTGAATCGGCAGCTGTTGATGCTCCTGGAAAGTTCAACAAATTCCACGACATCATCTTAATGTTGTAATTCGGTTGTGCCTGCAAATTGCTGTAAAAAAAGAAGAGGAATGAAATCATCATTCCTCTTAAAAAAATTTTGATCATGAATTTATTTTTCTGCTATTTTCATTTTGATAAATGAATCGCTATTCATCACTTCAATTGCTTTCAATAACGGTTCGTTCAAGTCATTCGAAATCTCAAAGAAAGCATCGGTGTCCCATAAGTTTCGAGCTATTAATGCTTTCAAATCTATTTTCAGTATTCGCATACTTGTTGCTAAACCCTTTTCATCTTTTTTAACTCCTGCTTTATCAACTGCTGCTAAAAACTCATCGAAGAATTTATCGGTCACTGCGTAACTACTTTTGAACACATCAATATTTGGATAACTTTTCAATAATTCAACTCGGTGATTATCTGTGTATGTAAGTGTAAAATCGCCTAATACATTTTTACGACGGATATCACTGAAAAAAGTACTCGATTCAGATGTATCTATCGGTACAAAAATATCCGGCATAATTCCTCCTCCACCTTTTACTATTCTTTTTGCATTCGTATAGTAGTTGGTAGTATCGGCAAACTTCACACTGTCTCTATTGAATAATTCACCACTCTTTAAACGATTAGAAAAATCCATTTCGTATTCATCTTCTTCTCCCAACTTATAAGGTTTTTGAATACATCTTCCGGAAGGTGTATAATAGTGAGCTACCGTTAATCGAATAGCTGATCCATCGGGTAATTGAAATGGCTTTTGTACTAATCCCTTACCAAATGAACGGCGACCAATGATCAGTCCTCTGTCCCAATCTTGAATAGCTCCAGAAACAATTTCACTTGCTGATGCTGATGATTCATTTACAAGTATCACAAGTTTTCCTTTTTCCCATCCCCCTATTACCGACGATTTATAATCTTCGGGCGGAGAAGTACGTCCTCGTGTATAAACTATTTTTTTGCCTTCAGTTAAAAACTCATCAGCCAATTCAACGGCACGATTTAAATAACCACCACCATTATCTTGAAGATCGAGAATCAAACTTTTCAAACCTAATTTTTTTAATTTGCTTAACGCTTCTTTAAATTCGTCGACTGTAGAATCAGCAAAACGTGAAAGTTTGATATATCCAATTCCGGGAGCAACCATGTACGAAGCATCTAAACTAAAGATTGGAATATTATCGCGTGTAATTGTATAATCGACAAGTTCTGGAAGATCTCTTCTAAAAATACTTACAGTAACTTTCGTTCCTTTATCGCCTCTTAATTTTTTCAGCACATCGTTGTTGGTGATTTTTACATTCGCAACATTAACGCCTTCAATTTTTACTATTCGATCGCCGGCACGAATCCCTAATTTTTCTGACGGGCCTCCGGGAATTGGCTGAGTAACCATAATTGTATCTTCATGAATGTTGAACTGAACTCCAATTCCTTCAAACTTTCCTACGAGAGGTTCATTCATTTCGCGCATCTCTTCAACCGGAATATAAACTGAATGCGGGTCCAATTCTTTCACCATTGCTTTGATGGCTTCTTCTGTTAGCTTTTTACTATCAACCGAATCGACATAAGCATATTTTATTAACTCTAATGCATAACTCATTTTATCGGGCGGAGGTGCCATTTGTGCCGAAGCCGAAAGCGTAATCAATGGAAAAAATGCTAGCAATGCAGACTTCTTCAATACATTTTTCTTGAACATTCTATTTTGATAATTTAGGAGATGAATTTAATTGTTCTCTTCTCAAGTAAAGAAGGTAACCACCATACTATATACGGTAAAGATACGGGCAAATTGTGTTAATAAAACACTAAAATCACAGGATTTATCCTGTCAATTTCGTCAATAATTTTGAATTGAATGCGTTACTGAAACCTACTATTGCTTTGTGCTCCGTATTTTGGTGATTACTGCACCGATTTTTAGAAGAGATTGAACGAAATACTATTTCGCAGACTTTATCCCAAATGGGATATGCAGTTGGATAGAAACATTTCGTCCTATTGCTCTGACTCCTGTTTTACCAAGGTAAGCAAGCGAAGAGTTATGCAACAAATACCCGGTATCGAGCAAATTATTTGCATTCAATTTTATTTCAAAGTATTGTTTGCCCCATTTAAAACTTCCTCCAATATGTAAATCGAGCAATGCATAAGACTCTTGTTTCAATTCATTTTCTCCAACATTTGTTTTTTCAAAGTAACTTGAGAACACAAGATTAAAATATGGCTGATAAATATAATTTAAATGATCGCCGCTCAAGGTTATTCCGGCAACAATTTTATTGGTAGGAATACCGGGAACATATTTCCCGTTGGTCAATTTCGCATCCACCATCGAATAACCAATATTCATGGCTACTCCTTTTAATCCGCCCGGATGGTAGATCAGTGACAAATCAACTCCATTGATTGTTGCATCTGCTTGACTGAAGTGATGAATCTTAACGGTATCGACTGTAAGAGTATCGGACCTTATGATTGTGTCTTGTCCTGTATTAGATAAATAGATGTAATCTGTAAGCTTGTTTTTGTAGCCGGTGATTTCAACTGACAAATCTTCCATTCTCAAAACCGCAGTTAGCTCTGTAAGAAAACTTTTTGCATCGGTAAGTTTTGTATTTCCTTTATCGAAGCTGTAATTCACTTCATTCTTGCCCCACGCACCTAATTGCCTTGAATTTGCTGACGACGAACCAATCGATTGATTTACTTTGAAACTTACATTGTTCGTTGCATGAAACACAATTCCGCTAGAGAAATTCAGCAACACTGGATTTCTAGAAATTGATATATATTCCTTATTCCCAAGTGAGTCGATTGTTGGAGAAAAATAATAAGTTTTAAGTGAAAGTTTTTCCTGATCTACTCTTCCTGCAATTAACAAATTCCATTTTTTTGTATCGTAATGTGCGCTCAATAATCCTCCTACTGCACTCTTTTCTACATTGGGTAAATAGCTTTCTTCTCCTGAGTTTTTATCTGCTGCTGAATTACCTTGAACTCCGATCATCATTCCAAACTTCTTTGCCGGATTACTCAAATATCTTAGATCATAGGTAAAAGCATTGAATTTTGTATTATAGGAAATTCGATCAATTGATTTAGTAAAAGGATCGGTTTCTTTTTTGTTCGACAATTGGTATGATACATTCAATCGAAGTGAAGATTTACTAAAATGATAATTTGTTTCTTCAGCAATCACATGATTAGTTTGCTCGATGAATGGCGACTTAAAAGTTCGTTCGCGTTGAAAAGGATCTGTTTCGTCCAGTTGGAAATTCGTCAATTCAACAATTCCTGATTGTTGTGAATAATTGGAATAAGTTAATTTAGTGGTGCCCCACTTTTTTGAGATTCCGACTGTAGCTTTTCCTGTGAACGAATTGTATTTTGAATTAGAAGCGAATTCACTAAGTTCAGTATTCTTAATTGCATTTTGGCCTAAGCCTTGGACATAACTGGTGTGCGATACCGAGCCCGCTCGCAACGAATAAAAAATTCCTTT
>JAYTOX010000087.1:0-42733 GCA_043747595.1 Bacteroidota bacterium | reverse complement strand
TGGTGATGAAATAACTGTTGCTGAACAATTATCTGTTACACCAACTGAGTACGTTATTATTTTTCCACACTGACCGGCTGTTGCATTCGTTGAAATATTTGTAGGACACGTGATGATTGGATTCTCGTTGTCAATTACTGTAACCGTAAATGAACAAGTTGATATCTTACCGTGAATATCGGTTGCAGTATAAGTTACAATTGTATTACCTTTTACAAAGCTACTTCCCGAAACTTTCGAAGGAAGCAAAGACGCAACTCCACAATTATCTGTTGCAGTAGGTGCTGTCCAAGTAGCGATTCCGGTACAAGCTCCGGGAGTAACATTGATAGAAATATTTCCAGGACAATTTGAAATTACAGGAATTTCATTGTCAACTACCACTATATTAAACGAGCATGTTGACGAATTGCCATGTATGTCTGTTGCAGTATAAGTTACCGTTGTTGTACCAACCGGGAATACATCACCGCTATTATGATTGGAAGTCAAACTTTGCATGCCACAGTTATCGGTAGCAGTTGGAGCGGTCCATGTGGCAATTGCACTACATAAGCCAGTGTTGTTATTTATTGTTTGATTAGATGGGCAATTTGAAAATACTGGAGCTGTATTATCTGTTACTGTAACCGTAAATGAACAATTTGCAGTATTTCCTGATGGGTCAGTTGCTGTATACGTTACAGTAGTTACTCCAAACGGAAAAGATGCTCCTGATGAGAAATTATTTGTAACCGAAGCTGAACAATTGTCACTTGCAGTTGGTGCAGTCCAACTTACAATAGCACTGCAAGAACCTGAGGCTGCAAAAGCCGTTTTATTAGTAGGACATCCGGAAAAAGTTGGATTAATATTATCTAGAACGGTAACATCGAAATTACAAGTAGGTGCGCCGCAAGTATTGGTAGCAGTTACAATAACATTGGTTGTACCAACTGAAAAAGAAGAACCTGAAGCTTTAGAATAAGTAATGACTGGCGTGGGACTTCCCGTTGCTGTTGCAGAAGTATAAGTTGCACTTTTTGCGCATGTACCAGCTGTTACATTTGTAGAAACATTCGCCGGGCAAGAAGTAATGACCGGTGGTGTATTTACAGTAAGAGCAACGTTGCTTGAAGTTGAGGAGCAATTTCCCGAAGCACTTGTAACAGTTACATTATAGTTTGTTGTACTGCTTGGAGAAACAGTTGGCGATACTGATGTAGATCCACCCGGCGACCAAGAGTATGTTAAACCATTCGCATCTATGAATGCAATTTCAAAATTGTCGAATGTTCCTGTTGTACCATTGGCACCATCTTGAACTTTAACCGACCAAATACCATTAATATTTTTACCATTTAATGTTGAAAATGCTACCTCTGGAGTATAGGATCCGGTGAATGGAGCAGAGCCGGCAGTAATAGAAGTTGCTGCACCTGTTCTGAAAAATGTATTTGTATAATTTGCGCTATTCCCACCACGTAGACTAGTAAGATTTACAATTGTTCCATCGGGCGATATAAGATCGGCTTTTATTTGTCCGGCTTTTGCATGAGAAACATTCAATTTTACATAGGCAATTTTTACCGTTGTATTATTCAGCGATGTTGAAAAACCACTTAGAGTTACAGATTGAGTTGCACCAGTAGTTGAATTATCTGGGATAGCCAATCCTGAGGCAGGAGAACTAATAGCAACTCTTGACGGGCTAGCAGACAATGTTGAGTTTGATCCAATACAAATTGCTGAGGGAGATGCAACAGGTAAAACCCCTGAAGAAGATCCATTATCAAATATTATTGAAGGATTAGCACTGGCAGTAACAGCTATTCTCGAAGTGCTTTCGCATAGATTGGCGTCAATTGATGAAACGTAAAAAGTAGTACTTCCTGTAGAGGTAAATATTGGAGAATAAGTTAATCCTGTATTTAATAAATTTCCTCCTGTACTTGCATCGTACCATCTACAAGATGTACCTCCTGATCCTGAAACAGAGGAAAGATTTATCGCTCCAATTCCACAAATTGAATTACTAGTTGTACTTGGTGCTGAAACAGGTCCTGAACAAGGGTCCCAACTGTATTTTTGTCCGCTTACAGGAACAAATGTATTTTTCAATTGAGCAACATCGATATTTGTAATTCCTGTAGCGCTAGTGGCCCAAGTATTCGTTCCATTAGTCACAAAACGATTTGAGAAATCTGAATTAGTAGACCCTCTTAAACCAACTTGAACACCCCAAATGGAAGTGTTCACATTCGTCATAGCTCCATAAATAACATCCACCACATTTGTAGTTTCTGTTAACTTAATTTGAAAATTTAAACTTTCACCTGTAATACCACCAGTAACAAATCGTCTATATCCTGCCCACTGAACAATTAATGTTCTATTTGGCGCTGTACCTGAAGAAAGATAACGAAGTGTTGCCCCTGTTTGGGCTTGAATATCGTAGCCAACCGCTGAGATAGCACCGACTAAACCGGAAGTCTGCGTATTACTGATTGGTGTAGAGAAACCCGAACTACTTCCAGCAATGGCAAAAGTACCATTACCAAGAACAATAAATCCATTTGTATTGACAGCAAAACTGCTATATGTAACTCCGTTATAATTGAAGTTAAACCCAATTGGAAATCCGGCACCTGAGGCGACACCACTTGAAAAAGTGGTGGTTCCTGCAGTGGTTCCAATAAAGACTTGCTCATCGCTAGTTGTAGACCCCAAACTTGTACCTGTTGAAATAGCAGAATACGTAGTTGAAGACTGACTGAATGTGTAAGTATTTACAGCTGCATTTGTACTGAGTTGTAAAAGGGTTAGACTAATAATAATAAAAGTGGCAAGCAATTGAGGGAGCTTAGCACCTTTCAAAATTCCTTTTGTGTGAAAGGTGATTCCGATCGTATTTGTTTTCATGTGAAGAATTTGAAGATTATTCACAAAACTATATGCACTACAAAGGAATTAAAAGTTAATTGCTTGATTGGCCTGAAATCTTTGGCGAACGCAGTTGAACGCTTGGCTAAACGCTTTGAATCCTTTTCAAACTGCGGCTTTTGGGGCCTTTTGATAAACATTTATTTCAAATGAAAAGAGCAAAAAAATTAATGATGTTTCTTCCTAAACCACCTTTTCAAGAAAAACTCTTTTTTATTTGCATTCCAATTCGACGATGAGTGCTTGCTTTTTTTCATCATCTTCTTTGTATTTTTAGATTGCAATTTCATGTGGCGCTGCCTGCCTTTTTCAATTGCCTTTTCTTTCAACGCTGCCTGTGCTGCCTTCTTTTTGTCGGCTTTTACTTGCTGTGGTGCTCCACCGTTCGAATGAGGAGAACGAGCATCAATATCTTGTGAAAGCGCTTTGATTGGCACAACGAACATCATCAACACGAAAAAATATTTAATGATCTTTGGCATCGCTTAACTTCTAATTAAAAGTTCCATTCCACATCTCGGACAGCTTCCAGGTTTATTAGTAACTACATCAGGATGCATAGGACAAGTATATTCAACATCGTTTTTCTTAATGTTCACCGAATCTTTTTGTGTTCCGGTACTGTTGTTTTCCTTACTTTTACATTTGTAAAGCAAACTACTTATTAATACCACATAAAGAATAGTCCTTCTCATTTTTCGTTCGTTACGGAATACAAATATAACTATTCAACTGCTCTAAATATTGCCCATGAAACGATTTATTAATTATTCGACTCTAATTGTACTGGCAATAGTTACTTCTATTGCATGTAAAAAAAGCAATGTAAATGCTAATTTCCCAAATGTACCGGTGAGTAAATATGTTTACATGAATTTGCCTCCGTATAACACTCTTCAAGTTGTGGGCAATTATGTTTACATATCCGATGCAGGCTATAAAGGATTAATTGTTTATCACCGCTCGATTGATGAATTTATTGCCTATGATAGAGGATGCTCGTACGACCCAACAAATACAAATTCGATTTTAAATGTTGTGAGTGGAAGCCTTTCTATTAAAGACGATGCATGCGGAAGTACTTTTAGTTTGGTCGATGGTTCGGTTACTAAAAGCCCGGCAACAATCCCTTTAAAAACGTATCGGGTCGATTACGATCAAATGAATCAAAAACTTTACATCTATAATTAGACTAACTCAATTCCTGATTTTCGTCTTTCTTTAAATAAACAAAGGAGGTTGGGAATGCAAAGTCTGCTCCATTTTCCTTCACTATATTCATAATTGAAAAGTTTACTTCTTCTTGCAATTTCAAAAAATCATCCATCTGCGGAGTCATTGAGAAAAATGTTACTTGAATGTCCATCGATGATGAATTAAATGCTCTAAAGCGAACAATCGGTGAAGGCTCAATTAACGAATTTTCATTTAACCATTTTCTTATTTCTGAAACAATATTCTTCATTTGCTTTTCTGAAGTAGTATACGTTAGCCCAATTGTGAATGAAGAACGACGCGACGACCTTTCTGTTTCATTTATTAACTCAGCATCTGTCATTTTTTTATTCGGCACCACCACTATCATTCGTTCTACTGCTCTAATTCGAGTAGACCTAAAACCAATACTTTCTACTTGACCTTCAAAATTTCCCACCTTCACTACATCACCAACAACAAAAGGTTTATCAAAGAATATAGTGAACGATCCTAACAAATTTTCGAGCGTTTCTTTCGCTGCTAATGCAAAGGCCAACCCTCCTATTCCTAATCCGGTAACTAAACTTACAACATCCAGATTAAAAATAATTCCCATGACAATTAGAAAACCAATTCCTAACACCAATACTTTTATTGCTTCTCTAATAAAAGGAACTACCTGCGCATCTGTTACTAGATCTGCTTTATGCGCTCGTGCAATAAATATTAATCCAATAAAATCTATTGCTCTTATCAAAATCCAGATCAAAGAAAAAATAATACTGGCTTCGAAAATTCTGAAAAGCACCAAACGAAATCCAAATTGATTGTCAGGTACTAAATTCCATTCTTTCGGAAAAACCAATCTGTCGAAGGCAAAATAAATAATCAGCACCATGATAAAAAACTGAATCGGCCTGTTCATCAATTTCAAAAACTCATCGGCCCCAACTTTCTTTCCATACTTTTTAAAAACTGCATACAACAATCTTGTGAGTACTTTCGAAAGGAATTTCTTTAAAATTATTCCACTTAAGAGTATGCCAAAAAACCAAAGATATGCTTCAATGGCATTTCCGAAAATCTTAAAAGTCCAAATATCAAATGGATTCATTCAACTGTACTAAATATTTATTTTAACAATTTGCGAAGGGCAATTTCCAAAGCCGAGCGACTTATGTTCACCTTCGAAGAATTTACTTTATACACATCTTCCATCGCACTACCAATACAAGTTGATACATCTTTAAAGATAGCCTCATCTGTAATTGGTGCATGATCGGTCATTAAATACCTGAACACTCTGGCCATTCCGCAGTTGGCAATAAAATCGGGAATAACACTTACCGTTTCATCTGCATATTCGGCACAAGGTCCCATAAATATTTCTTTATCTGAGAATGGAACATTTGCCCCGCAAGAAATAACTTCCAAGCCGTTTTCTACCATCAATTTAATCTGATTCTGTTGAACGATTCTGGATGCTGCCGCCGGAATAAATATCTCTGACGACAATTGCCAAATTTTTTCATTCATCATTTCAAAAGGAATCATCTTAGGCGAATTTAATTGATTGCCATTGCGGTTGAGGTAAAGTTCTGTAATCTCTTCAAATGTAAATCCATTTTCATTTATTACTCCTCCTAATCGGTCGATGATTGCGACTACTTTTACACCCATTTGAGCCAGGTAATATCCTGCCGCAGCACCTACATTTCCCCAGCCCTGAATCGTTGCACGCTTTCCTTTAATTTCTTCTTTTTGTAATCGATAATGGTGAACTACCGATTGAGCAACACCGTAACCGGTAATCATGTCGGCGACGGTTATCATGCGATTTACATCGGGCGAATAAGCAGAATTATCTAAATGCTTTTTTACACCAACTTGTAACTGACGAATAATACGCTCCTTTTTTTCTGCTGAAACATCCCAATGGGCTACTACCGTACCTTCTTGAGGGTGCTTCAATCCATATTTTTCGGTAATTGGAATTACATCATGAATCTCATCAACATTTAAATCGCCCCCTGTACCATAATACGATTTTAACAAAGGCATCACCGCTTTAAACCAACGCTCCAACACCCCTTTTTTCCGAGGATCGTGGGGATCAAAATTGATTCCCGATTTGGCGCCGCCAATGGCCGGTCCGCTTACAGAGAATTTAATTTCCATCGTTTTAGCCAGCGATTCAACTTCACGCTTGTCTAAACCTAGGCGCATTCGAGTGCCTCCGCCTGCAGAACCACCACGAAGTGAATTGATTACTATCCACCCTTCCGCTTCAGTTTCGCTATCTTTCCACTCAAAAACTATTTCCGGGCGCTTTTCTTCAAATCGTTGGATCAGCTGTTTTACTGAATTCAACTCGACGGTTTGGCTTGTTTTCATACTAATCTTTAGAGCCTGCAAACCTAAGGATTCCTAAGCAATAATAAATACAAAAACTCCTTTAAGATTTTTTATTAATTTACACGCAGAAATTAATTTGTTCTCAAAGTTGAGTTAGATGTACTATTAAATCTGTAACTTTCTACCGAGTTTTAAAGCACATGATAAATCTAATTACTTAAAATAAAAAAGTTCCAAAAAAAAATGATTTTTTCTTGGAAGTAACAACAATGATATTGTAATTTTGAAATTAAGACTTTAATATTGCACTTTGTCCAAAACAAGACTCCGAGCCATGGCAACTAAAAAGAAAGTAACTAAAAAACCAAAAGCAAAGAAAGCTATTAAGAAGGCTGCTCCAAAAAAGGCTGCTCCAAAAAAAGTAGCGAAGAAAAAAGCAGCTCCTATAAAAGCAGCGAAGAAAAAAGCAACTCCAATTAAGAAAAAACCTGTTGCTAAAAAAGCAGCACCTGCAAAGAAAGATAAAGTGATTAAAAAAGCCGCAGTTAAAAAAACTGCACCTGCCGAAAAGAAGATTGCGCCGACTAAAAAACCGGCTGCCATTAAAAAAGCAACTCCAGCTCCTAAAAAAATTGAGCCTAAAAGACCAATCCCTACGAAGCCTAAAGCTATTATGATTGATGATGATGAGGAAGATGAGGACGATTTAATTATCCTTGGGGCCGAAATTGATATCGATGAAGTAGATGAAGATGCGGAGACCGATGAAGTGGAAGATGTTGTTGATAAAGCAGACGATGACGATGACGACGATATAGACGACATGAAAGGTCTGGATGATTCACCTCCAATAGGCGACTTCGATGACGACGAGGATGACGACTTTTAGTAAATAAAATTAAAAAGCTGCTTGAAATTCAAGCAGCTTTTTTTTGAACGTTTAACATTATCGCATAACAATATTTGTACTGAAATATAATAAGAGAAAAAAATTGAGTTTTGGCAATGCGATGTTATAACTAGTGCTTTATGGGGTGATTATAATTTTAACGTCAACGTTAAGTGGCCGCCTAGTCCTTGCTGAATTATTTTCATAAGTGTCGAAAGTCTAATGTCAGAGGAATTATTTTCTATACGCGAAATGTAAGATTTGTTTGTTCCACATTTGTCAGCAAGCTCCTCTTGGGTCATTCCGAGTTTAGTCCTTGCTTCTTCAAGCAAAACTCCAAGTCGAAACGATTCAAATTGTTGTTCCCATTGTTCACGTTTAGGTCGCCCTTTTTTTCCATACTTTTTATCAAGTATTTGGTCTAACGATGTGATTTTACTTTTTGTTTTCATTTTTATATTCCTCCATTATTTTATGAGCCTTTTCTATTTCTTTTTTGGGTGTCTTTTGGGTTTTCTTTTGAAAAGCATTTCCAAGAACTACTAAGTTTCCTTTGTCGAAAAAAGAGAAAATGCGATAAATATTACTACCAACTTCAACTCGTATTTCATAGATTCCTTTTGAGCCTTCTAAATGCTTAAAATATTTTTCAGGAACTTGTTGAGTTACCCTTATTAAGTTAAGTGTCCATTCTATTTTTACTTGAACAATGTCAGGTAGCTCCTTGTAAAAATTGAGAAAATAATTTTTATATGCAATTACTTGCCTGATATATGTCACATTACAAAGTTAACTAATTAGACAACTATTTGCAAATTTATTTTTGTTGTTCAATGGATCGTTTTGGACATCTTAGTATTGGCTTTAACTATTCTATAAGTTGATCTTCTCCTTAGATTTTAACTAAAAATAAATTGCCTGCTTTCTTATTTTGAAACAAATTATTGTTAATTGAGAAGCGTAAACAAAAAGCAATTACGATTTATTGAATGGCTCGAATACATCTCCTCCACATGAATCGCGTTCTGCACCTGTTACACTTTTGAGACAATTATTTTCATTTCTTATTCGCAAAACACCAAGGAAGGCGAAAATAATGGCTTCTTTATAATCAATAATTTGTCGTGATGGAAGCACAATTTTTAAATTACACTTCGCTTCTATTTGTTCAATTAAAAATTCATTAAAAGCACCACCGCCGGTAATTAGCATTTTAGAATTTGAAACTTCATTGCCTACTACTTTTCCAATTTGAATCGCAATATGAGTACAAAAGGTATTAAGTTTATCTGCTATTGGCAATTCATATTTATTTATAAGACTCAGCACATCGCGATCTATATCTTCTCGACCAAGCGATTTTGGAAATGATTTTTCATAGTAAGCAATTGAATTTAGTTCGTTCAACAATGCCTTGTTCAACTTACCACCTCGTGCAATGGCTCCACCTTCATCGAACAATTTTTTTAACTCATTTGCCAAATAATTTAATACAATATTACATCCGCAAACGTCGAATGCTAACCGCTCTCCATTTTTTTCGAACGAAATATTAGCAATCCCTCCAAGGTTTAAGCAGTAATCCATTTCACCAAAAAGTAATCGGTCACCAATCGGAACCAAAGGAGCACCCTGACCACCTAATGCTACATCGCCTTTCCGAAAATCACAAACTACTGTAGATTTAGTTAACTCACTTATTTTTTTACCTGAACCAATTTGAACGGTTATTCCTTTTTGAGGCTGATGAAAAATAGTATGACCATGTGAGGATATAAGGTCTGCTTTAATTTTATTTTCGTTGATAAACTCGTTTAAAAGCTCCGCTAAATAAATCCCAAAATCATAATCAAGCTTTTCAAGTTCCAAAGGCTTTAACAACATTGCATCTTGCAACTTTTTCTTCCAACTTAAATCGTAAGCAATCGTTTTTCCGGCTAATAAGCGAAAACTCCAGCTATCGCTTTTACTAAATTCACAATACGCCAAATCCACTCCATCGAGTGAAGTACCAGACATTACACCGATTACTTTGTAGTTTTTAATCTCCATTGTTTGCAAAGATATGAGTTGGTTTCAGCTATTCTGCCAATGAAAGAGCGGCGAATCGCAACAGATATCAACAGTATAGGCAAGTTCTTCAAAATCATCTTCTTGAATAGGCGTCAAAGGTTTGGGAATAACGCATAAATCGATTACGTTTGTGCTCGCAATTAAAAAAGTAATTTATTTCTTTTTTCCTCGTAGAAACAGGAAAATCAATCAGAAAACTATGAATTTTGAATTAAGTGAAGAACATCTAATGATCCGCCAAGCTGCGCGCGATTTTGCACAGAATGAATTGAAACCAGGCGTTATTGAAAGAGATGAACACCAAAAATTTCCTGCAGAACAAATTAAAAAAATGGGCGAGCTTGGATTTTTAGGAATGATGGTGAGTCCGCAATATGGCGGAGGAGGAATGGATACCATTTCTTATGTTTTGGCAATGGAAGAAATCTCCAAAGTTGACGCTTCTGCATCGGTGGTGATGTCGGTAAACAACTCCCTTGTATGTTGGGGACTCGAAAATTTTGGAACCGAAGCACAGAAACTAAAATATTTGGTTCCTCTTGCCAAAGGAGAAATCATAGGTGCGTTCTGCCTTTCTGAACCTGAAGCCGGATCGGATGCAACCTCACAACAAACGACAGCCATCGATCAAGGAGATCATTATTTACTGAATGGAACTAAAAACTGGATCACCAACGGATCAACAGCATCTGTGTATTTAGTAATAGCACAAACAGATGTTGCGAAAGGTCACAAAGGAATTAATGCATTGATCGTAGAAAAAGGTGCGCCGGGATTTATGGTGGGACCGAAAGAAAATAAATTAGGTATTCGCGGAAGTGATACACATTCATTAATGTTTACCGATGTAAAAGTTCCAAAAGAAAATAGAATTGGCGAAGATGGTTTCGGATTTAAATTCGCTATGAAAACACTCACCGGTGGTCGAATTGGAATTGCAGCTCAAGCATTGGGAATCGCTTCCGGTGCGTACGAACTTGCACTTGGCTATTCTAAAGAACGTAAAGCATTTGGAGTACCTATTTGTCAGCACCAAGCTATTCAATTTAAACTTGCCGATATGGCAACAGAAATTGAAGCAGCTCGTTTGCTTTGCTTTAAAGCAGCATGGGACAAAGATCAGCACAACGACTACAATCTTTCTTCGTCTATGGCCAAATTATTTTCATCGCGCGTAGCAATGGAAACAACAGTTGAAGCAGTTCAGGTGCATGGAGGCTATGGTTTCGTGAAAGAATTCCATGTAGAGCGATTAATGCGCGACGCAAAGATTACACAGATATATGAAGGAACAAGCGAAGTACAAAAGATTGTAATATCTCGAGCGATACTCGGGAAATAATAATCGTACGTTTAGCCATCGAATGAAAAGAGAGTATCATCTTTTCATTCGATTTCTTTTTATAATAAAAGTTGAATTATCTCCCATGGTAAAATTATTTCGCCTTTCATTTTATTGCTTGCTAGCATTTTGTGTTGCTTGTTCTTCACAAAAAAGTGTAATATATTTTCAAGGTGCCACTCCACAACTTCAGCAGGATGTGAATTCAAAATTGAAAATTTTCCCGGGCGACATCTTAGGAATTAACATATTTACAATTAACGCAGATGCTTACCCCTACCTTTCAACAGGCATGGACAAACCTATCAGCGACAATCGGTCTCCTTATGAAAAAGGATTTGTTGTGAATGAAAAAGGCGAGTTGAAATTGCCACTTATTGGATCACTTGTTTTGTCGGGACTTACGATTGCTGAAGCTACTAATTTAATAGAGACTAAATTTAAAACATACATCGACGACCCAATCGTTACTCTTAAAAAATTAAATTTTAAAGTAACGGTGTTAGGCGAAGTTAACAAACCGGGTACTTACCCAATCTTAAACGAAAAAGCTACACTTTTAGAAGTATTAGGATTTGCCGGCGATTTAAGTCAGTATGGAAATCGAAAAAACGTACACATCATACGAACTGAAAATAATGTAACGAAAGATTTCTACATCGACCTTGCCGATCCGAAGAGTCTTACAGCTGAGGTTTATTTCCTTCATCCTGACGATGTGGTGTACATTTCTCCAGTGAAGCGAAAAGCATTTCAGAACATCTCTCCTTCTGTTACCGTTTTCACTTCTATACTTACTACCACAGTTGTGGTAATTTCTTTTTTAATTACAAGTACAAAAAAATAATCTGCTATGAGAACTAACGCCGAGAATCAACGCCTCAACGACGATGAAATAGATCTGCGTTTACTCTTCGGAAGCATCCGTAAAAAATTGCACTACTTTGCTTTTTCTGCAATCATATTTGTTGTTGGTGCTTTTTTATATATTAAATTTACTCTTCCTGTTTACGAAGCCACGTCGAGCGTACTTATCAAAGACTCCAAGAATGCATCGAAGAACATTGAAGATATACTTACCGGCGATTTGCTTGGCAATACAAAGAACATTGCTACCGAAATTGGAATTTTACATTCTCGTTCTGTGCTGGAAGAAACAATTAATGAATTAAATCTAGGTGTAAGTTATTTTGACAAATCAGGATTTTTCACTTATCCGGTTTATAAGAATACACCTTTTAATGTTGTGGTAAATCGAACTAGCGATGGGATTTACGATGAAGATTTTATTGTGATTCCGGTAGATGAAAACACTTTTAAACTCGAATGCGATATAGACAATCGAACTTTTAAATATAAATATTCCGGCGTACATCATTATGGCGAACCAATTGCCACACCATACTTTTCAATTTCTATCAATAAAAATGATATAGCATTTAATATTGGAAGTAAAGATCAATACAATTTTGTGATCAATTCTATGAATAAAATGATTGCCTACTACAACGAAAAGATGAAAGTAGAACCAATCAACAAAGATGCGACGATTGTTACAGTGAGTGTGCAAGATAAAATTAAAGACCGTGCAGTTGACTTTCTTAACACGTTAGGAAAAGTTTATATTAATCAAGATGTAAAAGACAAATCGTCGGTAGCAGCTCTCACGCTTAAATTTGTGGATGAGCAATTGGAAGAGATCAGCAAAACACTAAATGCTACAGAACTTGACCTTCAAAAATTCAAAGAAGAAAAAGGAACTGTCGACTTAAGCGAAGAATCGAAAGCATATTTGGAACGAGTAACTTCAGTCGATGAAAGCCGTGTAAAAGCTGAGATCAATTTAAAATCGCTCGACTACCTCTACGATTATATAAGCACCAACAAAGACATGGAATCGTTGGCGCCAACGACACTCGGAAATCCGGATCCAATTCTTGTAGACCTAATCACACAACTGAAAGAATTACAGAGCAAAAGAAAAAAATTAGCGTATGGAAGCAGTTCACAATCGCCTGCTATTAAAGTGATCGACGAGCAAATAGAATCGACGAAAAACTCATTGGTGGAAAGCATCAATAACATTCGAAATGTGACAAAGAATGGTTTGCAAGGAATAAATACTCAAATTTCGAAATACGAAAATTCGATCAGGAAAATCCCGAATGTAGAACGCGAGCTTTTAGGTATTCAACGAAACTTTACGGTTAACGAAAATATCTATTTATACCTACTGCAGAAAAAAGCAGAAACAGGAATTGCCAAAGCGACAGCAGTTTCAGATAATAAAGTACTCGACAAGGCAACAGTAAACGATATAGCTGTGATCCCGAATAAAAAGGCGGTTGCTGTAATTACTTTAATGCTGATTCTTCTTGTACCAATTATTATTATCTTAATCCAATCATACATTCGCAATACGATAAGCAATCGCGATGATATTGAAAAATTAACCAAGACACCAATCATAGGCGTGGTAGGTCATCACACATCCGGCGAAAGTTTAGTTGTTTCGAAAAAACCAAAATCATCTATAGCCGAAGCTTTTCGATCTATCAGAGCCAATTTAATGTTCTTCGGGCTTTCAGAAAAACATAAAGTTGTTTTAATTACATCGAGCGTTGGTGGTGAGGGAAAATCATTCTCTACATTAAATTTAGCCACAGTACTTTCTTTACAAAGTCATCGTGTAATAATTGTTGGAATGGATTTGCGTAAGCCGCAATTAGTAAACGATCTTGGGGTGAAGAACGACATAGGTGTGAGTACTTACCTTATCGGAAAAAGCACATTAGAAGAAGTCATTTGCAAGACGAATATCCCTGGGTTAGATATTATTCCTTCGGGCCCTATTCCACCTAATCCTGCCGAGTTGCTTGCTAAAAAAGAAACGCAAGAGTTAATGAACGAGCTACGTACGATGTACGATTACATCATTATTGATACTCCACCGGTAGGAATTGTGAGTGACGCTATGATGCTTATGAATATTGCTGATATTAATATTTTTATATTGAGAGAAAATTATTCTAAGAAAGAATACATCAAAAACATCAACACATACTATGCTCAAGGAAAGATTAACAATCTTTGCATTTTACTAAACGATGCAGGATCGAATATGCGTTATGGTTATGGCTACGGTTATAGTTACGGTTATCATGGCTATGGATACTATGACGAAGACACAAAGAAGAAATCTATTTTTGGAAAAAGAAGGAAGAAATAAAGATGAATTGATAATTGCCAGGTTCGATTATAATTATCAATTGAACTTGTCAATTAATTTACTTCAATTATCAAATAACAATTCCATTCTAGAACTTCTTGAACCTTTTATTAAGATATAAGAATTTTCAGGATGATTTTTTTTGAAATACGCTGATGCTAATTGCGAATTATCAAAATGCATACATGCAATTTGGTCGGCAAAGGATCCGAAGTTTTTTCCAACTAAAATAAGCTGTTTGTAATCGATCGTTTTCAAAAGTTCAATAATTTTTTTATGCTCAGCTTCACTTTCTTCACCGAGCTCCGCCATATCACCAATACAAATATATTTCGAATCGGAATTCATTTTATTGAAATTGTTTAGCGCCGCTTCCATACTCGTCGGATTTGCATTGTAAGCATCTAAGATAATCGTATTGCTTCCATCACGAATTACTTGCGACCGACTGTTATCAGGAACATAAAAAGAAATTGCTTCGGTTATATCTTCAGGCTTTACTTTGAAATAATTTCCAATTGCAATTGCACTCAAGATGTTCTCGAAATTGTATGCTCCTATCATCTGTGTTTCAATTGTCCCGAATGCACTTCCATATTTCCAAGTCAACTGAATGGTAGGTTCTGAGTGAATCAATTCACCTGAACAAAAACAATTTTCTTTTGTACCATAACTCACCACATTTAAAGGCTGATTAATCTCTATCATTGTTTGGAGAATGTGATTATCGGCATTTACAAAAACGGTTTTCTTTTTTTTCTTTAAGTAAGCATACAACTCGCCTTTCCCTTTCTTCACTCCTTCGAAACCACCAAATCCTTCAAGATGTGCTTTACCTACATTCGTGATCAAACCAAAATCAGGATCTGCAATTTCACAAAGTTGTTCGATTTCTTTCTGATGGTTGGCTCCCATTTCTATTACTACAAAATCAGTGTTCTTAGGAATTGATAAAATAGTTAGTGGTACACCAATATGATTATTCAAATTCCCTTTTGTAGCATGAACATTATATTTTTTAGCAAGAACATTTCTAACCAATTCCTTTGTTGTTGTTTTTCCATTAGAACCTGTTATAGCCAAAAATGGAATTTTCAATTGTTGCCGATGATGAGCTGCCAAAAGCTGAAGGGTTTCCAAGCAATCAGGCACCAACAAACAGCGATCGTTCAAGTCATATTCCGCTTCGTCGACAATAGCAAACGATGCACCTGAAGCTAGAGCATCAAGAGCAAACTTATTTCCATTAAATGTTGGTCCTTTGAGTGCAAAGAAAATTGAACCCTTCGTTACCGTTCGTGTATCGGTTGAAACTGAACCGGAATTAAGAAAGTGCGAATATATTTCTTCTATTGAAGTCATAGCTGCGAAATAAAGCAAAATATTGAAGTTCTCGAACTCTTCGACTGATAGTTTCCACCACCTGTTATTATTTATTTCCTTGAACAGGTTGATCTATCTTTTCCCCACAGAAATCGCGCTTTTAAACTCTGAAAAGCCACTTTTCTAGCAATCGTAAAAAATCCTATTTCAGAGTGGATTTTTAATTATAATTACTACTTTTGCGGTCTCAAAAAAATCATTTAAAAACAAATCACCCAAATGGCGAATATTGGAAAAATCACCCAAATTATCGGGCCGGTAGTTGACGTAAGCTTCGAAGATGAAGGTTCTGTACTTCCAAACATATTGGACGCATTAGAAATTGAGCGTCCCGGTAATACACCGATTGTACTTGAGACTCAGCAACACATTGGTCAAGACCGTGTTCGTGCTATCTCTATGGAGTCGACCGATGGTTTAATGCGTGGAATGGCAGTTCGCGCTGTTGGTTCTCCGATTATGATGCCATCTGGCGAAGCAATCAAAGGTCGCCTTTTCAACGTTGTTGGTGAAGCAATCGACGGAATTGGTACTGTTTCTAAAGTTGGTGGAGTACCAATTCACCGTAACGCTCCTCGCTTTGAAGATCTTTCTACTGAATCAGAAGTTCTTTTTACCGGCATCAAAGTAATTGACTTGATTGAGCCTTATTCTAAAGGTGGAAAAATCGGTTTGTTCGGTGGTGCAGGTGTTGGAAAAACAGTACTGATTATGGAATTGATCAATAACATCGCAAAGAGCTATGAAGGTCTTTCGGTTTTTGCCGGTGTAGGCGAACGTACTCGTGAAGGAAATGACCTACTTCGTGAGATGATTGAATCTGGCGTTATCCGTTATGGAGAAGAATTCAAACACTCGATGGAATCGGGTGGATGGGACTTAAATAAAGTTGACATGACTGAGTTGGCGAAGTCGCAAGCGACATTGGTATTCGGACAGATGAATGAGCCCCCTGGAGCTCGTGCTCGTGTAGCACTTTCAGGATTAACAGTAGCAGAATATTTCCGTGATGGTGATGAAAAATCAGGCGGTCGTGATATCCTTTTCTTTATCGACAACATTTTCCGTTTCACTCAAGCAGGTTCTGAAGTATCGGCTCTTTTAGGTCGTATGCCATCTGCCGTAGGTTACCAACCAACGCTTGCCACTGAAATGGGATTGATGCAAGAGCGTATCACATCTACAAAACGCGGATCGATTACTTCTGTGCAAGCTGTTTATGTACCGGCAGATGATTTAACTGATCCGGCTCCGGCAACAACATTTGCTCACTTAGATGCAACAACAGTATTGAATCGTAAGATTGCCGAGTTAGGAATTTATCCTGCGGTAGATCCATTAGATTCTACATCACGTATTCTTTCTCCGGCGATTGTAGGTGAAGAGCATTACAACACAGCACAGAAAGTAAAAAACATACTTCAGCGTTACAAAGAACTTCAAGACATCATTGCCATTCTTGGTATGGATGAATTAAGTGATGAAGATAAGTTGACTGTATCTCGTGCTCGTCGCGTACAACGTTTCCTTTCTCAACCGTTCAACGTAGCTGAGCAGTTTACCGGATTAAAAGGTGTAATTGTTCCAATCGAAGAAACGATTAAAGGGTTTAACATGATCATGAATGGCGAAGTGGACGAATATCCGGAAGCAGCCTTCAACCTTGTAGGAAACATTGAAGATGCAATTGCAAAAGGCAAGAAGATACTTGCAGAAAACAAATAATTTATATTGATATGAATTTAGAAATTATCACTCCCGAGAAAAAAGTTTATGCAGGCGAAGTAAGTTCTGTAATAGTTCCGGGGGCAAACGGACAATTTGAGATGCAACAAAATCACGCACCAGTTATCAGTACATTGTTGAATGGAAAAGTAAAGATCAAAGACAAAGAAGGAGTAAAATCGTTCGATGTAAAAGGTGGCGTAGTAGAAAATCTAAATAATAAGATTATCATCTTAGCAGAATCCGTTTAAACGATTCCAAAATAAATTTACAAAAAGGCGATTCGAAAGAGTCGCCTTTTTTTGTTGCTGATAATGCTAACATTCATTTCAAGAGAATAGCATCATTGCTTTTGTTCACTTGACTTATAACAACAACAAGTACACCGGTGAACAAAATCAAGGCAGCAATTAAAAGATATTGATTGATGAAATCAACACTGATATTTTTCATCCCAAAGAGACCTTGTGTCATCAATAACGTTTCGTTGAGAATAATTCCAATTGTAAATACCACAATTCCTTTCGAAAACAATGGCGTTGACTCTAAGTATTTATTCACTACTATATACGATAAAATAAAAAGCGTTATTACTCCCAATAATACCAGATGTAAATAACCTATTACTATAGGACGAAATCCAAAAGCTAATTGACTTAATGATGGATGAGTAGATCCTGCTTGTAATAACAGTTTAACTGAAAATGCAATTGCTACTAATTTTAATAATGTACCTCCAAATCTTGAAATGTTCTCCTTTAGTAGTTCTTTATTTCTAAGTAAAATTTTTACAATTAATACCCATCCTACTATTTGAAAAATGGACGCAAGAACAACCAACGCATAAAGCCCAAAAGGAATTTTCATCCATAGCACCGATAAAAAATATGCCGGTACCACTGCAAAAAGAAATAAGTTAAAAATAGTTTTGAACTTTTTCGTTTCTATTCCGATTGAATTTAATTTTGAAATAAACAAACCCATCACTGCAAAGAAAAACCATCCATTGTATTGAAAATGGAGAAAAAAATAAACAGCCGACAAATACCATTTCTCATGAACAATTTTATTTGCCATCATAAACGCCAACGAAAAAGCGCCAATTGATGATATTGCATTTAATACAACCGCCGACTTGAACCACAACTTGCTATCGCTATTGTTTTTAATTTGATTAAGATCTTTCCAAAATCTAAACGCAAACACATAAGAAACAAAAATTGAGAGTGTAGAAAATATAATAGAGAGAATCCCGTAGCCTTCAATGGGAAACGCCACTAACATACCATAGGAAGTAAGAAGATTTGCAGTTAGCAAAATAAAATATTTTTTAAATGCATTTTCTACACCATTGCCTCTTAAATATTCGACCATTAGTGTCATGAGTACCTGCGTTACCCATCCTCCAAATGCAAAATGAGAATGCCCTTGTAATAAATGCTTCTGGTCAACAAATGGCAGATAGTATGCGATTTTATATCTCAATACAACGCCAATAAATGCAAGAATACATAAATTGACTAAGGAAATACGCAACCAAAATTTCAATTTTTTATTCATAAATATTCTTAAAAAAAGAAGAACAATATTTCTAAAATTATTTTACCGTCTCCCCATATTTATAAATAAACTTTCCCACGATCAATTACTAATTCCCCTTTATCTTTCAAACTTCGAATCGATCTAATGACAGTCTCAACTCGCAAACCAGTCATATTCGCAATTTCTTGTCGAGTAAGATCTACCTGATATTTTTTTGGTGTGGTAGTGTTTGCTTTATTTTTAATATATACCAACAGCTCCGTTATTCTTTTTTCCGGATTATCAAAAGCGCCAGCTTTCAATAACATGAACTTATATCTCAACCTTTGAGACAAAAGTTTACTAAATGAAAAATTAATTTCCGGATTCTCTAACAAAATTTGTACAAATATTTTTTTAGGAAGACGAATAACCAATGAATTTTCACTCGTGATTGCAGTTGCAGCATATGGGCCGTCATCGAATAAAGGAATTTCACCAAAACATTCGCCAGGTTCAATAATTGTTTGAATATACTCTTTCCCTTCGTCGTTCAAATTTACCCATCTAACTTTCCCTACAACCAATTGAAAATAAAATGCACAACTGGTCCCCTCCTTGAAAACAAACTCTCCTGCTTCATAATGCTTATAACTTGCTCCCCAAGCCAACAACATATTTACGTCGATCATCTTTTTCTGTATTTGCAAATAAAGATAGCTGCTTCTACATTTTTTAATTATGAGATATAGCACTTAGATTTATGACAAGAATCATATTACACATTATCATAAAAACAGAATATTCGTTTTTAAATAATTAACTATGATTGTAACGACTTACAAATTAGATAAACCGATTGCTATTCACCGATACTCACATGTTTTTTGTCATTATGATTTAACTCATAAAATCTATCCTTATGCAGTAGGTAATATTGTATTGAAAACTTCTTATAAAACTCAAAACATATGAAAAAGTCATCAATCTATCTTTTATTGTCCGCTATGATTTATTTTTTAATTGCATGTGGTGGAAATACAACCAATCAAGATCAAGCTCAATCTACGGCCAATCCCGAATCTGCAGCTACTAGCGGAAATCCATCATATGATCCGAATCGCGGAACAGGAAAATTTACCTCCGTAGAAGTTGCCCAAACGCTTGATGTTACAAAGGCAACGAATGGAGAAAAAACATTTGATGTAAAATGTTCTGCCTGCCATAAACTAACCGATGAAAAATTAGTTGGGCCGGGATGGAAAGGTGTTACATCTCGTCATCATCCGGAATGGATTATGAATTTCATTACGAACACCGATGAGATGCTTAATAAAGACCCAAAGGCTCAAGCACAATTAGAAATCTGCTTAGTGAGAATGCCCAATCAAAGTTTAAGCGATGATGAAGCAAGAAACCTCTATGAATTTATGAGAAAAAATGATGGAGTAAAATAATTCAAACTATATCAGTATATAAAACCATTCGATAAAATGAAAAAAAAATCATTTAAAATTATGTCACTCGTACTTGTAGCAGCTGCAAGTACAATGATGTCGTGTAAGCCGAAAAGTGCAGGCAATGCCATTAGTGGCGACGCTGCTCAAAAAGCGTATGTAGCCCCGGGAAAATACGATCAGTTCTACAATTTTGTAAGTGGTGGTTTCAGCGGACAAATGGCGGTGTACGGATTACCGTCGGGTCGTCTACTTCGTGTTATTCCTGTTTTTTCCGTTGACCCTGAAAAAGGCTGGGGCTACTCTGAAGAAACAAAACCAATGCTAAATACTTCACATGGCTTTGTTCCTTGGGACGATTTACATCATCCTGAACTTTCTCAAACCAATGGAGAAATTGATGGCCGATGGATTTTTGCAAATGGAAACAACACTCCTCGTCTGGCAAGAATCGACCTTACTACTTTCAGAACAGCGGAAATTCTTGAGCTACCAAATTCTGCCGGTAATCACTCCTCTCCTTTCATAACTGAAAACACCGAGTATGTAGTTGCCGGAACACGATTTAGCGTGCCACCAGATAATAGCCTTGGCGATGTTCCAATTAATAGTTACAAGAAAAATTTTAAAGGCACTTTAAGTTTTGTAAGCGTAGATAAAACCTCCGGCCAAATGGATATTGCTTTTCAAATTCAATGCCCCGGAGTAAACTTTGATTTAAGTCACGCCGGAAAAGGTAAGTCGCACGGATGGTTTTTCTTTTCATGCTATAATACTGAACAAGCAAATACTCTCTTAGAAGTAAATGCTTCTCAAAAAGACAAAGACTTTATTATGGCAGTGAACTGGAAAAAAGCGGAAGAATATTTAAAGGCCGGTAAAGGCAAAAAACAAACAGTCAAATATGCTCATAATACTTACAGTGATAAAACACATTCTGCAACTTCCGAAATGAGAACAGAAGTTACAGTATTAGATTCAAAAGAGCTGACTGATCTCTGTTATTTTATACCGTGTCCTAAATCGCCACATGGTTGCGATGTAGATCCTACCGGAGAATACATTGTAGGTAGTGGAAAACTAGCAGCTCTACTTCCTGTTTTTAGTTTTGATAAAATGATAAAGACAATTGAGAAAAAAGATTTTGTAGGAACTTATGATGGAATACCGGTATTGAAATACGAATCTGTACTTTATGGTGAAGTTAAAAAACCTGGTCTTGGTCCTCTTCACACAGAATTTGATGGAAAAGGAAATGCATACACTTCCTTTTTTGTTTCTTCCGAAATTGTGAAGTGGAACATCAAAGATTTAAAAATTCTTGATCGTGCGCCAACATATTATTCTGTTGGTCACTTATGTATTCCCGGTGGCGATAGCAGGAAACCAAATCCGAAATACCTTATTGCTTACAACAAAATTACAAAAGACAGATACTTGCCAACAGGACCTGAGTTAGCACAAAGTGCACAACTCTACGATATAAGTGGAGATAAGATGCAACTGATACTTGACTTCCCAACTATTGGAGAACCTCACTATGCACAAGCTGTTGAAGCAGATAAAATAAAAAATAATTCGGTAAAGATTTTTAAGATCGACGATAATCAAAATCAATTTGTTTCTAAGGGTGAAAAAACTGCAAAGGTTGTTCGTGAAGGAAATAAAGTTCACGTGTATGGAACTGCAATTAGATCACACTTTGTTCCTGACAATATTGAAGGAATAAAAATGGGCGATGAAGTATATTTCCACATAACTAATCTTGAACAAGATTGGGATGTGCCTCATGGATTCGCGATTAAAGGAGCAATGAACGGTGAATTACCTATTATGCCTGGAGAAACTCAAACGTTGAAATGGACTCCTGATCGCATTGGAATTTTCCCTATGTATTGTACTGATTTTTGTAGTGCCCTTCATCAAGAAATGCAAGGCTATATTCGTGTATCCCCTGCCGGAAGTAATGTGCCGCTAACTTTTAGCACCGGCACTAATCTTCCACCGACAGAAGCAACTAAGCAATAATTAAATTTATGTGGATTAGAAAAAGTTGATGCTATAAATTTTCAACTTTTCTATTCCACTTCTTTCATTTTAAAATTTCAACTCTAATGCACGCAAGAAAATTTAATAATACTATCCGGTTAATTCTTTGCATTTGTGGACTGCTATTGATTGCTGTTTTGTTTGTTCCAATGTGGCACATCGATCTCGATGCACCACAATATCCTGAAGGGTTGAGACTACTAATTTATCCAAATAGACTTGCAGGAAATGTTGACATTATCAATGGACTTAACCATTACATCGGGATGAAAACTATGCACACAGAAGATTTCATTGAATTCAAAATTCTTCCTTACATAATTATTTTTTTCGCAGCTGCATTCTTTTTTGTTGCTAAATCAGGAAGTAGAAAATTACTTTATCCACTCTTTACCTTCTTTGTTCTTTTCGGAATCATCGCAATGATTGATTTTTGGAAATGGGAATACGATTACGGTCATAATCTGAATCCTGAAGCTGCCATCATTGTTCCGGGAATGGCATATCAACCGCCTTTGATAGGATTCAAACAATTACTCAACTTTGGCGCTTACTCTATTCCAGACATTGGCGGCTGGCTATTTATAGGAGTAGGAGCCTTGTTAGCCTTCTCCGTCTTTTCTAGTATCCGTCAAGAAAAAAAACATACGTTAAATTCAACAACAGCTGTACTAACGATTGCATTGTGCATACTATCTTTAACCGGATGCGATGTTAAACAAGAACCCATTAAAATCGGTGTAGATAATTGTCACTTTTGCAAAATGACAATCAGCAATAATAGATTCGGAGCTGAAATAATTACAATGAAAGGTCGAATATACAAATATGATGAACTAGGTTGTTTACTTTCAGATGTGAAAGAAGGAAGCATAAAAAAAAATGATATTAAATCAATTTATTCTACAGATTTCCTCTCTAACAACGAACTACTCTTAATCAATAATGCATTTATACTGAATAGTGATGAGCTAAAAAGTCCGATGGGGTCAAATCTTGCTGCTTTTTCAAACAAAGACAGTTTGACAACTTACCTCAATCAAATGAATGGCAAACAGGTTTTTTGGAACGAATTATATAATTGAGTAAATGAAAAATTCACTTTACTTGTTTATCGGAATTTCATTACTGCTATGCATTCCACATATTGCATTGAGTAAAATAATAAATGTGAGTAAAGCAGATGCAATCAGTACAATTAAGAATGCAATAAAATTTGCTAGTCAGGGCGACACGATTCTTGTACAACCGGGAATCTATTTCGAAAAAAATCTCATAATTGACAAATCTATCGTACTTATCGGAATAAATTTTCCACGTATAGATGGCGAAAAAAAATACGAGGTAATTTCTATCAAAGCAAATAATGTTACACTAAATGGTTTCATTATTCAACATTCAGGATACTCAACACTTGAAGATCCGGCTGGAATTAAAATATATGATTCAAAAAATGTATTGATAGAAAATAATGTTATCGACGATACTTTTTTTGGAATTTATGCTCAATATTCCACTTCCTGTATAATTAAAAACAACAAACTTACTTCTTATGGAAAACAAGAACAAGAAATCGGAAATGGAATCCATTGCTGGAAAAGTGACAGCATGCAAATTATTGCAAATACAATTACAGGTCATCGTGATGGTATCTATTTTGAATTTGTAACCAATTCAGTTATCTGGAGAAACGTTTCTCAAAAAAATATACGTTATGGACTACATTTTATGTTTTCACATAACGATGCATACATATCAAATGTGTTTAGTGAAAATGGCGCAGGTGTAGCGGTTATGTACACTCATAAAGTAAAAATGTTTAATAATATTTTCGAATTAAACTGGGGCGATGCAGCTTTTGGATTATTGCTTAAAGAAATTTCCGATAGTTATATTGAAGGGAATCGCTTCCTTAAAAATACGAGCGCTATTTATATGGAAGGTGTAAATCGTGTTGAATTGAAAAATAATATACTCCAGAATAATGGCTGGGCATTAAAAATACAAGCCAGCTGCATGGATGTAACCGTTAAAAATAATAATTTTATAGGCAATACTTTTGATGTAGGCACAAACGGAACATTAGTACTGAATACATTTAACAATAACTATTGGGACAAATATGAGGGCTACGATTTGAATAAAGATGCACATGGCGATGTTCCATACCGTCCAATAAGTATGTTCTCGATGATCATTGAAAATAATCCGCAAGCCATGATGCTCTTTAGAAGTATTATAGTTTCTCTTCTAGATAAAACTGAAAAGGTTGTTCCGACTCTTATACCGGAAAATTTAAAAGATGAATCACCATTTATGAAACCGGTAAAATTATGATCGAAATTTTTAATGTATCGAAAAGCTTTGGAAAACTAATAGCACTTGATGAAGTTACTATCAGTTGCGACAAAGGACAATGTATTGCATTGATTGGGCCAAATGGAAGCGGAAAAACCACATTGATAAAATGTGTACTAGGAATGGTGGTTCCGGATAGCGGTACCATAATTTTCAAGAAAAAAAATATAGCAAACGATTGGCAATATAGAAACGATATTGGTTATATGCCTCAGATTGGAAGATACCCCGACAATATGACGATTGGTCAAATTTTCGATATGATGAAAGATATCAGAAAAAAAGATTCGCCAGGATTAGACGAAGAACTCTTTTATTCTTTTCATCTGGACCAAATGAAGAATAAAAGAATGCGAACACTTTCCGGAGGAACACGACAAAAAGTGAGCGCTTCGTTAGCATTTTTATTTAATCCGGAAGTTTTAATTCTCGATGAACCAACAGCAGGACTGGACCCTCTTTCTTCAGAAATATTAAAAGAGAAAATTATTCGCGAAAAAATTAAAGGGAAGCTGATACTTATAACATCACATGTTTTAAGTGAACTAGACGATCTTATTACTCAATTAATCTATATGCAAGATGGAAAACTACTCTTTCATAAAAATATTGAAACCTTGAAAGCCGAAACCGGACAAACTAAACTATCGAAGGTGATATCTTCTTTCACACTAAATAAAAACTAATGAATAAGATAATAAAATATGTGGTGATCGATATTTTACGAAACAAAATAATGTTAGTCTATACTGCTTTTTTGTTTCTTGTTTCGTTTAGTGTTTTCAGCTTAGAAGACAACTCAGCTAAAGGGCTATTGAGCTTATTGAATCTGCTATTATTCATAGTACCTCTTGTGTCAATTATATTCTCGACTATTTACATCTATAATTCTGCAGAGTTTATAGAATTACTTGTTTGTCAGCCTCTGAAGCGTAAATTTATTTGGCTGAGTTTATTTACGGGTTTATCAATTTCACTCACACTAGCATTCTTGTTAGGTTGCGGAATTCCACTAATGATTTATGAGCCTACGTCTACAGGATTAATAATGGCAATTACAGGAAGTTTGCTTTCCATAATATTCGTAGCAATTTCAATGCTTGCAACTGTTGCAACAAGAGATAAGGCCAAAGGAATAGGGAAAGCAATCTTACTTTGGCTTTATTTTGCATTGCTATTTGACGGATTAGTTTTATTTCTTTTGTTTCAATTTGCAGATTATCCGTTAGAAAAAATAATGATGGTAGTAAGCGCGCTTAACCCAATAGATTTAAGCAGAATTGTAATTCTTTTACGATTAGATGTTTCTGCACTGATGGGATATACGGGAGCTGTTTTCAAACAATTTTTCGGAACAACGCTTGGATTTATTATTTCCATAGTAGCGTTGCTTACTTGGGTTAATATTCCCCTGTGGAGATCGACAATAAAATTTAAGAATAAAGATTTATAAATTTAGCAAGAGTTATGAAACATGATATAGAATCAAGAGTTGATTTAGAATTGGCTATAAGAAGTTTTTATTCAAAGGCAACTAGCGATAAAAAGATAGGGGTGTTCTTTACCGAAGTAATAAAAATAAATTGGGAAAAGCATATACCGATCATGGTTAACTTCTGGGAAAACGCAATTTTTCATACAGGAAACTATTCCGGCGACACGATGAATATCCATAAACATATTCATTCACTTCACCAATTAGAAGTATCGCATTTTAATCAGTGGACGTTACTCTTTTTAAAGACAATCGATGAATTGTTTCAAGGTCCAAATGCTGAAACGGCTAAACAAAGAGCATTAAGTATTTCAACGATTATGCAAATAAAAATTTTACGACAATAATTTTTTCGAAAAAAGAAAATCCGTAAAAATCACTTTTGTGAAAAAGGAGTTTTACGGATTTAATACAAATTAAATAAACAAAATTATTTAGGAGGAAGAAGTACAGCATCTATTACATGAATGATTCCATTTGAAGCAGGAACCGATGCAACAATAGTTGCTACACCATTAATAATTATTTTTCCATCTTTTTTTGTGATCTTAATATCGCCTCCATTCACCTGCCCAATTGTTTGTCCATCTTGAAAAGCGTCCAATTGGTAAACACCAACAGAAACATGGTACTGGAGAATATCTTGTAGCGCTTCCTTTTGATCAGGCTTCAACAAACCATCGACTGTACCGGCAGGCAATTTGTCGAAAGCTGCATTGGTTGGAGCAAATACTGTAAAGGGACCGGCATTGCTTAAAACATCAACTAACTCTGCAGCCTTTACAGCAGCAACTAAAGTTGAATGGTCTTTACTCCCAATTGCTACTTGAACAATGTTTTTTGCTGATACATCGTCTTGTACGCCTGATTGACCTGCCCCTGCCGGACTTTGAGAAGTTGTCGCAGTAGATTCTGTTTGATCGGTACTTGAATTATTACAAGCACTCAGCATCATTACAGCTACAGCGACGAACATAACTTTTGAGTTCTTTTTCATAGGATAACGAATTAAAATTTCGTTGGATAAAAATAATCGCAGGACAGGAAATACCTTATGATGTGAGTCACCTATTGAGAAAAAAAAACAATTTTTTTTTATGATTTATAGCACTAAATTATTTCATTGAATTTAAGTGGCATATTAATATTGATTAAAAAATAATTTCATTTTTTTAAATTAAGTTAATAAAAAAAGAAAAACCGTTTTTACTCTTTGCGTCAAAAGCCCTTGTTGATGCAGCAATTGGCCATCATCGCTACGATTTTGATTTCCGATAAATTGAAATCTTGAGTTCGAATACCTTATTTTACAAAAACTGTTGAAAACTTTATTCGCCTGCTTCTTAAATACGACAAGGCCCAAAAAGCACTGTTTATAGGCCTTTTCAAGTATTACAAAATTATAATTGTCTATTTTTTTTAATAAAAAAAGCTTTGCGAAAAAAAAAAATTTACCAAGCTTATTAGATGCTTCGCCAAAAAATATTCAATTATTTTTAAAACAACTTTTGTAAACTTGAAAATTATTCTAATTTCATTTCCTATTGAGTAGAGTATTTATCAATTGGTTTAGGGATTCTTAAGCAGTTTTTTTACCCGATCAAACAATCCCTTTCATTCTTTTTATTATTCATTAACCCAATTATATTAACCCTTAAAACAACTTTTTCATGAAACCACAATTTACCAAATCAGACAATGAAATGGCGCCTTCATTGCACAAAAAAAAATCTAGCGTCAATCGATTATCATTAATGTTATTACTGAGTTTTTTAATTTTAGGAATTCTAAGTATTAACACAATTAATGCTCAATCTATTTCTACGGACCGGAGTGATTATTGGCCCGGGTCAAAAGCAGTTTTTACCGGCAGTGGCTTTACACCCGGTGAATCAGTAACAATAAGTGTTACCAAAGCTAATGGAGACCCATGGTTCAATTCATGTATTACCAACTGGGTAATACTTGCTGATGGTTCAGGTAACTTTACGACTAATTGGTATGTATGCCTTGAATCACTCGACTTAACTCTCATTGCCAGTGCAGAGGGCCAATCATCAGGTATGTTTGCACAAACTGTTTTTACAGATGCAGCAGCCAATCTTGATCAAGCTCGTAATGGAAGTGCTTCAAGTCCGACAAATCCAATTGCTTGGGTAAATGGAAATGCAGGCTCAAGTAATTCGCATTATGTAGAAGGCTATTCTGTACCTTATAGAATAGTTGTAACCGGTCTTGCAGCTGGAACCCATACATTAGATATAGAATGGGACACAAGACATAGCAGTGCGAATGCAATTGATTTTATCACAACTTATAATCGCTTAGAACCACACATCACACAGTATGGTCATGAAGCAGAAGACATAGACCCATTATACAGTACAGGTTTAGTTGCACCAAGTTTAATTACGTTTCCTGTTCCAGCACCTATTGTTAACACAACAGCAGGAACTGTAGGTGGTTTATCTCAACCAATTTCTGCGTTTAATGCTCTTCCTGCTTTGTAACGTATGATGACAATGTATAATGGTACTTCAATTGTAAGTTTAGTATATATCACTGACGGTTCTGATCCTGCAGGTGGGGATCTTACACAACCTCAATCAGCGTGTAGAATGAGAATTACTTTTACCACAACAAATGCAACAGTTGTGTTTTCATGGGGTGGTCATATAGGTCGCGGAACCGATTGGGGCATTGGAAATTCTGCAGGCGGAATTAGTGGTTCTCCTTATCACACCAGACTGATCGCTATAGATGGATCAGGTGGTAATCAAGACCGATCGCTATCTGCCGCAGCTGTACTTCCTCCTACTTGTAATATTACAGGTTCATTTAGTGTATGTACAGGTTCTGTGAATACTTATACCGGCCCTGCAGGAACAGGGTATACATACGTTTGGGCTGTAATTAATAATACATCCAATGCAAGTATAGTTGGATCTTCTACTAACCCAACGGTAAGTGTAAACGCCGGGACAACTGCCGGTGGGTTCGACCTTCAAATTACAGTAACCGGACCGCTCGGAAGTACTAGTACTTGTTCGCAACATGTAACAGTTGCCGGTATTAATGCAACATGTACGGTTAACTCAAATGTAAGTTGTAATGGAGGTACGAATGGTTCAGCTACCGTATCAGCTTCAGGTGGAACAGCACCCTACACCGGAACAGGATTGAAATCTAATCTTGCTGCAGGTTCATATACCTATACAATTACAGATGCTAACGGCTGTTCAACTACATGTTCGGTTACCATCACTCAACCAACTGAACTTATTGCAGCATCTTCTGTGGCTTCCAATGTAAGTTGCAACGGCGGGAATAATGGATCAGCAAATGTTACTGCCAGCGGTGGTACTCTTGCTTATACAGGAACAGGTCTTAAATCAAATTTAACTGCAGGCACTTATACATACACAGTAACAGATGCAAATGGGTGTACAGCTAGTACGTCAGTGACAATTACTCAGCCATCTGCTCTTATTGCATCAGCCGTTGTAAACAGCAACGTGAATTGTCATGGAGAAAGCAATGGTTCTGCAACTGTATCAGCTACCGGTGGTACACCTCCTTATTCAGGCGATGGATTAAAATCGAATCTTGCTGCAGGAACATATACTTACACGGTGACAGATGCAAATGGATGTACAGCTACAGCCACTGCAACAATCACTCAACCATCTGAACTTATTGCTGCATCTTCAGTTGGCGCTAATGTTAGTTGCAACGGAGGAAATAACGGATCAGCAACTGTAACAGTTTCCGGTGGTACTGCTCCTTATTCAGGTGATGGATTAAAATCTAATCTTACCGCAGGAACGTATACGTACACAGTAACAGATGCACACGGCTGTACTTCTTCTACTTCAGTAACAATTACTCAGCCGACAGAATTAGTCGCTGCATCATCTGTTGCTTCAAATGTAAGTTGCAACGGTGGTAACAATGGATCTGCAAACGTGACTGCCTCAGGAGGTACAGCTCCATATACAGGAACAGGTTTGAAATCTAATCTCACAGCCGGCACGTACACTTATACTGTTACGGACGCACATGGTTGTACTTCGAGCACTTCCGTTACTATTTCCGAGCCAACGGTTCTACATGCATCATCGGTTGTTAATAGCAACGTGAATTGTCATGGCGAAAGCAATGGCTCTGCAACAGTATCTGCTACAGGCGGAACAGCTCCATATACAGGCACCGGATTAAAATCTAATCTTGCAGCCGGAACGTATACATATACAGTTACAGATGCACACGGTTGCACAGCTACAACTTCTGTTACAATCACTCAACCAACTGAACTTATTGCTGCATCTTCTGTTGGCTCTAACGTAAGTTGCTTTGGTGGAAATAATGGCTCTGCTACAGTTTCTGCTTCTGGTGGAACCGCACCTTATACAGGCGATGGATTAAAATCTAATCTTACCGCAGGTACTTATACTTACACAGTAACAGATGCCCACGGCTGTACTTCTTCTACTTCAGTAACAATTACTCAACCTACAGAACTTCATGCTTCATCTGTAGTAAACAGTAATGCAGATTGTAATGGAAACAACAATGGTTCGGCTACTGTTTCTGCTTCAGGTGGAACAGCTCCTTATACAGGTGATGGACTAAAATCAGGTCTGGCTGCAGGAACTTATACATACACGGTAACAGACGCACACGGTTGTACCGCTACTACTTCTGTAACAATCACTGAACCTTCCGGATTATTAGCTGCTTCAGCTGTTGTAACAAATGTAAATTGCAACGGTGGTAGTGATGGATCAGCTAACGTAACAGCGTCAGGTGGTACGGCACCTTATACAGGAACGGGCTTGAAATCAAATTTAGCTGCCGGCACATACACATACACAGTTACAGATGCACACGGTTGTACTTCGAATACTTCTGTTACGATTACTGAACCAACTGTGCTTCACGCATCATCAGTTGTGAACAGCAATGTAAATTGTCATGGCGAAAGCAATGGCTCTGCAACAGTATCTGCTACAGGCGGAACAGTTCCATATACAGGCACCGGATTAAAATCTAATCTTGCTGCAGGAACTTATACATATACTGTAACAGATGCACATGGTTGTACAGCGACTACTTCTGTTACGATCACTCAACCTTCCGAACTAATTGCTGCATCTTCGGTGGGCTCTAACGTAAGTTGCTTTGGAGGAAACAACGGATCAGCTACAGTTACCGCTTCCGGTGGTACTGCACCTTATACTGGCGATGGATTAAAATCTAATCTTGCTGCAGGAACTTATAATTACACAGTAACAGATGTACACGGTTGTACTTCTTCTACTTCGGTTACGATTACTCAACCAACAGAACTTCATGCATCATCTGT
Source organism: Bacteroidota bacterium (assembly GCA_043747595.1). GTDB lineage: Bacteria > Bacteroidota > Bacteroidia > AKYH767-A > 2013-40CM-41-45 > JADKIH01. Next base: position 11,373 of record JAYTOX010000087.1, on the reverse strand, counting down.
AGTAAACAGCAATGCAAGTTGTAATGGAAATAACAACGGTTCAGCTACTGTTTCTGCTTCTGGTGGAACGGCTCCTTATTCAGGTGATGGACTAAAATCAGGTCTGGCCGCAGGAACTTATACATACACGGTAACAGATGCACACGGTTGTACCGCTACTACTTCTGTTACAATCACGGAACCTTCGGGATTATTAGCTGCTTCATCTGTTGTAACAAATGTAAATTGCAACGGCGGAAATGATGGATCTGCTAACGTAACAGCTTCGGGTGGTACGGCTCCTTATACAGGAACGGGCTTGAAATCAAATTTAGCTGCCGGCACTTACACATACACAGTTACAGATGCACACGGTTGTACTTCGAATACTTCTGTTACAATTACACAGCCTACTTCTCTACATGCTTCGTCGGTTGTTAATAGCAACGTGAATTGTCATGGCGAAAGCAATGGCTCTGCAACGGTATCTGCTACAGGCGGAACAGCTCCATATACAGGCACCGGATTAAAATCTAATCTTGCTGCCGGAACGTATACCTACACAGTTACAGATGCACACGGTTGTACAGCGACAACTTCAGTTACGATCACTCAACCTACCGAACTAATTGCAGCGTCTTCTGTAAACTCTAATGTAGGTTGTAATGGCGGAAATAGTGGCTCAGCGAATGTAACTGCTTCAGGAGGTACTGCACCATATACAGGTACCGGACTGAAATCAAATTTAGCGGCAGGTACGTATACCTACACAGTAACAGATGCACACGGTTGTACTTCTTCTACTTCTGTAACGATCACTCAACCAGCTGCACTTACAGTTACTTGTATGTCGAGCAATTCTCCTGCTTCGATTTCATCATCGCCATCGGGTGGCACAATGCCATATTCATATAACTGGTCGCCGGGAGGATACACAACACAAAACATCAATGTTTCGTCAACAGGAACATATACATTAATTGTTACAGATGCGCATCAGTGTACTGCTACAACTTCATGTAGTGTTATTATTTCTTGTCAAGGATTCAGAACTCAAACACAAGGTGGATGGGGCGCAGAGCCGCACGGAAAAAATCCGGGTAGCTACTTGACAACAAACTTCAGTGCTGCATTCCCTGCACCAAACTATTTAACAGTAGGATGCGCGACCGGAAACAAATTGAAATTAACGAATGCAAGAGCAGTAACCGATTTCCTACCTTCAGGATCTACACCAAGAGCACTTCCAGCCGGTACATTAGTAAATCCGGGTGGATCATACTCAAACGTTTTTGCAGGGCAAGTGGTGACTCTTACTATTTCTGTTGGATTCGATCTCTACTATGCGAATTTCAGTCCGGCTACTACCCACTTACAAGATTTAATTATAGCTAGCGGAACATTTGCAGGATGGAGTGTAAAGAATGTACTTATTGAAGCAAACAAAAAATTAGGTGGTTGCTATAGTGCTTATTCTTTTTCAACTCTGAATGATGTAGTAAGTAAGATCAACGAGAATTTCGATGATGGAGTAAAAGACAATCATTTCTTGGTTTGTCCTCAACTTGCTCGTACTTCTTCTTCTCCTCTAACCGACCAGTTTGAAACAGACGAATTAGTTATCAAAACTTATCCGAACCCATTTACTTCTACAACTACAATTGAGTTTGCAAAACTCGATAAAGATGCGAAAGTAACATTGGAGGTTTACAACATGACTGGAACATTGGTTGCTAAGTTGTTCGATGAAAATGTAATTTCAGGAAATCAGTATACGGTAACCTTCGACGGATCCGATTTACCATCCGGAATATACATTTATCAGTTGGTTACAAATAGCAACTTACATAGCGGACGATTAATTTTAATGAGATAATTAAATACCTTTCTAACTTAAAAAAGGCGATTCGAAAGAGTCGCCTTTTTTTGTGGATTGTCAGACACTGAAACAAGCCAGCACTAGCCCAATAAAAGAAACTCAACATTGAAAGTTAAAAACAACAGTCGATTACCATAAGCTGAACGTTTAAAAAAATATCTCAACTTGACACAATGATAATCATTCACCGATTACAAGTGCCGATTACGAAGTGCTTGTTATGATTCTTGAGTTGTCTTCTGCCAGTGACACTTTAAGATTTGCAACCCACCGAATACATTTCACCATCAGCTACTCTCAATTAACCCCTCAAAAAAAAAGGGCAACGAAGAAAAATCTTCATTGCCCTTTTTAGTTTTATAAACTAATTCTTAATAACGATATGCATCGCTTTTGTATGGACCATTTTTAGGTACTCCAATATAATTTGCTTGGAAGTCTGTTAGCTCTTCTAACTCTACTCCAACTTTCGCTAAATGTAAACGAGCTACTTTCTCATCTAAATGCTTCGGAAGCACATAAACTTTATTCTCGTATTTATCGGTGTTCATCCACAACTCTAACTGTGCTAACGTCTGATTCGTAAATGAATTCGACATTACAAACGACGGATGCCCCATTGCACAACCTAAATTCACTAAACGGCCTTCTGCAAGTACAATGATGTCTTTTCCATCAAGTGTATATTTATCTACTTGCGGCTTGATCTCTTCTTTCGATGCTCCAAAGTTTTTATTTAACCATGCAATGTCTATCTCATTGTCGAAGTGACCAATGTTACAAACAATTGCATTGTGCTTCATCGCCTTGAAATGCTCTCCTGTTATGATATTGCAATTTCCTGTTGCAGTAACAACTATGTCTGCTTCTTTTATCGCAGTAGCCATTTTCTTCACTTCATAACCTTCCATAGCAGCTTGCAATGCACAGATAGGGTCGATCTCGGTAACGATTACACGAACTTTTGCATCACGCAATGAGTCTGCCGATCCTTTACCTACATCACCAAAACCTGCTACTACTGCAACTTTACCTGCTAACATTAAATCAGTAGCACGACGAATCGCATCTACTAATGACTCACGACAACCATATTTATTATCGAACTTCGACTTCGTAACCGAATCGTTGATGTTGATTGCCGGAATTGGAAGTGTACCTTTTTGCATGCGCTCATACAAACGGTGAACGCCTGTTGTTGTTTCTTCTGAAAGTCCTTTGATGTCTTTAATTAACTCAGGATATTTATCAAATACCATATTGGTAAGATCTCCTCCGTCGTCAAGTATCATATTTAATGGCTTACGATCTTCTCCAAAAAATAATGTTTGCTCAATACACCAGTCAAACTCTTCCGCATTCATACCTTTCCAAGCATAAACCGAAATACCCGCAGCAGCAATCGCAGCAGCAGCGTGATCTTGTGTAGAGAAAATGTTGCAAGAAGACCAAGTGACCTCTGCTCCCAATTCAACTAATGTCTCAATTAAAACTGCAGTTTGAATTGTCATGTGAAGACAACCGGCAATTCTAGCACCTTTTAATGCTTTCTGTGGACCATATTCAGCACGCAAAGCCATTAAACCCGGCATCTCTGCTTCTGCTAATTTGATCTCTTTACGACCCCAAGCCGCCAATGAGATGTCTTTTACCTTGTATTTCACGAATTTGTCTACTGATGTTGCTGTATTAGCCATTGTTTATAGTTTATTAAGTGTTGAATTTCAGGCCGCAAGATAAAGAATAGGTCTTTAAGAACCAATAGACTCTTCTTGACAAGCCAATTATTTTATATAATCTTGCATCTCTTAACACGCTCGAATGCCAATTGTTCACCAAAAAGAACACCTTTCTTGTTTTATCGCCATTTGGCAAATCACCGAAGACTTCGATGAACTGCTTTCGCTTGCAAAGTTATCGTCGGGCGAATTAGTTACTTTCCATTCGTTCAAAAGCGATAGCCGCAAAAAAGAATACCTAACAGTAAGAGCACTTTTGAAAACGATTTATCCTGAACAAGATTATGTTCTTTTTTATGATAAGAATGGCAAACCACATCTCAACGATCGAGGTATTTCTATATCACACTCCAAAGAATACGTCGCAATGATTACCGGCGAGTTTAATGCCGGGGGAATCGACATTGAAACAATCGACGACCGAATATTTATGTTGTCGAATAAATTTCTCAATGAATCAGAAAAAAAATATTTAGGCGAAAAACCCACAAGAGATACTCTTCAAATTGTTTGGGGGGCAAAAGAAATACTTTACAAAATACATAGTATTGGCGATCTCGATTTCAAAAAACACTTGACTACTTATAATTTTGAAACGAAAGAAAAAGGTCAACTTGCTGCTGCTATTACAAAAATTGGTTTTGAAAACACATACACAATCTACTTTGAAAAAATGGATTCTTTCATGATCTCATGGGGAACATCAAATTAACAAAATACTATTCAAGCAATAATAACTATCTTTATTGCCACGATAATTCTCAACAATGAATATTCTATCCGACATACTCCATAAAAAACAGAAAGGTAAAAAAATGCTCGCTGTATTGATTGATCCTGACCGATCTTCACCTGCAGAGTGCATTCGATTAGTTGAAACAGCAGTAGATGCCGAAGTCGATTACTTTTTTGTTGGCAGTAGTATCTTAATGACCGATTCATTTGAAGCATGTGTAGAAATTTTGAAAAGAAGTTCATCCATTCCTGTTGTCATATTTCCAGGAAATACCATGCAGCTCTCAGACGCTGCCGATGCTATTCTTTTCCTTTCATTAATTAGTGGTAGAAACCCGGAATTGCTTATTGGAAAACATGTATTGGCTGCGCCATTGATCAAACAAAAAAAACTAGAAACAATTTCAACTGGATATATGCTGATTGATAGCGGCAATCCAACCTCGGTGAGTTATATGAGTTATACATTACCAATTCCTCACGACAAAAACGATATCGCAGCTTGTACAGCAATGGCCGGAGAAATGTTGGGAATGAAATTAATTTATTTAGATGCCGGAAGTGGCGCTAAATTTCCTGTTTCTCCTGCAATGATTTTGTCGATAAGAAAAAACATAGACGTTCCCATTATTGTGGGAGGAGGAATTGTAAATGGTGAAAAAGCTGCAGAACTTTGCAATGCAGGTGCAGATGTAATTGTAATTGGAAATGCAACCGAAAAAGATCCGGCAATTATTAAACAGATTGCGCAATCAATTCAAAGTTTGCAAACAAATTAATCTCAACTTGTTTTCTTACCGTATAGTAATTCCGCACTATTATACAGTTCAGTAATTCGAAGACAACATCATAATTATAATTAACAAGCTCCTTGACAACTTCTTTATTTTTATTTGGTCAGGAAACATCATACCTAGAAATTTTCGGATTTATTACCGGCATACTTGGCGTTTGGCTTACCATTCGTAGAAACATACTTTGTTTTCCAATTGGAATCGTAAATGTTTTAATTTACGCATATCTTTTTCAGAGTGAAAATGTTCGATTGTACGCCGACGCCCTACTTCAAATCATATATCTCATACTTCTAGTTTACGGATGGATGGTATGGAATAGATCAAAGAATGAGAAAGAAGAGATTCGCACTGTTTCTATTTTGTTGGCTAAAAAATTAGTAATAATAGGCGTACTTTCAACAATTGCTCTAGGAGTTTTCTTATCACACTATACGAATGCTTCATTACCATATTTAGATGCAGCTCTAACAATCCTTAGTCTGATTGCCCAGTGGATGATTGCAAAAAAAATGATTGAGAATTGGCTTTTATGGATGGTAGTAAACATAATTTATATTCCTCTTTATATTTACAAAGGCCTTACTCTCACTTCAATTTTATATTTGCTTTTTCTTATACTTGCAATAAACGGTTGGTACAATTGGAAAAAAGTAAAAACAAACGAACATCTTATTCAATGAAACGAGTTGCACTGATAGGACCGGAATCGACCGGAAAAAGTACGTTGTGCCATTTACTTGCAGAGCATTATAAAACAGTTTGGGTGCCTGAATTCGCTCGCGATTACATTGGCAACCTTCAACGCACCTATACAAAAGATGATGTGTTGCATTGCATCAAAGAACAAATTAAATTAGAAAAGGAATTTATTTTGAATGCAAACAAAATTATTTTTACCGACAACGAAGCCATCAATGGGAAGGTCTGGATGCTCGACAAATTCAACGAATGTCCCGAGTGGATTGATCATGAAATTACAAAAAATAGTTACGACTTATATTTGCTCACCACACCCGATATTCCGTTTGTTGCTGACAACGTTAGAGAGAATGAAAGCAGAAGACTCTTTTTTTTCGATTGGTACAAAAAAATTCTTGACGACAATTCTTTCAACTATAAAATAATAAATGGAATGAAGGAAGATCGTTTTAATCTTGCAAAAGAAGCGGTGGACAAGTTGCTAATGAGCAAGTAAGAAGTATGAAGGTTGAAGGTTGCGCTTCATTTTTTTCACTCACCAATTACCACTCACTATTCACTTAAAAGAAGTAAGAAGTAAGAAGTAAGAAGTAAGTAGTAAGAAGTAAGAAGTAAGAAAATTGAAAATTGAAACACTCAGCCTCTATTTAAATACATAACGCAGCGTGGCGCCAAAATCTACTACTTCCGGACCGCGGTTTACGAATTCGTAGAAGGGCACTACGTCGATGGTAAAAGTGATTGGCACTCTAGGGATTTTATATTCAATTTGCACGGTGATATCTGCACCAATAGTCACTACAGAGTTAGTATAATAACTTGCATCTCCATTCACTGTTTTGTAATAGCCTCTTACATTTTTAGGGAAATACCCGGCATGCGCACCGACTCCTGCAATGAAGTCGAGCGGCAATTGTATAATTGGAATTTTAAAAGGCAGCTGTTTAATCAAAAATCCTTTTACAACTCCACCTCCGGATGCAATATTTGCATACATCGCCTCCAATTGAAGCCCGGTTGCATTGTCGGTATTCAGAAAATACTTCAGCGAAAACCCTGAGTGAAATTTTCCCACTCTTCCACCTATCCCCATGTAATATTTTTGACTAAATCCTAGGTTGCAAACAAAGAGCAAGAGGAAGATTAAGATGGCTTTTTTCATTATGTGTTGTGAAATATTTCAACCAAAGTATGCAATTGTACAAAAATGGACAACTATTTTTCTTTTTAAAATGAAACTGCAATTTGTAATTTCTTTTAATATCTTTGGCGCGTCTATGGGGTGCTTTTTATACAAAAAGGGCTGAGATCATACCCACAAAACCTGTTCAGGATAATGCCTGCGAAGGGAATAAGGTAATATATTTTTAAAGTGCTTGCTCCCATCTTGCACTCATATTCAACCTAATGGATTAATTCCAAATGAAACAAACCAAATTTAAAGTCGCGCTTCATGCGATTGTATTACTCATCTTAAATGTAGTACACATCAATTCCTATGCACAAAATATTTTGCAAGGAACAATTAAAAATGGCAAAGACAACTCCCCCGTTGTAGGTGCAAACATTAAAATTGATGGCTCGTTCAACAACACTTCAACAGACGCCGCCGGTCATTTTATTTTTAATTCACTAAAAGAAAAAAACTATACCGCAACAGTTTCCCATATCGCTTTTGAAACGAAAACTATTGCTTTAACAAGTGCAGCTGAAAACAATTTTACATTAGACGCTAAAACTTATTTAGCCGAAGAAGTAACGATTAATTCATCTCGCGTCGACAAAAATACCGGAGCGGCTTATAATAATATTTCTAAAGAGGAATTAACAAAAAATAATCTCGGTCAAGACCTTCCTATCCTTCTTGAAAACTTACCATCAGTTGTCGTAACTTCCGATGCCGGCTCCGGTGTTGGGTATACCGGCATCCGTGTTCGTGGTAACGATGCATCACGTGTAAATGTCACCATCAACGGAATTCCCGTGAACGATGCTGAGGCTCATCTTGTTTATTGGGTCGACCTTCCTGACATAGCTGCTTCGACTGACAACATACAATTTCAACGTGGATTAGGTAGCTCTACAAATGGAGCAGGAGCCTTTGGAGCAAGTCTTAATCTTCAAACTACTAAAATCACTCAAAATCCATACGGCTCTGTTTCATCATCGTTTGGATCTTTCAACACAAATAAAAACAGCGTTTCTTTTGGCACCGGTGTTTTAAATAATCATTTTACCATCGACGGAAGAATGTCGATGATAAACTCCGATGGATACATCGATCGTGCTACTTCTGCTCTTCGATCTATGTATTTGAGTGGCGGATATTACGACAGCAAACAATTTTTGCGTGCGGTTATTATTACCGGAAAAGAAAAAACATACCAGGCTTGGTATGGCGTTACTCAAGATTCAATTAATACGAATCGCACTTACAATCCCGCAGGCGAGTATTATGATTCGAATGGCAATAAACATTACTACGATAATCAGACCGACAACTATCAACAAGACTATTATCAATTGTTTTATTCACGAACTATTAATTCGTCGCTCACTGCGAATGTCGGCTTGCATTATACTCGTGGTAAAGGATACTATGAAGAATTTAAATCGGCGAGTAAATTCGCCGATTACGGATTGCCAAATTTTGATGTCAACGGAGCTACGATTGACAGCGCAGATATAACTCGTAGAAAATGGCTTTCGAATGATTTCTATGGTAGTACTTTTTCACTCGATTATTCAAAAAATGCTTGGGATATTAAATTAGGTGGCGCAGAAAATAAATACGTCGGACAACATTACAACGAAATAATTGCCGCAACAATTTTACCGATCGGAACATATCCTTACAGATATTATGACGATACTGCAAATAAAACTGATGTAAATTTTTATTTGAAAACAGTTTACAAAGTCAACTCCAAACTTTCTGCAACAATAGATCTTCAACAAAGAATGATTAATTATACCTATAGCAAACTTCCTGAAAACGGTGACGCCAATGCAAAACTTAGCTTCTTTAATCCGCGTGTTGGGCTCAGCTATCATCTTAATTCTAAAAATGATTTTTATTTTTATGTTGGGCAAGGACATAAAGAACCGGTACGCGATGATTATTTAGCTTCAACTTCAAGTACTCGTCCGCAGTCTGAAAAAATGATCGACTACGAAGCAGGCTACTCTTATGAAAACACTAAATTAAATATAACGTTCAATGGTTACTATATGAATTACCAAAATCAATTAATCCTAACCGGAAAAATAAATGATGTCGGTACTCCAATCCGCGAAAGTGTCTTGAACAGCTACAGAGCAGGAATTGAAACGCAACTAACGTATCAACTTACAAAAGATTTACGATTTTCTGCAAACATGACTGTATGTCAAAATAAAATCAAAACGTATACTGAATATGTAGTCGACTTTTACACATATGAGCAACATCCAATTACTTATTCAAACACTGATATAAGTTTCACGCCAAAAATTATTTCAGCAGCAGCGGTGAATTACAAATTATTAAAAAATATAAACCTTGCATTAACAACAAAATATGTTGGCAAGCAATATCTCGACAACACAGCCAGCGACCTTAGAAAACTAGACAGCTATTTTGTCACTAACTTTAGAGGAAGCTATGCTGTTCCTATCAAAGGATTACAATCATTGGAACTAACGCTTATGTTAAACAATATTTTCAGCGAAGTGTATAGTGCGAATGGTTATTCATACAGTGACTATAATTCTGGAAACCGAATTGACTATAACTTTTATTACCCTCAAGCAAAGCTTAACTGGCTGGCTGGTGTTTCAATAAAATTTTAACAGAAGTTCAACTTGCCATCTCTCAAAAAAGGATGGCAAGTTTTTTTCAATACTTACAATTGCAGCTTGGAGATATTAATATTTTTGCTGTCTTCGTAACGAGCGAATCTATTCTTGCAGCTTGTTCATCGGTAAAAAGAATACCTCTTATTTCCAAAACTTTTAAATTTTGTAATTTACTTATCTCATCGGGTACATCATTCAATTCATTATCCCACAATTCTAACACTTCAAGATTTTCAAGATTGCCGATTTCTGCAGGCAGATCTTCTAATACATTTCTATTTAAGCCCAGATATTTCAGATTCGTAAGTAGTCCAATAGCTTTCGGCAAATGAACCAACTGATTATTCGCCAGCGAAAGTTTTTCGAGATTTACCAAATTACCAATTCTCGGTGAGATTTCTTCGATCTTATTTTTACTCAAATCGAGTTCAATCAAATTTGTCATCGAATAAATTAGGTCAGGAATCGTATCAATTTTTTTCTTGCTAAGGTTTAATCGAAATACTTTTTCAGGATGAGCACTTGCCTCTGATATGGAACGATAAATATAGGTAGTGTCGTTATAGATTAACTGCGTTTCTTGCGCATTGCAATAAAACGTGACCAACATTAACAAAAAAGCAAGTATGAATTTCAATGTCGATAATTTTATCCTTACAAAACGTCAAGAAAGCAATTTTGTTGCAATCACTTTATCTTCCTTCATCTTTTCTTTCAACGATTCGAGATCGATGAAAGGCATATCGCCTCTTATTCGACTTACTAAAAAAACTTGAATGTTTTCGTGATAGATTTCCGAATCAAAATCGAAGATATTTAGCTCAATACGTCGATCAATTCCTCCGACCGCCGGTCTGTTGCCTATGTACAACATTCCATTTAGCATCACATTCTGTACTTTCGCTTGAACGGCGTAAATTCCATTTCCCGCAATTAATTTATAGGGCTCAGCTATTTCAATATTGGCAGTAGGAAATCCGAGTGTTCGGCCAATTCGATCGCCTTCAACAACTTTTCCCCGAAAAGAGAAACGGTGACCAAGTAAATTGTTGGCCGTTTCAATATCACCTTCCAATAACGACTTTCTAACTTTCGTAGAACTTACAGCCACATCGTTAATCATTTGCTCGCTAATTTCTTCTAAACGGAACCCATAAACAGGCGCCATCTCTTCCATATCCTTGTATGATCCTTCTCTATTGCGACCGAAATGATGATCATAGCCGATCACTAGTGTTTTCATACCGATCCGTTGTATCAATTGATCGCGTACAAATTCCGTTGCTGAAATTCTTGAAAACTCTTTGCTGAAAGGCTGAATTATTAAGTGATCAATTCCAAAAGATCGCAAAAGCTCTTCGCGCTCTTCCATCGTTGTTATCAACTTCAAATCGTTATCGTCGGGTTGCAAAACCATTCGCGGATGTGGAAAAAAGGTCAATAGCACAGTTTCACCTTTGGTCTCTGCAGCTAATTTTCGAAGATGACGAATGATTTGCTGATGACCAATATGAACACCGTCAAAGGTGCCAATGGTTACAACCGCATTGGCTGTTCCCGGAAAATTATCGATTGAATTGTAGACGTTCACTGGAATGGATGCAAAAGTAGATAAAAATGACGATTGAGAGCGCTTTTTTTAAAGGCTATCTTTTGAATGTTGGTCATTTAGCAAGCCCTATTGCCGACATTCAATGGATAAAGATCA